>NZ_CP085524.1:2026666-2725000 GCF_004353525.1 Zhaonella formicivorans
AAGACAATATTGATTACGTATTTGAAGTGGAAAGCCCTTACTTGCCCGAACAAGGCTTTTACTTGGCAGGTATATTTGTAAAAGTTGAATCAAGTGCTTTTGACGTGGCGTTGAATGAGGCAATAGTTTACGGCACCTGTTTTGTTACAAGAGACAGGGCAATGGACGAAGAAGGCATTATAGACGTGGAAAAAGCACAGCGCGAAGCGCTGAGGATATGTGCAAAACTCTCTGAAAAATATGGCCTGCATGGTACATATACCAGAAGAAAGTAACAAGAAAAATGGCTGGTTATTCAGCCATTTTTTCTTGTTACTTTCTCTTTGGAGGCAACATGATGTTTTCGTAATACCCGAAAATATTGAAAAAAACATTTTTTCTAAATTGCAATATTAAATGCAACACCTCTAGTGAAAATCATCATGATTTTAGGTTTTAAAGAATAATATCATCTTTAAGCCCTTCTTGGCTACTTTATTGAGCGAATGCAGAGGGTTGTCAAGGGTTGCCGCTAGGCAAGACGAAGTCTTTACCCTTGACTACCATCAAATGAGCTCTATAATCCCCCAAGAAGGAGGGCTTAAGCTATTTTGGATAGCTCCTCACGGAAACATTCTTCTGGCGTTTTATAACCTAATATTTTACGTGGAAGCTTATTTAGCCAGTGCTGTATGCGCTCTATCGTTGCTGCTGAAAATTCCTTAATGGCTTTTCCTTTAGGTACAAAACGGCGTAGAAGCCCATTATGACGTTCATTGGTTCCTCGTTCCCAGGAGGAATAAGGATGAGAAAAGTAAACTTCAATTCCTAATGGTTTCATGGTTTCGGATAGCTCACTAAATTCGGAACCGTTGTCTGCTGTAATAGTACGAAATACGTTGGAAATTTGCTCACCGTAGTAATTCTTAAGCTCTAAAAGTGCATTATTAACAGCATTACTGTCTTTTGTATCCAAGAGAAATAACAGCTCGTGGCGGGTTTTTCGTTCAGTTAGGGTTAAAATAACTGAATCATTTGCTCGTTTACCTACTACAGTATCAATTTCCCAATGACCAAAAGTTTGGCGTTGTTGTACTTCTTCTGGTCTTTGGTCAATACTTATTCCCATGATGCGTTTGTTCTGACGAACCCTTTTACTTTTAGGCTTTAATCTAAGTTTAAGGCTTAAATCAATATTTCGGACTGTTAGCAACCCTTGGTCTATGTAACTATACAAAGTTTTGGTGCAGACAATGGTAGCATCTTGCCATTTAGGATCTCGTTTGCAAGAACCGGCAACTGCATCTGGCGACCATTTTTCGTGCAGTATCTTATCTTCTGCAAATTTCAGAAAATCTTCAACCTGAGCCAGCTTGCACTTTGCCCCACAGTTCATACGGTTTTTCTTATATATTGCCTGTCCAGTTTCGGGAAAATATTCTTCATAAGTTGATAAATCCGAACGCCTTTGAATTGTGGTTCCTCTTTTAATTTCGCGACTAATTGTACTTGGTGAGCGACCTAACTTGTTAGCAATATAAACGTTGAGTTTTACCTTCTTTTAAGAGAGCGGCAATCTGACCTCGTTCAAAAACACTTAGGTGTTTAAAAGAACGTACAGTTGTGGTAGACTTGGATTGAACAGCCATAGTAGAGACCTCCTGTATGTTTGGAGTAGACACCTAAATCATACATGATTTCTCACTATGGTTGTTTATTTTTTTACTGTATTTTACCTGTTGCATTTAATTTTACAATGAACCAAAAAAACATTTTTCTTTTTGGTTCCTGACAGTTTTTTCCTTTTACCCAAATTTACACTTTCTGGATAGCCAAAAAAGCCCGCGAGAAGCGGGCTGTATAGTTTTCAATTATTTATTTTCCCGTTAACTGTCCTGCCAGCTTAAGAGCTTCCAGTAAACTGCGGGGATCAGCCTGTCCTGTGCCCGCAATATCGAAAGCTGTACCGTGATCCACAGAAGTGCGAATAAACGGCAAGCCTACGGTTACATTGACTCCTGTTTCAAAGCCTAACAGTTTTACAGGAATATGTCCCTGATCATGGTACATTGCTACCACAATGTCGTACTGGCCCTGAACAGCTTTCCAGAACACTGTATCCGGCGGTACCGGTCCAGTAACCTCATAGCCCATGGCCTGCGCCTCCAGAACTGCCGGGATGATTGCTTCGATTTCTTCCCTGCCAAACAAGCCGCCTTCTCCCGCATGGGGGTTCAGTCCCGCTACTGCAATCCGGGGAGTCTGGGGGAGAACTTTAACCAGCACCTGGTGGGCCAGTTTGATTACCGTCAATACCCGGGAAGTTGTAATCCTGTTACAAGCCTCCTGCAAACCCACATGGGTAGTAACGTGAATCACCCTTAACGGCCCGCCCGCCAGGAGCATAGCATAGTCGCTGGTCCCAGAAAGGTGAGCCAGGATTTCCGTATGTCCGGGGAAGCTATATCCGGCTAAATGCAATGCTTCTTTATTTAAAGGAGCGGTACAAACAGCATCTACTTGCCCTGCAAGAGCCAGTTCCACTGCCTTGGCAATATATTCATAAGCCGCTTTTCCCGCCCGGGCCTGCACTTGCCCTGGAATCAGGTCTGCTGTCAGGTTATCCAGGTCTATAACATCGATAGTTCCCGGCAGGTAGTGAGCTTCTCCCGGATTCCGGCAGCTGCGCAAGTCAGGTGTTACCCCGGAAACAAAACTTCTGGCCCGTGCCAAAACTTTTAAGTCACCAATGACCAGGGGGCGCACCTGCCGGTACACTTCCCTATCAGCTAATGCTTTTACAATTATTTCCGGGCCTACTCCTGCCCCGTCACCCATGGTAAGGGCCACTAAAGGTCTAGTCTCTATGGTACTCACCCTTCCTGAGATAATCCATGGCTATTTTTAAAGCTTGTTCTGAACCAAAGGCACCTGCCTTGGTCACCACTTGTAAAGGTAGCGCTGTTCCTAGGAGGCTACCCCCGGGTATCCCTGGCTCCAGCTCCCTGACCAGCTTGACCCCTGTGGCTCCTAATGCCCGGCAAACAGCTATAGCTGTGTCGCCCCCCGTCAATACCAATCCTTTAATCGCTCCGCTTGCAACAAACTGCCGCCCTATTTCTGCCAATGTCCCGGCAATCATTTGGCTTAACTGGGATATAGTCATACCCCGGGCAAGGGCCAGCTGCTGGCTTTCTTCGACTTTATTAGAATCGGTACGGGCATATAGCGCCACATCGCAATCTGACGCCAGGGCCAACTTCCCCAAACGCAAACAACGCTCAATTTCCTGTTTACTTGATTCCTCCCCCAAAGCCAGTGCCGCGGGTTCCAGGCCGATGGAGAAAGTGCGTTCATTTTGGCCTGCCAGTTGCACCTGGCGGCGGGTTACTTCGCTCATGCTTCCCGCAATGAGCAAAACCCTGCGGTCATCACCGTTAGCTTGGGGTATAGCCGGTCCTGCGACACAGGACTGATGTAGACCTACCTGGGCTGGCAAAAAATCAGCCAGACCCGCCGAGCCAACCCAGAGGATCCTGCCAGGCCAGGTTGCCATTGCCTCTGCGACAACCGACAAATCTTCATCCTTCTGTGCATCGCACACCAGAAGCTGATACCCCTTTTCGTAAAGCTTTTGCGCCTGCCGAATAACGGCTTCCGCTCCACTGCGGATATGCTCCAGGGAGATCAATCCAGCTGAACGGCGGGACTGCTCTTGCAAAATCTCCCCGATGGAGGATTTAGTGACAGGAAATTTAGCATCCCGGCTGATTTCCGTCAGGTGCAGCAGCACATGGTGCAGGTAGTGATGCCCGTTTAGAGTTTCCCTCCCGTTTTTCGGATAAGCGGGGGCAATTACCGCCAGGGGGAAAGCAAACTCATCCAGCACAGCATCGATTTCTGCCCCCAGGTTACCCCTTAAAGTAGAGTCTACCTTTTTATAGATAATATTGTATCCCTGTTCCCGCATTACCCTGGCAGCTTCACGAACGACCCGGTACGCCTCATCTGCCGGGAGCGAACGGCTGTCAGTATCCACCACCGCCAGATCGGCCAGTTCCTGGTTGGCCAGTCCTTTGGGGGAGAAATAAACTGCAGTTGTCAGCCCGTATTTAGTAAACTGTACTCCTGTATCGTTGGCTCCTGTCAAGTCATCGGCGATAATGCCAATCCTAACCATGTTGTCACCTCAAATTTTGAAGACCAGTCCAGGACTGGCCTTCTTTTTGTCTTATAGAGCAGAGGCTTCTGATTCAAGCTGCTTGGGCAAGATGCCCCGGCTCTTTTGCCAGCGGTCCACCATTACCACCAAAAGAGGACAAAGGATTGCCGTGGTGATAGTGGAAGCAGCTACCTGGGCCGTAGCAATACCGGCAATCGCGGCATAGGATGGGTCTACCGCAGCAATGGCGGCAGGAGTAGCTACAGCATTTCCGGCAGTAGAAGCCTCAGCAGCTCCGGCAATTACATTCTTTTCCCCGGTCAAACGGAGGAAAAACATACCGCCAAAGCCGGTAAGAACTGCGGTCATCACACCCAGCAGTATTCCTGGGAAACCAGCTTGAAAGACGGTTGCAAAATCTAAACCAGCTCCTAAAGCAAAGGCAAAAAAAGGAATGAGTAAACGTTCCCCTTGCGCCAAAAATTTACGCATTTCTTCGTCCAGGTTACCCAGAATCATACCTATAGCAATTGGCACCAATACCGCTACAAAAGCCATAAAGGGGATATTGGCCAAGCCGGAAGCGCCTAATGCCATCATGGTGAAGAAGGGACCGTCATTCAAAGATAAAATAGACACGGCTCCTACGTCAGTACTGTCGCCATATTCCCCAGTCAAAGCTACATACATGCCTCCGTTGGAGTTGGTCATACCGGCAATAATTGCTAATGGCACTAACCCGAACAGTCCGTTTGGACCCATAAATTTGGCAACACCCAACCCGATAGCTACCCCAATTGCATATTTGGATAAAGTGATGACCACACCTTTTTTCAGGGCTTTAGGAGCTGCCGAAAAGCGCAGCTGGGCGCCCATACAAAAGAGGAACAATCCGATTAGGGGTAATGCGCCTTTCTTGAAGAGGGCAGTGGTAAATCCCCCGATTTCCAGAGAGGCTGGCGCCACAGTGTTAATTAACGCCCCCAACAAGAGCGGCACAACCATCATTCCGCCTGGAACCCGTTCAATGGCTTGCTTTATCTTCATAATTCTCCTCCTAGCTTAATAAGATTGCAAAGTGTTCCTTTGTCCAACTTAATTAAAATGTAGGAGCAATTTTGTAGATGCCGAATTCGTGATGTCCCAAAATCTCCGCTTTGGTAGGCTTGCCGCCTGCTACGGCCAGTAGCTCTGCAAAAATCTTCTCGCCTACCTCCTGAATTGTTGCTGTACCGGCAACAATCCCGGCAGCGCTTAAATCTATGTTATCCTCCAGAATCTCAAAAGTATTAGCATTCCCCGTTACTTTGATAACAGGAGCAATCGGCGAACCCGTGGGGGTACCCCTGCCGGTTGTAAACAAAATGATCTGTGCTCCACCGGCCAGCATTCCGGTGATACTTTCTATATCTTGTCCGGGAGTGTCCATCACATAGAAACCCTTGCCTTGCGGGATTTCCCCGTATTCCAGCACGCCCTGGATGGGGGCAGTCCCGGCCTTATAAATACACCCCAGGGATTTCTCTTCGATAGTGATCACCCCGCCCTGAATGTTACCCGGTGTGGGCTGGCCGCCGCGAATATCAACACCCAGGCTCTTTGCCCGTTCCTCGCATCTCCGGACAATCTCCAGGAGCTTCTCGCCCACTTCCGGGGTAACTGCCCTGCGAGCCAAGACATGTTCTGCCCCGATTAGCTCAGTAGTCTCCGACAGCATAGCTGTGCCTCCTGCTGCCAGGAGCAGGTCAGAGGCATGTCCCACTGCCGGGTTGGCAGCAATGCCACTGGTGGCATCAGAACCTCCACATTCAATCCCTAAGACCAGTTCTGATACATCAATTTCTTCACGCTGGTACGTGGCTACTTCCTGGACCATTTTACGGGCGATGCGCACCCCTTGTTCAATGGTACGTAGGGTACCCCGGCACTCCTGAATGGTGATTACCTCTGTGGGCTTTCCGGTAGAAGCAATAGCTTCAGCCACCTCCTTGGCAGGCACCCCTTCACACCCTAGGCCTACTACCAAGCAGGCAGCCACATTGGGGTTTTTCCCCAAACCAATAAGGGTTCGAACTGTCTGCTCATGGTCTGCGCCGATTTGACAGCACCCGTGCTGGTGTGGCAATGCTACAGTCCCTCCTACCTGGGCGGCTATCTTGACAGCCGTTTCACTGGCGCATACTGTCGAAGGTAAAATAATTACATGATTGCGAATTCCTACCTGACCATTGCCACGTCTATAACCTAAGAATTTCATACTAATTTTTCTCCTCCTTGTCCCAGTCCCCACGGCCTCTTTTGCTTTCTACGTTATGAATGTGCACGTATTGCCCTGGAGCAATATTTACCGTAGCCTGGCCGATACTTTCGCCATATTTGATGACGTCGGTCCCTGCCTCAATAGCTGTCAAGGCAAACTTGTGAGCGAAAGGCACTGCATCGCTGACAACTAGCTCAACTGTTTTACCGGCCACGTCCAGCGTAACCTTTGTTCCAGCTGCGATGTCAGCCACGGCTGTCGCCACATTGTCCTTGGCATTGGCCACAACTGCTTGTCTACTCAAATTTTCCACCTCCCGCCGTTCTGCATAGCAAAAATCATGCCATAACAGAACTAAAAATAAAAATTATTTGGAGGCTTTATTTACGCGGCTCAAATCTCCTGATTAGCTAAAGTATTCAGAAAGTAAAAATAAATCAGGTGTTGCAATATGCAACACCTGTTTGATTATGCAACACCTAATTGTTGCAGCTTGCGCCACAGGGTAGAGCGATCAATGCCCAGACGCCTGGCCGCTGCGCTTTGATTATGGTGTTCCTCTTCCCACACTTGGAGAATTATGCGGGATTCTATCTCCTGCAATGTCCCTTCCAGCATGATCTGCCCTGATATCCTGCTCGAACGCCAGGGGATTTCTGCCAGCACATTCTCAACAGCAGCAGCGCTGATTATTTCTTCAGCACTCAGGATAACCAACTTCTCCACCATGTTTTCCAGTTCCCGGACATTGCCCGGGTACGCATAGTTGCTCAAAACCTCCAAAGCCTCGGGAGCAAAACCTGTAACCAGCGGATTCAGGTGCTGAAATTTGTTCAGGAAATACTTAGCCAGTACCGGTATGTCCCCTTTTCGCTCCCGCAAACTGGGTAACTGCAAATTCAAAATGTTTAAACGGTAAAAAAGGTCCTGGCGGAAATTTCCTTCGGCTACTGATTCATAGAGATCGCGATTGGTAGCTGCAACAACGCGTACATCCACAGGGATGAGATAATCGGCTCCAAGGCGCATCACTTCCTTTTCCTGCAGCACACGCAGCAAGCGGGACTGTAAAGCCAACGGCATTTCACCAATTTCATCCAGGAATAAGGTCCCTTTGTGGGCCAGTTCAAACAATCCCTGTTTGCCCCCTTTGCGGGCTCCCGTAAAAGCGCCCTCCTCATAACCAAAAAGTTCGCTCTCAAGTAAATTCTCGGGCATGGCAGCGCAATTGACAGCTACAAAAGGCCCGTTCTTACGCTGGCTGGCATTGTGGATACCCTGGGCGATGAGTTCTTTACCCGTTCCAGACTCACCCGTAATCAGCACAGTAGATTCTACTGCTGCGAATTTCCGGGCTTTAGCCAGGGTATCTTGCATCAAGGGGCTGGCAGTTATAATTTGTTCAAGCTTAGTCCTGGCCACCAACCCTTTTTTGTGCAGTTTGCTCCTGATAATTTGTTCATAGTGCTGCAACTCCGTAATATCTTGAAAGGTGGCAATAGCCCCTACAACCTCATTTTTTACCATAATCGGGATGCGGCTGGTGGCGATCCTGGTACTGCCGATATCTTGGATTTCACCCACTTCCGCTTCGCCCGATTTCAGGATCTCCGGTAATTTGGTATTAGGAATCACATCCTTAACCTGCTTACCGATAACCTGGTCAGTCCGCAAGCCGAAAATCCGCTCCGCTGCAGGATTGATCATCGTAATCCTTTCCTGTTCGTCGATAGCTATCAAACCATCATTGATGCTGTCCAGGATAATTTTGATGCGCTCAGCTTTTTCCCGCTCCTGGCGGCGCACCAGCGCCACCCGCTGTGCTTCAAAAACAGCTTTGGCAATCGCTTCTTTTCCCGATTCCACCAAATAACCGTTTAAGCCCAATTCCCGCGCCTTATTAACCGCAATAGTATCGCCGATAATATGCCTAATGCCGGCTTGAGCTGCTTCGGCCACTTTAGCCTCTGCTTCGTCTATACAACCTATGGTCAGCTGTTTTAGCTTCAACCCGAAAATGCGGCCGATATTTTCACACCCGTAAACCACGTTGCCAAACCCCACCAATCCTATTGTACCGGTAAGGTTTTGTAGTTGGGAGAAGCAGTTGAGAATATCAAAGCTGGTGACATGCACTTCCACTACGGGGACATCTACTGCCTGCATAATCAGGGAAGCTGTGCCACCCCTGCTGATAATCACCTCGGCCCCTTCCCCTACCACTTGCCGGGCTACCCGGACTCCTTCCTCCAGATTGCCTACCAACACCCGAACTGGCAGTTTGATTTCCAAGCAAACTTCTTCCACCAGACCAGCCAACTTATCATAGGGTGCGATAAAGACTATTTCCTGCTTTTTCACGATTTACCACCCCCGGTGCTTTACCGCTTTACCTGTAATTGTTGTCTCCATTTCTAGGACAAAAAACCAGGCAGAGATTGGGACAAATGTTTTGTGGCGTTTGGAAAGGTTGAAGGGGTACCACTTATCTTAATATTCTTTCTTTATATGATATTATTTTTTCAGGGGTCAGTCTATAGCTAACCTTGGTGAAGACTATCTCCGTTGCATCAGCAAAGTTAGAAAAAAGGAAAAATACTAAGCACTTGATTTTACTAGAATAATAAAAATTTTTTCTATACAAAAATTCTTTTTTATCATATACTACAGATACAGTCAAAATAAGACAGAGTAGGTATGCCGCGTTAAGTGCCAAAGGGATGGGAAGTTGCCCTTGGACGAAAAACAATTATTTGTTTGCGGTGGTATACTGCGTCCGCTGTCGCATTGGAGAGGAAACCTGCTTTCTCTCTTATGTGGCGCTGGCCGAATAAGGGGGAAAGGAGGTTTGTTTGTTTTTTTTGACTGTGCTTTTGGAAACTAGATTAAAGGAGATAGATTGACATGCTTAAAAAGGCTCACGTTTTAACCCATTTAGCACTGCTGTTGGCAATTGCAGTGCTCCTCAGCATGCTGGGGGTTATGATTCCCATTGCAGGCATCAACGGCTTGAAGATTACGTTTGCCTATTTACCTATTATGCTTGCCGGTTTTGTATTTGGTCCGGCAGCAGGGGCAATCGTTGGGGCTTTGACAGATATCCTGGGCTATCTGGTAAAGTTTCACGCCTACGGCCCATGGTTTCCCGGCTTTACAGTGACTACCGCTTTAAGCGGCGCACTGCCTGTAATCATTTACCGGCTGTTTAAGGCAAATGAAAACCACAAAATCATTAAGCTCAGCATAGCAGTGGCTGTGACTTCGCTGTTAGTCACGGTAATCAACACCTACTGGCTGCAAATTTTATACGGCAAAGCATTTTTAGTCATTTTGCCAATGCGCATTTTAAAAGAACTCATTCTCATCCCCATCCAAATTATTTCTTTGAACATCGTGATGGGCATCTACCGGGTGTTGATCAACCAGTTTTCTTCATACTCCATAAAGTTTTAACATCAAAGGCTTCCACCAGGAAGCCTCAGCTTGTAGACAAAGCCCACATGTATTATTTCGAGCAGCGGTCAGGGGACACACCTCTTATGCATGTTGTTCGCTTTAGCTGAGGGATGTCCCCAATTAATAAGCTCCTACGCGTTGACCTTTGGCAAAGCCGCCAGCCTAGAGGAAACCAGTCCCGCTCCATAATACATGCGGGCTGATAAGAGTTTGTCGACGGTCTGAGGCTTACCACCAGGAAGCCTTTTCAGGTATCATCGGCGTATTTGGCCAGAGTTTGTTTTTACATCCTCCGGTCTCCTTCACCATCTTTTAGTTTTTGAGCGATAGACAGGAGCGCATCCCGCTCATTCAGCTGCGGCCTGTCCAGCACCATATCCAACAGTCGATTTAAAATCCGTCCTACTTCGGGGCCTGGACCGATGCCCAGCGTTTTAATAATATCACTGCCTCTAATTTGCAGTTCCTGAACTGTAAGGGCATCCCCGCTCGCCATCACTTGCTCTACTCTTTTGACCAGCAGCTCCCAATCCTCTAATCCCCTGCCCCCTGCCGCAAGAAGCTTTGCCTTTTCCAACTCCAGGAGAGCGGAGATGTGCTCTTGGCCAACTTTCCTTACCAACCTGCGCACCTCAGGCATACGAGCGGGGAAAGCGGACAGCTGATTGGCTATCAGATGGGTTACTGTGGCGATAGTATGATTCGAGTATTTCAGCCTGGCCAGAATGTCTCTAGCTAGTGCAGCGCTCTCCGCAGCACAGCATACCCCCTGGAAGTCGGATGTTGGCGAACACCGGAAATGAGCAGCCCTATGCAGCAGGGCGGCCAGTCGCAGTTCGAGCTTTGGGCTGGTATAACTCATTACGCTTAAACTGTAATTAAAAGCATCTTCCCCCAAGCCTTGCTGCCCAATGCCTCTGCTGTTATATAGTTCCGGTAAAATCTGCTGCAAAAGTCCGACTGTTGCCATCCGTTCCAAACATATATGAGGTATGGCAGAAGTAATAATTTTATTCAGTTCCATTTGAATTCTTTCGGCAGAAATCCTCCTGATGCTTTCTGCTTCCTGCCGAATGGCGCTTATAGTATCTTCGGCAATATCAATTTCTGCAACGTGATAATGCAATTTGGCAAATAGGCTGAATGCCCTGAGGAGGCGCAAGGCATCATCCCGAAAAACCCGGTGAGGTTCACCCACGGTTTTAATTTTCACCCGTCCGTTGGCTAAATCCTCCATCCCGCGGAAAGGATCGACATATTGCCCGGTGACGGGATCGAAGGCAATAGCGTTGACAGTGAAATCCCGCCGGGAGAGATCTTCCAGCAGCGTCACCCCCAACCGGACCTCAGAGGGCTTTCGTCCGTCAAGATAGCGGCCTTCCCGGCGGAAAGCGGTCACTTCAATCGGCATCTCCGCTATGACTGTGACAGTGCCAAACTTGAGGCCGGTGGGCACTGTTTTGGGAAAGAGGCGCATTACATCCTGAGGCAGGGCGGAAGTAGCCACATCCCAGTCCTGGGGGGTAAGCCCCAAGAGAACGTCCCGCACGGCCCCGCCCACGAGATATGCCTCGTAGCCCGCTTCCTGCAGTTTTTTAACTGTCTCAAATACCCCTTGTGGGATCTCCATTGTCTTTTCCCTCATAATTTTATTTTTAAATACAATAAGTCCTGCTAACCATTAAGATTGCAGGACTGAACTTGAAAGGAACTATATTCATTGTAGCTCATAATAATGAGAAGAAGCAACTGGCAAATAACCCAAAACTGACTACTAACGACCATGGACTTAAGACTAACTTCATGCCAGCTTAGTACCTTCCCCCTGGTCCTTCTGCAGCTGGATGATGTTATCGGTCATTGCGTCAAAGGAATCATCGTGGCTGATGACGAACAGCTGATCAAAGTCACCGGTGATCCGGGGAATGATTTGGGCCAGGTTGCCGCGGCGATCCACGTCCAAATTGGTGGTAGGCTCATCGAAGAAACCAAGTTTAACCCTTGCCAGCTGTCCCAACAGGGCCAGGCGTACAGCCAAAGCGGCCGTCATCTGCTCCCCTCCGGAGAGCTGCCTGAAGCTTCGCTCCCGTTTCCGGCCCTGGTGACTGTCGGCTAATACCAGTTCGTAATCTTCCCTCCATTCCAGGGTTACATTCTCTTTGGCAACTTCACGGTATAAGCGGTTGGCTTCGTGGGCCAGGTATTCCCGGTAAACGGCAGCCACCCGTTCCCCGGCACGGTTGAACACGCTGCGGATATATTCCAGCAGTTCTTTGACTGCCTGGTATTTTCCAATCCTGGCTGTAATTGCAGCCATTTCTTCTTTCGCCATTTCCATGGCCAGAAGCTTTTGCTGCAGCTCTTGCAGCGCTTTTCCTCTTTCCAGTAAAAGCTGTTCGGCTTTAGCCAGCTCGATTTGCAGCTCTTCTAACGTCTTTTCCAGTTCAACCAGCGTCTCTTCCCTAAAATTAGCGGAGAGCACCTGGATTTTAGAATTCAAACCCTCATATAACTCCTGCTTTTCCTGTAACAGCCGACTTTCCGCCTCCAGCTGGGCCTTTATACCAGCCACTCTTTCGGCTTCTTCCCGGTGCTGCATATAGGTTTCATAAGCCGCCTGGTTAGAGGCAAGTACAGCTTGTCTGGCTTTAATCTCGGCGTCAACTTCCTGGTAATTTAAAAGCACCTGCTCAGTGGTATGCTGTTCCAGTTTTAGTTTTTCGATTCCCCGCGCTGCTTCCTGTAAAATTTGGCGCTGCTTTTCCAACTCCGCCAATTTATTGTCTAAATCAGCCAGCTGTTTTTGCAGTGCCTGCTGTTCCCCTAACAGTTGCCCTAAAGCTGCTGAACGCACCTTACCTTCCTCAACTGTTGCCCCGTTTATTTCCTGGTAAAAACTTACAACTGTCTGGTAAAACATTTCAGTTTTTTCCAGAACCAGGTCAAGTAGTTGCACCAGCCTGTTGAGGCTGTCCTCTTCGACTTGGCCTAATGAGCTGACAGAGCTGACATAATCTGCCCAGGCCCTTTCCACTTCCCCCTCTGCTCCATCTAACCTTGCTTCCGGCAAAGGAGAAATATCTTTGCTAACCTTAGCCGCAACTTTTTCCAGCACGATCCGGCTCTGCTCCAGCAGGTGTCTGGAAGTTTCCGCCAAGTCTTCTTTAATTGACCTCTGAAAATAAATGCGAAAAGCCTCCAGGTATTTTACCTGCTCATCCTTCAGGTGCTGCAAAGCGGCTTGCTCTTTTTGCAGGTTCTCCAGCGCCTGGATTATGTACTGTCCCCTGGCAATAGCATCCGCCAGCTCGCCCGCCTGCCTGTTTTCTGCCTCTATTTGCCGCTTTACGTCCTTGATTTGCTCCGCAAAATATTTGCTTAAATCGCCGCCTACGTTCTGGCAGGGTGAATGCAAAAATGGGCACTGACCGCCAGCCGTATTCCTCTGGTTTTCCTCCAGAGTATGCAGCTTTTGCTCCAGCGAAGCCAATGCAATGCGCCTGGCCTCCAGTTCTTTTTCCAGAACTTTAATGCCCTCGGCTTCTTTTCGGACCTCTGCTTCATGGGCTAATTTCTGCAAAGTTTCAGCGATCCTGGCTTTAAGCTCAGTCCATTTTGCCAGGCCATCATTGATTCTGCGCCTGGTCTCGGCAAGCTCAGCTGATTTCTTGTCTCCTGACTTGAGCTGCTGCTGGAAACTTTCCAGGCAAGAGCTGAGCGCAATAAGTTCCTCGTTTTTAGCCCGGGCCTCCTCTACCTGGGCTTCCTTTTCCTGCAGCTGTTTTAATTTATCCGCTGCAGCTTTAGCAGTCTCCTGCAACTGCCCTTGCAATGCTTTTTCCTCTGCTTCCAGGGCAGCTTCTCTGGCTTTAAGTTCGGCAGTCAGATCGGCCAGTCTTTTGGTCAACTGGTCCCTTGCCTCCCGTTTTTGCTCCAGCTCTGCCAGTTCCTTTTGCGCAACCAAATATGCCCGGTAGCCGGCTTGCGCCGCAGCTGTTTTTTGGGCTGCTTCCATCGCTTTTACCAAATTCCCCTGCAACTCACCAAGCCTTTTCTCTATGTTTTCCAGTTCAATTTTGGTAATGTCGGCCTTTTTTAAAATATGCTCCAGTTCAATTTTAGTTTTTCGCAGGGCATCCCTTTCCTTTATTTTCACCGCCAGGTTGTCCTTTTTCACCTTTACCTGCTGCTGCAATTCCTCAATCAAAGGAGTGAGTACCTCCGCTTCCGCTTTGACTCGCTCATAATCCGCCACCCGTTCTTCCAACCGCACCTTGATCTTTTCCTGTTCCCCAATCATACGGTTAATGGCAGCCACCACTTCCCTGGTTTTGCTATAGGCTTCATTGAAGGCTTCCACTTTGAGCATTTTATTGAATTTCTGCTTGCGGTTGGCCGGCGTTTCCAGGAAAGGTGCAGTGAAGGTCCCCTGGCTTACGCCTACTACATCATTGAAAAGCTGGGCCAAGTCCTGCTCCTGCTCGATACCAAGGGAGTCTTTCAGCCAGGGTTTAATGTCCGAGGCACCATGTAAATCGATCTCCGCCCCTGATTCCCCGTCGTACACTATCCAGGATGAAACGCTGCCCAGCTTCCGCACCACTTTGTACAGACAGCCATCGCCGGCTTCAAACTCCACGGTTATAATCCCTGTTTTGGCGCCATAACGGACAAATTCAGCCAGCGTGCCCGGCTTACAGTCAAAAAGGGCATATCCAATGCTCTCGATAATGGTTGATTTGCCGGCCCCGTTAACCCCGGAAATGAAGTTCACGCCGTCGTAAAAAGTGATGGTCTGGTCCTGATAGCTCTTGATATTCTGTAAGCGCAGCCGTTTAATCTTCATGGCCTTTACTCCTGTCTTTCCCTGCTGCCGCCTCAGGAAGAGGCAGCTTCTCCAGCAGCTTTTCTACGGCGGAAATAATTTCTGTTTCATCCACCCCTGCCAGGGCATCGTTTTTCACCCGCAGCATGAGCTCAACCACCTGATCAGCCACTTCTTTCAGTTCCGGCTTGTCTTCCGCCAGCATTGCGGTGAGCACATGCCGCTCAATCAAGTTCCGGTCAAAACCGGTGAATTCCGCCCCCGTATCCAATTGGGGCAGATTGGCATTGTTCAGCACTTCCACCAGGAGGCAACCAAACCGTTCTTTTACTTTTTCCGCCAGGTCATTAGTATCAATGGCAAAGGAATTAAAAGCTATAGCGCCGTAGAGGTTAATCTGGGCAATAGGTCTGTCCAAATCCCGCAGGTCTGAATCCTCTAACAGCTGCAATACTTTAGCAGTAACCTGTCCCGGTTCAGTCAGACCGGTCAAATCCAACGGGTAGCGGCGCACATCGCGGCGTTTGCTGGGTATAAAGTTAACCCTTTTTTCCTTTCCGACCACAGTAACATGATAAAAGCCTTTTTCATTGCCCTCTTTTGCTTCATCCAGGTGCACGCATTCCGGTGCGCCGGGGTTAAACACCAATTCCCCCAGTTCCTGGCGGCTGTGAATATGACCCAGGGCAAAGTAGTCCACTTTTCCCCGGAATTTTTCAAAGACTTCCCCCTTAACTCCGGCTAAATCCTGCCCCAGGAGCTTATCCACCGCCGCATGGAGCATAACTATTGTAAAATTTTCCGAGGCTTTAATTTTTTCCGCAATTTCCTCCAGCCGCTGCCGGGTAGTGGCTCCCAGGTAGCCAAGCCCGATAATCCGCAGGCCTTTTTCCTCCAGCACAGAGCCAATTCCACCGTCATAAGGGGCCAGCTCCAGCCCGCTTTCCCGGAAAACCGGCCTGAGCAGGCGGAGATACCCCTGGTTGTTAAGAAAACTCATCCAGGAATCTCTTTCAAGGTAAAATGCTTTATCGTGGTTTCCTTCAATAGCGATAGCCTCAATTCCGGCTGACTTCAGACGTGCTAAGCCCGAGATGGCCTGGGCCAGGGTAGGGGCATTCACGCTGCGGTGGTGAAACAAGTCGCCACCAATGAGCATAAAATCAACTTTGGCCGCGACGGCATAATCTATCACCTGGGCAAAGGCAGCGCCAAAATCGTGCCAACGCTGGATTTCATTAAACTGCTGGCAACCCAGGTGCAGGTCGCTGCAGTGCACAAAACTTACCTGTTTCATGCTTGATTACACCCACTTCTGGATATTTATTGCATTTAACTGTTTGTACAATTTTTCCATCAAGGTATACCGCACTTTTAGCGTGCATATGAGTAAGTTATAGTTATATTAATAACCAATAGAGGGGTCTCTTTATGGGCATTATTTATCTGCTCGCCGGCGTAGTTTTTATATTCTGTGCCATCCAAAGTATAATCTTCAAGGTTACAGGCGCAGCCATTTTCTTTGCTTTTTTAACTGTGCTAACTTTCGTTTCCTATAAAGGGGTCCGGTCACAGGACCCATAATTTTTCCGGGTCGCCATACGCGTCTTTACATTTTCGCGAACATACGTTGCATATCCTGCTTTGGCAAAAAGAAATAAGTAAGTTAATAAAAAAACTCCCGCCAGGCGGCGGGACAGACCGTCGACAAACTATTATCAGCCCGCATGTATTATGGAGCGGGACTGGTTTCCCCAGCCGTCGGCAGCTATGCTGCCGGTAACGGCGTAGGAGCTTGTCCAGAGCGAAATAATACATGCGGGCTTTGTTTACAAGCTGTCCCGCCAGGCGGCGGGATGTTGTATATTGGTATGTCACTAACTGAGGACTGGTGGCTGCACACTAGTCCACCATCCCCAGGTAAACTTGCTGGATCAGGTCATTTTTCATCAGCTCATCCGAGCTTCCCTCCAAAACGATATTGCCGGTCTCCAGCACATAGGCCCGGTCAGCCACCGACAGCGACAAGGGGACATTTTGCTCCACCATCAGGATCGAAATGCCTTGCCGGTTGATTTGCTTGATAATTTTAAAAATATTCTCCACGATCACCGGAGCCAGCCCCAAAGAAGGCTCATCCAAAAAGAGCAGCCGGGGATTTGACATCAGTCCCCTGCCAATGGCCAACATCTGCTGTTCGCCGCCCGATAAAGTCCCCGCCTGCTGGCGGCGGCGCTCCTTCAGAATGGGAAACATCTCAAAGACCATTTCCAGATCTCTTTTGATCCCATCCTTGTCCCGCCGCATAAAAGCTCCCATGTCCAGGTTTTCCTGTACGCTCATCCCGGCGAACACCCTTCTGCCCTCCGGCACCATGGCTATGCCTTTGGATGCTATCTTATCCGAAGAGAGCCCGGAAATAGTTTCTCCCTCGAAAACAATAGTCCCCTCTCGGGGCCGTACCACCCCGCAAATTGCATTCAAGGTAGTGGTCTTGCCGGCGCCGTTGTTGCCGACGAGAGCCACAAATTCCCCTTTGCTTACCTGCAGTGAAATCCCGTGCAGCGCTTTTACGCCACCGTAGGACACTTTCAGTTTTTGCACATCTAGCATAGTTCCACCACCTTAACTGATTTGAGCATAGCTGGTTAACTCATTTTTGCCCAAATAAGCTTCCACCACTTCAGGATTCTGCAGCACTTCCAACGGTCGCCCTTCCGCCAGCTTTTTCCCGTGATCAAGCACGATAATCTTATCTGATATGGAACGGACCACTCGCATGTTATGTTCAATGATAATCACCGTTTTCTGAAACTCCTCTTTCAGTCTGGCGATAAAGTTCATCAATTCCTTTGATTCACCAACATTCATGCCAGCCGCCGGTTCATCCAAAAGCATTATCTCCGGCTCGCTGACCAAAGCCCTGGCAATTTCAACTTTACGCTGCTCCCCGTACGGGAGAGCCGAAGGCTTACTATCAGCTTTTTCCTCCAGTGAGAGCAGGTGCAAAATTTCCATCGCTTTGGAGTACATGTACCTTTCATTTTTGTAATAGCGGCCCGGCATGAACACATCAACTATCCGGGGCTGTACCTGGGAATGCATACCAATCATCACGTTTTCCAAAACAGTCATGGTAGTAAAAAGGCGGATATTTTGAAATGTCCGGGAGATGCCCCTGGCATGAATCTGATGGGGCTTCAGTCCCGATATTTTGTTTCCTTTGAAGGTAATTTCACCGCCGGTCAATTCATAGGCAGCGGTAATCAAGTTAAACAGCGTGGTTTTTCCGGCCCCGTTAGGTCCGATGATGCTGGTGATTTTCTTTTCCTCAATCTCAGCGGAAACATCGTCAACTGCCCGCACACCGCCAAAATGTTTGGATACGCTTTTTAATGTCAGGATTGCCACTTTTGTCACTCCCCTGCCACAAATTTGCCTTGCCCGCCGGAGCCCGTGGGTTTAACAATTCTATGCCAAGGCAGCCGGGTATTGTCTTCGCCCAGGATTCCCTGGGGCCGGAAGATCATCATTAACACCATCAGAAGACCGACCAACAGCATCCGCCATTCCACGGCAAAGCGCATTATTTCCGGAAAAACTGTGAGCAGCACTCCCCCCAGCACCGGGCCCACTATGGTACCTGCGCCCCCCAGAAAGACCATAGCCAGCATGTTGGCTGAATCCAGGTAAAGGAAAGTGTCGGGGCTGATAAAAGTTATATAGTGGGCATAAAAACTTCCCGCTGCGCCCGCATAGATGCCGCCGATGGCAAAAGCAAGAATTTTGTATTTAGTGATGTCAATGCCCATGAACTCCGCAGCATCCTCATCGTCTTTAATGGCGCGGAAGGCCCTGCCCAAATAAGAGTTAAAAATGCGTAAGGCGCACCACAGGCCGATGATAAATAATACCACTATCAAATAATAATACATTTCCCGGGTGAAGTTCTGGCCAAACAAGCTAGGCCTGGGAATGCCCGGTAAACCCATAGGCCCCCTGGTTATCTTATCCCAATTGACCATAGCCAGGCGAAATATTTCCCCGAAGCCCAGGGTGGCCACTGCCAAGTAATCTCCTCTGAGGCGCAGCACGGGAAAACCTAATAAGGCGCCAAAAACGCCGCTCACGAGCATAGCTAGCGGCAACGAAAGCCAAAAAGGCATCCCCAGCCGCGCCACCATTAGGGCTGAGGCGTAGGCACCCATACCGTAAAAGGCGGCATGCCCCAGGGAAAACAAACCTGTTTGGCCCAAAATTATTTCCAGGCCCAAAACCAATAGTCCATAGATACCAATAGTGATCACAATATGCAAAATGTATTTGCTGTGAATTAACAGTGGAATGATAACCAGGACTGCGCCAATAATTAAATACTGCAGCAGACGGTTTCGACTCAAAATTTCTCCCCCCTAAGCCCGTTTCCGGTAAATATCAGCATTAAAAAGCCCGGAAGGTTTAATCAAAAGCACCAAGATCATAACGGCAAATGCTATGCCATCCCTCCACTCGGAAAGGTAAGCAGCGCCAAAATTTTCAATTACCCCCAGCACCATGCCGCCGGCCATGGCTCCGGGAATGCTGCCGATTCCTCCGAGAATAGCAGCAGTGAATGCTTTTAACCCCGCCGCGTAGCCCATAGTGGAATAAACCGCATCGTAGTACATCCCTACCAATAGCCCTGCCGCACCGGCCAGAGCTGAACCTACGAAAAATGTCACCATGGCCACTTGGTCCATGTTCACTCCCATTAGGCCGACGATTTGCTTATCCTCGGAAGCTGCGCGAATCGCTTTGCCATAACGGGTATGGCGGAAAAAACCGGCGAGCAAAAGCATCAGAATTAATCCTGTAAGAAAAACAAAAATCTGCAGCGAGTTGACAACTGCATAATTGCCTAGTGCAAACTCTTTGACCTGCAGTATTTTTTTCATGGGAAATGTCTGCGAACCGATGAGCAGCCTCGCCAAGTTGGAAAGCACGATGGACATGCCAATAGCGCTTGTGGTAACTACCAGCCTGGGGGCGTTGCGCAGCGGTTTGTAAGCCACTTTTTCCACCGCTACACCCAGGATACCGGTTAAAAACATTGTCAGAAGCAGCACCAATATAAAATTGCCACCGATGATTCCGGCCAGAAACATGCCTAAAAAGGCACCCCACATAAAAATATCTCCATGGGCAAAATTTATAAATTTCATGATACCGTAGACCAGTGTATAGCCCAGGGCAATCAGAGCATAAACACTGCCTAGCATGAGACCGTTAATTAACTGCTGTACAAACATCTATCCACCCTCCCGTTGATAGCAAAAGAGAGTCTAAAGACGGTTTGGCCGGAAAACTCCTGTCCCGGCCAAACCGGTTTTGCCAGGGTTAGCTTATTTGTCCAGGGTCCATTGACCCTTTTCCACCACCATTCTCTTCATGCCTGTTCTCATGGCATCGTGGGTTTCATTAAAAGTAATGGCGCCCGTAACCCCTGGGAAAGGCTCCTTCAGTCCTTCCAAATATTCTTTGATTTTAACCCGGTCTTTGCCCACTGCCTGGATAGCCTGGGCCAGCAGTTTAGTGGCATCATAGTGGTACGCGGCGTAGGTTCCAGGAATAAAACCGTAAGCTTTTTCAAACTTCTGTACAAATTCCTGAACTTTGGGGTCCGGATCGCTGGGCACCAGAAGTCCCGAAACATGGAAACCTTCTACAGCTTCCCCGCCCAGCTCAATAAATATGTTTTCATAAATACCGTCAGTGCCATAGACAGGAATATCCAGGTTAACCTGCTTCATTTGCTTGGCAATCAGGGCAGCTTCAGTGTACAAACCGCCGATAAAGAGCACATCTGCACCGGCACTCTTCACCTTGGTAAGCAGAGCTGTGTAGTCCTTTGTCTCTCCCAGCATATAGCTCTCGCTGGCAACGATTTCCCCGCCCAGCTCCTTAAACTTCTTGGTAACAACATCATTCAGCCCCCGGCCGTAATCGTCATTTTCGTAAAGAATTGCCGCCTTACGGTAACCGTCCTCATACATCCATTCGCTGACGAACACTCCCTGGAAAGCATCGGTTACCGAAATTCTAAACAGGTATGGATAATTCTGTTCGGTAAAGGCCGGCGAAGTGCCTACGTGAATCATGGGCAATTCTGCTTCCGTATAAATCGGAGCCCCCGACAGGGCGCAAGAACTATTGTAGTTACCTACTACAGCCAGGATTCCTGAGTCGTTAACAAACTTGTTGGCAATACTGGCCGCTTCCTTAGGGTCCGATTTGTCGTCTTGCGGTACTATCTCAATTTTCTCGCCGTTAATACCTCCGGCAGCGTTTATTTCCTCGGCAGCCAGTTTGGCGCCGTTTAACATTTGCTCACCGTAAGCAGCGCCGGTGCCGGTGAGCGGTGCTACCCAGCCCAGTTTAATTGTGCCTTGACCGGAAGAACCGCCTTCTTGCAAAGCATTTTCGCTTTTGCCGTCGGTCTTGCCCCCGCAGCCCGCCAGGGCCAGTAAACCAAGCATAAGGATTACCAACAACCCACACAGTAATACTTTCCGCTTATTTTTCATGCTTCCGCTACCTCCCTTTTTGATAACTAGGTGATTTACCAAAGAGCTCTGGTTCCTGATCCGCCGCCCTCACCCCTTTCCTGTAAAAAACCTCCAGCCGAAGTAAAGTTTTGCACTGGTACTTTAACCCAACTGTACAGGGATACGAAATGTATAAATATATTATTCAAAACTTCTTGAATAACCTTGGTAAAATAATCGCATAAATTTTTTAAAAAATTACAATAAAAAGATTATTCTGATGTTGCCCTGCAAAATATACCCAGTCTTATTTTCATGTAGTACAAAAGTTGCATCCGATTTTTTAATCCCTGTAAAAATTTGCAAAAAAAAGGAGGAAAAAAGGTAGTATTGTAGAATAAAATAATAATTTCAAATACATAAACTATAAAACTCCAAGGATAAAGGCAAACTACTCCGAAAGGGTAGGGCGCAAAGCCATGGGTCTAAAGCCATAAGCTATGATTGCCAGGTTGCCCGGTTGCTGCAGCAGCTGCGTTAGGGCTGCTTTTTTCATGCCGGTCAAACCAAAGTTAGGAGGTAAAAGATGTTGTTGCGCAAGAAGAAATTACCCAAAGCTGAGCCTCAAAAACAAAAAGGTAAAAGTTCCGGGACATTAAAACCTAACTTTCAAATATTACAGTTTAAACAATTAAAGGGTTTTCGTTCCAAAATAGGAGACCTTAAAGTTTCTAAAAAATTAGCCGTTTCCATGCTGGTAGGGCTTTCCGCATTGTTCATAGTAGGTCTCCTGGGTATTGTCAGCCTTGGGAAAATGAACGGCGAGGTCAAAAAGATGTACAACCGTAATCTGGCAGGCGTAATAGCAGCTGCCGATGCAGAAAGAGCCATCAGAGGCATTTCCGAGGCAGGGATAAGGTATACCACAGAAAACGAAATAAGCGCTCAGCAGTCCATCCGGCAGGAAATTAATAAATACAATGGGGACTTTGAACGGGCGCTGAAACGCTATGAAGCCATTGCCACAAACAAGCAGGAAAAAGCAGTCTTAGCCAATTTGCAACAAGCTTATCGCAATTATCAACAGGCAATTGATGAATTAATTACGGCATTCAGCCATGAAAGGGCCTTACAAGTTTATAATTTGGAAGTATTACCAAAAAGGGCGGAAATTTTTAAAGCGGTAAATGAATTAGCGGACTTTAACAGCAAAGCAGCTGCAGCAATGCTTAAACAAACTCAAATGCTGTACGCTTCCATTATCTTAGTATTTGTGGTAATTGTTGCTGTCGCTGTGCTGCTATCCCTGTTTTTAAATCTCTTCATCTCCAGACTGATTACCGGTTCCTTAAACCGGCTCAACCAGGCTGCGGGCAAAGTAGCTTCCGGCGATTTAAGCGAGGAAAATATAGAAGTATATACTAAGGATGAGTTTGGACAATTGACCCAAGCTTTTAATGAAATGACTAAAAACCTCAAAGCACTGATAGCTCAAACGGCCGACGGGGCTGAAAGTCTTGCGGCTTCTTCAGAAGAAATAAATGCTACCATGGAGCAACAGGCTAAAACAGTAGAACATATTGCCAATTCAGCCAGGGAACTGGTAACCGGCGCAGAACAGCAAAGCAGTAAAATTAAAGACTCTATGGCATATATCGAGGAAACTTCGGCAGTAATTCAGCAAATCGCGGCGACTGCTCAACAAGTGGTCTCATCCACCCAGGAAGTCAGCACCAACGCCCGTGCCGGAAACAATGCCATGCATTTGGCCAAAAAGGAAATTGAAAAAATTAACGCTGCTACCGCAGAGGTAGCCACAATTATCAATAAATTAGGTGAACACTCCAAAACTATCGGCAATATCGTCAACCTCATCAGCAACATTGCCGAGCAAACAAATCTTTTGGCCCTGAACGCAGCCATTGAGGCTGCGAGAGCAGGGGAGCAAGGCAGAGGGTTTGCAGTGGTTGCTGACGAGGTAAGGAAACTCGCAGTGCAATCGCAAGATGCTGTGAAAGAAATTAACGGTATTATCAAACGGATTCAGGATAACTCTGTAAAAGCGGTCCAGGCAATGAAAAACAATGAGCAGCTTGTACAAAGCGGAAATCAGGTTATATTGGACGGGGCTGAAACATTCAACCATATTGCTTTGGCTGTGGAAGGCGTATTGCGGCAGATCCAGGAAGTATCAAAATCAACTGATGAGTTGGCCAAAAACAGCGAGCACATAGTCACCGCCATTAAAGATATAGACCAAATTGCTGTCCAAGTAGCTGAGGCCAGCCAAGCCATGGCGGCAACAACCGAGGAGCAGGCGGCAGCAGTTGAAGAGATTGGGGCCTCTACAGAATCCCTGGCTTCCCTGGGCCAGGAACTGCAGCAAATTGTATCCCGTTTTAAGCTGTAAATTAGACATTAAAAAACACCACCCGCAAGCAATCTATAATGAATCTCTGTATTAAAACGGATATTTCTTCTTAAAGAGCCTTTTTATTCCCAAAAAAGGCTTTTTTTATTTCCTCGCGCTTAATCAGCCTTTTGGCCGGTGGTAATTTCCTGAAGATTATAATGTTTTTAATAGGGATTAAAAAACAGGCATTAACTGCCTGTTTGCTTCACTCAGAAAACATTGTTAAGCACCAAAATTGCAATGCCTGCCAGCAAGGCGCTCATAGGAATGGTCAGGATCCAGGCCCAAACAATATTTTTGGCAACAATCCATCTGACGGAAGAAAGTCTTTTGGAGGCCCCTACCCCCATAATTGAAGAAGAAATGATATGGGTGGTGCTAACCGGTGCATGGAGCATGGTGGCCGTAAAGATCACCGCCGCTGCCCCGGTTTCAGCCGCAAAGCCGTTCACCGGCGCCAGCCGCGCCATATTCACTCCCATGGTTTTGATGATTTTCCAGCCGCCCACCGATGTTCCCAAGGCCATGGCTAAAGCACTGGCTATTTTCACCCACGTGGGCACGCTGAATTCGGCAATTAATCCGCCGCTTAAGAGGGCCATGGTAATCACACCCATCGTTTTTTGGGCATCATTGCTGCCGTGGTTTAAGGCCATTAGCGCTGCTGAAACGATTTGGGCTTTGGAAAATATTTTAGTAACGGTCGAGGGCCTGAATGGTTTTAGGATCCAGTAAAGAATGACCATCAAGGTATAACCTACAATAAAACCAATAACTGGCGATAAAAAGAGCCACAACAGAATTTTAAAAAAGAAATTAGTCCAATGTACGATCAGGAAAGAACCCTTGTAGACAATAGCCGAACCTAACAGCCCGCCAATCAGCGCATGGGACGAGCTGCTTGGCAAGCCAAAATACCAGGTAATGAGATTCCAGATTATGGCACCGAACAGAGCGGCAATTACGACTGTTTGGGGGATCAGGTTGGGATCTATGATATCCGCGCCTACCGTCTTGGCAACTTTGACACTGATAAATGCGCCGAAAAAGTTTAGCAGAGCAGCCATGGCAATTGCAGCCCGGGGCGATAAAACCCTGGTAGAAACAGAGGTAGCTATGGCATTGGCTGTATCGTGAAACCCGTTGATAAAATCAAAGATAAGCGCCAATACAACCACCAGCACTGTCACAACTATGGTTGCACTAAGCATGCTTCATTACAACCCCTTCAACAATATTGGCCACATCTTCGCAGGCATCGAGGGTTTGTTCCAGGCGCTCGTAAATTTCTTTCCACTTGATCACATCAATAACGGGGGTGTTTCCGCTGAACAGACCTGTTACCGCTTGGCGGAAAAGGGCATCTCCTTCCTCTTCTATTCTGTTTATTTCAATGATTTTTTCCGTTAACTTTTTGCTTTTCTTCATCACTTTGAGTTCTTCCATCAGGTCAATCAGTTCCTTGGTACAATTTAAAATCAGGTTGCTCATTGTTTTTGCTTCTTCGGTAGCGGCAGTTACCTTAAACATGATAAACCTGCTGGCTGTGGACTCGATGAAGTCAGCAATATCATCCATCTGCTTGCCTATGCCGTAAATGTCCTCCCGGTCGATAGGAGTAATAAATGATTTATTAAGCTCTTTAAAAATTTCATGAAGCTGCTGATCCCCCTTCCGCTCCATCTCTTTGATTTCTTTGAATTTAGATTCGCCGTTTTTTAGATCTTCTACTAACTCTTTTAAAAGCTGGGCCGCTTTATACATGGTATGGGCGGAAGAGATAAACAGATCAAAAAATTTGTCTTCTTTGGGCGTTAATTTAAACATCGCAAACCTCCATAGCTCAATTACTCCTGTGGTCTTGTTAACATTTTCACTTAAACACTACACCGCTGCTAATGTTAGCCGGTTTGTAGCACAAGTATAGAATACTACAAAATCTGCTAAACTCCAACAGAGAAATTTTGCGAAAAATTACTTTATCAGCGCCCAAAAACAAAGAACCTAATAAAAAACCTTTCTCCGGCTATACTAAGATACAAGAGGTGTTGACTATTGCTGTGTCATCGCCTGCTTCTCATCAACCTTAACAAATTGTCCTTCCTTCAAGATCGTTCCTCCATTGATCACCACCTTTTCCACCCCCGCATTTCCCGAGGAGTAAACCAGGTATTGCATTACTTTTCACTCTCCTATAATTTTTACTAAAACCCGCTTTCTGCGCTTGCCGTCAAATTCCCCGTAAAAAATTTGTTCCCAGGGACCGAAGTCCAATTTGCCATTGGTAACGGCTACTACAACTTCCCTGCCCATGATAGTCCTCTTTAAATGGGCGTCGGCATTATCTTCGTAGACGTTGTGACGATACTGCTGATACGGCTTCTCCGGAGCAAGTTTTTCTAAGAATACTTCAAAATCATGATGCAGTCCGCTCTCATCATCATTGATGAAGACACTGGATGTGATATGCATAGCGTTGCAAAGTAAAAGCCCCTCCTTAATGCCGCTTTCTGCCAAGCAATCCTCAACCAGAGAGGTAATGTTAATAAACTCCCTTCTGTGTTTAGTTTCAAACCAAAGCTCTTTTCTGTAGCTTTTCATGCTTTCCCTCCAAAAAACATGTATTTTTTGCAGATTAAATTCTACACCTTTAACTTCATACCTGCAATCCTGAGGGAACCAGGAAACCAGGGGGGGAACCAGGGGGACGGTCCCCTTGGTTTCATGCCGGGCGCACAAAAAAAAGCGGCAAGGACCGGTAGGCCCTTTGCCGCCTATATAAAGGATACTAGCGGATAACAAATTAGTTTTACCGTTTAGTTTCCAGCTTAGTTCATTCAGCACATTCAGGATGGAGGATGCACTGGTAGTTCAAGCAGAATTCGCAGATGACCCGTTCTCGCTCAGCTGTATAGCATTGACCAAACTGGATCGTTTCAGGCATATGGCCATTCACCATTTTTCGTCCCCTCCCTTTTATTTTAGTAAAAAATAAAAAATCAAGGCTGCTTACCTTGACCTCCGGGAGAGCTAATGAAATTTGCGCCTGAAAATTCATTGGGCTCCTGGTGAAACAAAAAGTCAAACCTTTTTGTTTCTGTCACACTCTGTCCTTTTGCCTGAGAGAATTAATCCTTCGGCGCCCGCCAGCTGCAGGTCTCTCCAGAGGTTCGTCCCGGATTGGTAATTCATCACCCGGAGGTGAAACCTGAGAGATTCAGGCTGACGCCTTTGCCCCTTCGGTTGGCATCCCGTATACCATCTTCCAATCCGTTCATCCGCAGTATTAAGTTATGTTAGTTACATTATATGTAAGCTGACCTAAACAGGCAATGCAATTTCTGAGCATATTCTGTCAAATCCCATTTAACTATTTAATAGGTTTAATTATCTGAGCTTATTCTTTTACTAATGCTGATTTAGGGCTCGATAAAAAACCCTTGACATTTTTGTCAAGGGTTCGTTAGCATTACTGTTATTTTCTAGTAGAGGCTTGCTCCGGTAGCACCTGCACCCCAGCAGCCGCCAAAACCGCCGCCAAAGCCGCATCCTCCTCTGCCCCAGCCGCCTCTGAAACCACGGCCAAAGCCAGGTGTGAAGGTACCATCTTCTAAAGCCTTGATGCGCAGGTCAATATTCTCTTTCATCAGCTTGCCTTGCTCTGCGGTGATATCGCCGTTAGCCACCCACTCGTCGATAACTTGCTTCCTCAGTTCCAGCATTTGCTTTTGCAACTCAACATATTTATCCGCAGTGTTTGAAGTGGTGGCGGCAAAAGCGTAGGAAACGAAGGTGGCCATTAACAGCACTACCAGGGTAAGTACGGCAACTTTTTTCAACACAGTGTTCACCTCCTCGTCTTTTATTTTACCTTTCGCATTTAAGTTCGTAAGCAAAAGCAAAATTTAGGGGGGTACTATGATATTTTTTTACAAAAACTTTTTAAAGCATAACAGAATTCTTACTACCAGCCGCACCCTCTGTTTCGGGGCCCCATAGGCCCGCATTCCGAGTTTCCTTGTCCGGCCTGCGGTATAAGCTGCGGCTGTTGGTTCACCGGCCCCTTACCCTTCGGCCCTCTTTCACCGACCCGGCACCACATGCCGGGAAACATCCTTTCCATCTTGTCCTCGCTGCCCCTCATTACCTGTTCCAAAGGCTGGCTTTTTAATTCCTCGATGCTGAGCTCGGCACCGCCTGCTTTGGAACGTTCCCACAGCAAGTACTGATTGACTGTTAACCCTGCCTTGGCAGCTTCTTGCCTTATGCTCAGTTCAGCATTATCCACAACCAGATAGCCCTGAAACTCGCGTTTAGCCAATTCATCATGCAAAATCTGCTGCAGCTTCTCCCTGTCTATGGCATTTCTTGCCTGTTCCTTTAAAGGAACCACTGCCACAATTACCGTATTACCCTGTTCCTTTTGCAAATACCCCAGCTCGACCGCTTTTACCGCTACCAGGTTGACCGCCTGGTAAACATCCTCCCCCTTAAGGTTAAGTCTCTCCAGTACAGCCTGGCCTTCCGCATCCATGGCTTTGGCCCCGATAATCCTGTTTTCCCGGTCCACATTGAGCTCGATGCTGGAAGCCAAATCCATAGAAACTGCAGCTACTGCCTGGGGCATAAATACGGGTTTGAGCATTCCCAACGCCAGCGTAATGATCAGGAGGGCAGCAGCTATTCCTCTGAGGTAATATTTAGGAAAGGACCTAGGCTTTGGCAGCGGCAGTTGAATTGTCTCCCCCGGGCGGGGCCGGGGCACTGGGACTGAAACCCGAAGAAAATCGCCTTGCTCGGTGACAACTACCATTGTTTTTTTATCCAAACTAATGACTATGCCTTTCGTAAATTCCACGGATTTCACCTACCTTTGTCGGGAAATTGGATCAAAGCACGCATGGGCAGGAACTCCTCCCTAGTCAGAATTAAAACCAAAGCAATGATATATCTCCTGCCGCTCTCCAGCACTTTTCTGCTTTGTCCCGTAATATACATCAGCTCTTTGATAGGCAGCTGTTTTGTTGCCAAAAGTCTCTCCAGCAGAGCTGCATTTTCCGTGACAGCCGCTGCCACTTGCATCAAATTCCTTTTCGTGTCCTGGTGTTTGGGCGAATCCTTAACCAGGGCATTTAGGGGTATGTTAAATTCCAACAGCGCCTGTTGGAAGTTGGCTACCATCTCGGCCTGTTCCCTTGCTTCTTCTTCCTGTCTAAACTGCTCCCAAGCTTCTTCTGCCTCCTGCTTAGTCTGTTCTGTCTCGTCAACCATTGGCATTGTGACATTTTTAAAGCGCGCTTCTTTCCGGAAGTAATCTACCAGCCGGTTATGAATTACCAATTGGGCGTAATTTAAAAAGCTTTTCCCCTTAGCTGCATCATAACTGTCAATTGCCTCGTTAAAAGCAATCAGCCCGATGCTCAATTCATCATCATTCGCCCAGTTTAAAGTTTTACCACAGATGCTGTTAACTATGGATGCAATCCGGCCCTTGTAGGATAGGAGCAGCTGTTCCCTGGCCAACTCACTTCCAGCCTTAGCCTCAGCCAAGAGTTGCATCAAGGCGGCCTCTTCCAAAGGTACTCACCCCTTTGTATTAACTTCGTAAAAAGTTTAAATTTTAGGGAGGTATATTTTAGTGGCCAGCGTCTAGTCCCTAGTCGCCAGTGGCGCTCTCCGACCGCGTCCTTAGTCCTTAGTCGTTAGTCCTTAGTGTCGGCCTTTGGCCGAGTCCCAAGTATTAATCCCTAGTCCCCAGTTACATCTTTAATACTGATGACTGGCGACTGGTGACTAACTTTGACTGGCGACCGGTAAATAAAACTGCCTGCGGCTGGGCGCTGGCGACTCGACGCGGTTCGCTACTAGGGTCGCGTTTTCAAGGCTCGCATGGCGTTTAGGACCGCAATAACGGTAACGCCTACATCGGCAAACACTGCCTCCCATAAAGTGGCAATACCGCCCGCACCCAAAAGCAAAAAGACCCCTTTAACACCCAGAGCGAAAATAATATTCTGCCAGACTATGCTTCTGGTCCTTCTGGCGATTTTGATGGCGCTGACCAGTTTAGAAGGTTCATCAGTCATCAAAACTACATCGGCAGCCTCAATGGCGGCATCAGAGCCAAGTCCCCCCATAGCCACACCCACATCGGCCCTAGCCAGCACCGGTGCATCATTAATCCCGTCACCGACGAATACCACTTTGCCTCGAGTCCCCTTGCCAGCTACCAAATTCTCAAGTTTTCCGACCTTTTGGTCCGGCAAGAGTTCGGCATATACTTCATCCAGGCCCAGTTCTTGGGCCACTTTTACTGCTACTGCTTGAGCATCGCCGGTAAGCATGACCAACTTCCTGATTCCCGCAGCTTTCAAAGATTGCATAGCTTGCCTGGAATCCTCTTTCAGCTCATCGGAAATAACAATATACCCAGCGTATTTGCCAGCTATTGCCAGGTGCACTACCGTACCTGCAGTTTCAATTTCCTCATATACTATATTTTCTTTCTGCATCAGTTTAGCATTTCCCGCCAGGACCTGTTTACCCTTTACAACAGCTTTAATCCCATAACCGCAAATTTCATCGTAACTTTCTATTTCCTCTTTATTGATTTCCTTGCCATAGGCCTTGAAAATCGAAACTGCAATGGGGTGATTGGAGTAGGCTTCCGCAAAAGCGGCATATTCCAGCAACTCTTCCGGACTCATATTATCCCGTGTTTTAATTTCCGTAACATTAAATACACCTTTAGTCAGTGTTCCTGTCTTATCAAATACTATTGTGTCCACTTCATTTAAGGCTTCCAAGAAGTTGCCGCCTTTAATCAAAATGCCGTTTTTCGAGGCTCCGCCTATGCCGCCGAAGAAACCCAGCGGAATGGAGACTACCAGTGCGCACGGGCAGGAGATTACTAGGAAAACCAGGGCCCTATAGAGCCACTGGGCAAAAGTTGCCCCGCTGACAAAGATCGGAGGAAGCACTGCTATACCCAATGCTCCGAACACAACTACCGGAGTATACAGCCTGGCAAATTTGGTGATAAAGTTCTCCGTGGGCGCCTTCCTGCTGCCGGCATTTTGCACCAAATCCAAAATCCTGGAGATTGTAGATTCCCCGAAACCTTTAGTGACCTCCACCGTCAAAAGACCGTTTGTGTTAATAAACCCGCTCAAAATTTCGCTTCCAACCTCAACTTCCCTGGGCACCGATTCACCGGTGAGGGCTGAAGTATCCACCATTGATTTTCCCTCAACAACCCTGCCGTCCAGGGGTACTTTTTCTCCAGGTTTTACTACGATAATATCTCCCACATTCACTTCTTCGGGAGAAACCTTTTTGGTATCGTTACCGATTTTAAGGTTGGCAAAATCGGGCCTGATGTCTAAGAGTGCCTTGATGGATTTTCTGGAACGGTTGACGGCTATGTCCTGGAAAAATTCGCCGATCTGGTAAAACAGCATTACGGCCACGCCTTCGGGAAACTCTTTAATGGCAAAAGCCCCAATGGTGGCAATGGTCATCAGGAAGTTCTCATCAAATACCTGACCTCTGGAAATGTTTTTGACAGCTTTCATGACCACTTCTCCGCCCACCAAAGCATAACTTGCCAAATACAGCCCAAACTCAGGCCAAAACGGCAATTTAAAAGCAAAGGCGATTACAAACAGTACCGCGCCCATGGCAATTCTGAGCAGTTCCTTTTTATTGCCCGCTTCTTGGGGAACATTTCCAGCGTTCGTTTCTTCCTCCAACAGATTAACGCCTGGTTCGATCTTTTTAATTAGCTCACCGGCTTCCCTTATAATCCTGTCCAGGTCTTGACTAAAGTCTGCCTCCACCACTAATTTACCCGACACAAAGTCAACGGCAGCGCTTTTTATGCCCTTAATATTCTGCACCGCTTTTTCTATTTTTTGGGCACAAGCAGCGCAGTCCAGGCCCATCAGGACCATAACTTTTTTGGGAGTTACGGCACAGTGGGCACAATCCAGGCCCTCCAGCAGCAACTCTTTTGTAACGCTCTTTTTCATGTGGTTTCTCCTCTTCCAACATTATCTGTGCTTGATATGCTCCAGACCTTGATCAAATATCTGCTTGACGTGATCGTCATCCAGGGAATAGTAGACAACCTTACCTTCCTTTCTGTATTTAACCAGCCTGGCCTGCTTCAGTACCCTTAGCTGATGGGAAATGGCCGACTGGTTCATACCCAGGAGAGCAGCCAAATCGCAGACACACATTTCCGAAGCGAACAGCGCGTGCAAAATTTTAATCCTGGTAGAATCTCCGAACACCTTAAAAAGCTCAGCCAGGTCATAGAGATCGATTTCGTCAGGCATAACCGCTTTAACTCGGTCAATGATATCCTGGTGGATTATAGTGCAGTTGCAGTTTTCAATGTGGGCTGCTTTATCCATGATTTTCACCTTTCTTTAATATTTGAACAGTTGTTCATGTGTTTATTAACAGTATATTCCTTGGAACAGAAATGGTCAATACTTCCTGGACGAAAAAAATGGCCATCTTTGAATTTTTTCAAAGATGGCCACTCAATGTTACTTACGTACTGACAAGTATTTTACACTAAGCCACAAAATGTTCCTCTGTAATTGTCACACTTTCGGCGCTTCCTATGCTGTCTTTATCCCCATGGTTTAAGAAAGCATTTAACAACACGGCCACAAAACTTCCCGAAACAATCACGCCGGCGCAAGAAGGAACGGGGCTTTTTAGCAGGCTACTATCCCTCTTATGCAGGCTTTTGAGCCACGCCATCCACTTCTCTGTTTAACCTGATAGTAAATTTATATTTATCTCCTCGAAAATAATTTTTTGTATAATCTAGTTGCTTGCCGTTATCCAGGAATAATTTTGTCCTTACCAATAAAAGCGGGGAATTCGCAGGTATATTAAGCTTATTAGCTGTCTTTTCTGTAGCCAGCACAGATTCAAATGTCTCAACCGCATGACTTATCTTTAAATTTAGGTCGTTTTCGTAATACTTAATAAGTGAACCAGCCGCAACGCTTTCGTCGATGTCACCGGCGACGCTCTTTGCTATAAATATCATTTCGTAGGATACAGGAATATCATCCACAATTCTAATTCTTTTTATTTTAAAAATAGGATCATTTTCCTGGATGGAAAGTCTATTGGCTATACTTGTAGAAGCATGATCGGATTCTACACTAAGTACTTTGTTTTCAAGTTTTTTTCCCAAGTACGCCATATCTTCCGAAAAACTCGTGTAGCGATTTTCCTTAAATACCAAATTTCTGTCTTTGACAAAAGTACCTTTTCCTGCTACACGATACAAATATCCTTGGTTTACAAGATTCCCAATTGCCTGCCTCACCGTATGTCTACTCACATTTAGCAATTCAATTAATTCCCGCTCCGAGGGGATCACTTTATCAATTTTAAAGTGCTTGTTTTCTATTTGCGACTTTATCCATTCTTCTATTTGATAATAGATGGGCAATTTGGAGTTCCTATCTAACATACCTTCACCTGCCCCTTATTAAATTCGTGCAAAAAACAACAATTACCCCATTATTTTATCGGATCTATTTTAATTTTGCTATAAATCTCCACAAATTTGTCGAGAGCAATAGCACCTGTTTTTTCATTCATAGCATTTAGTATGCCGCAGGTGTTACCAACCTTTAATATTTCCTCGAAGGAACCGTTATTTGCAATTTCCTTCAACATACCTGCCAGCATGGCATCTCCTGAGCCAACGGGGTTTATTACAGCTACCTCGGGTATGGTAACTTTATATATTTCATTCCCGCAGAGGGCAATACATCCTTCTTTGCCTAAAGATACAACTACCATCTCAAGCTGGTATTTTTCAAGTTCATGCAAGGCACAAATCAGTTCTTTTTCCGATTTAATTTTTCTGTCTAAAAGGTTCTCCAGTTCGGAAATGTTTGGCTTGATGAGATAGGGTGAAGCTTTTACTGCTTCCTTGAGAGATCCGCCGCTGGTGTCTAATGCAAATTTAATCCCCTTGCTTTTTGTTATTTCTATAATTTTATTATAGTAATCCCTGGCCAAGCCGCTTGGAAGGCTTCCCGATGCTGCTACAACTTTAATGTTATTATAATCAAGAATATCCGCCAGCTGTTGTATAAACGCCTGCGCTTCCTCTTCAGCTATATTGGGCCCCGATTCAAGGATTTCTGTCTGCTTTCCGCTATGGATAATGGCAATACAATTTCGGGTATCCTCTGCTATATGAACAAATTGGGGAATGACGGACATTTTACGGAGTTCTGTTTCAATAAATTGTCCGGTGCCACCACCTAAAAATCCTGTAGCTACGACTTGACACCCCAACTGCTTTAAAACTCTAGATACATTGATCCCTTTTCCGCCAGCCGTTTTAATGTAACTATCCGTCCTGTTCACATCGTCAATTTTTAAATCATCCAGATAGTAACATATATCAACGGAAGGATTTAACGTAATTGTGGCAATCATATATCCCCCTACGCTCTGTTATTGCTTCCGCATAATAATATTTTTTCCCGCACTACGCGTTTGATGGCTTCTTTAGCCGGCGAAAAATATTTTCTGGGATCATTTTCCTCAGGATTAGAATTTAAATATTCTCTTAGAGCCGCAGTAAAAGGTATCTTTAATTCGGTGGCAATGTTCACCTTACATATTCCCAATTCAACGGATTTTTTTATGCTTTCCGCAGGAACTCCCGAAGCACCATGGAGTACTAACGGTACATCCACCTGCTTTCTTATTTCCATTAATCTTGCAAAGTCTAATTTAGGCGTTTGCATATATAAGCCATGGGCAGTTCCGATAGCTACAGCCAGAGAATCTACCCCTGTTCTTTCTACAAATTCCTTGGCAGCTGCCGGATCTGTAAAAGACGCATTGCCTTCAGCCACTACCAGATCATCTTCCGTCCCTCCCACTCTTCCCAGCTCTGCTTCAACAGTGCCTCCCAGCGGATGTACATAATCCACAACTTCTTTCACTCTTTTAATATTTGTTTCAAAGGGATAGCGGGAGGCATCGATCATCACAGATCTGCAGCCTAGATCCACAGACAGTTTAATGTCCTCAAAAGAATCATGATGGTCCAAGTGAAAAGCTATGGGAACTATGAAATTCTTGGCTATTTCTTTTGCAATGGCAATTAGATATTGACTGCCGTTAAACTTTAATGTTCCGGGCGTTGCGGCCAGGATTACTGGGCTTTTCAGTTCTTGTGCAGCTTCAGCAACTGACAAGGCGGTCTCTAAGTTATGGATATTAAAAGCCGGTACCGCATATCCTTTTTGCTGCGCGTCTAACAGCATCTCTTTAGTAGAAATAAGCACGTATTTTCTCCCCTTATTTGTAAATCTCACGATAGATAGTCCTCAACTCCTCAAGAGTCGTACTACCTTCCATGGGTCCTTTCTTGGTTACAGCCATTGCTCCGGCGATGGCAGCTAATTTTACTGCTTCATCAGGCCCAATTCCTTGATTAATACATGATACAAAGGTACCTGCAAAACAATCTCCCGCCCCGGTGGGGTCCACTTCTTCCACTTTGTAAGCGTCTACATTTACCATGAGGTCTTTTGTATATAAAGTGGCCCCTTTACTCCCTCTTTTGATAATTATGATTTCCGCAGTCCGGGCAAGATAAGAATTTACGCTGGCCAGTTCATCTTCTATCCCAGTCAGATAAAATAATTCATTCTCCCCCGCCAGGATAATGTGGGATTGATTTAGAATATCCACTAAGATTTTTCTTTTTTCTTCATTGGTGATTATCTCTTTCCTGACATTAGGATCGAAAGTGATTTTTCCACCATTCTTTTTTGCCAACTCAATCCCTTTTAAGATTGCGCGTTTAATGCCTTCATTGTAAATTGCTGTTCCCATGATATGAAAGTATTTACAATCCTTAAAATCTTCCTCACTGACAAAACTCTCATCCACAGTGCCACAGGCCGCATTGGCTATATGATATAAAAAATCTCTGTCTCCATCTTCTTTATAGGTAACGAATGCCACCCCTGTTGCTTGCTCATTTTGGACTTTAACTTTTGAAGTATCAACGCCGTCTGCTCTCAAACGCTCAAGATTTATCCTCCCGAAACCATCATTTCCTACTGCTGAGATGATCATTGCATTGCTGCCGCATTTTGCGGCCTGATTGATAAAGATAGCCGGAGCACCGCTGGGAAAAGGCCCTACAAATTCGCCGGTTTCGTAAAATTTTTGGCCTACTTTTTTGGCCATAACCTCCACGAGGATTTCTCCAATGGTAATAATTTCAGCCATTTTATCACTCCTGCTTTCCGTTTTGCAGCTATTGACTTAAGATGCGCTCTTTGTTTCTGACATCGATAAATACAGCGATGATGATGATCAGCCCTTTTACAATTTGTTGATAAAAATAGGGCATACCGATCAAGTTCATTCCATTATTAATGACGCCCATAATCAAAGCTCCTAAAAAGGTTCCCAGTACTGTGCCATATCCACCTGACAAGCTGGTTCCGCCTAATACCGCCGAGGCAATTGCATCAAGTTCGTAGCCGCTTGCCGCATTAGGCTGCGCGGAATATAACCGGGACGCCAGCAGGATACCGCTTACAGCGGCAGCCACACCCGAAATGACAAAAATCTTTATCTGCAATCTTCTGATATTAACGCCTACATATTCGGCTGCTATTTTATTTCCACCGACAATTTTAGCCTGCCGGCCAAATTTGGTCTTAGCAAGCAACACATGGGAAACAACCAGCAGTATTATTACAATGATTACAGGTACAGGAATCAGGTCAAATAATTTCTTATTTCCTAAAGCTAAAATAAAGGCATGGTCTATCTGAATCGGCCTGGCATCGGTTATGGCGTAGCCGATACCTCTAAATATTCCCATAGTGGCAACCGTTACAATAAATGTTGGGATCTTGAATTTGGCGCTTACAAAGCCGTTGAATAATCCCGCCAAAGCGCCAACTATTAAGGCTGCCGCGATAGCGATAACTGTATTGAAGCCGCTGGACAACATAACTCCCAACACAATACCGCAGAGCGCTAAAATGGAGCCAACTGACAAGTCTATTTCCCCGATCATTAATACAAAAGTCATCCCAAAAGCTAATATAGCAATGATTGAAACCTGGGCAAAAATTGTTAAGATATTATTTGGGTTTAGAAAATGGGGACTTAAGAATGAAAATAACATCATCAGCCCAATCAGGGCCAGTAAAACGCCGCCATAGCTTTTGAATAACTTCTTATTAGTTAATGCTTTGACTTCCCCACTCATTTGTATCACCTCGTCCCGTAATGTACGTCATAATTTCCTCTTGGGTGGTCTGCTTAGGATCCAATTCAGCAATAATTCTTTTATTGTTCACTACTAGTAATCTGTCGGATACATTTAGAATTTCAGGCAATTCAGAGGAGATCATGATAATGCCTACGCCTTTTTGGGCTAGCTCGATCATCAATTTATAAATCTCAAACTTTGCCCCCACATCTATACCCCTGGTAGGTTCGTCCAGGATCAAAATCTCCGGCTCTATTTCAAACCATTTGGCCAGCACAACCTTTTGTTGATTACCCCCGCTTAAATTAATTACGGTTTGATAGATGCTTGGCGTTTTAATCCGCAAATTCTCCACATGTTTTTGCGTAATTACGGCTTCTTTATTTTCATCTATAAGCTTAAACTTATTTAAGATCCGATTGATATTTGCCATAGTCGTATTTTCGTAGACACTGGCTGTTAGCACTAACCCCTCATTTTTTCTGTCTTCCGTAACAAAGGCAATTCTGTGCTCAATGGCCGAGAAGGGATCATTGATATTAACTTTTTTACCTTTTATCCACATTTCACCGCTGTCTTTTTTTAAGATCCCAAAAATCCCCTTAACAATTTCCGTTCTTCCTGAGCCCATGAGCCCATATAAGCCCAGGATCTCACCCGGCCTTACAAACAGATTGATATCATGATAATAGTTCTTTTTGTTATAATCTTTGACTTCAAGCAATTTTTCATCTCTCAAGTTTTTAAAATCCTTATGTGGGTATACCTTATCCATCTCTCTTCCTACCATCATTTTGATCAGTTGTTCAGAGGAAGTATTTTTTGTCTCTACCGTCCCCACATAATGTCCGTCTCTTAATACACTTACCTGATCTGTTATTTCAAATATTTCGTCCATGCGATGAGAAATATATATAATTGAAGAACCTACACCCACAAGTTTTCTAATGATTTTGAAGAGTTTTTCCGTCTCTTTGCTGCTTAAGGCAGAAGTAGGTTCGTCCATAATAATAATCTTAGGGTTTACGGATAATGCTTTAGCGATCTCTACCATTTGCTGATTTGAAATTGGCAATTCATTTATCAAAGCTGTTGGAGATATCTCTATTTCAAGCTCTGCAAACAATTCTTCGGTCCTTTTAATCATTTCCTTATCATCTATAATTCCAAAGTGCGTTGGTTCATTTAAGGCAAATATATTTTCAGCCACAGTCAAATTAGGTGCTAGGCTAAGTTCTTGATAGATTATGCTAATACCTGATTTCCTGGCATGAACTACATTCTCGAACGCCACTTTTTCACCATAAAGGTAAATTTCCCCACCGTCAGGTTTATAGGAGCCTGATAATATTTTCATTAGAGTGGATTTTCCCGCGCCATTTTCTCCCAAAAGCCCTAATACTTTTCCTTCATCAAGCTTTAAATTTACACCGTCAAGTGCAATAACCCCCGGGAAAACTTTCCTGATGTCTTTCATCTCTAGGATTGTTGCCATCATATCACGCTCACTTTATTGCCAATTTAATATATTAAAAACAACTGAAGAAATACCGTTAAGCGATATTTCTTCAGTTGTTCTTAGGACAGAGCAAAATTAATTTACTCTTACTTCACGCTGGTAATAACTTTATCATTTTCAACTTTCACATCTACGAACCCTTTACCATTAACATAGAGACCTGGAGTAACCGGGACTTCTTTTTCAACAGTTTCTCCCTTAGCTAATTTAACAGCATTGATTACACCAAGAGATCCCATTTTATCCGGGTACTGCACAACAACGGCCTTGAATGCGTTATCTTGGTCTACAGACTTTCTGGCTTCTTCAAGTCCATCAAACCCGACCACAATTGCTTTCGAGCCTCTTTCGGCTATAGCTGTAGTTGCTGCAATAGCCATATCATCACCAAACCCAAAAATACCGTTAAGGTTGGGGTTACTTGTTAACATATCCTCTGAAGCCTTTTTCGCTTCTTCTCTTGTACGCCCAGGCAATTCAGTAACTATTTTTAAATCCGGATAAGTAGCAGCAATTTTTTTGAATCCGTCAATGCGGTCTCTTACTGATTGTACTTCCGGATATGTGATTAAGCCTATTTCACCTTTTTTGTCAAGGTATTGAGCCATTGCTTCAGCTGCGATCATACCACCCGTAAAGTTGTCGGTAGCAATATGGGAATCCACTTCTACGCCATTGGCCTTAATATCCACTGTAACCACAGGAATTTTAGCGTCTTTGGCTTTCATAATGGCACCCTTAACTCCATCTGAATCTACCGGAGTAATGATGATTACATCGACGCCTTTATTAATAAAATCCTCGATCTGTGAAATTTGCCTGTTTAAATCCTGATCAGCAACAGCGATATCAATTTCTGCATTTTGCTTTTTAGCTTCTTCTTCTAAAGCGTTTTTAATAGAAACATAAAATGGGTGGGACTGGGTTAAAATTGAAGCACCGATTTTAATTGTTTTTTCCTGGGCAGCACCACCATCGCCTGCCTGTTCCTTTTCCGCCTTTGCGCATCCCGCCAGTATTCCTACCAGCAGCAATGCAATCAGGGCTAAAGATAGAGCTTTTTTCATGGAAATCCTCCCTTTTAAATAATATGGAACGTGATCTTATTATACAACTAACTGGTACGGACGTCCATATATTTTATTGCAAAAAGCATAAAAATACGCCAGATGGATCATCCGGCGATGTCAATCCTTTGTAATGCAACAATATTGCAGCGCTGGGCACCTATTTGATCAATTACAGTCACATATTTTTCCATTACTTGCATAGTAATTATCTTTCAAAAATAATTTTGCCTACCCGTTCTATATGCTCTTTTAGCTCTGTATGGGTTAAATGGGAGTAATCCACAATGTCGAAAAAATATGGCATAGGGCTTTCCTCCTCAAGTATTGCATGTAGCCTTGATAACGTATCAAAGGTAATGCCATCACCAAAAATTGCTATATCAACATCGGAGCCAGGCTTGTAATTCCCTTTAGCTCTAGAACCAAAGATCACCGCTTTTTTTATTTCGTTAAACTGTCCAATGGCAGAAACAATAAAAACCATATCCTCTTTTGTTAGTCCAAAACTCATTTTAGACCCTCCAAAGTGGCACTCAGTTCTTTCAGCATCGGATAGTATTTTTTGCGAATAAGTTTTTCAGCCTCTTTCGCCAAATTTTCATTATAGGTATGGGCCATTAGATTTCTTTTTTGCAGTGCATCAATCCATACATGCCCGTCTTTAATTAATTGGATCTGAAAAGCAGTTTGTATGGCAGATCGTGGACTTTTCACATCAAAGCCCTGTTCGTTAAGATAATCTTTCAGCGTTTTCCAGGCGAGCTCAAAAGTATACTCAAAGCACTTGATTAATCCCTGAAGTTCAAATTTGTTCAACTCAGGTTTTTCGATAAATTCGGTTAACTGCGTAATAGCTTTTTTGTAACTGGAAAACCTTTGTTTCCAACGTATATCAACACTCATGGCTTTCTACCCGCTTTCTGCAGCTTTTAAGCTTATTATACACCAAAATAAATTTGTGAACACTTCAGTTAAATAAACTCTTCTTTTAGCAGCGCCGACAGGCATTTTTCCTTCGGCTCAACCCCGATTCATTCATTTGTTTGCGTAAATCATTTATTTTTCCCTGCAATAAAAACAAAAAAAAACACCCAATCCGGGTGTTATTAGTTAAGTATGGTGGAGGCAAGGAGAGTCGAACTCCTGGTTAATAATTTTCTTTTATGTAAGGAACCCCCAGTTTGGCAGGTACATTAAATGATTTTCTGGAAACTGTCAACACAATGGTCATGATATAAGGTATGGCAATAAATAATTCATTGGGGAAAAAGGAATTGCTTCCTATGGACTGCATATAGATAGCTATTGCTTCCGCAAATCCGAAAGCTAATGTGCCAATAACCGCACCTTTTGGATTCCAATTTCCCAAAAAGCAAATAGCAAAAGCAATCCAGCCGCGGCCACCGATAATATTAGTGGTAAACATGCCCAGGAAACCAATGGAATAAAAAGCGCCTGCTATTCCGCCCATAATTCCTGCTAAAAGCACCGTAAGAAAACGGATAGTAAGAACATTGATTCCCGCCACATCCACCGCTTCAGGATTCTCACCTGCCGACCGGATAGTTAAACCGATAGAAGTTTTATACAGCATAAAATATGATAACGGCGCCAGAAAATAAATAATGTATGTCAAAACATTTTGATTGAAGAATATTGGCCCGATGAACGGAATTTCTGAAAGCACCGGGATGGGAATAGTTGCTAACGGGCTGACAGTCAGCGGAGTTATTGGAACTCCAAAAATAACACGGTACAAAAAGGCGCAAAGGCCTACTGCCAAAATATTAATGGCCACCCCTGTAACCACCTGGTGTTGCTTTAAATAGACGCAAATCCATCCGTACAAAGCGGCAACCACTAATCCTGCAAGAATGGCAGCCAAAAACCCCGTTATCAAGCTGCCGCTTAAATACGTTCCAACAAAGCCGGCCCAGGCCCCAAGTAAAAAGATACCTTCAATTGCGGTTACCATCATACCGGTTCTTTCAGCAATTACTTCTGCTGTAGCGCCAAAAAGCAATGGCGTTCCCATCATGATTGTTCTGCTTAACAAGTTGACCATTATACCACCGCCTTTTGCAATTTGCGTTTTTCCCGGTTATTTTCCAACCAGTTTCTCACAAAATAAGCCAGAATTACAAATACCATCACAAAACCTTGCATCAATTCAATGATACTCGACGGTATCCCTGACATCTGCCCCATGATGGTGCCGCCGACTTTAAGTGCACCAAATAAAATGGCTGCAAAAATAATACCAATAGGGTTGCCGTTGGCTAAAATTGCAATCCCGATACCGGCGGCCCCAATGTCGGGATTAAAGCCCTGCACCAGCATATGTTGCACACCGTTTACTTCGGTGAAGCCTGCAACGCCGGCTAGCGCACCGCTGATAAAAAATGCCAGGATATAAAGCTTTTTGGCATTAATGCCTGCCATTTGCGCGGCCCGCGCATTATAACCTACAGCCCGGATGCGATATCCTAATGGGGTCTTGTAAAGCAAAATCCAAACACCGATGCAGGTAAGCACTGCCAAAAGGAAACCAATATGCAGCCTGGTACCAGGGATCATCCGTGGCAGCCAGACAGAAGCCAGCAGGGCATCGGTTTGGGGGTATTCAGCTTTCGTTTCCATTAAAAATGTCCGCAGCAAATAATTCATGATTGCCAGAGCCACATAGGTGGACATCATGCTGACCAAAAACTCATTGGAATTATACCTGGCCTTTACAAAACCGACAAAGGCGCCCCAGAGGCCACTACCGGCAATCACAAGGAACAAAGTAATAATTAGTGCCAGCCAGCCAGGCAGGATGTTCTGCAAAAACAGGGAGGCTGCTGCTGCAATCACAGCGCCAATATAAAACTGCCCTTGGGCACCGATATTATATAAATTGGCTTTATAAGTAAAAGCAAATGCCAAAGCAGTAAACATAAGCGGTGTAGCTTTTACAAATATGTCAGCAAAGGTATAACCGTCACGCACTACTGATGTAATTAATACGGTATATGCGCTGATGGGATTTTTATCAAGAAAAAGAAGCATTAACCCGCTGGCCACAATCCCCAAAACAATAGCCAGCATATTGGTGATAAGTAAATCTCTTAGCTTAGCATGCATCTTTGCTCACCTCTCCTGCTCGAAACCCGGCCATCAAAAGTCCGATTTTTTCAGTGGTAAGCTCGTCGCGGTAAAATACCCCTTGTATTTCGCCCTTGTACAAGACAGCTATTCTGTCGGAGAGGGCAAAAATCTCCGAAAGCTCAGTAGATACCAGCAAAATACTTTTTCCTTTGGCCCGTTCATGAAGAATCACTTGGTGGATATGGTTTACGGCCCCCAGGTCTAGCCCTCTGGTTGGTTGGTCAAAGATTATAACTTTCTTTCCATTATCCACTTCCCGGGCCAAAATCACTTTTTGTTGGTTTCCACCCGATAAACCGCGGACAATGGTCTCCGGAGACGGGGCCTTAATTGAATACTCCCGGATTTCTCCCAGAGTGTATTGATTAAGCCTTTTTTGGTCAATAAATCCGCCCTTTTGCCATTTCTTATCGTAACTGGTTTTTAGCATCATATTCTCGGCAATGGACATCTCCATAATCATGCCGTCTTTGACCCTGTCGGCAGGAACATAGCCAATGCCCAGTTCTATCCTTGCCCTAATATCTTTTGCAGTAATATCCTCTCCATCCAGCAAAATTCTGCCGCTTGTAGGCAAAACAGCACCGCACACTACTTCGCAGAGTTCCTGCTGACCATTGCCGCTGACGCCTGCAATCCCAAGAATCTCCCCTTTGTGCACCTTTAAAGAAATATTATTCAAGGCCGGAACCCCGCTTTTTCCTTTCAGGGTAACATTTTGTATTTCTAACCGCGCTTCCGTACTTACAGTCTTCTGCTGCTCGTCTTTGGTTACCCAATGTAAATCCTTGCCTATCATCAATTTGGATAATTCTATTTCATTTGTCTCATCCCGTTTGATGTCACCGCAGACCTTTCCAGCCCTCATGACAATAATCCGGTCAGCCACACTCATTACCTCTTTTAATTTGTGAGTAATAAAGATTACGGAATTGCCTTGCGCCGCGAAGTCTCTTATGAATTTCATAAGATTTTCCGACTCTTGAGGAGTGAGGACTGCAGTTGGTTCATCCATAATTAAAAGGTTTGCTTTTTGATACAATGCCTTTAAAATTTCAACTTTTTGTTGAACACCTACTGCCAGGTCCCGGATATAGGCATCAGGATTAACATCAAAGCCATAACGCCCGGCCAGCTTTTTGATTTCTTCCCGAAACAAGTTGTTATCGATTACTCCATGGACATTGCCTAAAATTATATTTTCCATTACAGTGTGCGCCGGCACCAGGGAGAAATGCTGTTGGATCATGGAAATTCCAAGTTTCATGGCATCCTTGGGGGAAAATATTTTTACTTCCTTGCCCTCCTTATAAATTTTCCCTTCGTCGGCATTATACAGTCCGTAAAGGATTTTCATTACCGTGCTTTTACCTGCTCCATTTTCTCCTAACAAAGCCAGTACTTCGCCCCGACGAATGGAAAAGGAAACATCTTTATTCGCAATTACTTTAGCAAAATATTTGCTGATGCCTTTAAGTTCAAAAAAAGCTGTTTCCATAATTTCACCGCCTCTTCTTATTAAATTAGCGGTGCCTCTCGGGACCGCTAATTTAATCGATTATTCTCAAGTATTTTTATTTATTAGCAAACATTGCCTTAAAGTCGATTTCTCCCTTCTTGGCTTTTTCCATACCTGCAGCAACCTTATCCTGGATCTCTTTGCTGATATTGGCTGTGAATACCGGCTTAAAGATATTTTCAGCAATTCCCGCTTCATGTACTTTGTTTCCTTCCAGGCTTCCCTCTAGGTATTTTTGCACAGCCCAGACGTAGAATGTTTCAAAATCAAAGACTACAGAACCTACAACTGTATTGGGGTCAATGGTTGTCTGGTCTCCTGAGAAACCAATAAACTTGACACCTTTTTCCTTGGCAGCCTGAATTGCGCCTAAACCGACCTGATTGGCGTAAACAAACAGTACATCGGCGCCGTTATCAATCATTGTTTCAGCCATTTGTTTTCCTAAAGCCACGTCATCCCAGCTATTGGCATAGGCGCGAACAGCTTTTGCATTAGCAATACCGCGTTCTTTGGCGATTTCAACAGCTACTTTTTCATATACATCGAGCAAATTTTCCATAGCCTTGTTGGGGAAACCGCCAATTGTGGCAAATTGGCCGTTTTTGGTGATTTCTCCCGCCATTAAAGCAGCAATGTAACTTGCCTCATATTCTTTGGGGAAGATAGGTGCTACGTTGGGACCGGTACTTACCATGCCGTTAACCACACAAAAAGTTGTATCAGGGTAACTGGCTGCTACTTTATTTGCTGCCTCATCAAATTGGGTACCTGCAGCCATAATTAAATCATAGCCGCGCTCTGCATAATTTCTAAAGGTGGACTCGAAATCAGCAGCCTGTACGTTTTCTACATATTCCATTTTTGTACCAAGAACTTCATTGGATTTAACCAACCCGGCATAGTTTGTTGCGTTCCAACTCTGGTCGTTAATGGGTCCCGGCAAAATAAGAACCATTTTGTAATCTCCAGCTTCTTTCTTGCCTGAATCTGCTGTTTGGCCGCATGCAGTCAGCGAAAGCAGCATTACTACGGCCAGTACAGCTGCTGTCAATTTGGAACTTTTCTTTAACATGCCCTTACCTCCCAATAAATAATTTATAAGTAAAATCTGTTAATTCTATTGTAGCAAAACCGGGGAGATAAGATAGTAACAGTCATGTCAGTTTATTATTACTATCTTAATATAAATGTAACTTATTTGACATTTTGCACTATTTTGCTTTGGTGGCGCTCTTTCTACGCTCCTCTTCGGGAGTAATTCCAAGATATTTTTTGTATAACCTGGAAAAATAGCTGGGGTTCTGATAACCTACCCGATAAGCTATTTCCGTTATTTTTAAATCAGTATTGATTAAAAGTGACTTCGCTTGGATCAAGCGGTAATTAATCAGGTAAACGCTGAAATTTTCTCCGGTTACTTCCTTAAACAACCGGCTGAAATACTCCGGCGAACGATAGACCTGGCCGGCAACATCAGCCAGCGAAATGGCTTCATTAAAATGCTCATGGATATAATTCAATGCCTTTTCTATAAATTTATTGTTTTCAGGATGATCGCCGGCATATTCCGGCAGCGTTTTTTTTGCGGCACGTTCCAGCCGGTCATTGACCTTTTGCCTGTCATGCTGCGCGTAGCGGCCTTCCTCTATCTTTTCCAGAATCTGAATCAATTCTGAGCTTCTTAATTCGGACTTCAAGATATATTCCTTGGCACCGCAGGAAATTGCCTGTTTGGCATAGGAAAATTCAGCGTAATTTGTCAAAATAACAAATTCCGTCTGTGGCAGTACTTTTTTTATATTTTTCATGGCGGTAATTCCATCCATTTTGGGCATCCTGATATCCATAATTACTACATCAGGCTTCTCTTTTACAGCAAGCTCGTATGCCTGCCAACCGTCAGAGGCAGTCCCTACAATCTCCAGGCAATCCTTTTTATCTTTCAGACAATAGTTCAGCCACTCCCGGATTGGGAGCTCATCGTCTGCAATAACTATTCTTAACATAATTCCTCCCTACGCATAATACCGTAATTTAAGGATTATTTTGCTTCCTTGCGGCTCATTGCGTTTAATTGTCAGCCCGTAGGAGCTTCCGCATAGAATTCTAATCCTTTCATGTACATTTAAAATTCCTACTTTATTCATTTGGACCTCTTTATTAAAGATTTCAGCAATTTTTTCCCGGCTTATTCCGATTCCGTTGTCGGAAATAGTAATATATAAATCATTGTCTGCTAATTCAGCTTCTACCTTAATCACAATCAGTCTATTGGCCTGCAGACCGTGAAAAATAGCATTTTCGATAATCGGCTGCAGTATAAATGAAGGGATCTGGGCATTTAAGGTGTTTTCATCCAATAAAAATTCCACTGTAAAGGCGCCTGTATATCTCATCTTCTGCAGTGCTATATAGTCCTCCAGGTGCTTAATTTCTTCTCTTAAAGGTACAAATTCATCTGCACGGGACAGCACCCTTCTTAACAGCTTGGAAAAATGATAAAGCATCTCCTCTGCTTCTTTGTTTTTACCCATTTCTACATAAAAGCGTATGGAGCTTAACGTGTTATAAATAAAATGCGGGTTGATTTGGGCTTGCAGAAAGTCAAGCTCCAGCAGTCTTTTTTGGCGTTCATTGTTTATATTTTCTTCCAGCAGGTAATTCACGCGCTGGATCAGCTCATTAAAGGAAATCGAGATTTCGGAAAACTCCCTATAGTCGCTGTCGGGAATTTGAATTGAAAGGTCACCGTTGTTGAATTCAGTCATTTTGTCGGTCAGGAGAGCTAGGGGTTCGGCGATTTTTTTTGCTGCAACACCCAGCGCCAAACCGGTAAGCAAAATGCATAAAAGTCCGAATGCTATTAAAAAGAGTTCAATTTTTTGGAGAGGCAGCATTGCGCTTTGCAAAGAAATGGACTCTACAATATACCAACCGTAGCCGTTAATCTGATGAAAAATATAGAGCTTCCCGCCTTTTAAATAATGGTTGTTCATTTTGTTTTTGCCGTTGGCTTCAATAAAGCTGTCCAGTGTTTTGTTGATTTGGTCTTTATCCTTATGAGAAATGATCACGCCGTTCTTGTCTACGATATAGAAATCCTTTTCTTCATTGGTCAAACGGATGTAATTGTCACAGAGTAGCTTTTCATTGACATTTAAAAGTAACAGTCCATAATTTTGTTTTGAAATATATGCTTTTACGTTTCTGACTACCTGAAAGAAATAATTGGTTCCTCCTGAAGCGTGCTTGGAAGACTTAACGGGAAAAATTACGCTGTCGGTACGGTTTTCCAATACTTTGCTATATATGGCCAAGTCTGCCTCCTGGTTCGATGACATGGAATAGGAAGTGGAGTAAGTATTGCCGCGACTGTCAATCAAATGAGCATCAATGAGCATGGCCGTACTGCGATAGGACCAGATGTAACCGGCCATAATACCTTCAATTTTCTGGACCTGCTCTTTACTAACGCTCTCCCCGTCTGCGCTTTTTTGCAGTGCTTCAAGAATACTGGTATCATAGGCAATGCGGCTGGCCAGGACCTCAACATCTTTTAACTCCTGGTCAATCCTGATTGCAACCTGCTGGAGCATATTGGAGTTGAGCTGAATAACCTCTTTTTGGATAACTGTTTCCGCATATTTATAGGTGGAAAAGCCCAAAAAAATAATCAGGCATTGTAGGATAATAAAGAGGATAATAAATAACTGGAGGATTAAACTTCTTTTTTTCATTGGCAAATTTCCTTTAACATGAAATTTTAAAGCGAAATACTATAAGGTACTATAAAGTTTCATGAGGAACTAAAAAAGTATTTTAGCTTTTTGCCTTTAAGATAAGGTTAAAGGTTAATTAGACTTATTTTCGTGTTATTACGCGAAAATCCCTGCATATAACAAAATCCTTTATTTTGAAACTTTCACAATACTGCTTTTTTGAGACACAAAAAAAACACCCATATTCAGGTGTTTCCAGCTTAAGTATGGTGGAGGCGAACCGAATTAATAATATATATGGGCTGACCCCCTAAAATTAGAGAATATCAACTTGATTCTTTCTCACTAATAGTGAAGCTATAATTTTCTACCTAATGGTAAATAATACCATACAATAGTTTTAAAACGACTACCTATCTTTTAAGAGATATTTATGGCGTTGATGTTTCAGCAGGCTTAATCAGCCGGGTTACCGACAAAATTATGCCGCTTGTTGCAGATTGGCAAGCCCGGCCTTTAGAAAGAATCTATGCTATAGTCTACCTTGACGCCATTCATTTCAAGGTTCGCAAGGATAACCGCATTGTCAATAAAGCAGCCTACAGTGTCCTGGGCATTAGCTTAAGCGGCCACAAAGATGTCCTTGGAATCTGGGTTGGCGAAACGGAAAGCGCCAGTTTCTGGCTTGGCGTCTGCAACGACCTGAAAGCCAGAGGGGTAGAGGACATTTTAATTGTCGCCAAAGACGGTTTAACAGGCTTTTCTGAAGCCATAAACACCGTTTTCCCTCAAACAAACATTCAGTTGTGTGTAATCCACCAGATTCGCAACTCCTTAAAATACGTGTCATATAAGGATCAGAAGCTGCTAATGGCTGACCTGAAGAAAGTATACCAGGCCCTGACCCTGGAAGAAGCAGAGTATAACTTTGAAGAGTTTAGAGAAAAATGGGGCAAAAAATATCCCTTGGTAATTCGATCCTGGGAAACTCACTGGGATGAACTGACCACCTATTTCAGATATCCGGTAGAGATTCGCCGAATCATTTATACAACCAATCTCATTGAGGGGTATCACAGGCAGCTTAGAAAAGTAACCAAGACAAAAACAGCTTATCCCACCGATGATGCCTTAAGAAAAATTGTTTATCTGTCCACTATGGATATCAGTAAGAAATGGACCATGCCAATAAAAGACTGGAACAATGTTATGGCCCAATTTATCTTGTATTATGGTGACCGGTTAACTGAAAAAATGGCTATTTGAGTAAAATAATAGGAATGATAAGATTAACGCGGGGGCGCTGTCCCCGAACCCCCGGGGTTTATCGCTTTGGTTCTCCCGGGGATATCAAAAGAGAAGCGAGAATAACCATTGGTTTCCCGCTATCCCTGGCAGAGTCTCGTCAGACGCTCGGGTTGCTCCCCGGCATTGCCCTATCCTTCTGACGAGCAAGAGCCAGTAATAGTCTTTCCAAAATTTAACCAGGAAAATCCATTTACACAAAATTTTTTACACTCCTTTGTTTTATTCTAGAATTAAATTTTCTTGCAGATTATTTAACTTTAGAATTTTGAGCCTTGAAAGATAAAACTAATTTAAGAATCTACACCTACGTTCCGCGTCCGTTGAATTATTCTTTTTCTTTACGCAGAAGGCCTCCTACTTCGCAATCAAATAAAACACACAACTTATATATCGTCTCAAAATCAATCCTTGTCGCATTGTCATTATATAAATTGGAGATTGTATTTCTCGAAAGCCCCGTTTTCTCATGTACGTCTTTAATTGAGTAGCGTCAACTTCCCATAAGCGTAGACAAATTACTGTTAATAGGCATTGATACCACGCTCCTCCATCTGAGCACGTAAAGCAAATATCTTAGCAATTCCTTCCTCAGTCAAATGCCTTTTAACTCTAATAAGGTTAGCAATTTCCTTATAGATGGCAAAATCTTTCCGTTTTTTAGCCCTCAAAGGATAACGATCAAAGAACGGAATGATCCTATTAATATTATCTTTAAAGCTTTGCACTGAATAGACATAGGCCTTTTCAGCTTTGTTGTAATATATATTCCCACAGCCAAAATAATTTTTTAGAGTAGTTAACAGTTTCAAGTTAATTGCAGCTAATGTAACAGTGAAATGAAGTTTAACCCTAATTCCTGCCTTATAGTTAGAATCACGTGAAATTATTACCGAAAAGCAACCTTCACCATCTACAAGCCCTGAAACATAATGGCCACTATAAATATGTGGCTTGCCCTGAACTACCACATTTACTTGACTCATTCCCTCGCCAATATCCAGTTTCTTCCTTGATTTATTGCCGCCATTATTCATACTCGTTCTTTTTTGGTAAATCATTCTAGCGATATCAGCAGAATCACTATTCAAATATAAAGCTAGACATTCCTTGAATATCTCATAATCCAGCAACTTAGATGACTTTAATTTAAACTTATCAAAGAATGGAATAACAACTTCATTCAACTCCGCTAAACTCTGCACTATAAAACGGCAGGCATCCTGAGCATTGTCTTCCTTTCGCTTTACGTAATGGATCCTGCCACATAGTAGCGCATTTTGAATCAACTTTAAAATTTCGTCATCAGCCTTGGTTAATTCAAGTTTAAAAGTAAATCTTACTTGAGTTCTATAGCTTTGGTTTTCCTTAGAAGCAAATGAAATAATAAAAGAACCTTCTCCATCAACAAGACCTGAAATATAATGCCCAAAATCATCGCTGATTTCTAAAGTTTTTCCTTGAGAACTTAATAAATTTTTCTTCCAAACTTTATTGCGGATCATGTTGCCAAAGGCAGCACTACATTTTCGGGAACAAAAACGCCCATTTCCTCGATTAAGTTCCTTTTTTATAACTAAGAATTCTTTACCACAATTTTGACAAGTCGTTAATACTTGCAACTAGAATCACCTCAACCCGTCCAAAACGATCATATGTTCTATTTCTACGCTTTTGAGTATTTCCCCTGCAACAAAACATAAAAACACCCAATAATTGGGTGTTATAAATAAATTTGGTGGAGGCGAGGAGACACGTGATCCGGCACTTTCGTACCGGCGCTGACTATATCTTGGACTTGCAGTGCAAGCCCCCTGGCGTGTTATGCGTATTTAACGCATCCTAGTACTGCCACTAGCGTGGCAGCCTATGAGTCGATACGCGGCTGTTGGGTTACCCCACATACCACTCGGTATTAGCACCGCCATTACGCGCTGAGCCTTCACCGATAAAGCCAGGTTTTCACCTGCACGTCACCGTGCAGGGCGACCTATATTCTTGATCGAACTCCTGTCCGAAGGAGCACCCACAAGAGCTTCTACCAGGATAGTTCCTGTTCTAGGATTCGCCGCCGGAGCTCCCAGGAACAGGATCTCGCTTAGGCTAGCCCGCTTAAGTTTCCCCTAAATCCAGCAGGCGGTCGATTCAGGGTATCCCGCTAGTCGTCCCCCTATCCTACACCGCGGGAGCAGTAGGTAGGAGGTTAACTGCAATTAAGCAGCTAAAGCGTAATTTTCGTTTGCGTTTAATTTAAGGTCCACCGTATTACGGGCTGATGGAACCCCGCCTGGCTACTCCTGCCAATACATCCCCCGTCGAAACCAGTACGCCCCCATAGCTTATAAGCATTACTTATGGGTCAGTTGTTGGTTTTTGGTTGATGGTTGTTGGTTAAAAAATAGTTTATTTTGTAGCTATATTATAGCATAAATAATAATAATTATCTATAAAGAAAGCAATATTCCTCTTTTATACAGTTTTTCCACTAACAACTGACAACCAGCAACTAACAACAAGATAAAAATTGTCACTCACGATTTTTATCTCTAATCGCTCTGGCAATTTCCCTGTTGGCATCCCGGGCGGCCATGTCTTCCCTTTTATCGTACAGCTTTTTACCTCTGGCAAGAGCCAGTTCCAGCTTTGCTTTGCCCCGCGGGTTAAAGTACACTTTGAGCGGCACCAGGGTCAAACCTTTTTCTCTGGTTTTACCGATCAGCCTTCTGATTTCGCTTTTGTGCAGCAAAAGCTTTCTGCTCCTCTTGGGATCGTGATTGAAGCGATTACCCTGCTCATAAGGGCTGATGTGCATGTTATAGAGAAAAACTTCGTTGTTTTCTACCCGCGCAAAACTGTCCTGCAAGTTGGCTCTTCCTGCCCGGAGGGACTTTACTTCCGTCCCGGTTAAAGCTATTCCGGCTTCATAAGTTTCCTCTATGAAATAATCATGCCGGGCTTTGCGGTTTTCAGTTACCACCTTGATCTTTTTTTCCGCCATCGAGACGCCTCCATTAAAAAACAAACCCTTTGATTTGGACTCTTCCAAAGCGCAGGGTGATGTGTCAATACTCGTATAGCTTTTTTATTATACCAGAGTCAAAGCAAAAGTCAAGAGCTAGTATCGCCCCTATACGATCTCCCGGATAACCATAATTTATTTGCACGGCAAATGCAAGCGCGCTGCCTAACCCTGGGCAGTTGTCAGAGTGTCCATGTTCTGGACGTTGTTGATTTTCACAAACTCCTTCCACCTTCCTGACTTAAAGCGCCTGGCTGTGAGCCATCCCCGGGTCACAGAATCAACAAGCATAGCCACCCAGATGCCAACCAAGCCGTAACCTAGCCAGAGAGCCATGAAGGAAAGCAAGAGCCTGATGCCGCATTGGCTGATAATCGTGGTGTACATGACGTATTTGGCATCGCCTGCTCCTCTTAAACCGCCGCTTAAAATCATCACCGCGGCAAAGGGCACTTGGGCAAAGGCAATCACCTTGATACACTTTGCAGCCAATTCCTGGACCTGAAGGCTGTTAGAATAGAGGGCGGCCAAAGGATGGGCCAGAAAATAAAAGCCTACGCCTAGGATTCCCATAAGAAGCGAACCGAGGAAATTGGAACCCCAGCCAAATTCTTCAGCTTTACGCTCATCTCCGGCCCCTAAAGACTGACCAACCAGAGTGGTCGCCGCCAGGCTAAAACCAAAGCCTGGCATAAAGGATAAGGAAAAGACTGACATAGCAATTTGATTGGCCGCTATAGCCGCTGTCCCAAGACTGGCTACTAACATGGTATAAATAACCATACTCAGCTGTCGGACCAGGTTTTCCCCTGACGATGGTAAACCAATGCGTAAAATCTCCCGCATCAGCTCCGGCTGCCATTTGCCCAGATCAGTCATTTTCAGTTTCAAGCGCAGTTTCCCGCCAAAAACCGTCAGCAACGCTACAATGCCAGCAATTGAACGGGACAGTGCTTCGGCCAGGCCGGCTCCCTTTATTCCCAGCGCCGGCAGAAAACCGGGTCCAAAAATAAGCAGGTAACCGGCCAGTAAAGTGATGAAGTTCATCCCGATTACAAAATACATAGGTGTTTTTGTATCCCCGGCACCTTGCAAAGCTCCGTTTATAACTAAAAGCGGCATTTCCACTACCAGCGCAAAGCCGACCAGGCGGAGATACTCCCCTCCCAGCCTGATGACTTCTGTATCAGGTTTGTTAACCATCATCAAGGCTATAATTTTTTCCGACCAAAGACCTGTAATCACAGCCAGTACTGCCGCAGCAGCCACACCTACAGTAATGGACTGAGTTGCAATTTGCCTGGCCCGGACCGGATTGCCGGCACCGGTATACTGGGCAACCAGGGCAGTTGTCCCAACCGTTAAAGCCGAAAGCACTCCAATCATGAGTAGCAGCACCCTTTGGGCCAATCCAACTGCCGCCAGGCCTTCGGGGCTGATGTTCCCCACAAAGACCATGGTGATCATCCCTACCGTAGTTTGAAAAGACAGCTGGAGAATAGCCGGCCAGGCTAAAAACCATACTTTTTTATTTAATGTGCTGTTCATCAACATACAATTCATCCCTTACTCACATGCAACAAATTTTTGTTTTGAAAACTTGAAGCAGGAAATCAGATGCAAAAACTGAGAAGTTTTGCTTACTGCCTCCTGCTTCCTTGCTTGCCCCATGCCACATTTTTCACATATACTTAACTAAGATCAACAATAAAATCATACACCTGAATAATACTTTGAGCAACTTGCAGACATGCCAGCAATCTCAACAAAACTTACTCTAAAAGAAAAAAACCGCTTAAAAGCAGCGAATACAGCAAAATCCGGTTGTAATTACGATCCGGCCAACCCTATCAGTTCAAAATCAATTTGCCTGTCTGCTGTATTAACTTGACTCACCTGAACAACTACCCGGTCACCGATTTTATACATTTTCCTGGTGTGCTGCCCCAAAAGGGCCAGCTGTTTTTCCGTAAACTGATAATAGTCGTCAGTTAGTGTGGAGATATGAACCAGCCCTTCCACGGTGTTATCCAACTCCACGAACATTCCGAAAGAGGTTATGCTGCTGATGGTTCCCTCGAAAGTATCACCCAGATGTCGCTCCATATACTCTACTTTTTTCAGGTCAACCGATTCCCTTTCCGCTTCTTCGGCTGCCTTTTCCCTCACAGAGGATTGTTCAGCGTAAGCAGGCATCAGTTTTTCCAGTTTTGCTTTGCGTTGAGGCTTAAGCTTGCCTTTTTCCAGGTATTCCCTAATCACCCGATGGATGACCAGATCAGGATAACGCCTGATGGGCGAGGTAAAATGACAGTAATACTGAGCTGCCAAGCCAAAATGGCCCAGGCATTCCGGCGCATACCTGGCGTGCTTCATGGAACGCAGCAGCACTGTGTTGATCACTCTTTCCTCCGGCCTGCCCTGCACTTTGCTGACGATATTTTGAAAAGCCCGGGGATGAATCTCAGCATCGGTCATCTTGATATGGTAACCAAAACTGTGTAGAAAGTTATTCAACTCTACAATATCTTCGGGATCAGGCTCTTCATGTACCCGGTAGACAAAAGGCGCTTCAAGCAAGTACATATGCTGGGCAACCGTCTCATTAGCGCAAAGCATAAACTCTTCAATAATAATCTCGGAAATGGTACGCGGTCTTTTCACTATTTCTACCGGCTTGCCATGTTCATCCAGGATAACTTTACTTTCGGGGAAGTCAAAATCGATGGCACCCCGAGCCAGGCGTTTATTCCGCAAAAGCCTGGCCAGCTTCTCCATCAGCTGGAAATCTTCCACCAGTTCAGCGTAGCGCTCCATCAGCTCCGGATCCTTGTCCATTAAAATTTTGCGGACGTTTTCATAAGTCATTCTCTCATCAATATGAATTACAGAAGGAAAAATATCGTACTTGACCACTTCACCCCGTAGGTTTATTTCCATCAATGCACTCATGGCCAGCCGATCCACCCCGGCATTTAAGCTGCATATGCCGTTTGAAAGTTTAGGGGGAAGCATGGGAATAACCCTGTCTACCAGATAGACGCTGGTGCCCCGTTTATATGCTTCTTTATCCAGAGCAGTCCCTTCCCTGACATAGTAACCCACGTCGGCGATATGTACACCCAGCTGGTAGTTGCCGTTTTCCAGGATTCTGAGCGATACAGCATCATCCAAGTCTTTGGCGTCGGCGCCGTCAATGGTCACCATCCTTACATCCCTTAAATCCCGGCGGCCTTCCAGGCTGTCGGCGGTAACAACCTCCGGGATCTGTTCCGCCTCCGCCAGCACTTCCCTGGGAAAATCCTCCGGCAGCTGGTATTTGCGCACGATTGATAACACATCGACTCCAGGGGCCCCTGTTTTGCCCAAAATCTCTACTATACGCCCCTCGGGGTTGCGGCGTTTTTCCGGCCAGCGGGTAATTTCCACGACTACTTTATCTCCGTTTTTTGCCCCATTGGCATCTTCCGCACTAATAAACACATCAAGGCTGATGCGTTTTTCATCGGGTATGACGAAGCCGTATCTTTTAGAACGTTCAAAAATACCGACTATCCTTTCATTGGCCCTGCTCAGAATCCTGATTACTTCTCCTTCGGGTTTGGCTTCCGCAGTTAAAGTCTTATTCAGCCTGAGCAGTACCCGGTCATTATGCATGGCCCCGTTCAAATCTTCGGGACTGATGAAGACATCGCTCATATGGGGCGCATCGGGAATCAGAAAACCGAAACCCTTGGGATGGCCCTGGACTCTGCCGGACAAAAGCCCCATTTTCTCGGGCAGGCCGTATTTGTTTTTCCTGGTTAATACAATGGCTCCTTCTGCTTCCAACTCCCGCAGCAGTTTTAAGAATGATTTTACGTCTGCAATATTTAATGTTTCCACCAACTCTTCGGCGGTCAACGGCTTATATGTTTTTTCCCGCATATAGGCCAGCAGTTCTTCTCGTTCCATTATTTCACTCCAATCAAGTATATATGTATGTAATATGAATAAGTTGTTAGTTGTTGGTTGTTAGTTAATTGCTAAAAAAGGCAGCATTCGCTGCCGCTTATATATTGTCCAAAATTGTCTCTAAAAATAAGTATTAGTGGCAACTAAGACTATTATTGCTGGCGACCAACATGCATCATTTTTGCTGTGCCCCGGGCCAGCACCTGGCCGGAGCCGTCCTCAATCCACCCTTCCATCTGGGAAAGACGACCTTTTGACTCCTTAACTTTGCTCACCACTTTTAACTCCGCATTTACCGGGACAGGCTTAATAAAACGGACGGACAATTCTGCCGTCACTACAATAAGTCCCCGGCTGAGGAGGTGGTTGGCCATGACCTCATCCAATAAGGTACTGACAATACCGCCGTGCACCACTCCGGCATAGCTTTGAAACTCGGGCTTGGGTGTATATTTGGAATAGAACAGGTCACCTTCACTAACAAACCGCAGTTTCAAGCCAATGGGATTACTTTCACCACAGCCAAAACACATGCCATTACCTCGAAACTCCATACTCCTCCCCCTTCCGGTCGAAAGCGAACCAGCTTTCAGCCATCAGCTATAAGCTGTCAGCTTTATTTAATATTTAGCCATAGTACATGTACTTAGTCAAGATTAACAGCAATTACCATGCCACTGAAAGGAATATGTTATCTCAGCTAAAAGCAACGGCTGAAGGCTTACAGCTGAGGCTAAAAAAATAGAGCGTTGGCCTGCACCAACACTCTATTTTTTTTTACATAAACAGCGGGGCAAATACCAAAGCCACGATGGTCATCAACTTGATTAGAATGTTCATGGCAGGCCCTGAAGTATCCTTAAAGGGATCGCCTACGGTATCACCGGTTACGGCCGCTGCATGGGCTGGTGAACCCTTGCCTCCATGAACGCCGCTTTCAATGTACTTCTTGGCATTGTCCCAAGCGCCTCCTGCATTGGCCATCATAACAGCCATGAGGAAGCCGGTTATGGTGGCTCCGGCCAGCATCCCGCCTAATGCCTCCTTGCCCAGACCCGGTGTCAAACCGACAATCAAAGGAGCGGCGACGGCGATTAAGCCAGGTACGATCATTTCTTTTAAGGCAGCCGCTGTACTGATAGATACGCAGTTGGCATAGTCAGGCTTTGCTTTGCCTTCCATCAAGCCGGGAATTTCCTTAAACTGTCGGCGTACTTCCTCAATCATGTGGCTGGCGGCACGACCTACAGCCTGCATGGTTAAAGCTCCAAACAGGAAGGGCAGCATCCCGCCGATAAATGCTCCGCCTACCACTGCCGGGTTTAACAAGTCAATAGCAGATACTTTGGCAGCAGCTGTATAAGCGGAGAACAATGCCAAAGCTGTTAAAGCGGCAGAACCAATAGCAAAACCTTTACCGATGGCAGCAGTGGTATTGCCGACAGAGTCAAGGGCATCGGTAATTTTGCGAACCTTAGGATCCAAACCTGACATTTCAGCAATGCCACCGGCATTGTCTGCAATAGGACCATAAGCATCTACAGCAACGATCATGCCGGTTGTGGATAGCATACCCACCGCAGCTAAAGCTATGCCATATAACCCGGCAAACTTATAGGCTAGAATAATAGCCACTACTACGACGATAATGGGCAAAGCAGTGCTTAACATACCTACGCTGATGCCGGAAATAATATTGGTTGCCGTACCGGTTTCCGACTGAGCGGCAATTTGTTTAACCGGGTTATAGTCACCTGAGGTGTAGTATTCGGTAATCCTACCGATCAGGTAACCGGCTACTAGACCGGCAACGGTAGCGATGAATACTCCCATACCGGTATAAGTATTATTACCAACTGTAAAAGTATCAAGTAAACCGGTTGTAATAAAGTATGTAAAGATTATGGACAGGACGGAAGCAACTAGAGTACCTGTGTTTAAAGCTTTTTGCGCGTTGGCGCCTTCGTCGGTACGTACAAAGAATGTTCCTATAATTGAGGCTACAATACCGGCAGCGGCAACCATTAACGGGACGTAGGTACCGTTGTTTATACCAAGGGCTGCAGCCAAAGCCACACCGGAAATGATAGAGCCAACGTAGGATTCAAACAGGTCTGCGCCCATACCGGCTACGTCACCCACGTTATCGCCAACATTGTCAGCTATAACCGCCGGGTTCCGCGGATCGTCCTCGGGTATACCCGCTTCAACTTTACCTACCAGGTCTGCGCCCACGTCGGCAGCTTTGGTGTAGATTCCACCGCCTACCCGGGCAAACAGGGCAATTGAGCTGGCCCCCAGGGCAAAGCCATTGACCACGTTGGGATTATCAAAAAGCAGGTTGACAATCCCCAATCCCAATAGCCCCAATCCTACCACCGACATGCCCATAACTGCGCCGCCGGAAAAAGCTACACCTAAAGCTCTGTTGGCGCTGTGACGGGCGGCACTGGCAGTACGGACGTTAGCTTTGGTTGCCACCTGCATGCCGAAAAAGCCTGCCAGGATGGAAGAAACAGTTCCAATCACATAAGCTATTGCAGTCTGGGGCTGCAGGCTTTCCGCACCATGCGTAGCAAAGCCTAAAATGGCAATCAGGGCAGCCATTCCCACTACAAAAAATACTAAAACCTTGTATTCCCGCGTCAAAAAGGCCATAGCGCCTTCATGAATGGCGGCGGCAATTTCTTTCATACGGTCAGTTCCTGCATCGGTGTTATTGATTTTGCCGGCCAAATACCAGGCAAAGAGCAGCGCCAGCAAACCGGCTGCAGGAACTAAATAGTTTAGCTCCATTTTTAATTGTTCCCTCCTAAAAAACTCTTAGCTTATTTGATTATAGATAAGAGCAGCGAAAGCAGTAGAAAAGCTATTCTTGACACAATACCCATTAACAGTTACTCCTTTTTGAGTACCTATTTTAACCTTAAGACGCGAGCTGCATTATTTCCCAATATTGCCTCTTTGGCGGCATCCGAAATTGGTAATTTTTTGATTTGATTTATATTTTCTTTAATCATCTTTATCGACGGCCAATCAGAACCGAAAATAACCTTTTGATAAATCCTCTCTAGATCCGGAAAATATTTTAGCAAGTTTTTTGGAGGTAACCCGGATACCTCCATATAAATGTTGGAATGGTGCTTAGCTAGAAAAAATGCTTCCTGATACCAACATCCTCTGCCACTATGAGCCATAATAATGTTTAACTGTGGAAAATCCGAGGCGACATCATCGAGGAAAATTGGCTGACCATATTTGATTCTTGACGCCGAGAATGCTGAGGAACCTGTATGTATTAGTACCGGTATGTCAAGCTCTTGTGCTTTAGCATAAATTGGGTACAGCTTAGGATCATTAAGATAAAAATGATGGTAAGTTGGAAGCAATTTCAATCCTCTACAGCCTAAATCCTTTACTAAATATTCTAAGGTCTCAACTGGGTTAGGTTCCATCGTAGGGTTGATATTGGCAAAGGCCAAAGCTCCATCTACTTTTTGTGCTAACCCGGCAACAAATTCATTCGTCACTGTCCCAGCAAAATCTATTTCTGCCAGAATAACCAGATAATCCAGCCCCGCACTTTTTTTTAGTTCGAGTAAGCCTTCGGGAGTTGAGACCTTATCCATTAATTCAAAAATATCTTCCTGATGAAATTGTTGAAACCACTGTAGGAGCCAATCTTTCAATTGTAAAGAAGTTCCTACATGAACATGAAAATCAATTAGCACCTTTGTGGCCTCCAATACGTGCTTATTTACTTCTAATTAACTTTAGAATATTTTTTCCCAGTTGGCGACAAGCTTCTAAAGCTACTAAGTCCTCTTCAACTCCCTTTTTCCAGGCGAATCCTTCGACATTATAATCTTGTTGCAAAGTGCCCATCGCTCCATTAGCAATAATACCTCGCTCTGGGTCTCGACAATCTGCAACAATAAGTCCTTGGCTTTTTAAATAATTTTCCATAATGCTTAGACATAATTCCTGACCACCATTGCGTAATGCGGCATGAGTCAAAGCCGCTCCTACCTTACCTTGCAACATGTTTTTGTTCAAATGCATAAAACGTGTACGATCCATAAAATTTTTCATTAAAGTGCTCACGTTGGCCCAGTAAACCGGTGAGCCTAATATAATAGCATCTGCCTCTTGTAACTTAGTGGCAAGTAGATCCATATCGTCTCCGGTAATGCTACAACTTGTATTCTTCATACATTTGTTACAGGAAGTACAAAGTTTAATATCATAATCAACAAGTTCGATCAATTCAGTTTCTACATTATCCTTTGCCACTTCATCCAATACGGTCTTTAACATTATTGACGTATTCTTACCCTTCCTATGACTTCCGCTGACTGCTATTACTTTCACAAAGGTTTCCCCCCTGATGTTACTTAAAAGTTACCGTTTTACAACTAGTGCCGTACCCATACCTCCACCAATGCATAGTGTAGCTAGCCCAATCTTCAGGTCTCTTCTTTCCATTTCAGATAGCAGTGTTACCAAAATACGCGTACCGGTGCAGCCGATGGGATGTCCCAGAGCAAGAGCCCCTCCATTTACGTTGACCTTAGCTGTATCCCACTTAAGTGCTCTATTAACGGAAATCGCCTGGGCAGCAAATGCCTCATTAGCTTCAATTAAATCTAAATCATCAACAGTTAGATTAGCTTTTTTCAATGCCTTTTTTACAGCTTCAATGGGCCCTGTTCCCATAATCGAAGGATCCACGCCCGCGGATGCATAGCTAAGGATACTAGCTAGCGGTTTTATACCAAGGCGATCCGCCTTTTCTTTCGCCATCACTACCACAGCAGCAGCCCCGTCATTGATACCGGAAGAATTTCCAGCAGTTACAGTACCGTCTTTTTTAAAAGCAGGTTTCAATTTACTTAAACTTTCTATAGTTGTACCAAACCTTGGGAATTCATCAGTATCGAATATTTTGGGGTCTCCTTTTTTCTGGGGGACCTCTATAGGTACAATTTCTTTTGCAAATCTTCCTTCCTTGATAGCGGCTTCTGCTTTTTGTTGGCTAGAAACGGCAAAATAGTCCTGCTCTTCTCGGGAAATATTAAATTGTTCTGCAATATTCTCTGCTGTAATTCCCATGTGGTAATTATTAAATGCATCCCACAGCCCGTCTTTAATCATGGCATCCACAAGAGCTCTATCACCCATGCGCTGCCCCCACCTGGCCTCTGGCAACAAATAGGGAGCGGCACTCATGTTTTCCATGCCCCCTGCCACAATAATATCCGAGTCTCCTGACTTAATCGTCTGTGCCGCCAATTGCACGGCTTTTAGCCCCGAACCGCAGACTTTGTTAATGGTATAGGCCGGTATTTCTTTGGGAATAGCTGCTTCCATTGCAGCCTGTCTAGCCGGATTCTGTCCCAGTCCCGCCTGCAACACGTTACCCATAATGACTTCGTCCACCTGCTCAGGTTGAATTCCGGCCCTTTTTAGCGCTTCTTTAATCACTATGGCTCCCAAAGTAACGGCAGGAATATTCTTTAAACTTCCGTTAAAATTACCAATAGCAGTTCGGCACATCCCAGCAATAACAACTTCTCTCATTTTGTTACCTCCCTTAAAGTGATCTTGCCATCGCTCTTTAAGCATGTATAGGAACATTATTTGCCCGTAAAGTTCGGAGATCTTTTTTCAAAGAAAGCCGCTACGCCTTCCTTAGCATCTTCGCTAGCGAATACAATGGCAGAACCTTCTCTTTCAATAGACAGCCCCTGTTCAAAACTAGTATTAAGCCCCTGGGTCACCCCTCTTAAAAATTCTCTAATGGCGATAGGAGCCCCTTTGGCTAGCTTGGCTGCTAGCGTTTTCGCTTCCTCCAATACCTTTTCAGCCTCTACCACTTTGTTCACAAGGCCGTAATTTAATGCATTTTCAGGGCTAATGGGATCACCAGTTAATAACATTTCTAACGCTCTTGTTTTTCCAATCAACCTTGGCAACCTCTGGGTACCTCCCCATCCTGTTGTAATTCCCAATTTTACTTCAGGAAAAGACAAGGAGGCATTGGAAGACAAAATGCGGAGATGACAGCTCATAATGAGCTCATTTCCACCTCCAAAAGCACTGCCCTGTATAGCTGCAATAATGGGTTTCGGATAGTTTTCAATTTTATTAAAGAGATTCTGCCCAATCGTCGTAGGAATTTTTCCGGATCTTATATCTTCAAATTCATTGATGTCCGCACCGGCTGAGAATACTTTTTTACCTGAACCGGTAATAACAATGGCCCTTACATTATCATCATTAACGCATTTGTCCAATAACTGTTCCAATTCTAATAAAACAGCAGTACTCAATGCATTAGCAGGTGGGTTATTAATGAAAACTATTATAAACCCCTCTTCTTGTTCTACAATGAGCTTGGAAAACTCCATACCAATCCTCTCCCCGCATGTGGTATGGGCAGGTACTTTTTTTAGGTATAAAGCCCGCCATCTACCCGAATTGTTTCGCCGTTGATATAACTAGATTCATCAGAAGCTAAAAATACTGCCACATTCGCAATTTCTTCAGCAGTCCCTAACCTTCCTATAGGTACAGATTTTTTAATTCCATCCAAGATATTCTCCGGTATGGTTTCCACCATTTCTGTACTAATAAAGCCAGGTGCGATGGCATTTGCCCTGATGCCTTTACGCCCAAGTTCCTTAGCCCATGTTTTCATCATAGAAATCATGGCTCCTTTAGTTGCAGAATAGTTGGTTTGACCCACGTTTCCGTACAATCCCACGACTGAAGATATATTTATGATGTTACCTGACCCTTGATTACGCATGATAGCTCCTATTATACTGGTACAATTAAACACACCTGTTAAATTGATATCAATAACTTCCTTCCACTGCTCGGGAGTCATCTTATGCAGCATAGCATCTCGGGTAATACCGGCATTATTTATCAGGATATCGATGCGACCAAAAGCTTTAATGGCCTCTTCAGCTAGCATCTGTACCTGATCATAATCGGCAATGTTCGCTCTAACACTAATTACTTCAGCACCCAGCGCCCGTATCATTTCCACCGTCTCATCAATCGCCTTCTGATTTCCCCCGTTAACAACGACCTTTGCACCTTCTTTGGCCATTGCTACTGCAATCGCCCGGCCTATCCCCCTGCTTGAACCGGTAATAACTGCAACTTTATTTGCTAAACGCATGTTCCTCCTCCTCCAAATAAAGAATCAAATTTTTTTCCCGTTTTCATCATAACGGTAAAAACCATGGTTAACTTTTCTTCCTAACCGTCCCGCCTCAACCATTCGTTTTAGTAAGGACGGAGGAAAATACGCCTCATTGTTCAAATCGTGATAAACATTCTCCAAAGAGTGCAGCAGAACGTCGGTACCGGTAAGGTCTGCTAACTCCAATGGTCCCATAGGCATGCCATAACCCAAACGCATTCCCTTATCAATATCCTCAGCAGTTCCTATCCCTTCTGTGAGTACATCTATTGCTGCTTTCATATATGCTAAGCCTATTCTATTGACAATAAATCCTCCGAAATCTTTTTGCACCACAATGGTCTCTTTCCCCATCCGGGTACCAATATCTTGAACAGCACGCACTGTTTCATCGGAGGTCAATTGCCCCCGAACTATTTCCAGTAATTTCATCATAGGCACCGGGCTGAAGAAATGCATCCCAACTACTTTATCAGGTCGATTCGTCACACTGGCAATTTTACTGATGGGAAGCGCTGAGGTATTGGTCGCCAAAATTGTATTAGTTGGGCATATACTCTCCAGCTGCCTAAAAATACGCAACTTAAGATCAAGGTCTTCATAAACAGCCTCAATGACTAAATCTACTTCTTCCGCTCTTGCTAATTCTGTTGTGAAGTCAATCCGTGCCAAAATCTCAACTTTCTCAGAAACAGTAATTTTTTCTTTCTTTACAAAACGTTCAAGTGAGAATTGAATACTTTTTTGCGCTTTTTCCAATGCCTGTAGCGAAATATCTTGTAATATTACACTCATTTTTCCTTGTGCCGCTACTTGAGCAATACCACTCCCCATTAGTCCAGCCCCGACAATGAAAATCTTTTCCCCCATTTCTTCTCTCACCTCTTTATAATTTTTTCTATGAAAGAGTCAACATTTTTTGGTCATAATACTGGGGCACCTGCTGTTATAAACAAGGAAACTCATAGCTTGAGTTTCCTTGTCTCTGATTTTAATTAATGGGTTTATCTTAATTAGGAGATTTGACCGATTCCAATTTATCCGAGTGGTATGGTACCTCAGCTAAAGCTTCTCCTTTAGCAGCCTGGATTTCCCTTGCCACTTTGGAAATGGATAATATATGAGGATCAATCCCATCTTTAACCAGCGCCAGTTTACCAGCTTTTACAATTCGAGCCACTTCAACCATACGTTTTACAATATCTTGTCCGCCTTTTAAGCCCCATTCATCTTGCAAAACCTGTAATTTATCATTAGGATCAAATTTACTTGTACCACCAATACTGGAGAAAGCATGTGCCCCGAAAAAGGCTCCGGAATGGTGAACGCTTACCGGTATCATTTCATCACATAGATATCCTTCATAAATGCTTAATAATGCACTTTCAATTCCACCGGAACGTAGCCAAGCCACTGACAAAGCGCCACCTACCTTATTTTTCATCATTCCCCGATATGTTCCAAACATAAATGCTCTGGTTCTATCAATCACACATGCTGTATAACCTGATAACCGCGAAATATATACTGGAGTGGCAATTAACAAGGCATCAGCATCAAGGATTTTTTGGAACCATGGTTGCATATCATCGTTAATGGCACAATATTTTCCTTCTTCTCTATGAGTCATACACCAGTTGCACTGGTTACAGCTTTTAATATTTTTTCCTGCAGTTGTTACCCATTCATATTCTACATTTTCCAGCTGATCGCATACAGCCAGTGAGTTTTTTAAAAAAGTCTCAGTATTACCTCCTTTAACCGGACTACCACAAATAGCAAAAATCTTTACCTTTGGAACACTCATTGATTTTTCCTCCTTTGTAAGTATTAATTATTTTATCGCTCAATAGAAAGTTCTTGACTCTCTATTGGGGCAATACAAAAATTGATTGTTAAATCTAAAACAATCCAACACCAACTAAAAAGCCTCTATAATAGTGGCCATTCCTTGGCCTCCGCCAATACACAGAGTGGCAAGACCATACTTTAATTCCTGGCGTTGTAATTCATGTATCAAAGTAACCAAAATTCGGGCTCCTGTTGCACCAACAGGGTGACCTAAGGCAATCGCTCCACCGTTTACATTAGTCTTATCTATATCAAAATCTAACTCTCTCGAAACAGCTAAAGCTTGAGCTGCAAAAGCTTCATTTGATTCGATCAAATCTATTTGTCCTATAGACATATTTGCTTTTTCCAGCGCTTTTTTCGTGGCTCCAATCGGCCCTAACCCCATATAAAGAGGATCTACCCCATGAGAGGCGAAAGACACTATACGGCCTAAAGGTTTTAGTTCATGCTGCTTAACAAATTTTTCCGATGCCAATATCACTGCTGCCGCGGAATCATTAATGCCCGAGGAATTACCAGCAGTCACTGTACCGTCCTTTTTAAAGACAGGTTTTAAAGCACTAATCTTTTCTAAGCTAACATCTCTTATTGGATGCTCATCTTTATCAAAAATCAAGGTGTCACCCTTTTTCTGGGGAATTTGTATGGGAACATATTCCCTGTTAAACCGCCCTTCATCAATAGCCTGTATAGCCCTTTTATGGCTTAGAAAAGCAAATTCATCCTGTTCCAACCTTGTTATTCCATATTTTTCAGCGATATTTTCCGCTGTAACACCCATATGAATATTGTTAATCGCGCAGTGCAAACCATCCCATAACATCCCATCCTTAATCTCCGAGTTACCCATGCGGTAACCCCACCGGGAATTCAATAATAAATAAGGAATGTTAGACATGCTTTCTGTCCCTCCGGCAAGAATACAGTCGGCATCTCCTAACATGATACACTGGGCTCCGAAAGTTATTGCCTTCATTCCAGAGGCACATTGTTTATTAATGGTACTTGCAGGAACTTCATAAGGAACTCCCGCCCTTATCGCTGCCTGGCGGGCAGGATTTGCTCTGTTCCCGGCCTGAAAAACATTACCTAAAAGTACTTCATCAATTTCTTGTTTCTCTATTCCAGCTTCACTAATGGCGCTTTTAAAAGCAATTTCAGCCAGCTCGACTGCCGTTAGCTCCTTGAGGGTTCCTCCGTATTTCCCTATGGGCGTTCTTTTGGCGCTTACTATAAACACTTCATTCACAATCATTCCTCCTATCTCATAGTTGCACTTACTTTACCGGGCTACCACCGCCAACGCATTTTTTTTATAATTTTTCTGTTATATCTCATTCGCTATATTCCATAAGCAAAAAATATGCCAAGCCAACGATTCTTTTATTTTCCCGATTTGCAGGGCTTTGAGAGATCTAATAATGTTTACAATGTATACATTTTTAATGGATCATCACTAAAGAATCATACAGAGCTGGAAAAAGTTAAAGTGTATTTAAAGTAAACAGCTATATATAATCTTCATACCCTGGCGTAAAGTAAAGAGCGTGATCGAAGTCACGCTCTTTACTCAATGATGATATCTATAGGTTCTGTGCAATTCCAAATTCTTTTGGCGTATTAATATTTATAAACATTTTTAGCTCTGGATCCATTTTTTTAAATATTGTTTCAGGAATAGTTTTAACTGCTACTTGGTCATAGAAACTAGTAGCTTTAAGCCAATTTTTAACCAAGCAATCTTTAATAGGTTCAATACAATTCTTTGAATAAATTCCATATAGAGGCTCAATGTATCCTCCAATAACAGGAACAACTGCATCCCAATTTGCTTTTTGTTCTATAATAAACCGAATCGCTTTATCACTAACAAAAGGCATATCACAAGCTATGAAAAAATTATGGTGGGAAGGAGAAACCATGAGACCTGTATAAATCCCAGCAAGAGGCCCTTTATCTTTAAATAAATCACTTTCAAGCTTTACATTCAAAAAGCTGTATAATTCAGGTTCATTGGTAATAACAATAATATTATCTTTAAAAATGGGTTTAAGGACATTGATAATAGTTTCAATAAATGTTCGTCCATTTAATCTAAGGAAAGACTTATTTGATTTCATACGAGAACTCTTGCCACCAGCTAGAACGATCCCATACACCTTTTATTCTCCCTTCTGATTTCTTTTAACCTCTTTATTCCAAAGATTCGCACTAGCCTTTATAAACCCGGCAAGGTACACCTCTAGTTTCAACTGTACCTGTCGCTGGTTCAACAGGTTCATTATCTAGAAGTATATTTAAATTCGACTTATCCCACTCGAACATATTATTAGGTTTTTCCGGGAACCACCAGCCGAAGGATACATAAATAACTCTAGGATCAAGGTCAGGGTCAAACACAAGTTTTTGCCTGATCTTCCCTTTCTTAGTTTCGATGGTAACCCAGTCCCCTTCGTTAAGCCCTAATTTCTTGGCTGTTTCGGGATGCATTTCCACCTCCGGCTCAGGTTTATAATTACGCAGATACTCAACATGCTTAAAGCTAGTTAACTTGTAAGCGTCTTCACACCGATTAGTAAGGAGCAGCGGGTATTGCTCTGAAGGTTGCAAATGCAAACTCGATACCTCTTCCCACATGGGCACAGGGCTATAACCATACACGTCCTGCATTTGTTTGGAATATATTTCAATCTTGCCTGATGGGGTGTCAAAGGAGCCTTCTTGCAGTTCCCTTTCCTGCTTGGTTACTGGCAATAAGCCCTTTTCTTTAAACTCTTCCCAAGTCAAACCGCTGGGCTCCATCATATATTCCATTCCGCCTTGTTCATTAGCCCAAAAGTATTCTTGCAGACCTAGCCTTTTTGCTAACTCGTTAATCCACTTTATATCAGGCCAAGCTTCTCCGGGTGGATCAACCAGTTTGGGAAAGGCTCTGAGTGCACCATCTTCTCCCCAATAACCTATAGTATCATGCTCCCCACTGGTAGCCGCGGGCAAAATGATGTCGGCTAAGTGAGCCGTAGGTGTCATGAATAAGTCAGCAACCACCACAAATTCTAGTTTTTTAAATGCTTCATAGGCTCTCCTTGCATCAGGATAGCTGGAAAGAGGGTTAGAAACAATGACCATAGCCGCCTTAATCGGAAATGGTTTTTCCTCCAGAATTCCTTTTAACAGGGCATGGTGAGGTATATACGCTGTCGCCAACGCCCATTTGTATTCACTGCCAAGAGTTTTCTCCGGCTTTCTGGGAAACTGCTTCAGCAATATAAAACGGCCCATTCTATTATAAGGAGGTCCTGTAAACGTTGCATCCCAAGCTGGTGTATTAGGAGGACCGGAAATACCACGCAAGATATCAATACATCTGTTCGTTTGAAAACTCTTCATGCCGTGACTAATCGCATTCCCTTGATGAATAACGGCAGGTTTATGGTTAGCATACATTCTGGCTACTTGCTGAATCTGTTCTTTTGGTACCCAAGTCACTTTCTCAACATCATCGAGAGTAAACTTCTTAACTTCTTCCAAAAGCGCATCAAAGCCAACAGTCAACCTAGCAACGAAATCTTTATCGTAAAGGTTTTCCTCAATGGTTACTTTAAGTATTCCCATAGCCAACGCTGCATCGCTACCGGGACGGGGCCGGATCCATAAGTCGGCTCGTTTAGCAATATCTATTTTCTTCGGATCGATAACCACAAGTTTGGAACCTTTTAATAAGGATGCACGTAGCCACTCCCTTACCAGCGGTCCCCGTGTTTGAGCAGAATTGGCTCCCCAAATTATATGCAAATTAGGTAAATGACTCATGTCATGATGATGAGTCGGATATTTGCTACCAAATGTAACAGCTGAACTGGCAAGCATGGTGGCACCGCACAGACTTGATGGCGTGGCTACATTAGGTGTACCAAATACGCTAGCGAATCTCTGAGCAAAGGCAAACTCCAACCCCTTAGGCTCCCCCAAAACCAGGGAGACACACTCTGGTCCATATGTTTCTTTAAGCTTCGTTAGTTTTTCAGCAATAGTGCCCAATGCTTCATCCCAAGAGATACGCTCCCATTTACCTTCACCTTTGGCACCAACTCTTTTCAGCGGGTACTTGAGACGATCTGGGTGTTTAGCAATCTCCATATTTGCCTTTCCTTTAAAAGGCGGACATGGTTCACAAGGAAAACCACGTTCAAAATCAGGTTCCCAGTTAATAATCTCACCATTTTCAACCGTCGCCTTCGCACTGCAATGACCGGCACATAATGGGCAAAACGTAAGTATTTCCTGTCTCATTTTCCATCCCCTCTCTCTTTTCATTTCACCGAATCTACCGTAAAAGTTCCGTGATATGCATGACCTTTACAGGAAGTTTATGTCTGACACAGTTATCCATTATTTGAATCATACAGCCTGGACAATCAGTGACTAGAATATCAGCTCCGGAATCCTTTATAGATTCAATTTTCTTATCCGCAATCTTCTTGGAAGTTTCATAATATTTAATGCTAAAAGTTCCAGCCATACCGCAGCACCAATCTGGGCGTGTCATCTCCACGAAATTGATGTCAGGTATTGATTTTAGAATTTGCCTTGGCTGCTTGGTGATACCCATATAGCGGTTGAGATGGCAAGGATCATGCCAAGTAATTGTTTTGCCCTTAACTTCAGGTGCGACCTTGTAGCTAGATGCAGGCAATTGTAATACATCTACCAAAAACTCGGTAATATCTTTTAACTTTGAGGCAAAATTTCGATAAGCCTCTTTTCTTTCCGGTGTATCGGCCAAAAATTTTTCGTAGTCCGATATGGAAGAGATACAAGTAGCGCAATTACAGATGATATACTCCACATCAAGGTCAGCAAATGCCCGAATATTAGCATCTGCCAGTTTCCTGCCGGTTTCAAAATCACCGGCTCCCTGATAAACTGGAGTTCCACAGCAGCCCTGTTCTTTTGGAAATACCACTTCCACCCCATGGTTGTTTAATATTTCAATGATGTTCTTACCAACTTGAGGGAAGACGAAGTCTGTCATACAACCGGAAAAGTATCCTACTCTCATTTTTTTTGTGCCTGACGACGGCTTACTGACTTCTGGAACTAGTTGCCTAAGAAATTTGGGAGCTATGGAAGGTATATTCCGTCCCTTACCCAAAGCAGTAAGAAAAAGTGGCAGATGCCTGATGGTCCCTTCCGTCTTAGGTAGAAAACCCTGAAACCAAGAAGCAATCCTGACTGTATTACCAAACAACACACGACGAGGTATAAGCCAGCGATAAATAAAACTGTAAGGGAAAGGCAAACCCTGTGCTTTAGTCTTATCTGCCCGGCTGGCTATAATGGTAGATTGGGTCTCAGTTGAACCCTGACAATGCTCCGCACAGGTCCCGCATAACATACACCGGTTCAACTTATCTTCGTAATCAGCATCGTTTTCACTCTCACCGGCCAGCAAAGCTTTTAACATCTTGATCTTACCTCTGGCAACAGACGACTCCCGAGGATCCTCCTGGTAGATAGGACACCATAAGGTACAGTAACCACACCCGGTACATTTGTCCAGTTGACACTTGAATCTTTCTAATTCACTATTGTTCTTACTGATCATCCTAAGACTTCCCTTCAAAATGTAGTTTTTTCTTATTAATAGCTTCCTTGAACTCCTGAATTTGAGCAGTTATTTGTTCCTGTGAAATACCCGCGTCTTCCCCCGCTAGAAACAACACTGGAATGCCCATTTCATTAAAGCGTTTTCTTACCTCAGGAGAATCAAAAAGATACGAATCACAGTATTTTTCAAGTAAAACTACAACACCGTCAACTTTGTTAATCTGTGCTTTCTGACAAAAGTGGTCCATACGAAGATTTTCAGGAAACATGCAAGTACATGGCATACTTTTTAGGTACCTTTCCGCCAGAGCAGTGATAGGTGGTTTTGTTTCATCAACCAGGTTTTCAAAATACCTTGAACCGGTACATAAGTCGTCACTAACAATTTGCAAGCCATTATTCTCCATCAACCGAATTAAACCCAGATCTGTCAAAATACTACCGGAAAGATGTACCCTAAACTTATCGATTTTTTGTCCTATTGCAGGCCTGGCGTCGCTCACCAATGCCTCTAAGAGAGGAATACTTTCTTCCCTACTTATCCCCATTGAACCATGAATAGCTTCATACAGAATTGAGGAATCTAAATTCCCTTGCCGTCTTGCTATGTCAAGTTCGTGAAAAAGGCTCCGGCTTCGATTGTATATTTGTATAGATTTTAAGAGCGCTTCTTCTGATATAACACAGTTAATTAGCTCTTTTTCCATACTATTAATTAAAATTTCAATTTCTTTTTCAAAAGTTATAATTGATTCATCAGCCCTTGGATCTGGAATAGAAAGATGATGGTGAAATTTTCCAGAAAAGGTCTCGTAAGGATGTGACGACACAACCCCATCCAGAAAATCGCATTCCTTTAGAACTAAATCGATTTTGCTACCAGCAATTATCCTAAAGGGTAACACACCTGCAGCATGAAGCAGTTCTTCCGGAAGACAACTGCAAAAATATCCAATCACTTTACCTCCGTTTTCATGCCATTTAATTGCAATATCTCTAGCCGATTCATAGACACTAGCAGCCTCTCTTCCCATGGCGACTTTTCTCCTTAATGTTTTTAACTAGTAGGCTAGCAAAATACATGCCAAACTTTTTCCCTTTGTTTTTAGGCACTACAGACTCTTTGGGTATTAAAAATTGTTTACAATATAAACAACATTGTGCAGCAACATAGAAAAGTCAGTGAGGAGTAGGAAAACTTTTAGATGTATAGATAGTAGACAGTTATATATTATTTTCTTAGAAATAAGAGAAATGTTTTTTCCAGCAATTTAAAAAAAACCCCGGCTCCAAAAAGACCCGGGTGGTTCAATCATCTTTGTTGCTATTCTTTAGCCATATATACAAGGCGACAAGGACATCCAGTGTCTAGCAAATTATCTTCGTGAAAAAACTTCTAGTCGGACTTATACCCTCTGATTAATGCTAACCATACCTTATTACTTGCATACTCAGACGCTTCAATGGCGTAAGAGCCCCCGCGCCGACCTCCAACTACTAACACATCTGCAGTTAACACCGTTTAGTCCGCTATAATTACCCTCACAATGTTAATTATTTTAAAATATTAGATTTTTTAATATTAATATTTGTATAAATTTGTACAGCTCAAGTCGCATGTTTTTCCACTACCTGAGATTAAACTCACTTAGACCCTGAACTGCGCCGAACAAAAAACAGCGCCGGTCCTTGACAATCATGCCACTGGGCCGAAAGTTACCGTTACCTAACTGAAAAAGGTTTTTATAAAACAACCGATTTTTTTGACTAGTTATAGGGAAGCAGTCTGTTGCTTCCTGAATTCTGCATAGTCCTTACCTTCCAAAAGCAAGGAGACAAGACACCCTCCCAGCAAAGCCCAGAAGGCGGCACTTATTTGTAGTACGGTGATATTAGAGGCTCCAATAATAAAGGCAAAGAATCCACCCATTAAAAACTTTCCTTCAGCAAATGTATCAATTAAGGAACTGCTGACAACCCTTAACATAGCTAACCCAGCGACAATGGTCACTAAGGGTTTTGGGATAACTGCTAAAAAGGCAACCAAAGGAATTACAAAAGGCCCTGCAATACCGTAAAAGAAGTCGTTTAAAAAGCTGGCTCCGTATCTAAGTTCCTTTTTACCCACTTCCGGGGAACAAGTCATCACCGTCATTGGGCCAGCAATGTTCACGTTATGAATCCCCAAAAAAGGTCCCAAGGTACCAAAAATGCCGCTATAAATAGTCATGGCATTAACTGGGGGATCATAACCAAGTGCTTTAAGAACTCCGATAGACTGGGCATTTTCTGCTCCAATAACCAGAATTGCTAAAGGTATTCCTACAGAAATAGCTGCCATCAAGTTGAACTGAGGCTTAACAAACATGGGACCAGTCAAAGTAAAATGAACTCCGGAGAAATCGGGAGAACCGGTAACTATAAAAGCGATTACTCCAAAAACTAATGCGCCTAAAGCTCCAGGGATATTTTTCATAAAGCGGGCAACTAATAAATAACCACCCATGCCTGGAAGGCACAACCAATCATGAAAATTAGCTAAGTTATTGCAAAGGTTGGATTTTTTGCTACATTGAAATTATCAGGGACAAAGGTTGATTTTATTTTGATGGTATAACCTCGTTAAATAACCTAACTTGATTGCTTTTGAGCACAGCCAATTGTCGCCCCTTGTTCTTAAGGACTTGGGAACAGCACGGGTACTAAAATCTTTATTTCTCGAGCAATCATCCCTGAAATTCTTTGGAGCAGGAGTGAGTTACATGCAAGACATCCTGGAAATATGTTGTGGTCTTGATGTCCACAAAGAAACGGTTGTAGCCTGCCTATTAAAAGGCAATGTTGACGGGGAACCGGTTAAAACCATCCGCACCTTTTCCACCCTTCTTGCCGGGCTAGATGAAATGAAAGTTTGGCTAGAAAATGAGAACTGTCGGCATGTTGCAATGGAAAGCACCGGCATCTATTGGCAGCCTGTATATAACGTGTTGGAAGAAGCCTTTGACGGCAGTATGGTTTTGATTGTTGCCAATGCCCGGCATATGAAAAATGTACCCGGTAAAAAGACCGACATGAAGGACGCCGAATGGATAGCTACCCTTTGCGTGCCGGATTATTAGAAGGAAGTTTTGTTCCTCCAAACCAATCCGGGAACTCCGTAATCTGACCCGGTACCGCAAAAGTATCATCGAGGAAATTACGTCACAGAAAAACCGGATCGAAAAACACTTACAAAGCTGCGGCTTTAAGCTCTCTACCTTCCTGACCGATATCTTCGGCGTATCGGGCCGGGCGATTATGGATCATCTTAGCCACCATGGGAAAATATCCGCCCGGGAAGTAGAGAATTTTGTAAAGGGGCGTGCTAAGAATAAGCTCCATGAGATCAAACAGGCTGTCAATGGCAAAATGGATGTTCATCAAAGAGAGTTTCTAAAGCTATTGTTAGGTTGGCTAGATCAGCATTACGAGCATCTCCGTCAAGTAGAGCAAAACTTAGAAGAAAAACTGGCTCAGTATCAAAGACAACTAGAGCAACTAGACGGCATACCGGGCATTGATAAAACTGCAGCAGCAGCCATTTTGGCGGAAATCGGAATTGATATGAGTCGTTTTAAAACCGCTGAACATATCTGTTCCTGGGCGGGCTTAAGCCCCGGTAACAATGAAAGTGCAGGAAAAAAAAGTCCACTCGTACCACCAACGGTAACACCTATTTAAAACGGATCCTATGTGAAGTTGCTTGGTGCATCACCCGAATACGTCAAAGCTACTTATCATCCTGGTATTGGAAAATCAAACAACGCCGTGGCGCCAAAAAAGCTCTTGTTGCATTAGCCAGAAAAGTTCTCGTAATAATATACAACCTGTTAAAAAATGATGCTGATTACGATGAAACATCCTTTGAAAAAGCCAAACAAAAACAGGAAAAGTTCCGAGTTAAAAGGATTATTGCTGAAGCTAAGAAACTAGGTCTGGAGGTGATAGAACCCCACGAGGTTGCTTAACAGCTACAATGGTTTTTCCAAAAGAATTAATTTCACTGATGCAAGATCTGCATTGGCTAGTTAATTATTACCTTTTTACGGGTTATCCTGGTTGCCATATGCAGTTGTTAAAGAATATTTCAAATTTATTTTCGTACTAACCTATAAACGCGGCTCCGGCCACAACAGGTGCATCCTGTATGGCCCCCGGAATACCGGTTACAAACCTTAAAAGCACTCCGGCAGTCATACCCAGTACAACAGGCATGGGTAAGATCGCCATTACTTTTTTTATAGTACCTGTTACTCCAAGAAGAAAGACGATAATACCTGCCACGACGGCAGCTCCATATAATTCATTGATAGTAAAACTAGTTGCAGCTGTAGCAAACATTACACCCCCCGTGATAGACGATGCTCCTGCAATTGGTTTTTTATAATATAAATTTAGAAACCAACATAAAAAGCCCCCTAAAACATGAACAGCGAACAACCAGCCAACAATTGCTCCATTTGGCCAACCACCTTCTTGTGCAGATTTAATAAAAATTACATCCACACTTATCCCAAAAATTGCCGCTATTAATGCTTGACTAATCGCGGGAGTTGTAAAAGTTTTTGGCAAATCTTTAATACCAGAGGCATAACCTGGTCCTTTTTCAAACCAGTGAAAGTTCATATAACTACCTCCTCGTTTCTCACTATAGATGTTGGGCAGCCATCAACCTACATTCTTTTTTTTCTTCATTTCTTCTTGTTTTCTTAATACGTTTCTTTGGATTTTTCCAGTAGAAGTTCTTGGAAGCTCATCTGCTTTCGCAAATTCGATCTCCCGGGGGTATTTATATTCAGCCAAGTGTTTTTTCGTATACTCCTGTAATTCAACTATCAGCTCCTCAGATGGTTCATAACCTTCCTTAAGGACTACGAATGCTTTGACGATATTTTGTCTAATTGGGTCAGGCGAAGCTACAACTGCAGATTCCAAGACGGCTGGATGCTCATTAAGAACAGCCTCTACTTCACCTCCAGGAATCTTATAGCCTGAAGTGACAATCATATCATCAGTACGACCTTTGTACCAAAAATACCCATCTTCATCTTGAACAAAAGTTAACCCTGGGCGACTCCAACCATTCCATACCCCTTTCATCTGTGCCTCTGGTTTTTTCCAGTAAACTTGACCGAAGGGGCCACGAACAACAAGTTCACCCTCCGTCCCCCTGGGAACTTCATTAAAATTTTCATCGACAACTTTGTTTTCCACACCCGGAACAGATATCCCAGTGGAGCCAATCTTATTTTCCGGCACACCTTCCCGTGTTGATAACCAATACATCAAATCCCCTGAACCTAATGAATCAAGAATCTCCACACCAAGTACTTTCTTGCAATCCCGCATGGTACTAGCCGGCAACCATTCACCAGCACTCTGGCACAGTCTTAAAGAACTAACGTCATATTTTACATCGCTTTTTTCGTAATAATCAATCATCATTCTAAAAGCAGTTGGAACACATGCACATACAGTTATCTTATGCTTTTCAATGATTTCAAACATTTTATCCGGTTTGAACCGATCTATAATTGAAAGTGTACATCCAACACGCCATGGCTCAAAGGTAAAGTTTACCGAACCAAATGCAAATGTAAAAAATGGGTGACCGCCTACTATGTCATTTTCCGTCAACTTTAAAACATATTTGCCATGGGTATCACAAACCGCCAAAATGTCAGAATAATTACAGACAATGCCTTTAGGCTTCCCGGTGGTACCCGAACTGTAAATGAGCCGTCCAATATTGAATTTGGTTGTTGCCGCCGACTCACATACATCTGATTCTCCTGCCATTAATTCTTCCATACTCAGATGACCTTCATGGCTTCCCCCAAAAACAACAAAGTGTTTCACCGTTTCAAGCTCATTTTTTACAGCATCTACGTCTTCTACAACATCTTTTCGGGATAGAACCACCAAAGCTTCCGAATTATTTGCCCGGTATGAAATTTCTTCCCCTTTGACTAAATGATTACATAATACTGGGATAGCACCAATCCTCCAGCAGGCAAAATTTGCAATAATATATTCCGGGGTATTAGGTGCGCGCAACATTACCCGATCATTTTCTTTAACACCCAATTTTATGAGGGCATTTGCGAAACGATTCACTTTATTTTGCAGGTCTAAGTAAGTAATTTTTTGGTCTTCAAAAAGAATCGCATTTTTGCTTGGGTTCTTTTGTACATGATTATCCAGTAATTCAACTGCTAGATTAATTTTTTCAGGATAGTTTAGTTCCGGCAAAGCAAAAATTTTATCCGGTAGATATTCTTTGGGACCAATATAATTCCCCGGAAAGTTAAACAAATTAACCTCCTCCTTTTCATAATCTACGCAGTTGGCCAACCACTATTATATCCAAGCAAAATTTATACCAATATTTTCTTAAAAGAGATAAATTGTTAAAAAAAGCATAAAAAAAAAATTAACAAAAAACCGGTATTCGATTATAAGCATTGCTTTACTTTAAAATTTTGAAATTTATTTTGTTCTTTCAAACGTTTCTTAATTTTATTTAATTTAAAAAGTATACAAACTTTTTTTTAAAGCATAACGTGATCCAATATCAAGTTATAATTTAAGAATTATATACTTTTCAAACACTGTATACATCTTAGATGATAAATCTTGCACAAATACACTATCTTTAAATGAACCTTACCGACATATAATTTGGTCAAAATCCCAGGTGTTGCCGACAGATAAATTGGGCATTAACACTCAAACTTAAAAAAATAGCTTTCGCCCCTTCTACCTTATAAGGGTGCATGTAGCTCATAATAACACGGAATAGCAGGAAGAAAACGAATATTAGAAGAATATGTATTTTAAAAATATCCCTAAGCTGTGTATGGCGTAATGTAGGTGGAGTTCCAACGAGAATATAGTTTGATAATCTGTCGGCTGCTGTTGCAGGGATTGAGAAAAACGGCGAGCGCAACCTGGGGGACTGTTTATGCGGTTTGATTGTCACTACCCTTTCGAAGCAATATTCTGTAATCCGGATAGCGGGAATGAGAAGGGACATGTTGAAAACAACTGCGGCTACGGTCGCCGAAACTGGTGTGTTCCCATCCCTCTTCGAAACACAGGAAAAGTTCGCAGATGAACTGGACAGGCTGGTAACAAAGGATATGGATCGCCTTTACTACGTGAAGGAAAAGCTTACCCGGGAACTTTGGAGTGAAGAAAAAAACAAGCTCAACAAGCTGCTTGATCAGGAATTCCAGGTGTACCGGCTTAAAAGTACACAAGTGAACAAGTATGGCGAAATTACGATCGACAAGATACTCATCACGGTATTCAACGTTAAACCAGGAGATAAAGTACTGATTCCGATGTAATGGGATAAAATGGACATTACCGGCTGCCACTTCAAAGTCCTCAATGGTTACCACCATTCTGCCGCTTGTCAGTGGGATCACGTCAGCTACAGCAAGGCTTTGAAGAACATTACACCCCACCGGAGGTCAAAGGAGCGATTCCTGAACTTGCCAAGTACAATACGCTCACGAAAGGAGGTGCGACTGCATGAATACAGCACTGTCAGATATCTGCAGACAGCTGCGGCTCGCCTACATCGTAGAGACTAAAAATGAATGGAACAACAGCAACCCGACAGAGCTCATTGAAAGTATTCTCTCTGCAGACCTTGAGGGCCGCAGACGTGCCAAACTGGGAAAATCGGAGCAAGCTTAGGAAGCATAGTCACCACCAATCTGGAATTCGGGCAGTGGACGACGGTATTCGGCGATAACAAACTGACGGCAGCACTAGTTGATAGTCTTGTCCATCATGCCCATATTCTAACCTTTACAGCCGAGAGTTTCCGACTGAAAGAGGCTATGCAGAGGATCCAAAACTAAGCATTAGGCTGGCAAGTGCCGTATGCATAAAAAAGCTGCATCTTTCTGCATTTTTTACTTGCAAAAAACATCCTTTGGAGGAATGTGGATGAAAAAGCATGGGCAGAACAGTCTGGATCTCAACTTGGAAAATATGTTTAGAAATAATCCTGTTTTGACATCGGTTTTAGAGACTATTTCTGACGGAATTATCATTGTCTCAGCCAGAAGCGAAATTATTTTTGTTAATAAAGCCTATGAGGATATAATAGGTGTAAAACGCGAAAAGATTGTTAAGAAACCACTTTCCTTAATTGAACCCGAATCGCCCTTGCTAGAAGTTTTGGAGAAGGGAATTTGCTTGAGTAACCAAAAAACTTTACTTAAGGCTGCTGGAGCCTTTATTTTAGCTAGCTCGTCTCCAATAAATATAAATGGAGTTACCATTGGAGCGATATCCGTATTTAAAGATATGAAAGATGTTGTTTTATTAAAAGAAGCATTAGAAAGAACTCAGAGTTTTGCCCATTACTTGCAAAATGAATTGTTTAAAGAACAAGCAGTTACTAATGAATTTCAGTTTCATGGGATCGTCGGTCGTAATCCAAAGCTTCTAGATACTATTGAGGTAGTAAAGCAAGCAGCTAAATACGATTATACAGTTCTTTTGCTAGGCGAGAGTGGAGTGGGCAAGGAATTGTTTGCTAATGCAATTCATTTGGAAAGTAACCGTAAGAATGGGCCCTTTGTAAAAGTAAACTGCCCGTCAATACCAGAGACTTTGATAGAGAGTGAGCTTTTTGGGTATGAAGAAGGTGCATTTACCGGTGCTAGTAAACGTGGGAAATTGGGGAAATTTGAAATTGCACAGGGTGGTACATTGTTTTTAGATGAAATAGGGGAAATTGACTTAAAAGTCCAAGCTAAGTTACTACGTGCGTTACAAGAAAATGAGATTGAAAGGATCGGCAGCAACGTTTCTAAAAAAATAGATGTAAGGGTAGTTGCTGCGACTAATAAGGACCTTGAGGCCATGGTCAAACAAGGAAAGTTTAGGGAAGACCTTTTTTTCCGGCTAAATGTAATTCCCATCAAAATTCCACCTTTAAGAGAACGAAAGGATGATATAGTTTTATTAATTACTGAGTTGTTAAAAAAAATTGGAACTAAAAATAACAAAGAAATATCTATTTCAGAGGAGGCCGTGGACATTTTAGTTTCCCATTCGTGGCCGGGTAATGTCAGAGAACTTTATCATGTGCTCGAATATGCAACTGTTCTGGCCAAAGACGGAGAAATTACTCCAAAACAACTCCCCAAATATTTATTGCGTTCTAATACTGAAAGGGCTTATTTGAATAGCAAGAAACTAAATTTGAAAAATTTGATCGCTTCAGCTGAAGAATCTGCCATCAAAGAAGCCTTAAAAATGGCGAAAAACAACAAATCAAAAGCAATAGAGCTATTAGGTATTAGTAGAAGAACTTTTTACGAAAAAATTAAGCTTTATAACATTAAAATTTAACAGAAAATAGAAAGTCCTTAGTCCTTAGCTTTTTTAGCCGTTAATTAAAAACTTTGGCTGGATATGAAAAAAGTGCCGGGAGACTATACCTAACACTTTATGCTTAATTTGACATAAACAGCGGAGCAAATACTAAGGGCACGACGGTCATCAACTTGCTCAGAATGTTCATGGCAGGACCTGAAGTATCCTTAAAGGGATCACCTACGGTATCATCGGTTGTAATGAAATATGAAATGATTATGGAAAGGACGGAAGCAACTAAAGTACCCGTATTCAAAGCTTTTTGGGCGTTGGCCCCTTCGTCGGTACGTACAAGGAATGTGCCTATAATTGCTGCTACGCTACCAGCAGCAACCATTAACGGTATATAGGTACCGTAGTTAATACCTATAGCTGCAGCCAAAGCCACTCCGGAAATAATAGAGCCAACGTACGCTTCAAACAGGTCAGCGCCCATACCGGCCACGTCGCCACGTTATCGCCCACATTGTTAGCAATAACCGCCGGGTTCAGCGGATCGTCCTACGGAATACCCGCTTCCAGTTTACCTACATATCTGCGCACGTCGACCACTTTGGTGTAGATTCCGCTACCAACCCAGGCAATCCTGTGTCAAAAAGGCTATAGCGCCTTCATGAATGGCCGCGGAATTTTCTTCATGCGCTCTGTTCCTGCATTAGTGCCATTAATCCTGCCGGTCAAGTATAAAGCAAACGCAAATGCCAAAAGGCCAGCTAAATGCACCAAATAATGCAATTCAATTTAAATTGTTCCCTCCCTCTTCATAATTTACTCCTTTCCACCAACATGCATCATTTTTGCTGTGCCCCGGACCAGCACCTGGCCGGAGCCGTCCTCAATCCACCCTTCCATCTGGGAAAGACGACCTTTTGACTCCTTAACTTTGCTCACCACTTTTAACTCCGCATTTACCGGGACAGGCTTAATAAAACGGACGGACAATTCTGCCGTCACTACAATAAGTCCCCGGCTGAGGAGGTGGTTGGCCATGACCTCATCCAATAAGGTACTGACAATACCGCCGTGCACCACTCCGGCATAGCTTTGAAACTCGGGCTTGGGTGTATATTTGGAATAGAACAGGTCACCTTCACTAACAAACCGCAGTTTCAAGCCAATGGGATTACTTTCACCACAGCCAAAACACATGCCATTACCTCGAAACTCCATACTCCTCCCCCTTCCGGTCGAAAGCGAACCAGCTTTCAGCCATCAGCTATAAGCTGTCAGCTTTATTTTATATTTAGCCATAGTACATGTACTTAGTCAAGATTAACAGCAATTACCATGCCACTGAAAGGAATATGTTATCTCAGCTAAAAGCAACGGCTGAAGGCTTACAGCTGAGGCTAAAAAAATAGAGCGTTGGCCTGCACCAACACTCTATTTTTTTTACATAAACAGCGGGGCAAATACCAAAGCCACGATGGTCATCAACTTGATTAGAATGTTCATGGCAGGCCCTGAAGTATCCTTAAAGGGATCGCCTACGGTATCACCGGTTACGGCCGCTGCATGGGCTGGTGAACCCTTGCCTCCATGAACGCCGCTTTCAATGTACTTCTTGGCATTGTCCCAAGCGCCTCCTGCATTGGCCATCATAACAGCCATGAGGAAGCCGGTTATGGTGGCTCCGGCCAGCATCCCGCCTAATGCCTCCTTGCCCAGACCCGGTGTCAAACCGACAATCAAAGGAGCGGCGACGGCGATTAAGCCAGGTACGATCATTTCTTTTAAGGCAGCCGCTGTACTGATAGATACGCAGTTGGCATAGTCAGGCTTTGCTTTGCCTTCCATCAAGCCGGGAATTTCCTTAAACTGTCGGCGTACTTCCTCAATCATGTGGCTGGCGGCACGACCTACAGCCTGCATGGTTAAAGCTCCAAACAGGAAGGGCAGCATCCCGCCGATAAATGCTCCGCCTACCACTGCCGGGTTTAACAAGTCAATAGCAGATACTTTGGCAGCAGCTGTATAAGCGGAGAACAATGCCAAAGCTGTTAAAGCGGCAGAACCAATAGCAAAACCTTTACCGATGGCAGCAGTGGTATTGCCGACAGAGTCAAGGGCATCGGTAATTTTGCGAACCTTAGGATCCAAACCTGACATTTCAGCAATGCCACCGGCATTGTCTGCAATAGGACCATAAGCATCTACAGCAACGATCATGCCGGTTGTGGATAGCATACCCACCGCAGCTAAAGCTATGCCATATAACTCGGCAAACTATAGGCTAGAATAATAGCCACTACTACGACGATAATGGGCAAAGCAGTGCTTAACATACCTACGCTGATGCCGGAAATAATATTGGTTGCCGTACCGGTTTCCGACTGAGCGGCAATTTGTTTAACCGGGTTATAGTCACCTGAGGTGTAGTATTCGGTAATCCTACCGATCAGGTAACCGGCTACTAGACCGGCAACGGTAGCGATGAATACTCCCATACCGGTATAAGTATTATTACCAACTGTAAAAGTATCAAGTAAACCGGTTGTAATAAAGTATGTAAAGATTATGGACAGGACGGAAGCAACTAGAGTACCTGTGTTTAAAGCTTTTTGCGCGTTGGCGCCTTCGTCGGTACGTACAAAGAATGTTCCTATAATTGAGGCTACAATACCGGCAGCGGCAACCATTAACGGGACGTAGGTACCGTTGTTTATACCAAGGGCTGCAGCCAAAGCCACACCGGAAATGATAGAGCCAACGTAGGATTCAAACAGGTCTGCGCCCATACCGGCTACGTCACCCACGTTATCGCCAACATTGTCAGCTATAACCGCCGGGTTCCGCGGATCGTCCTCGGGTATACCCGCTTCAACTTTACCTACCAGGTCTGCGCCCACGTCGGCAGCTTTGGTGTAGATTCCACCGCCTACCCGGGCAAACAGGGCAATTGAGCTGGCCCCCAGGGCAAAGCCATTGACCACGTTGGGATTATCAAAAAGCAGGTTGACAATCCCCAATCCCAATAGCCCCAATCCTACCACCGACATACCCATAACTGCGCCGCCGGAAAAAGCTACACCTAAAGCTCTGTTGGCGCTGTGACGGGCGGCACTGGCAGTACGGACGTTAGCTTTGGTTGCCACCTGCATGCCGAAAAAGCCTGCCAGGATGGAAGAAACAGTTCCAATCACATAAGCTATTGCAGTCTGGGGCTGCAGGCTTTCCGCACCATGCGTAGCAAAGCCTAAAATGGCAATCAGGGCAGCCATTCCCACTACAAAAAATACTAAAACCTTGTATTCCCGCGTCAAAAAGGCCATAGCGCCTTCATGAATGGCGGCGGCAATTTCTTTCATACGGTCAGTTCCTGCATCGGTGTTATTGATTTTGCCGGCCAAATACCAGGCAAAGAGCAGCGCCAGCAAACCGGCTGCAGGAACTAAATAGTTTAGCTCCATTTTTAATTGTTCCCTCCTAAAAAACTCTTAGCTTATTTGATTATAGATAAGAGCAGCGAAAGCAGTAGAAAAGCTATAGCCATAATAGCTGAAACCCTATTTAAGAGTTCATCCAAACCTTTTTTCTTGCCAAAAAGCTGTTCTGCCCCACCGGCGATAGCCCCGGAAAGGCCCGCGCTTTTACCGGACTGCAGCAGTACGGAACTTATTACGCCCAGAGCGGATATAACCTGGAGAATTGTCAGAAACGTTTTCAACCCCTTCACCTCCTGTCTTGAATCAAACAAATATATTCTAGCATAAGCGGAATTGGAATACAACATTCTACCAATTATGTCACTATATTTTGCCATATTTTAGATTAATAAAACAAGAAACTGCTCATCAGCCTTGTTCCACTAGTGCGCACCGCCGTAAATCGCGTGCGATATTAGTCACCAGTCGCCAGTCATCAGTCACCAGAATAGGCTTAAAGCCGCGTCCTTAGCCCTTAGTTGCATTTATGGTTTTTGCAGAAAAAGCCAGCAGCTAATTGCTGATACTGGCGGCTGAAAGCTGAAAGCTAACCAACTAATGACTACAACTAAACCCGGTAAACCCGGGTTTAGTTGTATAGCTTCTAGCGTTTTAAATTGTAGAACGTCTGTGCTCCGCGGTAGCGGGCCAGGTAATCCAGTTCTTCTTCAATTCTTAAGAGCTGGTTGTATTTAGCGACCCGGTCAGTACGGGAAGGGGCCCCTGTCTTAATCTGTCCTGCATTGGTAGCTACTGCAATGTCGGCAATTGTGGTATCCTCCGTTTCACCGGAACGGTGAGAAACGATGGTGGTGTAACCGGCCCGTTTAGCCATTTCGATTGCATCCAGAGTTTCAGTCAGGGTTCCAATCTGGTTAACTTTAATTAAAATAGCGTTGGCCGTGTTGTTGGCAATCCCTTGACTTAGCTTTTCGGTATTAGTCACAAACAGGTCATCGCCAACCAACTGCACCTTCTGACCTAACTGAGCAGTTAGTTCCTTCCATCCATCCCAATCATCTTCTGAAAGACCGTCTTCAATGGAAATGATGGGGTAACGGGAAATTAAACTTGTATAGTATTCAATCATCTCCCGGGAGGTGCGTTCCACATTCTCTCCCGCAAAAATGTATTTGCCATTTCTGTATAGTTCCGTAGCTGCCACATCCAGAGCCAGAAGCACATCTTTACCCGGCTCATACCCTGCCCTTTGAATAGCTTCCATAATTACGCCCAGGGCCTCTTCATTGGAGCTCAGGTTGGGCGCAAAGCCACCTTCGTCGCCAACAGCGGTATTTAAACCTTTTCCTTTTAAAACTGCTTTCAGGTTGTGAAACACTTCCACGCCCATGCGCAGTCCTTCAGCAAAAGTTTCAGCGCCCACAGGCATGATCATGAACTCCTGGATATCGACGTTGTTATCGGCGTGCTTGCCGCCGTTTAAAATGTTCATCATGGGGACGGGCAGCTCTTTGGCGTTGACGCCCCCGATATAACGGTAAAGAGGCAAACTCAGCGATTCCGCGCCTGCTTTGGCCACAGCCAAAGACACCCCTAAAATGGCATTGGCGCCCAGCTTGGATTTGTTGGGAGTGCCGTCTATTTCCAGGAGCATCTGGTCAACTCCTACCTGGTCCAGAGCCTCCATCCCCACCAGCTCCGGTGCAATCTGCACATTGACGTTATTGACCGCGTCCATTACGCCTTTTCCCAAATACCTGCTTTCATCGTTGTCCCTCAATTCTACGGCTTCATAAGCTCCCGTAGAGGCACCGGAAGGGACTGCAGCCCTGCCTACGGAACCGTCTTCCAAAAACACTTCCACCTCTACTGTGGGATTCCCCCTGGAATCCAGTATTTCCCTGGCAAAAATATCTGTGATTGTTGGCATAAATCTATCATCCTTTCTTATTGGGTCTAGCTGTCAGCTGTCAGCTATCAGCCCACAGCTTAAAATGAGCTAATTTCTAAACAAAACCAAAAAATTCAACTAAAAATGTATATAGTTTCGCATGCAGCCATTAAGCTAAGATATTCGCCATCCAGAAGTTGATGGCTGACGGCTGAAGGCTGCTAGCTTTTTATGAGTAAGCTTTCCCCTGTCATCTCCGGCGGCTTTGCGATGCCCAAAATGTCCAGAACCGTGGGAGCTATGTCCTGAAGCGATCCTGCGCGCAACTTGGCATTTTTGAAACAATCGCAAACCAGTATAAACGGTACGCTGTTGCTGGTATGAGCCGTGTGGGGTTCCTCGGTTTCCGGGTCAATCATTTCTTCGGCATTGCCGTGGTCAGCAGTAACCAGCACAACACCGCCCATGGGCAGGATTGTATTTATTACCTGCTCCAAACAGCTGTCAACCGTTTCACAGGCTTTGACAGTAGCATCCATTATGCCCGTATGTCCCACCATGTCAGGGTTGGCATAATTCACAATGCCAACCTGGTACATTCCGGAAGACATTTTCTCTCTTACCTCGCGAGTCACTTCCCAGGCGCTCATTTCCGGTTTTAAATTGTATGTCGCTACCTTTGGGGAAGGTACCAGCACCCGGTCTTCACCGGGATAGGGTTCTTCCACGCCGCCGTTAAAGAAGAAGGTCACATGGGCGTATTTTTCAGTTTCCGCAATCCGAATCTGCCTGATGTTATTTTTGCTTAGCACTTCGCCCAAGGTGTTTTCAAGGTTCTGGGGTGGGAAAGCAACCGGAGTATCAAAGGTCAAGTCATACTGGGTCATGGATACAAATTTGACCGGCAACAACCCTTCAGGCCTGACAAATCCTTGGAAATCATCTTCGATAAAAGCCCGGGTCAATTGCCTGGCCCGGTCAGCCCGGAAGTTAAAAAAGATTAAAGTATCGCCCGGGGAAACCAGCCCCTTAGGGCTCCCCTTTTCATCCACAATAACCGTAGGAGGCACAAATTCATCAGTAACCCTTTCCCCGTAGGCCTGTTCAACAGCTGCCAACGCCAGGGTAGCTTTCCTGCCTTCTCCCTGCACCATGGCTTTGTAACTCTGGGCAGTTCTTTCCCACCGCCGGTCACGGTCCATGGCATAATACCTGCCCATTACAGTGGCAATGGCGCCATAGCCCAATTCATTGAATTTCCGTTCCAACTGCACAATATATTCTTTGGCGCTGGCCGGGGCAACATCTCTCCCGTCTAAAAATGCATGAACAAACACTTTGTCCACCTTGAGCTTCTCGGTCATGTCCAGCATGGCCATGAGATGGTCTATATGGCTGTGTACCCCGCCATCAGATAAAAGTCCCATGAAGTGGACAGCCTTTCCCTTTTCTTTGGCATGCTGCATAGCGTCAACCAGCGCTGCATTTTCGTAAAACTCACCCTGTTTAATAGCGCGGTTGATCCGGGTCAACTCCTGGTACACCACCCGTCCGGCTCCTATATTTAAATGTCCTACTTCCGAATTGCCCATTTGCCCGGGAGGCAAACCAACCGCTTCCCCCGAGGCAGCTAAAGTGGTAAAAGGGTACTCTTGTTTCAACTGCAGGTAACAGGGTAACTTAGCCATTGCTAAGGCGTTGCCTTCAGTATTGTCACTTAAACCCCACCCGTCTAAAATCACCAGTACCACAGGCTTATGCCCCAAGATTAAAACACTCCTTATCAGGTCAGTTGTTGGTTGTTAGTTTTTAGTTGTTAGTTTTCCAGAACTGCAACAAAGCCGGTTTGAGTGGTTAAACCTGTTTTTAACCAACAACCAGCAACTAACAACTATCAACTGTTTTTATAGTTGACTATTTCCGCAAAATCCTTGGCTTTTAGGCTGGCACCGCCCACCAAAGCTCCGTCAATATCCGGCTCTGCCATAAGCTCCTGAATATTATCAGGCTTAACACTTCCTCCGTATAGAATGCGGATTTGCCCGGCAGATTCCTTGCCAAACCGGGCAGCCAGAACTTCTCTGATATAACCGATAACCTCCTGAGCATCGCCGGCAGAAGCGGTTTTGCCGGTGCCAATAGCCCAAACAGGTTCATAGGCAATAACCAACCGGGCCGCTTCCTCCGGCTTGAGCCCCGCTAACCCCTGCTCAATTTGGAGGCGGCAGACTTCTTTGGTTATGCCTTCTTCCCGCTGGGCTAAAGTTTCCCCTACGCACACAATGGGAATTAGCTTTTGTTTCAAAAGCGCTTTAACTTTTTTATTTACAGATGTATCGGTTTCGCCAAAATACTGCCGGCGTTCAGAGTGGCCTACAATGCAGTATGTACAGCCCATATCAAAGAGCATAACAGGAGAAATTTCCCCTGTATAAGCTCCTTCCTCTTCCCAGAAAACATCCTGGGCGCCCACCCGGAGCACTGTATCTGCGGTCAGCTTCAGCACAGTCTCCAGGGAAGTAAAGGGCGGGCATACGGCCACATCGATATCTGCCTTTTTGAGTAACGGCAGTAGTTGGCTAATCAAAGTCTTGGCCTCTGCCGGAGTCTTATACATCTTCCAGTTCCCGGCAATGAAGGGCCTCCTCATGGCTTTTCAGACCTCCTTTGTGCTTTGTATTGGCTATCAACTGTCAGCTACCCTCAAAATGTTAACCCTTGTGTCCGCTGCTCCGGGATGACTTCGCCAAGAGCGCTGCTCCTGCTCATCGTTTGACTTCCAGCGGCACGCGCTGATGCGGCGTCCATGCCGCTCCAGCGCTCTCGCAGCGTCCATGCTGCTCGGCCGCTTACAGTCAAACTCTTCACAGAGCGCTCTATGGCTTGTCATATGTCGCAGCTACGCCACAATGGGTTACAATTTTTCATTCTTCTGATGGCGCTGCGACAGCAGCATGGGTGTCTGTCAGCAAATAGCTATCAGTCACCAGCAATCAGCTGTCAGCTTAAAAATATTACAGTTTTTCCAGCCGACGATTATCGCATGCATTATATACTTAAAAGAAATACAGCAAAAGCTGAAGGCTTAGGGCTGCCGGCTGATGGCCGGCGTGCAGGCCTACTTATCAGCTAACGCCGCTACGCCCGGCAGCTCCTTCCCTTCGAGAAATTCCAGGGAAGCGCCGCCGCCGGTGGAGATATGGGTGATTTTTTCGGCCACCCCTGCTTTTTCCACAGCAGCTACGGAATCTCCGCCGCCAATAATGGTTGTCCCTTGCACTTCAGTCATAGCCTGGGCAACTGCCATCGTGCCGCCGGCAAAGGGTTCAATCTCAAAGACCCCCATGGGGCCGTTCCAGACTACGGTTTTAGCTTGTTTCACGGCTTCCGCATATTTTTGAGCAGTTTTGCTGCCGATATCAACTATCATCCAGTCCGCAGGTATGTCTTTAACACTTACTTCCTTATAGGCGGCATCTGCTTTAACTGCCTCAGCCACTATAACATCCTCCGGCAGGTACAGCTCTACCCCTTTGCTCTCAGCCCTGGAAATTAGTTCCCGAGCCAGTTCAACCTTGTCTTCTTCTACCAGGGATTTACCGATCTCCATTCCTTTTGCCTTTAAAAAGGTATTAGCCATACCCCCGCCAATGATTAAACTATCCACTTTGCCGAGCAGGTTTTCAATTACCCCGATTTTATCCGACACCTTGGCCCCACCCAAAACAGCGGCAAAAGGCCGTTCCGGCTGGGAAAGGGCTTTACCCATTACAGCGATCTCTTTTTCCATCAACAAACCGGCAACAGCCGGCAAATGGGCAGCCACCCCGGCGGTGGAAGCATGAGCCCGGTGGGCAGCCCCGAAAGCATCGTTGACGTAAATGTCGGCAAGCTCTGCCAAGGCCTTGCTGAGCTCAGGGTCGTTCTTCTCTTCGCCGGGATAAAAGCGGATATTTTCCAAGAGAAGGACTTTGCCTACCTTCAGGTCTGCCACCAGCTTCTTGGTCTCTTCTCCTACAGCGGCATTAGCCAATTCCACTTTCTGCCCTAAGAGCTGGCCTAGCCTTTCCGCCACAGGGGCCAGGCTATACTTGGGATCCGCCTTGCCCTTAGGCCGTCCCAGGTGGGAGGTTAAAATCACCTTTGCCCCTTCCTTCAGCAGGTATTTAATTGTCGGCAGTGCTGCCTGAATCCGGGTATCATCGGTAATCTGCCCTTTTTCGTCCATTGGGACGTTAAAGTCCACCCGGACTAAAACCCTTTTTCCTTTGACATCTATATCCCGTACAGTCTTTTTATCCATGCACCATACTCCTTCTTCTAACCGAAAAATCTATTGCAACTGCCTGCGCCGCGCCCCTTTTTAATCCCCGGTCACCTGTAGGCTAACGCCGTCGTCGATCCTTAGTTGCGCGTATTCTTCTGTGGACTTATGGAACCGTCAGCCCCACGGGTAATTAGGCAGCGACGAACAATGGCTGACGGCTGAAAGCTAACGACTAACTACAGGCCTCTCGTAGCTATATAGGCAGCCAGGTCCACTACACGGTTGGAGTATCCCCATTCGTTGTCATACCAGGCAATTACCTTGGCCATGTTTCCTTCAATTACCATAGTCGACAAAGCATCAACGATGGAAGAATTGCTGTTGCCGTTGAAATCAGAAGATACAAGCGGCTCTTCGGTGTATGCCATGATACCCTGCAATTCCCCCGCCGCTGCTTCTTTCAAAGCGTTATTGATATCTTCCACGGTTACATTTTTGTCCAGTTCAGCCACCAGATCGACTACAGAGACGTTAGGGGTAGGCACCCTCATGGCAAAGCCGTTGAGCTTGCCCTTTAGTTCCGGCAGTACCAGCGCCACGGCTTTGGCAGCCCCTGTAGTAGTGGGGATGATGGACATTCCCGCCGCCCTGGCCCGACGCAGGTCCTTATGGGTTTGGTCCAGAATGCGCTGGTCGTTGGTATAGGAGTGAACGGTAGTCATTAAACCACGGCGAATGCCAAATTTTTGGTGCAGCACTTTGGCCACCGGAGCCAGGCAGTTAGTGGTGCAGGAAGCATTGGAAAGGATCTTATGCCGTGCCGGATCATATTTCTCTTCGTTGACGCCCATCACTATGGTAATATCCTCATTTTTGGCGGGAGCGGAGATAATGACTTTTTTTGCTCCCCCTTGCAGGTGAGCCGCTGCTTTTGTAGCATCGGTGAACAAACCGGTGGACTCAACGACAACGTCAGCCCCTACTTCCCCCCAGGGGAGTTTGCCAGGGTCTTTTTCAGCAAATACTTTAACTTCTTTGCCGTTAACCACAATTGCCCCTTCTTTAGCGGAAACATGGGCATTTAAAATGCCATGTACGGAGTCATACTTGAGCAGGTGGGCATTGGTCTCTGCATCAGTCAAATCGTTGATAGCCACTATTTCCACCTCGGGGTTATTCATGGCCGCCCTGAAAACCAACCTCCCGATCCTTCCGAATCCGTTAATACCAATTTTTACTGACATGTAAATTCCTCCTTTTATATATTTGTAGTAATATATTTAAGTATAAAAGACCGGTTGATGTTCACAAACCCCTGGCAGACTGCAGCTTTCGGATGATTAATTTAAGCAAATTAAAGTAAACCAATGGCTAACGACCGATAGCTGCTGGCTCGCAATACATGCCATAAAATAATATGCCACCTTTAACAAAAACTATGAGTTTTGGTAAGGCTGGAAAATCAACCCTATCTGGTATCCTATTCTATATAAACAAAAAAAATCCTGTCCGAGAACAAAAGCATTTTATGCCTTTCGGCATTTATAGGTACAATAACATAAGGGGAACACCCCCCTAACAACCCCTATGTCCAGGAAATTTATCACAATACTTATGCGAGTATAATTTCTTAAACGATAAACAAAAAAAACGAATGCTTTTAAAGCACTCGTTTTATAAATCTAACGTTCTCAAAGCGGTATCCAGATATTGTCTTCATTTTAAAATCTCTTCCTCTTGGCAGCCGCCGGTATCCCTTGCTCATCCCGGTATTTGGTCACCGTCCGGCGGGAAATGGATATTCCCCGCTGAGTAAGAAGTTCCGCCAACTGCTGGTCAGTATAGGGCCTGCGCGGGTCTTCAGAATCGACTAATTCCTGGATTGTAGCTTTCACACTTTGGGCAGAGGTGGAAGTCCCCTGACTGCTTTCTACGCCGTTGGCAAAAAAGAATTTTAGTTCAAAAACACCTAAGGGGGTCTGCACATATTTATGGGCGGTAGCCCGGCTAACGGTGGATTCATGAATTCCCAAAACATCTGCTACCTGTTTTAATGTCAAAGGTTTTAAAGCCTTGAGCCCCCGTTCAAAAAATTCCCTTTGAAAAGAAATTATGCAGTTGACAACTTTATATAGGGTTAGCCTGCGCTGCTCAATGCTTTTAATAACCCATAGCGCCGAATTCAATTTTTGTTCCACGAATTTGACTGTTTCTTCATCATAATTTTTTTCTCTCTTCATCAGGGCCTGATAAACCGGATTCACTCCCAACCGCGGGGTGGAACTGTCATTCACTAAAACCACATACTCTCCTTCCACTTTTTCCACCACTACATCAGGAATGATATACCTTGGTTCCAACGAATTACCATATTTACTGCCGGGTTTGGGGTCCAGCGTTTTAATCAAATCGGCAGCAGCTTGAACCTCCAGGGGAGATACGGCCAGAGCCTTCGCAATTTTCTGCCATTTACCCTCAGCCAAATCCACCAGATGATTCTTAATTATGGCTTCAGCTACCGGGTCTGCCCATTCTTTGGCTCTCAGCTGAAGCAACAAACACTCGGCCAAATCCCTGGCTCCCACCCCTGTAGGTTCAAAACCCTGAATCAGCGCCAGCACTTTTTCCACCTCTGCCAGTTCGCACCCGCATTTTTCCGCTGCTTCCTGCAGTTCTATTTCCAAATAACCGTTGCCGTTAATATTGCCCAGCAAAAAGTGGCCTATTTCCTCCTCCTTGGGACTTAACCTCAGGAGTTCGAGCTGAATAGTCAAATGCTCCAAAAGCGTAGGAGCCTGCGTTAAGAAGTTTTCTATGGAATGGGGAGCAGTTGCCTCTTTCGGCCCGTTTGGCAAACCTAAATCGCTTTTGTCGGCAAAATATTCCTGCCAGTCTATTTCGTGCTCTTCAACCGGCTCTACCTGTTCCTTTTCTTCCTCTTCTTTAAGTTCCAGCATGGGATTCTCCAGGAGCTCCTGTTGGATGTATTCCGCCAGTTCCAAAGTAGATAACTGCAGTATATTGATAGCCTGCTTTAATTCAGGAGTTATGATTAATTTCTGAGTTTGTTCTAAATTGAGCCCATAACTCATGCGCATCGCTATCACTCCAGTTTAAAATATTCCCTATCCTAATATTCTTTTTTGTTAAACTAATCTCCTGCCTGGTTTCGAAAATGCTAATTATTTCTGTCGAAATTTTGCTTAGGATTTCCGCAAGGCAACAAGAGGATAAACACTTAAAGTGATGCTAAGCGCCACAGCGCTAAACAGCGCTATACCCCACTGGTAATCAGCATAAAAATAGGGATGAAAGCCCAAGCCATAATCGATGTAATCATTTAAAAACATCCAGCCGGCCTGGACAGCAACTTGCCATAGCTTCACCCTTAAATGCCTTAAATAAATAAAACCTTCGGCAGCCATTCCCATATGGGAAAACCAAAGCATCCAAATCTCCGGTGAAATATCACCTCCGGACAACCCGAAGTGGCTGATTAGAACTACCGCCCAGATCCCGTACTTGATAATAGCAGTATATGCAACAAGCTTAAAAGTACTCCAGTTTTTTCGCAGCAAAGTCAACACTAAGGCAATCCCCGTTATAGTCGTGGAAAGAGGGCTGTCGGGAACGAAAAGCCACCACCCCACAGGCGTTTCGGCCAGTTGATACCTGTACCAATAGTAGCCGTAAATTGAGCCTAAGAAATCAATAATGACCATTGTCCATAAAAGTGAGCTGCGAAAAGGGTTGTCCCATAACAGCTCACGAATTTTCCGCCACATGGATTGTTGTCACCTCTTGAGGGTTTTTAAGCCGTTTGACAAATTTCACCGGTACTCCCACTGCTAACGTATATGGCGGCACATCCCTGTTCACCAACGAGCCCGCCGAAACAAGGGCGCCATCACCTATTTTTACCCCCGCCAACACCGTTGTATTAGCCCCGATTAACACGTTGGCCCCAATCTCCACAGGCCCCAGGCGGTACTCATTGGGTAGGAACTCATGACAAAGAATAGTGCTGTTGTATCCCAAGACACTGTTATCCCCGATAGTGATCCTTTCAGGGTGAAAGATGTCAAACATGGCCATCAGCCCTATGCCCACATCTTTCCCGATCTTCATCCCCAAAAAAGTGCGGTAAAGAAAATTCTTAACCCGGATAGAAGGAATAAAGCGGCCAATTTGGATGATGATAAAATTTTTCATGGTCTTAAGCGGATGGGCGATGCGTTTCCAATAGTGCATGGCATTTTCATGGGGCGAAGGATAATATTCTAACCTGCGCATTTGGCTTACATACCTCCTTTCCTGTCAGCTATCAGTTGTCAGCCGCCAGCCAAAAGACTGGGCGCTCTTGGCGAAGTCAACCTAGAGCAGCGGACACAAGGGTTACATTTTTAGTGTAGTCCCAGCAAACCTGAACAAACATGGCTGATGGCTGTCGGCTGATAGCTAATAGCTAACCTCTTAATTTTTCCGCCATCTTCTCCAGGCGCCGCAGGCGGTGGTTGACTCCTGACTTGCTGACCGGTGGCTCCAGCAGTTCTCCCAACTCTTTCAGGCTGGCATCAGGGAATTCTAACCTCAGCCGGGCCACTTCCTTCAAACTGGCAGGCAGTTGTTCGTACCCAATCCTACTTAACAAAAACTGGATATTTTCCACCTGGCGCATTCCCGCGTCAATAGTCTTGTTGAGATTGGCGGTTTCACAATTGACCAGCCTGTTCACTCTATTGCGCATTTCTTTCAAAATCCTGGTGTTTTCAAAATCGAGAAGTGCCGTATGGGCCCCAATAATATTTAAGAACCGGATAATCTGCTCACTTTCTTTCAGATAAACAACATACCAGTTCTTCCGCTGGCTGACCCTTGGTTCCAGCTGCAGTTTTCGCATCATTTGACAAAGGAGCTGGGCGTGATAGTTGTCCCGGGTAATCAGCTCCAGGTGATAAGTCCCCTCCGGGTCGCTTACCGATCCTCCGCCCAGAAAAGCGCCACGCAAATAGGCCCGGCGACAGCACTGGCTGGCAGGCACTACTGCATTCCAGTCTATTGTCAGTCCTTCTTCACCAATTTTAATGTGCAAAGCATCAAGGATAACCTGCACTCCTTGCTGGGGTGGGATCTTCACTACATAGATATTGTTCTTTTTCAGGCGAACTTTACGCCGGACGGAAGTATCCACGCTCAGGTCAAAAAGCTGCTTGAGCAACTTAATTACCTTTCGAGCTACAGCAGCGTTTTCAGAGACAAGCTGGATGGCAATGTTCTCCCTGGAACTGATCTGGATGGAACCATCCATCCTGATTAATGCCGAAAGCTCCGCCAACTGGCAACAGCGGCGTTCCGGCAAAATTCGGGCTAAATCATTTTTAGCCTTAGAGGAAAAGGACACTGGTGAACCCTCCGTACTTAAACTTTCTTTTACTTTCTTTTGCGGAAAGATTGCCGAATAATTAATCTGGCTAGCTGGTCAGGGTCATGCCTGGCTAACTCTTGAGTATGGAGCAATCTGTCACCGATTACTTTTACCCCTAATTTATCTATAGCCTTTCTGTCCACAGGCACAGGGCAAGCCCCTTCTTCCCGATACTTTTTAAAAAGTTGGCCGGAAACAGTGCCTGTATTCACCACCATGTAATCAACCGCATTCTCCCCGCCATGTTTGAGGATCGCCCGCAAATGGTCGGAAGCAGTGTAGTCATCGGTTTCACCAGGTTGAGTCATAATGTTGCAAATATAAATAACAGGAGCTTTAGTTTCCTGCAAAGCCTGCGCAATACCTTCCACCAGCAGGTTAGGTATGATGCTGGTATACAAGCTACCCGGACCTAAAACAACCACATCCGCCTCCCGGATAGCGCGAATTGCCTCAGGGTGGGCGGGACAACCAGTGGGCTCTAAAAAAACCTTCTTAATCCGCTTCCCCGTTTTGGGTATTTTGCTTTCACCCTTAACTACCGTTCCATCGGTAAATTCCGCACACAGAGTAGTATGTTCCAGGGTTGAAGGGACCACTTTCCCCCTTATGGCCAAGACTTTACTCAATTCTTGTACCGCCTGGTCAAGGTTTCCGGTAAGCTCAGTCAAACCGGCTAAAAGCAAGTTGCCCAGGCTATGGCCGGCCAGCCCTTCGCCCTGTTCAAACCTATAGTTTAAGACATCGTCCATCAATGTTTCCGTATCAGCCAGGGCTACCAAGCAGTTTCTGGAATCGCCCGGTGGCAGGACGCCCAGTTCACCCCTGAGCCTCCCGGAGCTTCCTCCGTCATCTGCTACCGTAACGATAGCAGTTATATTGCTGGTAAAGCTCTTTAGTCCCCTCAGTAACGTGGGTAAGCCCGTTCCTCCCCCGATAGCAACGATCCGCGGCCCCCGCTTTAAACTGCGGCGCTGGTACAATACCTCCACCAGTCGTTCGGCATTTTCAGGGAGCAAAGTGTTAAAAAGTGAGTTCATCACTTCTTTGAACCCAATGGCAATAAAGGCAATTCCCACAGCCACCAGCAAGAGGCCCAACCACCAGGAAAAGGAACTGCCCCAATAACTGTAAGTAAGCTGTACCACTGTTTTCAATAGAATCCCTAAGAGCACCGCATCATCCAACACCGACAAACCGGCGCCCAAGAGCAGGAGTCCCATAAAAGCAAGAAATAACCAGCGTTTGATTTTCAACCCCGGATAGAGCCATTTTAACCAGCTCAGCATGATTTTTTCCCCATATTGCGCTCCACATCCCTGTGGGTCACAATTATTTTATAATCAGGGTTATTAAGTAAGTCCCTGATCTGGTTGGCAAGAGTCACTGAACGGTGCTGCCCCCCGGTGCAGCCAATGGCCACCACCAGATGGGTTTTTCCTTCCCGGATATAGTAGGGAACCAGGTAGTTCAGCATTTCAGCAAACTTTTCGATAAAAACGTTTGTCTCCGGGGAAGCCATTACATATTCCTGCACTTTGGGATCTTCCCCGCTTAAATCCCGCAATTCCTTGACGTAAAATGGATTAGGCAAAAAACGGACATCCATTACCAGATCAGCATCCAAAGGTATGCCGTATTTATACCCGAAAGATACAACGGTAACCACCAGCTTATAATCCCTTTTGCTGCCGAATAATTCTGCCACCTGCTGCTTGAGCTGCCTGGGCGAAAGCTCGGAAGTGTCGATAATCTTTGTAGCCCGCCCCCGTAGTGGTTCCAGTCTCTTGCGTTCCTCTATGATGCCTTCCAGAACCCGTCCTTGACTTGACAGGGGGTGCCTGCGCCTTGTTTCCTTGAACCTCCTAACCAAAGCTTCATCCGAGGCCTCTAAGAACAGCAATTCATATTTTAAGCCGTGGTCATCCAGGTAACCTAAAGCATCCTGTAGGCTGCCGAAGAATTTCCCTCCCCGGATATCCATGACCAGGCCCACCTTGTGCAAACGGTCTTCCGGTTCGCTCAAGAGCTCGGTAAATTTTGGAATCAGGGTAGGAGGAAGGTTGTCGACACAAAAAAAGCCTAAATCTTCCAAGCAGCGAATTGCCTGAGTCTTTCCTGCTCCGGACATGCCTGTTACTACTACAAGCTGTGTTTTATGTTTGGTGGTCATCCCTATCACCTCGTTTCGCAGTTGCAATATCTATACGTGTTTATTCGTAAATTTTAATTTGCACTGAAACACCGACAAACTGAGGAATACAAACCGCTTTATTTATAGATAAGTATATATTTTCTTAATAAAAAAAACAAACGAAACAGAAGAACCTTATATTTTTTGTGCATATTAGGTAGCCTTGTATCCAACGGCGCATGGAATACGCAAAAAATTACCCCCAACAAAGTCAGGGGCAATTTCATAGTATTATGTTACTATTTTACCAACCAATGAAAACGACTCTTTAGCAATTTCTTAATCTCGTCAACCGTTTCAAGCCTTAAAGCTTCCTCAGCAATAACCGCAGCTTCTTTTTTTGATACAGCTCTGACAATACTTTTAACAGAATTCAGATTGCTAACTGTTACTGACAATTCATCAAAACCTAATCCAATTAATAAAGGTACTGCCAAGGGGTCTCCCGCCATTTCTCCACAGATGCCGACCCATTTTTTTGCCTGCGTTATACGTTCAACAACATACTTTAATTGCCTTAAGACAGCAGGGTGAAAGTAATCATACAGGTAAGCAACCTTTGCATTCATCCTATCCGTAGCCAAAGTATACTGGGTCAAATCGTTGGTACCTATACTGACAAAGTCAACTTCTTGTAATAGTGCATCGATCAATAGTACGGCAGCGGGTGTCTCGATCATTATTCCAATTTTAACTGTCGAATTAAATGGTTTACCCGATTGTACGAGCTCACCCATCGCTTCTAAAAAAACTGCCTTAGCTTGCCTGATTTCTTCAACGGAAGTGATCATGGGAAACATTACCCAGACATTACCAAAATTTGCAGCCCTGAGAATAGCCTTCAGCTGGTTTTTTAAAATGTCCGGCTCTGCCAGGCAAATCCTGATTGCGCGCCACCCCAAGAAGGGGTTTGCCTCGTGCGGAATGTTCAAACCAGGCGGTTTCTTGTCTCCTCCCGCATCCAAGGTTCTTATGATTACCGGCTTTCCTTGCATGCTCAAGGCAACAGCCTTGTATACTTCGAACTGCTCATCTTCGTTGGGTAAATGCGGGGTATCCATGAATAAAAACTCAGTCCGAAATAATCCTATACCGTCAGCATTGTGGGCAAATGCGTGATTTGCCTCTGCCACTGAACTAATATTTGCCGCCAACTCAACCTTACACCCGTCAGTTGTCACAGCCGGCAGATCCTTTAGCATATCATGCTCTTTTAATTCCTTTTGCTGTTTTATTAATTGGTTATAATATTTTTCCAAGTTATGAGTTTCCGGGTTGACAATAGCTAATCCAGCACTGCCATCTACAATTATCTGCCAACCATCTTCCAGTTCTTGCATTATACCGGAAGCGCCGAAAACCGCAGGCAAAGCTAAAGATTTTACCAGGATGGCAGCATGAGATGTACTGCCACCCTTTTCAGTTACTATTCCTTTAACCTTGTCCTTATCGATTTGGACGATGGAAGTGGGTGTTAACTCATCTGTCACTAAGATACTATTTGCCGAAAACTCGATTTTTGACCTTTTTTTACCGGACAAAGATATTACCAAGCGCCTTTGAAGATCTTCTAGGTCGCTAGCCCTCTGGCGCATATAGTCGTCTTCCAACTGAGCCATATTCCTTTTCTTAGTCTCAAGTACTGTTTTTACGGCTGACTCAGCGTTTACATGCTGTGTGCGAATCAGCTTAATAACTTCATCATATATTTCCGGATCATCAATTAAAAGCAACTGAATCGACCAGATAGCAGCTTCCGCTTCCCCTATTTCCTCCGCAATTTTTTGTTGCTCTGAAGCAAGGTCCTTCTTAACTTGTTCTACAGCCCTTTGGAAACGCAAGATTTCCTCTTGGAGTAGATCCGCGTCTATTTTTTTTGTCTCGAAGTTATAGTCTTCAGTACAGTTTATTATAGCTGATCCGATAGCAATTCCGGGAGAGGTTGCTATACCATGGAAAACCTTCTCTTCCTGCATCCCGTGCTCACCTTCTTTACGCTTCGCCAAATTTATTTTCCACTAGCTCCGTTAAGGCCTTTAAGGCATCCTCCTCGTCAGCACCTTGGGCTATCAATTTGACTTCGTCTAGATATTTTGCAGCCAGCTGCATTATTGCGGTAATGCTTTTAGCATTTATCCTCTTACCATTCTTTTCTAACCAAATTTCTGATTGATATTGTTGGGCCATTTTCACCATTAAGGCAGCCGGTCTGGCATGCAAGCCAATTTCATTTCTTATCGTAAAAAGTTTCTCTTGCATAAGTGACACATCCTTAAGTTTCTTATTAACTCAAAAGCTGACTATTACTCTAAAAGTATCAGGCTTCGAAGCCAGTTGGAAAGCTTCCTGGATGTCTGCCAAGGGAAATACTGCCTGGATAAAGGGAGCAGGATTAATAATCCCATAGTTTAGAAGCCTGGTTGCCTTTAAGAAATCTTCCGTAGACGGACTTACTGCACCCGTAATTACTATTTGGGAATTATGAATATAATTGGGACTTACACTAATGGGTTTGTCAGGATAAAATGAACCATACATAATTACCCTGCCCATTTTGCCAGCCATTTCTATTGCTTCGGCGGCAACTTCGGCTATAGCGGTTGTATGGATAACAGCATCGGCTCCCCGTCCGTCGGTCAAGCTCTTAACTACTTCCACAGCATTTTCTTCTGCCGAATTGATTACAAAATCAGCCCCCAATTCTTTTGCCAGCTGACGCCGTTTGGCATTAACCTCACAGACTATTACTCTGGTAGCAAGTTTTTTCGCCAAAAGGAGATGTAAAAGTCCCATTATGCCGGCACCGACTATGACCACATCGTTGCCTATCTTCAAATGTGCCTTCTCAATGCTGTGAATAACGCAGGCTAAAGGTTCGCTGAAAGCACCAATCGTAAAATCAAGTTCAGGGCTGAGCCTGAAGAGCTGGCTCGGCCTGGCAATTAGATATTCACTCAAGCCGCCTATGCCATCCATTTCCAGCACGGGTCTTGGTAGCTTACCGATTTGTTCGCATAAGTTGTCCTCCCCTTGCTGGCAGTAGTAGCACTCCCCGCAGTGAGCGAGAGTCCTGATAGCAACTTTATTCCCTACCTTCCATCGGCTGTGTACGCCATTACCAAGTTCAGCTATTTCACCTACCACTTCATGTCCTCCAAGGTAAGGCAGCGGCACCTGCTTTGCTCCTGAAAAAACTCTCTGTTCCCAGGTGCAGAGGGCACAAGCCTTGACCTTTACCAGTACTTCGCCCACGCCCGGTTTAGGCTTATTAACTTGGACCACTTTTACTTTGCCGGGAGATATAATAGCACCTACTTTCATGGTTCCAGTCATATATTATCCTCCTAAGCCAGTTCCTGTAAAGCTTCTTCGACAGACGCATCTTCATGGATAATCATAGAAATTGCACGGCAGTATTTGCCTGGGTTGGGGTGTTTCCAAATGCTTCGGCCAATAGCTACGCCAGCCCCGCCTGCTTCCAATGAATCTTTAATTGTTCGCAACAGTTCCTCCTCCGAATTGCCACCCGGCCCACCCAAAATGACCACCGGCTTATAGCATCCTGCAGTAACTTTTTTAAAGCTTTCCAAATCGCCGGTGTATTGTGTTTTAACAAAATCAACTCCATATTCCGCCCCCAACCGGCATGCAAAGGCTATATTCTCCGGTGTCCAGTGCTGGGTGTCCCAGCCCATGGGAAGCATTTCCGCCAGGAGGGGCATACCCCAATGGTAAGCCTCACTTACAAAATGGGCCAGCTCTTTTAATGAAACATCTTCGCTCGAAGCACCAGGAAATCCCATGCAAACTACGCCGTCAGCACCGAGTTTTACTGCATCTTCCACGGTAAAAATACGGCCTGCTACTCCTCCCTTAGGGCCTAATTGTGAGGTACCGCCATCAATTCTTAAGATTAACCCCGCCTCCCCGATCTCTTTCTGATAAGTAACAGCTAAGCCAAAAGTAGTCAACAAGGCATCGACACCGTTCTCAACCGCCACTTTTATTAATACGCCTGGGTCATTTAATTCCGGTAGCACCTTTAAGCCGGTGCCGTGATCCATGGCCAGAATAAAAATTCTCCCATCCTTTTTAAATAGTCTGTGCATTCTTCGTTTCATATGTCAAACACCCCGTTTTTCGTAGTTAGGGAAGGAAAGGGAGCAGAGCTCCCTTTCCGTTCAAAAAGTAACTTAGTATCACAGCAAAACCTACTGCCTAATTTCTTAAGATGAAATAGTCGGCAAGAGTACTGCAAGGAGAGTCGACCCGGACTAGACCAGCAGCACCTATATGCCACCGGGAATATAATGCCGGATAAATCATTTAATTTTCTTGAAGATCAATAAAAACTTATAAAATGGGCATCTTTTTAAACAACCTTTACTTTCTTGCCAATCTCCGCGGGTACAGCACTTTAGAATATTTTGATAAAACTGCCTACTGCACCAAAGATCATAAGATACACCATGATAGTGATAGGACTTTTACCTTTTTTTAGCAGCCAGAATACAAGCAGTGTCAAACCCAGCGGAAGTAGACCGGGCATGAGCTTATCCAACAGGTCAGCCTGAATTTTGACTACTGTCTTACCAATGGTAACGGTCAGCGGGGTTGTTAAAGTAACGAATTTGCCGGCCAAAGCACCAATCACCGTACAACCAAGGACTCCAGCTGCCGCGATGATATCCTTGACAATTCCTCCTTCAAGTAATTTTTCAACTGCAACCCGACCCAATTTATATCCCTGCATCCACATGCTGTACGTAATTCCTACCAGACAGCAGGTTAAAACTAACGCAAACATGATGGGGCCGAAAACATTGCCCTGGACACCGAAACTGATGCCCAATGCTAAAAGGATAGGAATCAAAGCACCTTGAACAATAGTGTCGCCAATACCAGCCAACGGACCCATTAAACCTGTTTTTACCGAGTTTATAGCCTCATCAGTAATAGGAGCGCCATTTGCCCTTTCTTCCTCCATAGCAATGGTAATGCCATGAATCACAGCTCCGAAATCGGGCTCTGTGTTAAAGAACACTAAGTGTCTTTTTAACGCTGCACTTATTTCTTCTTTGGTTTGATAAAGCTTTTTAATAACAGGACCCATGCACTGGGCAAAGGCAGTGGCCTGCAGCCGCTCATAGTTATAGTTGGCATGGGAGAAAAATTGCCACAGCAGCATGGATTTGACAATATCGCCTTTGGTTAACTTTTTAGGCCGAGATTCCACGATTTTCTCCCCCTCTCGTGAATTGGATATGCAGGAATGCCAGTATAGCTCCAAAAATACTTACCGCTACGATGTCAAGTTTCAGATAAACACTCAGGGCAAATCCCAGGAAAAAGTATGGTATAGTTGAACCTTTTAAAATAGCGCGCAAGTTTAAAGCAATACCTAGCGCCGGCAATATTCCACCAATTACCATCAGGGCATGCAGGATGTCGGCTCCCAGAAAATCAAGCACTCCTTTAACCAGGTCCGGTCCGTACAAACATGCAATTAACAAGGTAGGAACCTTGATAACAAATAACAATATCTGCGCAGGTACAAAATTCATCAGCATTACGCCCCGGATGTTTCCTTCTTCTGCATATTTATCGGCCCAATGTACAAAGATAGAACTTATACTCATTCTGGTAAACCACACTACAGTTCCTAAAAGGCCTAGAGGAACCGCCAGAGCTAGAGCCGCCTGTGCATCCAACCCTGAAGTAATAGCCAGTGCAGTACCGAGGTATCCTGCCAGGGCCATGTCGCCGGGCATTGTACCACCTGCTGTAATATGCCCAAGATAGATGAGGTTCATTGTTGCCCCGATTATGGTTCCGGTTACAGGATCACCAAGGATCACACCTGCAATAAAACCTGCAACCAATGGCCGCTGCAAAACCCAATAGCCCATACCAATTGGCCAAGGGCTGTCAGAAATATAATACATTAAAGCAATGGCAATAGCTTGCCATAGTTCCATAGCATACCCTCCCTACTTTTTTATAACCTTATCAAATGGAATAGATTTGTCATCGGGCACAATCCTGAACTCTATTTTAGTACCTAACGAATCTATTTTCTTCAATGTCTCAATTTCTGCAGGAGAGGCCGAAATATTTTTAAACAATGGTTTTCTGCCAGGTGCTGCCCCCATACCGCCTACATTAAGATTGCTGATCTTGATTCCTGCTTCAATTAGCTTTAGAACTACTTGGGGAACTTTAAACAAAACTATTACTCGTGTACCCTCACCAGGTCCTTTTAATCTTTTTATACCGTCGTCAACATTTAAAATTTCTACTTTCATCCCACTTGGTGCAGCCATACTCAGAATTTTGCACATAAAAGGATCCGCTACAACACTGTCGTCAACTATAATTACATGGTTGGCGCTTGTTAACTTTGACCAGGCCGTCATCACTTGACCGTGAATCAGCCTGTCATCAATTCGGTATAAGACAACATCCATTCTACTACCCTCCCATTTTTCTGTTCTTATACCGTCTCTTCCTTTGTTATCGCCTCAACTAGGTCTTTGATACCCTCTTTGCCTGCGGCAAGGCATTTTTGGGTCAATTCGGGTAAAGTACAACTGTCCGCGTTCAGTGCAGCCTCAATAAGGATTGGCAGGTTAACCCCTGTAAGACAGCTGTACTTATGTTTGCGCAGCGCCAGGGCCACCGAGTTGGATGTGCTGCCCCCAAAAATATCTGTCAGGATAATTACACCTTCTCCCTCATCCAGAGTGGTCACTTTCTCCAAAATGGCTTTTTGCAGGTCGGCAACCGAATTATTCGGGTGCAACCCAAGGGCTGCTATACGGGGTTGTTTACCGATGATAATTTCCGCCGACTTGATTAATTCGGCTCCAAAGTCCCCATGGGTAACTACAAGCACTCCAATCAAACAACCGCCACCTTTCGTCATTTTTTTGCCGGCGCTAACCACTATAGCAAGATTGTTGCCAAAAATGAGTATCAAAATGTGTATTCTTAATTGCGCAAAAAAATATAGCTGTATTAAAATCTACAGCTGTATTTTAAAAATTACTTAATCTGATTTATTAGTAGACTTTCATCAGACAGGTTTTGAGACACTTAGCGTTTCTGTTTCCAGAAGCAATTCCACTATATAAGCAAGCTCTTCTGGAGGGATTTGTATCGCTAGGCTTTCCTCCAAAAATCTAAAACTTTGCTTCAAGCTGCCATAGATAGTTTCATTTACTTTTAATACCCTTTTATGTTTTTTATGTGCCAGCATGTTTCCCTTTAATACTCTTTCAACCATGCACCCGCAGTGAATCATAAAGCGCAAATAGATATTTTTTGAAAACTTGTATTGAATGTCCTCCTCAAGGTATTTGGTTGCGTAATCCAACATCCTGAAAATTTTTATGGGATCCATAAACTCCAGGAACCTGTCTAAGGCAGATAATACAATCTCTTCAAATCCTTCACCAATTTTAAATTCCTGTTCGGGAATAGCGTTTACAAGAGCTGAAATCCGTTTTAAACCAGTTCCTGTTATAATCTCTTCCAAAGGAACAAATGGAACACCCGGCAATTTTAAATCCACAGTACCCACAACAGCAATGACATTAATGTTATCTTCCGGCAGGTATTTCTCACTGCCATTGACTGCAACCACCTCAATATTTTGTTTTTTTAAGGTTTCTATGCTTTTTAACAGATTGGCTAATTTGGCAGCAGTTCCTTGGCCGGTAATGCATGTTACCAAAATAACCTGTGAAGTAGATGCTGAATTTTTCCTTCGTACCTCGGTAAAAAAATACTTATAAGGATTAACAAACTCCAACTCCCTTACCAAATCTTCTAAGGTCTTTGATGGAAGCTGGGACTTAGTTATGGCTTCGATCACTGTAGAGGTGCTAATCATCTCCACGGCTTTTGTAGAAATGCCTGTCTTTTTGGTAATAATTTCTGCAAAGGTAATTAAGTAGCCCATATCAACCAATAGCAGTACACCTTTACCTGTATTTAACTCCCGTACTTTATGGCAAGCCTGTTCAAGAAAGTCAGCAATACTTAATCCAAGAGGCATATCCAAAGCTTCACCATGTTCGGTTTGCAGCATAGAATGGGCAGTTTTAAGAATACTGCTGGCAGTGGATGTACCATGAGCCAGAACTAAAATTCCAACAGGTCTATCTATAAGGTCAAGTTTGTGCTCATCAATTTTCAAAAACAAAGCAATTAGTGCTTCTACCGGAGCAGGTATTTCCCTGCCTAATTCCTCAGAAATAATCCTCCTGAAAAAGGCAGCAACTTTCCTTTCCCCCACTTCATATTCCAATTGCTGTAAAAAAGTAAAAGTATACTTTAAGAAATCGTCGCTCTGCTCCAAATAATAATAAAGATGCAAGCAAAGCCCGTATACCACTCTTTTCCCTACTGGCCTTTTTAACTGCTTTTGCAGCAAGTCAGCTGCTATAGTTACCGCGTTCAACATTTTTGATGAGGATTGTTCAGATACTAAAATTTCCGCCAAAGTACCTGGGTTAACCTTCTCCCAAAAACGGTGCAAAAGTCTGCCGACATCCTGGAGAACTCGTTCGTTAATACATTTTTTCCATAAGGACTCATTAAAAATCTTTTTTAGATTTAAGCAGAGATCTTTATAAAACTCGGCCAAATGTTCTTTGAATTCATTTACTGCCGCCAAATCCTCTTCTTCCTGGCTTATTATTAGTTCATAATTATATTTAAATAGAGGCTCTTTGACAGCTTTACGATAATCATCGGTAAGCAGGGCTTCCCTTATATAAACCGGCAAAGAGTCATATTTAATTTCTAAACAGCTTTGTTTTTTAAGATGAAATTCAAGGAAGGCACCGGCACAAATAAGCTGGATGTCACCTCTCAGCTGCCCTACATTTCCTGGGCACTCGTAAAGTAGCAAACTGTACAGAGCTTCAGGAGCTATTTTTATGTCAGCCTTAATCCTTTTGGCTTCATCTTTGAAAAATTTTCTTACCAAACGAAATCTTTCCTCTAAAGGCCTGTCTTTGAGGGGTGGAAGGGAAATTACCATTGGGATACGCCTTGTAAAAGTCTTGAGCATGCGTACTTGAGGATCTTCGGTGGTGGCTGCAATAATGAGAACGTTTGCTTTCCGGGTAGTTTCGGTTTCGCCCAGTCGCCTGTAAATTCCTTTGTCAAGAATGTGAAAAAGCATCTCTTGTCCTTCAGGAGGCAACCGATGTACCTCATCGAGAAGTAAGACTCCTTGATCTGCATTGTCAATCATACCTGTTTTTTCTCTTTCCGCACCTGTAAAAGCACCTTTAACATACCCGAAGAGTTGGGATAAGAGCAACTGGGTGTTTTCCGCATAATCGGCGCAATTGAAAATAACGAAGGGAGCATTGGGGTTCAATCTGCCTGTTTCTATTGCAAACTGGTACATCTTTTCTGCAATCATTGTTTTGCCCACACCGGTTGGCCCAACTAAAAAAGTATGCAACCCATTGGGCGGGTATAAGATCGCGGCTTTTGCCTGCTCAATTTGTTTTTTCAGACTGCCCTGTCCACCTATAATGCCATCTAAAGCGGAGATTTGAGCACCTTTCCTACGGGGTTGATTATTAACCTGCTGCTTTTGCCGGATTAAAATAGAAATTGCGGGCCAGTTTCTTTCCTCTTTCTGTAACTTTCTTCCCAGGATCATTTCCAAGCTTTTGACTTCCAGATACAGCACAGGCTTTCCTTTTACCCTTATAAGCATACCTTCACGGGTTAAAGCGGCCAGTTCCTTGCTCACATTGTTTCGGCTAACCCCAATCATCCTGCCAATGTTAGTCGCGTCTAAGCCTACAGGTTTATCTTGGGCCAAATCTTGCAAACTTAATCCCATAGTGTATTCTTTAACTTTTTGCAGCACCTTTTCTTTTCGCGTCATCCTTCTCCCCACTCCCCGTCAACAACGATCTTAGCTCATTTCTCTTTTAAAGATATTTCAGATATTCGCTTAAAAAAAAGTATTCCCTGCTATGGCTTGGCGTTCAGTACCTGCTCGGGGGGCACTTTTGCTTGGGTCAAGAGGGCTAGACCCTTGTCCAGTTTGCCAACGGTTTCTGTAAAATGGGCATCGCTGTCAACCACAAATTTAACCCCGTGTCTTGCCACTTGCACAATATCTGCTGGATTTTGATAATTATGGCCTACATTAATTTCATAAGCAGTGTCAGTGGCTGCACAAGCCCTTGCCACTTCCTCCAAATTCAAGGGCATTTCCAATCCCGGGTGGGAAATAATATCAACGTCATGTTTATACATTGCTTCAACCAGCGTCTTGGTATTGGTGTTAACTACTTTCCGTCTTATTCCTCCCAGGTGTTTATGCAGCCTGTTTTTTAAAACATACTCCCAGGCTGTTTCCAGATCGTTTGGGAGTATATAAGGATGTAAACCAACTAAGAGCAAATCCAGCTCCTGGTAAATTTTTTTGGGGACATCAATTCCGCCTTCCAGATCAACAATATTGGCTTCGGCGCCGCATAACACTTTAAAATCGCCCAGTTCCTCGCTAACCTTCCGTGCCTCTGTCCTAATTTTCAGGTACTGCTCCGTATTTTTAACGCCGGTCCCAATGTTTCTGGGACCGTGGTCGGTTATGGCTATTTCCTCCAAACCTTGCTTACGGGCTGCTTTAGCCATTTCGGAAATTGTAGCGCGCCCGTCGCTATACTTGCTGTGGGTATGATAATCAGCAAAAAAACGCATCCTTTTTCCTCCCGTGCTTTCTTATTAATCAGCTATCAGCTATCAGCTATCAGCTATCAGCTATCAGCTATCAGCTATCAGCTATCAGCTATCAGCTATCAGCTATCAGCTATCAGCGCATTTTACTGAGTACGGTTATAACCTGTCAAGTACAAAAAACGCTTAATTTTAGTTTTTAAGCCGACGCTACTGGCTGAAAGCTGATGGCTAATTTATACGCCTTCAGAATTATTATTGACTTTCCGGCCATAAAAAAACCGGTGCGTCACCGCACCGGTCAGACCGTCGACAAACTATTAAGCCCGCATGTATTATTTCGCTCTGGACAAGCTCCTACGCCGTTACCGGCAGCATAGCTGCCGACGGCTGGGGAAACCAGTCCCGCTCCATAATACATGCGGGCTGGTTTTGTCTACAAGTTAACCGGTGCGTCACCGCACCGGTTTGTCCTGCTTATTCGGGTAAACTCTCCAGATCAATTTTGCCTTCTTTTAAATCACTTACAATTTGTTCGATCTTGGCTTTAGCTTCCGCCGGCACTTTATCTTCCAGCTGCGGGTTCCAAATGAGTCCCACAACATCCTGCTTAACTCCCAGCGGGTAGAATTGTGGTTTAAACTGTCCATCCTTCACTTGCTTGACGATGTAGAGAACACCTTCGGGAATATTACGGAAAGCGCTCACTAATACGGTGTCCGGAGCTAACCCGCTTTGGTCCTTGATTACGCCAATGGCCGGTATTTTATGCTCTTTGGCTGCCTCGATTACCCCCAGACCTGCCTGGTCAGCCTGGTGCATAATAATGTCTGCTCCCTGTTGGATAAATACTTTAGCCATTTCCTTTGCTTTGGCCACATCTTCGAAGCTGCCGGTTATAGTGGTTAAAGCTTCAACTTCAGGGTTAGTATATTTTACGCCTTTTTTGAAACCTTCGATCATGCCTGTAACGGGAGGAATGGAAAGTCCCCCGACAATCGCAACTTTATTCGACTTGGTATAAGCAGCTGCCACAACCCCGCCCAGGAAACCGGCTTCTTTAGCCAACACACTGTAAGAACCCACGTTGGGCTCCTGGAACTCCTGGCTGTCAGTCATTAGAAACGTTGTATTTGGAAATTCCTTAGCAACTTTTTTGGCCGCATCGGCGAATTGGAAGCCGTGGCCGATAATCACATTATAGCCTTGAGAAGCGTACCCGCGGAAAGATTCTTCAAAGTCCGACTGGGGGACGCTTTCCTGGTAAGCAATTTCAGCCCCCAGTTCCTTTTCAACCAGTTTTAAACCTTCATAAGCCGAAGCATTCCAGCCGTTGTCGTTAATCGGACCGGGCAATAAAGCGGCAACTTTAAATGGGGTTTCCTCCTTCTGCTCACTGGGCTGAGCAGCATCCCCGCTCTGCTTTTCCTGTCCGCCGCAGCCGACTACCAAACTTCCTGCCAAAACAAATACCAATAGAAGCGCCAAAAATTTCTTTCCTTTTTTCATGAAATATTACCTCCCATTGTAAAATTTGTATAGCATCCAAACCCTGTTTACCCCCTTATGGACCACCACCTTGGTTATATAAAATAAAACAAGCCCAAACCAAAAATAAAATGGCTTGGGCTTAAGTGGGACTTGAGCTAAAACTACCCTACTTTAATAGTATTTAAAATTGGTTTAACTCAAGAGGATGTATTTACCTAGCTTACTGAGCTTAATTATACTTAATTATACTTTTATTTATTACTTCTACTTTTTTACAAAAATTCCTCCCGCCGACACAAATTTTATGCCTGGCCCTTTTCCACATCTGCCAGCGCTTGCCTGCGTAATTGACCGCGTTTTTCCAGGTAAGACTTAATTTTTTCCACTGACGTGTTTAAAACCTGCTCAGGCTTTACACCTGCTTCCAGCAGCAGTTCCAATGCCAACCCGAATTCACCCACGTCTTCCGCCCAGTGGGCGTCGCTGCCAACCACCACCATAATGCCTGCTTCGGCGGCTAATCGGGCTATTTTCAAACAATTGCCGCGGCTGCCGCGACGAAAACTGCCTGCAGTCAGAGAGCTGTTATTTATCTCTAAGACTACACCGTATTTCTGGGCTGCTTCCACAACCCGAACCGGATCTATGGCAAATCTCGGGTTTCCGGGGTGTACGATTATATCCACCAGTCCCCCAGCCATGGCTTTAATCATAGTATGCGTATTTTCTTCAACGCTGCCGGTCTCGCGGGTGTGAAAACCGGCAGCCACCAGGTCCAGCCGGCTCAGCGTTTCCAAATCCAAATCAAGCTCGCCTTCCCAGCCTATAATATTCGCCTCTACGCCCTTTAAAACCTCCACCCCCGCTATCCGCTTAGGCACCACCGGCAGGTTGTCGAAATAATACCAATGGGGTGCACCTGGCTCGTTGGGGCCATGGTCGGTTATGGCTACCAGTTCCAACCCTTTTTGCTGCGCTGCTTCAGCTATTTCCTTAATAGTGCTGTAAGCGTGCCCACTGGCAATGGTGTGGGTATGCAGATCCGCCACCAGTCTCACGGGTATTCCCTCCTGTCAGCTTTCAATCTTCAGCTATCAGCTTATCTCAGCTTATAATCCAAACACTTATAGAATAACCCAAGAGCAAATATTAATAAATATAGTTTTAATTAATCTATGCTATCATTTCAGAAATAACAATCTCATACCAAATAAAGGCTGAAAACTGATGGCTGATAGCTGATAGCTTTTTTAAATGGCGCTTTCTCCCGACTCCCCTGTGCGGATACGGATAGCATTTTCCACGTTATAGATAAATATCTTGCCGTCTCCTATTTCCCCGGTTCGGGCTTCTCTCCTGATGATAGTAACTATTTTTTCCACCATCTCATCAGCTACCACAATTTCAATTTTTACTTTAGGAAGCAAGTTCACTGTGTAACTGTTGCCACGGTAGTATTCGGTTTTGCCCTGCTGCAAACCACATCCAATGACATTGGTCACTGTCATTCCATTGACCCAGGTCTTACCCAAAGCCTCTTTAACGTCCTCCAACTTGGAAGAGCGGATAATGCATTCTATTTTTTTCACCAAGTTCACCTCGCTGTTTATAAGACATCGACTGAGCTATTCATTGTAAAACCTGCATAAGCCTGAATTCCATGTTCCCCAATATCCAAGCCTATTTCTTCCTCTTCCTGCTTAACACGTAAACCAATAGTAGCCTTGATGATTCCAAAAAGTACTGCTGAAGTTACTACCGTCCAAACAAATACTGCTATAACACCGGTAAGTTGAATTACCAACAGGCTAATGCCACCGCCGTAAAGCAATCCACCCTCGCTGGCAAACAAACCTACCATTGCCGTACCATAAGCGCCGCACACGGCGTGCACGGATATAGCGCCTACGGGATCATCAATCTTTAAAACCTTATCAATAAATTCAACGGCCAGAACAACCAGTATGCCCGCACCCAAGCCTATGGTAACCGCGCCAAGCGGAGTTACAGATGCGGTGCCTGCAGTAATGGCTACCAGGCCAGCCAGCGCACCGTTTAAGGTAAGAGAAACATCCGGCTTTTTATATCTTAGCCAGGTAAAAATCATAGTCATTGTTGCACCTGCGGCCGCTGCCAGATTAGTGGTTACAGCAATTAAAGCAATGGAAGGATTTGTACCGGATAAGGTGCTGCCGGGATTGAAGCCAAACCAGCCAAACCAAAGTATGAATACGCCAAGAGCCCCTAAAGTTATGCTATGCCCTGGAATGACATTTACCTTGCCGTCTTTGCCGTACTTACCTAAACGGGGCCCGAGCAAAAAAGCACCGACCAGAGCTGCCCAACCTCCTACCGAGTGCACAACTGTGGAACCGGCAAAATCGATAAAACCAATTTCAGCCAGCCAACCGCCACCCCAGGCCCAGTGTCCTACAACCGGGTAAATAATGGCGCTAATTACTACGCTGTAAATGATATAGCTAATAAATTTTGTCCTTTCAGCCATGGCCCCAGAGACGATGGTAGCAGCAGTGGCGGCAAAAACGGTTTGAAAGATCAAAAAAGCCCAGATGGGAATTGATAAGCCCAAATGTTCAAAACTGCTGGTTGCTAAAAAACCTGTAGTTCCTATCAGGCCGCCTTTATCCAGCCCGAACATGAGACCAAAGCCCACCAGCCAGAATACCAATGACCCAACAGCAAAGTCCATTAAGTTTTTCATCACAATGTTCCCTGCATTTTTAGCCTGGGTGAAACCTGCCTCAACCATCGCAAAACCCGCTTGCATAAAGAAGACTAAAAAAGTTGCCAACAAAGTCCAGACTGTATCAATGGCTACAGCATTATTTTCCGGTGTAATTTCACCCTCTGCCAAAGCAACCCCGGGAATAGCTAACACAAATAATACAATCAGTGCCAGCAACAAAACATTTTTAAGCATCATCACGCTCTCCTTTCTTTTTGTTTTTTAGATTTGCAAAAATTCTTCCGGTTACAAAAGCTGCTTTTCAATCCCAACCCCCTTTCTTCGTGTTTTATAGCCAAAACTGCCCAAAAAACGCAAAACGCCTTTTGGTTACTTTTCCCAAAAGGCGCCGTTGCCAAAACAGTAAGATAGATTAATAAAAAAACGTCCCCAGATATCCTGAGGACGCCGTTGCCCTTAAAACTTAAAAATTCATTTATTGATTTTTTATTATAGCATGCTATCAAATAATTGCAAGTACTTTTAAACATTTTTTATGACCATAATTCACAGACAGCCTCTATACCAGGACTAATTTTTCCAGCGCTTCCGCCACACCGTCATCATCGTTGCAGCAGGTGATGTAGTCTGCAAAGCTCTTAATCTCCGGTTCGGCGTTCTCCATGACTACCGCAAAACCGGCGTACTTGAACATTTCCAAGTCGTTAAAACTGTCACCAATCCCCATAATGGATTCCCTGGGCACATTCAGGTACCTGGCTACCGCCTGCAAACCCCTGCCTTTGGTGGCTTCAGGATGTAAAATTTCCAGGAATGTGGACGATGATTTGGTAATATACAGTTTATCTCCAAATTCCGCACCCAATTCCCCCTCAAGATCCTTCAACTGTCCAGGCTCGGCCAACACTACAATTTTAATCGGATCTTCCCGTAAGAATTCCAGCATGTCATCCACCACATGAATAGGCACCCGTACCGTCCTGGCGTAGATCTTTCCTCTTTCCGTCAGCTGTTCTACATACAGGCGGTCCTGGTAATAGACGTTAACATGGAAACCGTATGATTTAGCTTTTAAAAAAACTTCCCTGGCATGCTCCACAGGCAGGTTTCTGTTGTAAAGGATCTCCCCCGTCCCGGAATGCTTCACATAAGCCCCGTTATAAGTGACCAGAGGCAGGTCAAGCCCCATCTTCCGGGCATAGGGCAAGGCAGAAGCGTACATTCGGCCCGTGCAGAGAGTAACATGGATATCCCGCTCCCTGACACGGCGAATGGCCTCCTCCACCCGCGGCGATATTTCCAAATCATTGTTTAAAAGAGTACCATCCATGTCAATTGCTATCAACTTAAAACGAGACATATTTTTCTCCCCTATCTGACTACCCTAGCAGATCAACGTTACTATTTGGTCATAAGTCCTATCAGCTATCAGCTATCAGCTATCAGCACATTTTACTGAGTACTGTTATAACCTGTCAAGTACAAAAAAACGTTCAATTTTCGGTTTTAAGCTGAAGGCTGACGGCTGAAAGCTGATGGCTAGCTTTCATTTTTCCCCAGATGGTCGAGGACTGCTGCTGCTGCCGCCTGATTCATGCCTTCCACCTGGGCCAGTTCCTCCAGTGTAGCCTCCCTGATGCGCTTGACGGATCCAAAAGCTTTGAGCAGCTCTTTTTTCCTTTTGGGCCCAATGCCAGGGATTTCATCCAAAACGGAACGATAAGCCCTCTTTTCCCTGAGCAGGCGGTGGTAGCTTACGGCAAAGCGATGGGCCTCATCCCGGATCCGCTGCACCAGGTAGAGAGCAGGCGAATTCCTGGGCAGGACAATGGGCTCCGGATCTCCCTCCCGAAAAAGCAACTCTTCCTCCTTGGCCAAACCGAAGGTAGGGATGTGGCCAACGCCTAAGGCTTTCATTGCTTCCCGGGCGGCGCTGAGCTGGCCTTTGCCCCCGTCGATAATCACCAGGTCAGGCAGGTTGGAAAACTTAGCTTTCACATTGCCCCCCTGCTCCAGTTCATTCAATTCTTCCTGAGCGCGCTTAAAGCGCCTGGTTAAAACCTCCTGCATGGAGGCAAAGTCATTAGGTCCCTGGACGGTTTTGATCTGGAACCGGCGGTAATCCCCGGTCTTGGGTTCGCCGTTTTCAAAGACCACCATAGAACCCACCGAGTTGGTGCCCTGGATGTTGGAAATATCGTAACACTCCATGCGGAAAGGAGGTTTAGGCAGCTGCAGTTCCCGCTGCAGTTCCAGCACCGCTTCTTTGGTCATCACTTGCTTCTTGCGGCGGGTTAACTCTTCCTCCTCCAGGCTCATCAGCGCATTCTTTGCTACCATTTCTACCAGTTTCAGCTTTTCTCCTCTTTTCGGGACGCGTAAATTCACTTTTCTGCCCTTCTGGGCCGAAAGCCATTCCTCGATTAATTCCCTGTCCTCTACTTCTTCCTGCAGCAGGATTTTTTGGGGATATTCCACGGCATTGCTGTAGTACTGCTTCACAAAAGCCGTCATAATTTCCTGCCTGGACATGTCATCGGTGCCTTGCATAAAAAAATGTTCCCGACCGTTTAATTTCCCTTCCCGGATGAAAAAGATCTGCATGCAGGTTTCACCCTTCCCCCGGGCCATGGCAATTACATCCTGGTCCTCCAAGTCGGCGGAAATAATCTTCTGCTTGGCCATAACCTGGTGGATGGACTGGATCTGGTCCCGCAATTCCGCCGCCTTTTCAAACTCAAGGTTCTCGGCCGCCTGTTTCATCCTCTCCTCCAACGCTTTCACCAGGTCCTCCTGCTTGCCTTCCAAAAAGAGGATTACCTGCCGGGTCAGCTCCCGGTAATTCTCCTTGCTCACCTTACCTGTACAAGGACCCAGGCAGCGTTTGATATGGGCATTAAGGCAGGGTCTGGTTTGCCTGGCCAAGGTTTCGTTGGAACAGGTGCGCAGGGGAAAGATCTTCCGTAAAAGCCTTAAGGTTTCATTCATAGCCCCTGAACGGGTATAGGGGCCGAAATACCTGGCCCCGTCCTTTTTAATGGAACGGGTAACCACAATGCGGGGATAATCCTCATTGGTGGTTAGCTTCAAATAAGGATAATGCTTGTCATCGGCCAGCCTGATATTGTATTTGGGACGGTGCTTCTTGATGAGGTTGCACTCCAGAATCAGAGCCTCTACTTCCGAATCGGTGATAATCCACTCCAAGTCGGCAATATGCCTGACCATAGCCTGAACTTTGGGGGCATTACTTAAGCTCGAGCGGAAATAGGAACGCACCCTGTTTTTTAAAGACGAGGCCTTGCCCACATAGATAATCTCTCCCGCCTCATCCCGCATCAGGTAGACACCGGGTTTATCCGGCAGTAATTTCAATTTCTCTTTGATTATACTCTTCCGGGTAGCTGTCATCCCGCTCACCTTCCAACACTTTGCGCAAGAAACGGCCTGTGTGGGATTCTTCCACCTCTGCCACTTCTTCCGGAGTGCCGGTGGCTACAACCCTTCCGCCTCCGGCACCCCCTTCCGGTCCTAAATCAATGATATAGTCAGCTGTTTTAATTACATCTAAATTATGCTCGATGACCAGCACTGTATCGCCGCCATCGGTTAGCCGCTGCAAGACCTGCAGCAGTTTGTGGATGTCGGCCACATGGAGACCGGTAGTCGGTTCATCCAAAATATACAATGTTTTTCCGTTAGTCCTGCGGGACAGCTCCGTGGCCAGCTTAACCCGCTGGGCTTCACCCCCTGACAAGGTGGTGGCCGGCTGCCCCAGCTTGATGTAGCCCAAGCCCACATCCTGCAGGGTCTTCAGCTTGCGGTGGATCCTGGGGATGTTAGCAAAGAAATCCACTGCCTCATCCACCGTCATTTCTAAAACATCAGCAATGCTCTTGCCTTTGTATTTTACCTCCAGCGTTTCCCGGTTGTACCGCTTGCCTTTGCATACTTCGCAAGGAACATAGACATCGGGCAAAAAGTGCATTTCAATTTTGATGATGCCGTCACCCCGACAGGCTTCACAGCGCCCGCCTTTGACGTTAAAACTGAAGCGCCCGGCCTTATATCCCCTGACCTTGGCCTCGTTAGTCATGGCAAAGGTACTGCGGATATCATCGAACACTCCTGTATAAGTTGCCGGATTAGAACGGGGCGTCCTGCCGATAGGTGACTGGTCGATATCGATTACCTTGTCCAGGTACTCTATGCCCCGGATTTCATCGTGTTCACCGGGTTTTGTTTTGGCGCCGTGCAATTCAGCCGCCAGTTTCTTATACAGAATTTCGTTGATTAGAGTACTTTTACCGGAACCGGAGACTCCCGTGACGCAGTTAAACAATCCCAAAGGAATACTTACGTTCAGGTTTTGCAAATTATTCTCCCGGGCCCCTACAATCTCCAACCATTTGCCGTTTCCGGGACGGCGGTACTTGGGCACCGGAATCCGCTTCCTGCCGCTCAAATACTGGCCGGTAATGGAATTGGGGTTGGCCTTGATTTCCTCCAGAGTACCCGCTGCCACTACCTGTCCACCGCCCGCTCCCGCCCCCGGGCCGATGTCGATGATGTAATCGGCAGCACGCATTGTATCCTCATCGTGTTCCACCACAATAAGGGTGTTGCCGATATCCCGCAAGTGCTTCAGGGTGGCAATCAAACGTTCATTATCCCGCTGGTGCAGTCCAATACTGGGCTCATCCAGGATATACAGCACTCCCACCAGGCTTGAGCCAATCTGAGTTGCCAGGCGGATCCGCTGAGCCTCACCGCCGGACAATGTGCCCGCTGCCCTGTTCAGGGTAAGGTAGTTTAAACCCACATCCACCAGAAAGCCCAAACGGGCATTGATTTCTTTCAGGATCTGCCTGGCTATAAGCCGTTCCCGTTCTGTCAGCTGCAGACCGTTAAAAAACTTTAGCGCTGCATCGATGGACATCCTGGTGACTTCATCGATATTTTTACCCCCTATTTTTACGGCCAGGGCTTCCGGGCGGAGTCTGGCGCCTTTGCAGGCAGGGCAGGGTGTGGTGCTCATATATTCCTCAATCTCACCCCTGGACCAATCGGACTGGGTCTCCTTATAGCGGCGTTCCAGGTTGGGAATCACTCCTTCAAAGGGGACCTCAAAAACCCTGCTGTTGCCGAACTGGTCTTTATAATTGAATTTAACTTTTTCCTCGCCGGAACCGTACAAAATCACCCTCCTGGCTTCCTCCGGCAACTCTCGAAAAGGTGTGTCCAGGCTGAACCGGTATTTCTTGGCCACAGAAGCCAAGAGCTGGGGATAGTAGTTGCTGGTACTGCTGCTCCAGGGGGCGATAGCACCTTGGGCTATAGACAGAGAAGGGTTGGGAACCACCAGGCCCGGGTCAACTTCCATCTTAAAACCCAGTCCGCTGCACTGCGGACAGGCCCCATAGGGACTGTTGAAAGAAAATGTCCTGGGGTTAACTTCTTCAAGGCCGACGCCGCAATCCACACAGGCAAACTTCTCGCTGAAAATAAGATCTTCCTTGCCGTCCACATCGATCTGCACAATGCCGTCGCCCAAGCGTAAAGCAGCCTCCAGCGAATCAGCAAGCCTGTTCTCAATGCCTTCTTTAATAATGATCCTGTCCACCACAACTTCGATGGAATGCTTTTTGTTCTTCTCCAGGGAAATTGGCTCCGTCACATCCCTGACTTCTCCGTCAACCCTGACCCTGACATATCCTTGTTTCTTAATATCCTCCAGAATTTTTTGGTGCTCGCCTTTCCTTCCCCTCACCACAGGAGCCAAAACCTGGATTTTAGTCCTTGCGGGGTAACTCAAAATCTGGTCCACCATCTGGGATACGGTCTGCTGGCTGATGGGCTTGCCGCACTTGTGGCAATGGACATGGCCAACCCTGGCAAACAGCAGGCGCAGGTAGTCATATACCTCAGTAACCGTACCCACGGTGGAGCGGGGATTTTTGCTGGTAGTCTTCTGGTCGATGGAAATGGCCGGAGAAAGGCCCTCAATATAGTCCACGTCAGGCTTGTCCATCTGGCCCAAGAACTGGCGGGCGTAGGCCGACAACGACTCCACATAGCGCCGCTGCCCTTCGGCATAGATGGTGTCGAAAGCCAAAGAGGATTTTCCGGAACCGCTTAGTCCCGTCAATACTACAAATTTGTCCCGGGGAATTTCCACATCTATATTTTTTAAATTATGAGCTCTGGCGCCTTTGATGATGATTTTGTCTTTCATGATATATTCCTCCGCAGATTACAGCGCATGTAGCTGTTAGTTGCTGGTTGGTGGTTGCAGTTGCGATTAATCACTCCGCGTCCCAGCAACTAAATTATCATTATAGTGGTAACCGCATAAGCAACACTTTTTCTACTAGTAATCGTTTTTAGTTTTATATTATATCATATTCCCACACCAAAAGCATTTAAGCTAATCAATTAACCTATACTACACTAAAAATACTTCGTAATATCTGTTGCCAATCGAATATAGTGCTTCGTTCCGGAGATGCTTGCACGAGTTGACTTTGCTTGTTTTGCCAAGCCACATTTACTAATGTGACAAGGGAGCGGTTCTTGTCGCATAATAAAATAAGCCAGCGAACCGCTCCCCTGACTTGTTATTTATACTTTTTGAACAGTTTTTTCAACTTAGTAAGAAGAAAATCACTAATACCATTAGGATTTTGAGCTTTTAACAATCCGATAACAATTTTCGGGCTAAAAGTACCGGGGTAAAAAGTCAAGTAACGAACTATCCAAAATGTGGGATTATATTTCTTTTTATATTGATATAAAGTCTTGAAACCGTAAAAAGTATTCATGTTCTCATAAATAAAATCCAACAAAGCGCTTGCTAAAGACATTTCTGTTCCTGCCTTCACATTAGCCAACGGGGCAAGACCCAGGCTGGCTTCTTCCACGCCTTTTTCTTGGAGCAATTTAAAACTTTCTATCACTAATTTTTCCATAACACCTTTTGGGGCGTTCGGTCTCTTCCTCGTCACATCGAGATAATAACCTTTGCCACCGGCATAAGGAACACATACCAAAAATGCTTCTAACCTGTTTTCAGGGCTTGTGGCTATAAAATACTTTCTCCTCCGAGGGTCATTTAGTGAAATACTGCCTAGTAAAAAACCCAGTTCACCGCTTTTTTTACTGTCCAGCCATTCCTTTGATACTTCTTCTATTTGTTCTTCCAGTTCGTTGTTTCTTTTAATTAACGGCTCATATTCAAAAATTTTTATACCGGCCCGATTTGCGGCGTTAATAGCCTGGCGGACTTTTTGGGTTTTTGAGCCGGTTAGCGAGTATTCATCAAGTTTAAATATAGCTTCTTCTCCATATCTTACAACCCCATAACCCAACTTTTTGAATTCAGCCAAAAATTTATCGGAAACTGTAGAAAAACATATATCTAAAAAATTTGAGCGGCAATGCTCAGTAAACTCTTGCAACAATCCGTATGCCTCCTCATCGGGGCATAACGGGTCTCCCGCTGCCACGGCAACTCCTCCCTGGACCACATAAGCCACTACTCCCTTGCCATTACTCGAGAAAAAATATTTTTTATCTCTTTCCAACGTTAAAAATGAAACAGGGTTATCGCCGAAGTTCTGGACCAATTCATATACTTTCTCTCTATCCTCTGCGGTTGGATTTTGAATAAGCAAAAAAGGTTTAAGTATTAGAATTAATCCAGTCAATAAACTAAAAGCAATAACGAGGAGCACGGTGCGGACAAAGTTATAAATAATGGCAGATTTTACGCTTAACTCACGCGGTATCTCATTTAAAATAACATCCATGATTTTCTCGTAGCCGGTTCCAACTGTCAAATTAGGCAAATGCTGCAGTTTTATAATCCAAAAACCTGCTAAACCATACAGGGCAGAAAAAAGCAATGCCAAAACAGTGATTTTAATTCCTAACTTTAATGTAAAAGGATCGCTCTCGCGACAAAAATATTTATAATTATAAATTAACCCCAATAATACATATAGTCCTATCAATGTACTTAAGTGGAAAAAATTTGTTCTATGCACTTGAACACTAAAAGAAATTGCTAAGACAGGTACGGATATAATCCAGGCAACTTTTATGCGCTTATTCAAACCGTTAGCCAAAATAAGCATAAAAAAGCCGGTCAATACTGACAATGTCTTATTTAAATATACCGATTCCAAAACCAGGTTGCTAAATCTGCTAATAATTCTATAATGCCACGGCAATGCTAATAAAATATTGTATACACCTGTTAAGGCTACCAGTCCTATAATAATGTTAACGTGTGTTTTTTTCATAATGCACCTCAAACAAATGAAATACATCCGGCATTATCTTATTAAAACAAATTGTACCAAATTTTAAAGATGCATCAAATCGGAAAAGACTTATCCAGAGGAACCGTCCCCTTGGTTGGTTCCGTTGACCATCATAAAATGAGTCAGAGAACCGTCCCCTGACTCACTGTGGGAGAAAAGGAAAAATAAACCCTGACAGCGCCATACTTTGTAAGCATAGCCGTGGGGCAAAATTAATTGTAAGTTGGCTTTTTTCAGGCTAAAACCGCCCGGAAAGCAGCAACGCACTGTTTTACACCTTTTCTAAATGGTAGTACAATATGCTCATTTGGATCAACAAATATTCTGCTAAAGCGAGGGTTTATTGTGCGTAAACAGTTTGCGGTGATCGGTCTGGGTCACTTTGGGGAAAGCGTAGCAAAAAATCTAAGCAAGAAAGGACATGAAGTGTTAGCCATAGATAGTTCGGAAGCCCATATTCAAGAAATCTCCGAGTACGTCACTCACGCAGTCCAGGCTAACGCCCTGGAGGAAGAAACACTGCGTGCCCTAGGAATTCGCAATTTTGACGCGGTAATAATAGCTATCGGCGAGGATATCCAGGCCAGCATCCTTTTGGCAGTAATGTTAAAGGAATTAGGAGTTAAGTATATCGTGGCCAAAGCGCAAAATGACCTGCATGGTAAGACTTTGAGCAAAATAGGCGTGGACAAAGTCGTTTACCCGGAAAGAGAAATGGGCGAAAGACTGGCCACCCAACTCTCCTCCAACGACATCCTGCAGTACCTGGAACTGTCAGACGACTACAGTATTGCCGAGATAGTAGTTCATCCCAAAATCAATAACCAGTCTCTCGGCAAGCTGAACTTGCATGCCAAATACGGCATCATCGTCATGGCAGTTAAAAGCGGCGAGGAGATCATAGTTGCGCCAGGAGCTGATGTGGTAGTCAAAGAAGGGGATATCATGTGCGTCATGGGGGCGAAACGCTCCATTGAACAATTGGATAAAGCCATGTAAAGAACCGGCCTTTGGCCGGTTCTGGTCATTATTCTGCGAAACCTGAACCAAATTCAAGAGCAGCAAAGAAAATGCCGCTTACCAACAGCGGCTTTCGCAACACGCCATTTAATTAAGTGCTGATCAACCCCTTCCCTTTGATTTGTTGCGAGTGGGAGATGCTCCCATAGAGTGGATAGGTACAACAGCTGCTGTCGTTTTATATCAAATTAGACGCAAGAAAAAATAAAAAGTTCCTGGTTTAACAGGAACTTTTTTGGCCTTTGTTGGTTTTTTAACAGCTGAAGACTGAGAGCTGAGGGCTGACAGCCGGATTAAAGCTGCGCTTTTAATTCCAGAATAATATCCCTGAGCTCTGCAGCCTTCTCAAACTGCAGCTCCCGAGCAGCTTGGCGCATTTCTTTTTCCAGTTGCTCCACCAGCTTCTTGACTTCGCTCTTTGGCATCTTGCCAGGCTTCACATTAGCGATATAGGAAGCTTTGTCTTCCGCCGCGTAAGTTGCTTCAATTACGTCCCGCACCGCCTTTTGCACAGTTTGAGGTGTGATGCCGTGCAGTTTATTAAATTCCATCTGAATGGCCCGCCGGCGGTTAGTCTCGCTTATCGCCCGCTGCATTGAATCGGTTATGGTGTCAGCATACATGATGACTTTGCCTTCCACATTGCGGGCGGCCCGACCGATAGTCTGGATCAAGGAACGCTCGGAGCGCAAAAACCCTTCTTTGTCAGCATCCAGAATTGCTACCAGCGAAACCTCGGGCAAATCCAGCCCCTCCCGCAAAAGGTTAATGCCCACCAATACATCGAACACCCCCAGCCGCAAGTCCCTGATAATCTGCATCCGTTCTATTGTACCGATTTCAGAGTGCAGGTAGCGGACCTTTACCCCCATCTCTTTGAAATAATCAGTCAGGTCCTCCGCCATCCGCTTGGTCAAAGTTGTAACCAAAATCCGCTGGTTCTTGGCCACCCGTTGATTTATCTCCCCAAGCAGGTCATCAATCTGACCGGCTACCGGTTTTACCACAATCTCCGGGTCAACCAACCCGGTGGGGCGGATAATCTGCTCCACGATTTTGGAACTGTGCTTAAGCTCGTAAGGTCCTGGGGTGGCTGAAACATAAACCACCTGGTTAAGTTTCTCCTCAAACTCGGCAAATTTCAAAGGACGGTTGTCCAAAGCCGAGGGCAGCCGGAATCCATGCTCTACCAGCACGCTTTTTCTGGAATAGTCACCGGCATACATGCCGCCAATTTGGGGCACGGTAACATGGGACTCATCAATAATCAGCAGGAAATCTTTTGGAAAGAAATCAAACAAGGTATAAGGAGGCTCCCCCGGCTGCCTGCCCACCAGGTGCCTGGAATAGTTTTCAATGCCCTGGCAGAATCCTACTTCTTTCATCATTTCGATATCGTAGCGAGTGCGCTGCTCCAGGCGCTGGGCTTCCAGCAGTTTGTCCTGGGAGCGCAGCTCTTTGAGCCGTTCTTCCAGCTCTTTTTCAATATTGGCAATAGCCCTGGCCAGCTTTTCTTCCTCTGTAACATAGTGGCTGGCCGGGAAAATACCTACATGCTTTCTTCGCCCTAAAATTTCCCCGGTCAGGGTATCGATTTCCAAAATTCTGTCCACTTCATCGCCGAACATTTCCACGCGGATAGCTTTTTCCGAGCTGTTGGCAGGAATAATTTCAATCACGTCGCCCCGCACCCTGAAAGTCCCCCGGTGGAAATCGTAATCGTTGCGGTTATACTGGATATCAACCAGTTTCCTCAGGATCTGATCCCTGTCGTATTCATACCCTTCGCGCAATGAGAGCATCAGATCACGATAGTCCTCCGGAGAACCTAAACCATAAATACAGGAAACGCTGGCCACAATAATTACATCTTCCCGCTCAAAAAGCGCTGCGGTAGCCGAGTGGCGCAATTTATCTATCTCGTCGTTTACGGAGCTGTCCTTCTCAATATAGGTATCAGTCTGGGGAATATAGGCCTCAGGCTGGTAGTAATCGTAATAGCTTACAAAGTACTCCACAGCGTTATCCGGGAAAAACTCCTTAAACTCGCTGCACAGCTGGGCTGCCAATGTCTTATTGGGGGCCATAACCAGCGTAGGCTTTTGTATCTCCTGAATTACATGGGCCATGGTAAAAGTCTTGCCGCTGCCTGTTACCCCTAACAGCGTCTGGTGTTTTAATCCCTGTTTAATCCCCTCTGTCAGTTCCCGGATTGCCTTGGGCTGATCTCCTTTAGGCCGGTAGTCGGATTTTATTTTAAACGGAGGCATACCGCTCACCTTCCTGTACTGCAATAAGTTTTAGGTTCTGAGTGTTTAGTTTTGAAAATAAATGCTTTTAATACTATAATTATAACACAACACACTTGAGTAAAATTTTACTCGAAGGGAGCAAAAAAAATAAGGCAGCGCTATGCTGCCTTTAACATCTGTCTTATTAATCATCCGACTATAACAATATAATTGCTACTACTAACGTAGCGGCAAAACCAATCATGACCGGCAAGAAGTTACGGCGGGCCAGTTCCATGGGTTCTACACCGCAAATGGCGGCTACCGGGATTAAGCCCCAGGGGATAATTGTTCCGCCGCCGACCCAGACTGCGGAGATTTGACCTAAAGCACCCAATACACCTATGTCTACATTAATAGAATTACCAAAGGTCTGAGCCATGGAGCCCACAAGCGGCAAACCGGAAAATCCGGAACCGTCAAGACCGGTAATACCGCCGACTACAAGCTGGATAAATGCAACTGGAATTTTGCTCATTGGCACTGTAGTTGACAACCATTTAGCCCAATCCATCAAAAGTCCGGTAGCATTCTCGCCCAAAATCGCTTTGGCAGTCCCTTCCGAACCAAGGAAGAAGAAAGCGCCGATTACAATAACAGGAGCAAAAACCTTGATGCCGAATAAAAAACCATCTCTAACATAATCGGTTATTTTTTCCAAAGCCTCAGTCTTGTATTCCAAAATTGCTCCGAAAGTTACAAGGGCTAACGCAGTTCCGCCAACCAGTGCGGTTGCATCTCCACCTTTTAAATCCAGCCTTAACATCATTACTACGTCTAAAATAAAAGCTACAGGAGTAAGGAAAGCCATCAATTTTGCTACAGGGCTGTACACCCTAGCTTCGTTGGAAGTACCTGCCTGCTGGTAAGCAAGTACTTCAGCCTGCACTTTCTCTTTATTAGCAGCCATATCTCTTTTCAGCATAATGAAGGCAACTATTGTAGTTGTTACACCCATCACCAGGAACAAGGGCAGTCCCGGACCGGTAACCGCTGAAGCATCAGGCAGACCTGCAAATTTAGCAGTTAAGCCAGGCGCGCCCTGAATAACGAAGTCAGAAGAAAGCCCGATACCATGTCCGAATAAGTTCATAGCAATTGCTGCCCCGATAGCAGGAAGCCCTGCCCGTACTGCCACCGGCACCATAATTGCTCCAATTAGGGCCACAGCCGGTGACGGCCAAACAAACCATGATACAATTAACATGGAGATACCCAGTAACCAGAAAGCAATGCTGGGACTTTTCATAGCCCGGGCAGCCGGAGCCATGATCAGGTAATCCGCGCCTAAATCGGCCAAACCTTTAGAAAGTGCTACTACCAGTGCAATAACAGTAATAATGCTCAGAAACTCAGTTCCTGCTGCAATTAAGGAATTGAACAAGACACCCAAAGCGCCGGTAAAACTGCCTTTAGCTACCCAACCTATAGCAATAATGCCTAAAATACAAGGTATGAGGGTATCCCGGCGCGCTACCATTACAGCCAAAACCGCAAGTACGCCGATAACATAAATATAGTGCAGTGATGTTAATTGAACAGCCTCCATAAAGAACCTCCTTCAAACATTTTATTTGCTAGTTGATTAACCCGCGTTACCCTTGAATTCACCTCCTTTACAAAATTGATAGTGGGCAAACCGTTTAAGCTTTAATAAGTGGTCAACGCGTGTTAACCAAATGCTTCCATTTCCATCCCTCTGTTGCCAAACCTTACCACTAGTCATTGATGAGCGGCCAAAGGCAAAGGCTTTGCCTTTTATGCGAATTTTTCGACTTGTTGAAAACGAAAATCATCTTTCCGGCTGCTAGTTATGAAATATTTGTAGATAGCCGCTTAGCCGCTCATCATTTTTTTCGCTTTTTTTGCCCTTAATAGGCGAAAATTGCTTCATTTAAACTGCTTAAGTAATTATTTCCTTGTGATTCTTGATTATTCTACATTTTTGACCCATCTCCTGCTAAACAACTCTTCTTCAACCCGATTTATCGAATTTTTCGATTAACATTCGTTAATAAACAGCCTAAACAGGCATAAAAAAGGAAAGGTGGTCGAAAATTAAGACCACCTTTCCTTTTTATAGTTGAGCTTGTCTACAATAGACTTACATGATAATGATAGCAGTAATAACCGTCAGCAAGAAACCGATCATTACCGGTAAGAAATTCCGACGAGCCAGGTCCATAGGTTCTACGCCACAGATCGCAGCAACTGGAATTATACCCCAAGGAATAATGGTACCGCCACCTACCCAGACACCGCCAATCTGTCCCAATGCGGCAAGGACACCAATATTAGCATCAATGGCAGTTCCGAATGTCTTAGCCATGGTTCCAACCAGCGGCAGCGGAGCAAAACCGGAACCGTCCAATCCTTGTACACCACCAACAAGCAGTTGGATAAATGCTACGGGAACTCTGCTGAGCGGTACGTTTTGAGCCATCCAGGTAGCAAAGTCGCTCATCAGGCCTGTAGCGTTCTCACCTAAAATAGCTTTAGCGGTTCCTTCAGCGCCTAGGAAGAAGAAAGCACCGATGATAATTACAGGAGCAAAGATCTTGATACCAAACATGAAACCGTCACGGACATAGTCCGTAATTTTCTCAAAAGCTTCGCCTTTGAACTCAAGAGTAGCACCAATGGTCATTAAAGCTAAGGCAGTACCACCGATTAATGCGGTAGCGTCTCCACCCTTGAGGTCAAGCTTTAGCATAGCTACGATATCTAGGATGAAGGCCAGTGGAGTTACAACAGCCATCAGTTTGGCTACAGGGCTGAATGTTCTGGCCTCTCCAGTGGCAGCAGCCTCCTGGTAACCCAAAGTTTGTTCACTAACTTCGAGTTTGTTTTTAGCCATATCTCTCTTCAACAAAACAAAGGCGATTACTGTAGTCGATACCGACATAACTACAAACAGTGGCAGACCAGCCATTGTCACCGCGCTGGCATCAGGCAAACCGGCAAATTTAGCAGTAATGCTGGGCGCCCCTTGGATAATCCAGTCCGTTGAGAGACCAATACCATGACCAAAGAGGTTCATGGCCATAGCGGCACCGATTACCGGCAGACCGGCGCGCACAGCCACTGGCATTAAAATAGCGCCGATTAAAGCTACTGCTGGAGATGGCCATACAAACCAGGAAGTAATCATCATACCGATACCAAGCAACCAGAATGCGACGTTTGCGTTAACCATCAACTTGGCAGCTGGTCTCATGATGAGGTAGTCACTGCCTGCCTCACTCAGGTACTTGGAAAGAGCAACAACCAAAGAAATAATAGTGATAATACCTAAAAATTCACTGCCTGCGGAAACCAGGGCGTTGTACATTACTTGTAAAGCGCCAGGCAGGGTTCCTTTAGCCATATAACCTATGATAAAGAGACCTACAATACATGGCAGCAATGTGTCACGACGAGCTGCCATTACACCTAAAACAATCACAACCAACGCGATATAAACCCAGTGTATTGTGGTTAATTGTACCATAAAACAACCTCCTACTAAATAACTTTAGTTAGCCTTTAGAATATCAAGGTTTAATACATTGGATTTTCGTAGTCGTTAACATTCACCCCTTTCTCTTGTCACTACCGGGTTAGGCAGTATTAAGCAACTGCATTTACCTTAGAACACCTGTGTTGGCAAATATTTTAGCCTACTGCCAACCATTACCACTAATCATTGATGAGCGGCGGTGGGCAACACAAATAAAGCATAGAAAGCACTTGACCCCTGTTACCCTGGTACGTCCTGGACGCTTGTTCACCCCAGTACAAATGCAATTATAGCTTGGCCACCGGCAATAGTAAATGCAGTAATACTTACCAGAAACAAACATAAACTTTAATCATACTAATTGTTAATCATTATTAAAGAATGATAACCCTTGACTTTATGAAATTTTTTAACATACTGACAATGAAAATCATTTTCCTGGTGGCAGCTATGGAAAACATTTCTGAGTCATAAACATGTGCTGAGGACTCATCACCGATGAGTGGTACTTCACACAAAGCATGATAATTCTACATAGATCGACAAATTCCTGCAAACAAAATTGCATATTGCTTATAAGTTTTCATATACTAAAAAACAGCATAGATTCAATAAATGTTGCTAAATTTCCCGGTCGCCTCAGCCTTTAAATTTGCGAATTAGTCTGTTTAAAATTCCCTGTGAACTCATTTCAATGTAATGCTCTTCAGCAACTTCCGGCACGGGAATAATCCCAAAGGGCTTGCCCAAAGGTTTATAACCTTTTACCTGCTCTAGCCTCGAACCTCTTTTAACCTCGAAATTTAAGTGTCCGGAACTATTCTCCAGGATAGCTGCCAGTTCAAAGCGGTTAAATACCTTTTGCCCGTTAACGCTGATAATGATATCACCTGATTTTAGCCCAAGCTCTGCCGCAGGAGAAACTCTTTCCACGCTCAATATTTTTACTCCGTTTGGCGCAGCAACATAAATTGGCCTTCCGGAAAGTTCAGCTTTTTGTCCCCGGCGAATGAGGTATTCGTGGGCCAGGGGGCCAAAAAGCGCAGGCAGCCAGGCTAGCCATCTGTAGTGGGAAGCTGCAATTGCCAGGCCCAGCAGGATAATGCTGTAAATGCCAAGTTCAAATCCTGATTTTTTGCTCTTTTGGGCAGGCGTGCTGGCCATAGCCAGATCACTGTAGCCTAAAGCAGCCAGAATAGGTATGAATACGTAGCTGGCATCAGGGGCGAGCCGGGAAAGGTTGGGTTTAATCAGCGGCCACCACTGGGGAACTGAGATAACCTGGCTGGCTTCCGGGGCTTGGCTGACAATTACTAACCCCACCAGGGGCAACGGCCAGAATTTTTGCAGGTTAAAAGCTCCGGCTACCTGCCCGTTTCCGCTTTGCATATAGACAGGAACGGCCCCCAGGTGGCCGCTGAAGCGAATCAAAACACTTTCCACCATGTGCAGGATGGCCACTAATCCCATTAACTGGGGTACATCCACTATAGGCCAACCTAAAATCAAATAACTGAGAGAAATTAACCCTCCTGCATAGGAAAAACATAAAAAGCGGGGGTTAATCAGCATCAGCAACACGGCAACCGGCCATAAGTAACTAATTCCAATGTTAGTTAAAGAGACTCCCGCCAGCACCAGCAAAAAACTTCCCAATACGCCCCCCATCACGCCAAAGATAGTGGCCGCAACCACTTCCCGCCAAACCGAATCACCTGTTAAGCCAAAAAAATTTTCCTTCAGTTGAAAAGTTCTTCTATACATTAACCCCACCAGCAGAACGACCAGCCAAAAGAGGGGGTCAAAAAATATTTCCCCTATCTTGACCAGGATTAGGGGAATAATGCTGGTAAAAGGAAGCACATCAGTCACCTCGATTTTTAGCCTTCAGCTTTCAGCCTCCGGCTCTCAGCTTTTTTGCTTGCTGATCTTGCCAAACTTCACTTTATGCCATTATCTAAGCAGCATAGCGTCAGTAACAAAAAAAGCAATTAAAAACTCGTAATCTTAATGAATGAATGCTAATCACTGCTAGCTAAGGGCTGATGGCCGGGGACCGAAGGCTGATAGCTACTTAATTTTTGTGCGCAAAATCTCTATTGCTTTCCGCAGTTGAGGATCTTTATCCTCATTGGGGGAAGTCAGGGCAATCTCTCTTTCCAATTCTTGCGGCAGTTCTACTTTCACATTAGGTTCAATTCCTTTCTTGTTAATATCAGTCTTATTTGGTGTCAGGTATTTGGCAGTAGTCAGTTTTAAAGCCGCCCCGCCGCTTAAAGGAAATACGGTTTGCACCAGACCTTTGCCAAAGGTTTTTTCGCCAACCAGTATGCCGGCTTTGGTGTCCTTGATGGCCCCTGACACTATTTCCGAAGCGCTGGCACTCCCCTTATTCACCAAGACCACCAGCGGCACCTTTAAATTTCCTCCCCGCGCCATGAGGGTTTCGGTGCGCTGCTTTTCCACAATATGCACGATAGGGCCTTCGGGCACAAACTTGGAAGCTACTTGCAAAGCTGCCTCCAATTCACCGCCTGGGTTATTTCTCAGGTCCAAAACAATGCCTTTAAAGCCTTGCTCCCCCAGTTCCTTTAGCACTCTTTCCAACTCAGTGCCGGTATTTTCGCTGAACTGCGTAATATTAATATAGGCGATATCCCTATTTTTCTTTAATAGCTGCCCTTCCACCGAAGGAATATTGATTATCTGGCGGGTAAGCACGTAATCTTTTAGGCCTTCTAACCCTTCCCGCCACACGGTAAGGGTTACTTTTGTACCAGGCTTGCCTTGCATCAACTGGGCCGCCTTTTCCAAAGTCATATTGGTAGTTTCCTGCCCGTCAATTTTTACAATCCAATCGCCGCTCAGAATACCGGCCTTTTGAGCCGGTGTACCTTTAAAAGGAGAAACCACAGTCAACCGGTTCTCTTTCTCCATGGAGACCAGCAAGCCAACGCCGCCGTAGGACCCTTTTAAATGTTCCATCAGGCTTTCGAATGGTTCCGGTGCCAAGTAAGTGGAATAGGGGTCATTCAGTGAACCCACCATCCCTGCGGCAGCCCCTTCAATCAATTGACTGGCGCTTACCGGCTGGATGGCTTTCATCTTAATGAGCGCAATAACTTTTACTGCCCGCCCGATGTTCCCCAGGTTAGTCAAAGCCGCAACCCCCAGGGAAGCTGTAAAAATCATGCTGAAAATAGCAAATGCAGTTAGAAGAGTTTTTAATGTTGTGCGACGCTGTTCCAAATTTTACACCTACCTGTCTTATCTTAAGTCCATATACACTGCTTTATGTATATGTAATTTTTGCGAAAATTATTATCAGCAGCCAGTTTAAACCTGCCGGTTGATACTAATGGCCGATACAAAATAAGGGAACTGTATTAAGTTCCCTTTATCCTTAACTAACGTAGGTAATTCCAGGGGTTGACCGGCTCTCCGTTTACCCTTACTTCAAAGTGCAAGTGGGGACCTGTGCTTAAACCGGTACTGCCTACCTTTCCAATCTGGTCTCCTCTTGCTACAGTATCCCCTTCCTTTACGGAGTAAGCAGAAAGATGGGGATACATGGTCGTTATATTACTGCCATGTTCCACCAGCACAGTTTTGCCATAGGCTCCAAACCAGCCCACAAAAACTACTGTACCTTTTTCAGCAGCTACGACTTCAGCACCGGAAGGGGCCGCAATGTCTACTCCCGTATGCATCCTTTTTGTTTTTAGTATCGGGTGAATGCGATACCCGTAATCAGAGGTTATCCGGTCATAACCGGGCGTGGGCCAGGCAAATTTCCCGCCCATGTACTTTGTGCTCTTTTTGTTGCTATTCAGCCTAGCCTGGATCTCCCGGATCTTTTTGGCTATTTCCCTGGAAGCCTGCTCCTCTTCTGCCAAAGCCCTTTCAGCCGCTTCCTTTTCGTTACTGATCTGGGCCTGAAGCTTTTCCTTTTCCTGTTTCCTTTCTTCCAGGCTTGCCTGTTTTTCCTCGGTCCGGGACTTTAGAGCCTTAATTTCATCCCGGCGCTCTTCCAGTTCCTTTTTATAGGCGGCTATCCGCTCTTTTTCGGCTTCTATGGACTTTAACATCTCCATGTCCTGTTCCGCAATCTTGGAAAGCAACTCAAAGCGCACCAAGAAGTCGGTCAGGTCGGTGGAAGAGAGCAGCACTTCCATAAAATTCACGTCGCCGTTTTTATAGATTTCCACCAGGCGGTTGGCAAAAATCCTGTTTCTTTCCTCCAAAGCCGCTTCCGCTTCCTGCAGGTTTTGCTCCGCTGCAGCCACTTTGCCCTGAGCCGCTACGAGCTGATTTTGCAACTCATCCAGGTCCTTTTCGGTGGCTGCGATATTCTCCTCCAGGTCCTGCAGTTGGGCAGCCAAGCTCCTCAGTTCCCTCTTTTTAGCACTGATCAGGTTCTTATAAGCCCGGATTTCCCTGTCTGTTTCCCGCTGCTGCTTGCGCAGGTTGTCCAACTCATCGCCATACACGGGCAATATGCTGGTCCCCAGAAAAGCCAGGGCCAAAACTACCATTATAAGCTTTTTCAATTGTCCCGGTCTCTTCACCGTCACCCCTCCTTAAACTTGCAAAAACCGCCGGACCGAAATCATGCTTCCCAGAGCGCCCACCAGTGTGCCGGCAGCCAGTAAACCCGACAAAATCTTGATAATGAGCATGGTATCGGCAATGATGGGAATAAAGGAAATGCTGTAGCGCAAGTTGCTGACCAAAAAGTCGTAAGTCAGGTACAAGGCTCCCACAGCCAAAAGAGCTCCCGTAAAGCCCAAAATCATACCCTCGATAAAGAATGGCCACCGGATAAACCAATCGGTTGCTCCCACGTATTTCATGATGTTGATTTCTTTTCTGCGGGCGAAAACCGTCAGCCTGATGGTAGTTGAAACCAGGAAGACCGCTCCCAGGGAAAGAAGCAGCACTATGCCGGAACCTATCAGTCTGACCCAGCGCACAACAGCAAACAACTTTTCAACCACGCCCTGGCCGTAATCCACTTTGTCCACATAAGCTATTTGCTCCAAGGTTTCGGCAATGGGCTGAACATACTCGGGGCTTTGGGCCTTGATTTTGTATAGATCGGGCAAAGGGTTGACCCCTCCCAGGGCGGCCAAAAGGTCATGGTCCCGACCAAACTGCTTATTCAAGTTGGCCAACCCCTCTTCCTTGGTCACCAACTTAACCTCTGCCACCCCTTTAATTGCTTTAATCTGCTCTTCTGCCTGCAAAACTTCATCCCTGGCTGCATCTACTTCCATAAAAGCCACAATTTCCACATTTGATTCTAAATCGGTGGCTATGTAATCGGCGTTTAAAACCAGCAGTGTAAATATTCCCACGATAAACAAAGTAATAGCTACTGTAGCCATGGCTGCCAGCCCAATCCAGACATTGCGGCGCACAGAAGTAAAAGCCTGCCGGAAGAAGTACCCTACCGTCCTAATCTTCATAGCCGTAGAGCCCCCTTTCCTCGTCCCGTACTACTTGTCCACGCTCTAAAGCTATAACCCGCTTGCGCAGCTTATCCACAATGTTTCGGGCATGGGTGGCCATGACAATGGTTGTGCCTCGTCGGTTGATATCGTTGAGTAATTCCATTATTTCCCAAGAAGTATCCGGGTCCAGATTTCCGGTAGGCTCATCGGCAATAAGAATTCTTGGCCCGTTAATAATGGCCCTGGCAATTGCCACCCGCTGCTGCTCACCGCCGGAAAGCTGGTGGGGAAAATAGTCGCTTTTGCTTTCCAAACCCACCATTTCCAAAACAGCAGGCACCTTAAGCCTGATTTCCTTCCTGGAATGTTCCAAAACCTCCATGGCAAAAGCCACGTTTTCAAAGACCGTGCGGTCGGCAAGCAGCCGGAAATCCTGAAAAACAATACCCAAATTGCGCCGCAAAGCGGCAATTTCCGACCGGCGCAAGCGGATGATGCTTTTACCGCCGATAAAAATTTGCCCTTTGGTGGGCACTTCCTCGCGAAAGAGCAGCCGGATGAAAGTTGACTTTCCCGCACCGCTGGGCCCTACCAAAAAAACAAATTCACCTTTATCAATCTTAACGCTGACTTCATTCAGCGCCTTAACTCCGTTGGGATAAACCTTAGATACGTTAAGTAGCTGGATCACTCTTACCACTCCTACTTGTGCTGTCGTGACAGGGTAATTGGCGCGAATCCTGCAAAATATTTATACTTTTTTTTCTTTCGACACACCTCTTGAAAATCCTGTTGGTAAATCTTTTTTTGTAAAAAATTGTCTGAAGAAAGGCCGAGAAAGTCTGGAATTGCGACAGGCAGGGAATGGGAAAGATTTCAAGAATATATACCTAAAATTGTAAGGCAGGTGAAAATGTGTCCGGTAAACAGCATCTCTGTTTTTGCTTGTTGCTGATAGGAGCGCTAATTTTAAGCATCACCCTTTTCAGCCGTGAGCAGCTGTTAGGCTTTAGCTGGCTTTGTGGCATCTTTATGGGGTATGTACTGCAGCGCAGCAATTTCTGTTTTGCCAGCGCGTTCCGGGACCTATTCCTCTTTCAAGATACTCAGATGTTCAAGGCGCTTTTATTACTGCTGGCCTTAGCACTCCCCGGGTTTTGGCTTGTCCAGTACCGCACTGTTCTACTATTTGAGGAAATTCCGGGAAAAATCTATCCTTTGACACTGGGAACCGCTGCAGGCGGGCTGTTTTTCGGGTTGGGCATGGTTTTAGCCGGGGCTTGCGCTTGTGGGACTCTCATCCGGTTAGGAGAAGGTTTCAACCATTTTTGTCTGGTTTTGGCAGGGCTCATAGCCGGTTCCGTTGCAGGCTCATGGCACTATGGCTGGTGGCAGCGGTTTCTTCACCAGGGGGCCGTTTTTCTGCCCCACAACCTGGGTTGGGGTGGAGCATTGCTGCTGCAGCTATCGGTCCTGCTGTTACTTTATTCCGGGCTGAAAATAATTGAACAAAAATACACGAAAAAAGCTTAAGGTGGGAAAAGTCATGACAGTACATGAATTGGATGTGTTGGGTGAAGCATGTCCTGTGCCTCTTTGGCGTGCCAAAGAGCAGTTGAAAAAACTCAAGCCAGGTGACAGCTTAGTGATTTTAACCGATTTTCCCAGGGCGGTTATGAACATCATGGACTTAGCCGATAACCAGGGTTATCCATTTGAAGTGACTGAAACTGAGGCCGGCGTCTGGAGGTTGGTGCTAAAATGCCCGTACCCAAAATAGCGCGAAGGCTAACCGGCAGAGTGCAGCTTTCCTATGTTCAGGGGGCGGTGCTGCTGGCCGGGTTAAATATCCTTTATTTCGGCTTAACAAAAAAAGCCTGGTCCGTCACCACTTCCCTGGCATTGTCCGGAGCATGGCTGGTGCAAACGCTGGGGCTTGCCAGCCCCAAGGATTGGTATTTTTTTCAGCACTTCCAACCGGAGCTAATCGACAACCCTTTGCTGTATTACGGCACCTGGCTTAACCTGGGCTTGCTGTTGGGCGTGGTCTTATCCATGACTTCCGGCAAGATGTGGCGCTGGCGGAAAAACCGTTCAGCAAAACGCTGGCTCGTGGGCTTGGGGGGCGGCTTTTTAATGGGCTATGGAGCACGCTTGGCGCTGGGCTGCAATATCGGGACACTGCTTGGCGGAATCGCATCTTCTTCGCTCCACGGCTGGGTCTTTGGCTTTTTTACCCTGTTAGGTTCCTGGTTGGGATGTAGACTTTTCTCCAAATACCTGCTTTAACAAAAAACCGTTTGGCCGGAAGCATCCAGAAACCGCAGGAAACGCTGGGCTAAAGCAGAATGGTAGCTGTTCTTCCGCCAGATAATATTATAAGGAACGGAATTTGACAGGTTGGCCACAGGCAATTGCATAATAAGGCCGTTATGCAGCTCTTTTTTAACCGCAATCTGCGAACAGATAGATATGCCCATTCCTTTTTCCACTGCAGATTTTACCGCATCCAAACTGCCTAATTCTATTACCTGGGGTAAATCTTTTAGCTGCAGGTCTAAGCCGCGTAAAACAGCTTCTAAATAGTGGCGCATCGCTGAACCCTTTTCCCTGACAATCAGGGAATTGTATAAAAAATCCTCCCGCTCCAGACAAGTACGGTTTTCCCAGAGGCTGTTAGCCGCAACTATCCCAACCAGTTTATCATTTAAGAGCGCTTTTTTTTCAATAGCAGGATCAGAAGGCGGCGGACCTTCGATAATACCCAGATCGATCTGATTATCCCTTACAAGCTCAATAATTTCCCCATCGTTGGCGATTTTCAGCTCAATCTTTGCCTGAGGATATTTTTCCTTGAAGGTCCAGATGCTGCAAAGCAGAACATAATTGCCTACCGAAGCGCTGGCTCCCAAGGCCAGCTTTTGATTTTCCGGCTCAGCCAACTCATCCAGGGCCCGTTCCATCCTTTCGTAAACGCTTAAGATTTCCCGGGCATGATCATAGATCACCTTTCCCGCAGGGGTCAGCTCTACCCCCTGTTTGGTCCGGCTGAAAAGGGCGGTCCCGTAATATTCTTCCATGGCCCGAATCTGGTTGCTTACTGCCGGCTGAGTCAAATGCAGCAGGTTGGCAGCTCGGGTAATGTTTTTCACGCGGGCCACAGTAATAAATAACTCTAATTGACCGAGATTAAGGTTCATCTCCCGGGAACCTCCTTGTGAAATATTTCCCTTGAATTGATTTTACAACATTTGGCTCCTTCTAACAAGCCGGCGCCGAACCATAAGTATTCAAAATAGCTTATAAATAAGCTGAATGTCACAGGGCTATAGATAAACTTTATAATTAAAGTACGGGAAGTTCATGTGAAAACAAGAGCATATTAAGTCCTGAGGCAAAAGCCCGGAGACACTCATTCGAGTACTCCGGCTTTTGTTTTATTCTCCCCTATCCGAAAATAACTGTAATGTCTATGTCCTGTTGCTCCTACTGTCTGAATCAAGAGCACCAATTGCTCGGTACCGGACTTCCAGCGGCACGCGGTGACGCGACGTCCTGTCGCTCCACCACTCATCTCAGTCCATGCTGCTCGTCCGCTTTCAGTCCTTGCCCTCGCAGGGTGCTCTAAGGATTCAAACAAAGGCAGCTTCCACGGACATAAATCATTACACAATTTCCATCTACACAATTTTCATCGTACTTGGTGCTACTAAGTAGCATGAGTATCTAAATAAAAAATATTCTATGGAGGTGGAGTATCATGACAGAAGCAAGGGAAGAAATGGAACGAAAAGAACTAACTCGGAGAAAATTCATCGCCGGAGCTGCTGCCGCGGGCATAGCTACTGTAGGCGGAATTTTGGGTGTAGGGGGAATCAATTTGGCGGCAGCCGAAGAGCCTGTTACCGTCACAGTTAACGGCGTACCCCTCGGCGGTCCCGTCCCCCCAAGGATAGAAAAGAATGTAGCCATTGCCCCTGTCCGCCCGCTGGCCGAATCATTGGGTGCAGAAGTTGCCTGGGATAACGTAAGCCAAACTGTTAAGATTACTTCCGGGAAAGGAGATGTGAATGCGGCGGCACCGGCTTGGCCCTGGAAATATCAAAAACTTGACCCCCAAGCTGTCTGGCAGGCAGGATATGATGGTTACTATGCCGGCGCTTGCTGTTACGGCGTATTCAGCGCCATTATCGGTGAACTGCGCAAAAAAGTTGGTTATCCCTATACCCTAATCCCAGTGGAAATGTTTAAATACGGGGAAGGCGGAGTTGTAGGCTGGTCAACCCTCTGCGGCGCGCTAAACGGAGCCTGCGCCGCCATCAACCTGGTCTCCAGCGAAGAGGTTTATAACAAGATCATTAACGAGCTGATGGGCTGGTACACCCAGGCACCTTTCCCTATCGGCAAACCGGCAAAGCCTAAGGTTGACAAAGAGCTGGCCACTAGTGCCTCCGGCTCTCCTCTCTGCCATGTATCAGTTACTAACTGGTGCAAAGTATCGGGCTACGGGGCAAAATCGCCGGAGCGCAGCGAACGGTGTGGCAGGCTAACCGGGGACGTGGCGGCCAAAGCGGTGGAACTCTTGAACCAGTACGTGGACGGCAAATTTGTGGCAGCTTATAAAGCGCCGAATTCTATCTCTGACTGCATGAGTTGCCACGGCGACAAAGCCATGAACAACACCCGCGGTAAAATGGACTGTGTCCAGTGCCACGACCTGTCCAATCCCGTCGGGCCCCATAAGTAGTAATTTATGTAAATAAGTTTGCACATAAATAACCCGTTAGCAAAAGCTAGCGGGTTCAGACTATCCCGAAAATGTAACCCTTTGTGTCCGCTGCTCCAAAGACTATCGCCAAGAGCGCTTCTCCTGTACATCGTTTGACTTCCAGCGGCACGCGCTGACGCAGCGTCCATGCCGCTCGGCCGCTTACAGTCAAACTCTTCACAGAGCGTTCTATAGCTTGTCATATGTCGCAGCTACACAATGGGTTACAATTTTTCATACTTATGATGGTGTTGCAACAGCAGCATGGGGTTCTGTCGACAAACTCTAATTAGCCCGCATGTATTATGGAGCGGGACTGGTTTCCCTCAGCCGTCGGCAGCGGAGCTGAAGGTCAACGGCGAGGGAGCTTGTCCAGAGCGAAATAATACATGCGGGCTGGCTTTATCTTAAAACTGACGCCAGTTTCAAACCGGAGTGTATTTTGGTTTACTTATTTACGCTGCAGCACATTGCGCACTGCCTGCACGATGTCCTCGGAAGTCAAGCCATATTTGACCAAGAGCTCGTTAGGAGTCCCCGATTCCCCGAACACATCCTTTATTCCTACCCTGACCAGGGGTACCGGACAGTTTTCGCAGCTAAGTTCCGCCACTGCTGCCCCCAGTCCCCCGATGATGCTGTGTTCCTCCGCTGTCACGCCCGCTTTGGTTTTTTGCAGCGATCTTACCACTGTTTCGGCATCCAGAGGTTTAATGGTTGAAACATTAATCACCTCAACTTCAACTCCTTCGCCGGCCAGGCTATCGGCAGCGTCCAGTGCGGCGCTGACCATGATGCCCGTGGCAAAAACCGTGACGTCCTTGCCCTCCCGGAGGACACTGGCCTTGCCAATCTCGAATTTATAGTCGTCATCATAAATTACAGGTACTGCAGACCTCCCCAAGCGAATGTAGACAGGTCCTTTATACCCTGCAGCCGCTCTCACTGCCTGCTCGGTTTCGATGCCGTCGGCCGGCACAATGACGGTCATATTAGGCAGAGCCCGCATAATGGCGATGTCCTCCACTGTCTGGTGGGAGGCTCCGTCTTCACCTACTGTTATCCCAGCATGGGTTGCGGCAATTTTTACATTTAACTTCGGATAAGCCACTGAATTCCGTACCTGTTCAAAAGCCCTGCCTGTGGCGAACATGGCAAAAGAGCTGGCAAAAGGAATTTTCCCCGAGAGAGACAGACCTGCTGCTGTGCCGATTAAGTTTTGTTCGGCGATTCCAAGATCAAAAAAGCGTTCCGGAAACGCTTTGGCAAAGTCAATGGTTTTAGTTGATTTTGCCAGGTCAGCATCCAACACCACAATATCTTTATTTTCTTCCCCTAAACGCACTAAAGCTTTACCATAGGCATCCCGGGTAGCAATCTTGCTCATCTTCATTCCCTCCATTTGTTTTATGTATTTCATGAGCCAATGAGTCAGGGGACGGTTCTCTGACTCATTTGACTCGCAACAGAGTGAGTCAAGGAACCGTCCCCTGACTCATTTGAGTTCTGCCAGCGCCCGTTCCATTTCATCGGGTTTGGGAGCCACACCGTGCCAGCCCACCTGGTTCTCCATGAAGGATACTCCTTTTCCTTTGATGGTTTTGGCCACAATCATTACCGGCTTACCCTTAAGCCTCTTAGCCTCTTCGATAGCCTGCAGAATTTGGGCCAGATCATGACCGTCTATACTCAGCACATGCCAACCGAAAGCGCGCCATTTATCAGCTACAGGCTCGGGGTTCATAATGTCTGAAGTGGGACCGTCAATCTGGAAGCCGTTATGGTCCAGAAAGGCAATCACGTTATCCAGCTTAAAATGAGCCGCTGCCATGGCTGCTTCCCAGATCATCCCTTCCTGTATTTCTCCATCGCCGAGCAGTACATATACCTTATAGTCTCTATTATCCAGTTTCCCTGCCAAGGCCATGCCGTTAGCGACCGACAGACCCTGCCCCAGTGAACCTGTGGACATTTCTACCCCCGGTACCTTGTTTAAATCCGGATGCCCTTGCAGACGGCTGCCCAGCTTCCGCAGGGTCATTAACTCTTCTTTGGGAAAATATCCCCGCTCCGCTAAAGCTGCATAGAGTAAGGGGGCAGCATGACCTTTTGACAGCACAAAGCGGTCCCGGTCAGGCCAGTGGGGCTCCTCAGGTTTAATTCTCATGGCATGAAAATACAGGACGGTGACAATATCGGCGCCGGACAGGGAACCTCCGGGATGTCCCGAACCAGCTTCCCCAATCATCCTGATAATATCACGCCTGATCTCTTTGGCCTTGTCTTCCAGTTTTGCAATTAAATCTCTGTCCATTCTGTCGCCTCCTGATTATTATTTGCGGTTATAGTTTGTAATTGTCAACAACTGCTCTTTATTCTGTCCCAAAGTTTTTAAATCCTTCGCCCAACGCTTCGTTTACGCTGGCCACAATCACAAAAGCCTTGGGGTCTGTCTTGGCAACCAGCTGTTTTAACCTGCTTACCTCAGAGCGGCTAACCACAACTAACAAAACCTCTTTATTTTGCCCGGTAAATCCGCCCCTGCCCTGCAAGTAAGTTACTCCCCGGTCCAAGACCCGCATAACTTGCTCACCAATTTCCTTGTTTTTGTCGGAAACCACCAAAGCTGCTTTGGCAAAGCCTTCCCCTTCCTGGACCAAGTCGATTACCTTGGCTGTCAAAAACACAACTAGAAAAGCATACAACGCCAACTCAACGTTAAAAACCATGGCCGCCAGGGCAATCACCGATGCGTCGATCAAGAGGAGGCTCTGGCCAACGCTAAGTTTCAAGTATCTGTGGATGATACGGGCGGCTAAATCAGTACCTCCCGTCGTACCGCCGAATTTAAACACTATGCCTAAACCCAATCCGGTTACTATCCCGCCGTAAATGGAAGCCAGCAGCAAATCGTGAGTAGGAGGTTTTAAATAAGGGGAAATGAGATCAATAAAAAAAGATAGGGTAACTGTGCCGTAGAGGGTTTTTAAGCCGAACCTTATACCCATCTCTTTTAGGCCGAACAAAAATAAAGGTATGTTTAAAGCCAACATGGTTAAACCGACTTTGAATTTAAACACATAGTAAATCACGGTGGCTAAACCGCTGACTCCCCCGGCCGCTATTTTATTTGGCACCAAAAAAAGCACCAAGCCCAGGGCTGTGATAAAAGTCCCCAGGGTTATCCCCAGGTAGTTCCAAATGATTTTCCACATCTTCCTCACCTACTCAGCTTACAATTCCCACCTGTTAGCCCTCAGCCGAATCCGGGTCATTGCTTTTACCAAATTAGCCATATATCCCAACCATCAGCGGCTCAAGGCTCCCCTGATTAATTTCCTCGCGACAAAATGAGTCAAGGAACCGTCCCCTGACTCATTTTGCTTTTACCTAATTCGCCATATTCGCCATATTAGTTTCTCTTTACTTAGGATATTTTAACCAGCTGAATTTGGCAAGTTTTGCGAGGAAAAAATTCCAAACTATTATTTATTTATTGCTTTCAGATACAGTAACGATTCAAGAAACTTCCCGGTATGTTCGACAAAGAAAAACCTCCCAGCGGAGGTTTAATGCTTGACAATGGCGCGGGCTGGGCAAACGCTGACGCAAGCGCCGCAGTCATCGCAGTCATCGGTTATCCTGAAAACGCTGTAGATCGGGTTAGGAACTTCTTCCATAGCGCCGTCCCTGACAACATCGGTAGTGGAGTTTATATCCCCGGTAGTATTGTAAGTATAGCCGTCATCAATGGCATCCTTATGGCAAACAACAGCGCAATCGCCACAGGAAATGCAATCCTCGGTAATTCTGTAAGGCATAACTCTTTTTACCCCCTTTTTAGGTTATGTTCTTCAACGGAGGTAAGTTTTATGCGTTATACGGATGTTTAATGAAACTACATTTCTTTTGAATTTTGCAGCCTTGCGCTTCTTGTCGTTTCCTGGACATCATATACGTATTTATCAGTTACTAAAGGTTTAATGCTGTCTCCAAAATCTTCTTTGAGCCATTTTACAGTTGAAACGGCCAGGATAACAGTAAGGAATAATACCGGTACACTGGTTAAAACTGAGGAGAGCTGTACTACTTTCATCCCGCCAACCAACAGCAAGGCAATTGTGGCAAAAAGGAGCATCCCAGCCCAAAAAACTCTGGACCACTTGGGAGGTTCCATCCCTGCGCGTATTTCAAAACAGCTCATGTTGGCAATAGTGTACGCGTTGGCATCCACGCCGGTGGCTTGGGAAATCGCCATTACTATAATAAAGAATGGAACAACCACTGCTTTTAATGGCAGCGTATCGAGCATGGCCGAGATCACTCCGGGACCGCCGGACTCACGCAAAATTTTTGCCAAATCGACTCCTTTATGCAAAAGCTGATCTACATTGTAACCGCCAAAAACAAGATAAAAAAGAGCACTGCCCGCAGTGGCCGAGAGGACCATGTTTAAGATTAATTCCCTGATAGTACGCCCCCTCGATATTCTGGCGGCAAAAAGCCCTACGTATATGGCCCAAGCAAGCCACCAGGCCCAGTAAAAAACGGTCCAGTCCTGTGGAAAGCCTGATTTTGTAATGGGATCAGTATATAGGCTCATGCGCAGAAAATTTTGGAACAGCATGCCCAAATTATCAATAAAGTAGGATAGCATCCAAAAAGTCGGTCCGACCAGCAACACAAACCCCAGCAAAATAAATGTTAAATACATATTATAGTCGGCCAGTTTGGCAATACCTGAATACAGTCCTTTATAAGTACTATAGCCGTAAATTAAAGCAAATAACACCGCAACAATGAGTTTAACAAAAATAGTATCCTCAACGCCCAGGTAATCGGCAGTCAACTTGGAGAGCATAGGTATTACAAAGCCCAGTGATGTGGCAATACCCCCAACCATGCCAACTACTACAACCAAATCAATAATTCTGCCCACCCAACCATCAACCAAATTGCCTAAAACACCCCGGCAGGCGTAACTGGGATACAAGTAAGGTCTTTTTCTGACATAAAACATATAGGAGAAGGCAACAGCTGGTACGGCAAAAGTCGCCCAGGCGCTAAAGCCCCAGTGAAATATCCCGTAAGAGAGTGCCCACTGCGCAGCCTGAGGCGAAAAAGGTTCAGCCCAAAAGGGCGGTGCTTGGAGATAATAAACAGGCTCGATACATGCCCAATAAACAAGGCCGGCACCCGAACCACCGCAAAACATCATAGCAATCCACGTAAAAGTTGAAAATTCGGGTTCATCATCCCGGCCCCCCAATTTAACTCTGCCATATGGGCCAAAAGCTAACCAGAGCAAAAAAATCAACGAGCCGAAGACAAGTGCTTCCCATAACCAGTCAGTGCTATGGGTGATTATATACATTGCCTTGTCGATGACACCTTGGGCGGACTGCTGGAAAATAACCATGGGGCCATAAAATAACAAGCATATAATAACGCTGCCCCAAAATACAGGAGGATTTATTTTCGCTATTACACACTTTTCCTGCTTAAAATCATCCACAGAACTCTCCCCCTTCTGGCAAATTTTCGCGCCGTTTTACTAAAGTTACATGCAATATCTATGCCAAACTATTTTGAACATTTCGGATAAGCCAAACGTTGCCGCATTTAATCACTTTATACTTTATCTCAATTATAAATTGTTATCAAAAAAGATATCAAAAAAAGCAATAAACCACCCGCGGACAAACGGGAAAAAGAACCTTTTTAACCGCGGGTGTTAAAACGCTAATAATAATCACATACCTTTAAAATATTTTAGCTAAAGCATACAGTTCGCAGAAAATCAAAATCAATTTCCCAAAACTTTTTGCATGTATGCCCTTAACTCCTTGTCAAGCTCGGGGTCAAGCAGCGATTCAGGGGCGTTACTTATAATTTCCTTATACTTTCTATTTGCTTTTACTACCACATCTTCCGCACCGGCAGCTTTCCAATCATCGTAGGACTCCCAGTCAGATACAGTAGGTGTCCAGAGATCACGGAAATGTTCAAAGGTGCTGGGGTGAGTCAGATACGTACCCTTATGCCCCACTTCCTGGATAACATCTACTGCTAAAGCAGCATCTGATGTATCGATACCCTCGGAGATGCGTTTTACCCTCCTGACCAGTTCTTCATCAATGATGAACTTTTCATAGGAAGTGACAAAAATGGCATCCAATACACCCATGCACTGCACAAAGATATTGGCGCCGCTCATCATGCCCATCATCAGGCTCTGCATTGTTTCGTATCCCGCTTGGCAGTCCAGGGATTTGGAGTGGTTAATACCGCACATGGTTCTAGTAGGCAGGTGGTAAAACTCTCGCCCCATCTGAATATTGGGAGTGTTGATTAGCATTGCCTCGGGTGAACCGGCAGCGAAACTAGCCGACTTCATGTAGCCCACTGTTGACGCGGTGGCATAGACTACAGGTGTTCCCGGGTTGACCAGCTGGGTCAGGACTATTCCTGCCAAGAGCTCTACGTTTTGCAGCACAGCAGTTCCCAAAAGGCTGATGGGCCCGGAAACGCCTGCCATGATGCAAGGCGCCAGCAGAATTACCTGATTGCGTTTAGCATATTCGATAATAGTCTCCAAGGTGTCTGGAGCATAGGCAAGAGGGCTTAGGGAATTCACCAGCACACCCACATAGTGGTTCTCCTGCAGCCGGCCCTTTTGACCCAAAGCTATTTCTGCCATGTCCAGCATCTGCCGGACCTGTGTCCCGTCTGTACAGGCACCGATAATCGGTTTATCTGTGTGTTTCAGCATCTCATACATCATATAGATATACTTTTTGTTTGCATCCACGTCACTGGGGTCCACGGGAATACTCCCATTGAGTTGAACCACATCACTGGCCTGGCAGAGCTTCATGATGTTGGCGTAATCCTCCAATGTAGCCGGCCTGCGGCCCCGGTCCAAATCCTCGATATAGACCGGACCAACGTTGGGCTGGATCAGCAACCCTTCACCCACTGTGACGGAGTGGTCGTCGTTTCTGGCCTTCCACCTGAATGTGCCGGGACAGGTTTCAAGCGCTTTTTCCACCATATCGGCAGAAAAATATACTATTTCACCTTCAACCCTTGCTCCATGTTTTTTAAAGATTTCCAGCGCTTCTGCACAGTGAAAAACAACACCGGTTTCCCGAAGGATTTTTAGTGAAGCGTCATGGATCCTTTGATAATCCTCTTTGGAGATTACCTCCATCCTACTGATTAAAGCCATATGATTTTTCATCCTCTCCAGCTTTAGTCTCAACTTTTAATGATTACTTTTTAGCTGGTTACTAAAGCAATTTTCATGCCAAAGCAAAAATCCTGTCTAAAGAAGAAAAAGCAGGGTGTCCTTCCCCGCCTCGGAAGATAATCGCAAACCTTTAAGTCTTTTAGACTTAACTCAGGCCGACAAAACCAGCCCGCATGATTCACGTTATTTACTTGCCCTATTTAAATGTTTTCGGATTACCCGCGTCGCCTTGCTTTGGCTGATGTTCAAAGCAGCCGCCACTTTATACGAACTTCCCAGCTGCCGGTAGAGCTGAATTATCAATTCTTTTTCTTTTTCCTTAATGGAAACCCCATCAGTAAAGATTATAGGGGGCAGACTTTGCCCACCAGGTTGACTGTCTTGCATCGCCCGGATATTTTCCGGCAAGTGTTCAGGCAAAATCTTTGTTTCCGGGACTGTTACCACTAAACGCTCAACCAAATGTTCCACCTCGCGTACGTTTCCTGGCCACGAGTATCGGACTAACATATCCAAGCACTTTTGGGAAAATTGATGGGAGACTTTATATTTGGCATTATATCTATCCAGAAAGTAGCAAAGTAACGGGATGATATCCTCGGTCCTTTCCCTTAAAGGCGGAAGAGCAATTTCAATTACATTCAGCCTGTAATAAAGGTCTTCGCGAAAACTTTTTTCTTCCACCAGTTTTAGAAGATTGCGGTTGGTGGCTGCCAATATTCTGATATTAACTTTTTTATGTTCTTTGCCGCCTACGGGAAGAAAACTGTTGTCCTGCACAAGTTCCAGCAGCTTAGCCTGCAGCTTAAGGGGCACTTCCCCGATTTCATCCAAGAACAAAGTTCCTCCGTCAGCTAATTCAACCAATCCTACTTTACCGCTTTTTTCCGCTCCGGTAAAAGCCCCCCGGCAATAGCCGAATAATTCTGACTCCAGCAGTTGTTCGGGGATGGCTGCGCAGTTAATACTCATAAAGGGTCCGTCTTTTCTTGTACTATGGTTATGAATAAATTTAGCCAAAACATTTTTCCCGGTTCCCGACTCGCCAAGGATTAGCACAGTTGAGTCAACGGCCGCTACCCTTTGGGCTATTTGCAAACAAGCTCTCATCTTTTTGCTGTGGGCGATATATCCATCAAAGCTTATTTCCTTTTGTCTCAGTTCATGGACTTCTTGTTTATACTTTTCTACTAATTTTCGGGTTTCATCTAAATCATGCTTTAATTGCTCAAGATGGGTAATATCGCGACTGTTCATCACCACAAATTCTATCTCGCCCTGGTTGTTAAGAATCGGGACAGCAGTAACCACCAGCTTTTTGCCGAAATTAGTCACTTGTTCCAGGGTAACCGTTTTCTTTTCGCGAAAAACAACCGGAGCCAGTGCCGGCGAATAATAGCCTTCGTTGACCAGATAATGAACTGTTTTACCAATTACATCCGAGGGCTTCAAACCATAATGCCTCTCGCATGCTTCATTTACATAAACAACCATGCCTTTACCGTCAACTACAAAAATTTCATCAAAAGAGTTGTCCAAAATCTTTTTTAAATCATCCCAGCTTAAATTATTGCCCTGTAGGTTTTGTTGCTCAAGCTTACCGCCAGCCAACCTGCATCTCCCTTTCCCCATAGACTTGCTGTACAGTTCAAGCTAAAGGCTGGTACAATCCAACCTGGTAAAAAGGTCAAAAAGCTGTTCAAGGCATATTGCGACTTCCATAGCTTTAAAGAATACAAGAAATAATAAAAAAATGCCAGTGCTGACAATGAATCTTTTCTACATATTTTTTTATTTCCCTGCAGATTTAAAATTTTGAAAAAATTTTAGCGACATAAAAAAACCGTGGATAAAGAGTTTTATACCCCACTCTTTTATCCACGGCACCTTACTTAAGCGGGTTTATTTTTATTACAGCTAAGAAGCTTTGCCTCAGCTTCTTCGATAATTGAACGCAGTTCCAAAGCCACATTTTCTGATAAAGGTTCAGGTTTATGGTTCTGTAAAATTGCAACAGCTTCTTCGTGGGCTACCGCTGTTAGGTCCTTACATCCCCTTTCCTCCCAAGCGTATCTCATCCTGCGGTCCAGAATATTGGGGCGGGACTGTTCCGTCCTCATATACTTGATAGTATGTTCCTGCATGAGGAAGTCACCGCCGGCTCCTACCTTGTCGATGACATCCACCGCAAGGGTTTCGTCGCTAATCTCAATCCCTTGAACCACTTTCCGGACCATTTTGATAATGTCGTTGGACATTACCAATTGCTCAAAACTCAAGGTAATTCCTAATTCCAGCATCCCCACTCCATAAATCAGGTTGGCACCTGCCAACGCAGTTAGCAGAGTGGACATGGTGGTCTCGTGGGCTGCCTGAGCATCAGGGACTTTGCTGTCAACCTAACCACCGGCAACCCAGCTAGGCAGCAGGTAGTATTGGGCCAAGGCCGCCACAGCTGAGTTAATCATGCCCAATTCCGGTGCGCCTACAGGAGCAGTGGTGGTTTTCAGGTCCATCATGGTAGTGGAACTCCCGTAAATTACCGGCGCCCCCTTACGGGTCAACTGGTTCAGCACAACTCCGGATAACACTTCTGCATTGTGGGTCACCAATGTTCCTGCCAAAGTTACCGGGGCTGAACCGCCGGCCATGGCCATGGAAAGGATATTCACCGGGACGCCATAACGGGCACAGGCAATGATTGCCTCACAGCAGTGGTCGGTGAGCTGCAGCGGACTGGTAGGGCAGACGTTAACAGATAAAATCGGACGCTCCCTTAACTTGTCCTTCCCCCCGGCAACAACAGCCGCCATCTTAAAAAGATAATCGGCATGCTTGCCATGGACGCCTCCCACGAATACGTGCTTCGAAGTGTTGAGGAAACATGCTTCCGCTGCGTGCAGGGGGTGGACATCGGCAGGAATGTCGTGGGGAGCCACAGCCCTTAGAACTACGTCAATTTCATCCAGGGCATCGCACAGTAGCGCCGCATTGGCAATGTCCTGCTTAGTAGTCTTTCTGTACTCCCCTGTAAAGGGGTCGATGACCATGATGCCTTCCCCGAAGTTGGTGAAATTTACCCTTCTGCCTTCTAATACAACATCATGCACAGGGCTTCTGCCATGGAGTACAATTTTGCTTGGGGCGGAACGAATGCAGTCTTCTACCACATATGGAGGAAGTTTTACAATCCGGCTCTTTTGATCTACACTGGCACCCCCGCTGTGAAAGATTTCCAAAGCTTCATCGCTTTGGACCTTGATTCCTGTTTTCTGGAGCACTTGCAGGGTCGCTAAGTGAATAGCATAGAGCTCTGCCTCGGAAAACATTTGCATACCGAAACCCCGGGTCACATTGACCGCCGCTTGAGTATGTGAGCGCACTTCTTCCCCTCCTTGAAACTATCCTGAAATAACTGTAACGTCTATGTCCTGTCGCTCCCACTGTCTGAATCAAGAGCACCAACTGCTCGCCAAGGGTTCAGACAAAGGTCGCCTCCACAGACATAAACGGTTACAAAATTTCCCTCATACTGAGGGTACTGCTAAGTAGCATGGGTGGCTATTTTGAAAATTGACTCAATATCAATATGTGATGCACTTACCACCTCCCGGGAAACGGCAAGCTGCTGCCTTCATCACTCGTAAAATCGGTGCGCACCATAAAACACTAACTTTTTATCCAACCATCCAGCCAGCAATTTCCGTGCCACAATAACCGTTTCCCGCTCCATACTGATTGACGGACGCTTATGCTGCTGTCGGAGCAACATCAGAAAAAAATGAAGAGTTCTAACGCATTACGGTATGGCTGCTCCTTTTATCGCCCAAGATCATTATTTTAAGTCTGAGGGACTCAAGTAAGTCATGATGACTTAGCTAAGCAAGTGACATTTTCCTGTAGCGGGATAATTTCTATTATTTTTTCAGCAAACAATCAGGTCAGTGTAAACATTTCCTTTGGTATAAAAATTGCATTATAAAAATTCGCTTGAACCTAAAAAATTAGGATGGAGGTGTCAATACAAAGCAAGCTGAGTTATTCCAGAAAAAACTTAGATAATAAGATAAGGAGGAGATCACTATTAGCACTCTGGAAAACAAAAAACACAAAATTGAGCCATGGGTGTTTTTTACGCCTTTAGTTTTTGTCGTTGCCTTTTGCTTGTGGGTTTTTCGGGACCCTGAGCAAGCAGCAAAAGGTCTGCAAAAATTTTATTCATTTATTACTGATACTTTAGCTTGGACTTACGAATGGTATGTGCTTATTTTGTTTGCACTTTGTTTCTACTTTATTTTCGGCCCTTACGCCAATAAAAGATTAGGAGATGAGAAACCGGAATTCAGCACTTTATCATGGCTGGGCATGATCTTTACTTCCTTTGCAGGCCTGGGAGTGTTAACCTGGACTTCTATAGAATTTTTTTACTATTTACAAACTCCGCCTTTTGGAGCAAAGCCATTCTCACCGGAAGCCCAACCTTGGGCCCTTGCTTATCCCTTATTTCACTGGGGATTCTCCGCCTGGGCGCTGAATACTGTGTTTGGACTGGTCTTTGCCTATCTGTTCTTTGTTAAGAAAAAAGATGTAATAAGGCCGAGCAGCGCCTGTGAGCCAATTTTTGGAGAACGTTTAACTAACGGCTGGCTTGGCAAATTAATTGATGCCTTTTTCGTCATTGGCTTTGTCGGCGGGGTGACCACTTGTATCGGTGTTAACGTACCTACTATTTATGCTTTAGCAGGTAAAGTGTTGGGTATTCAGCGCACCCCGACAATAGACGCTGTGATAATTTTTTCGTGGTCAATTTTCATGGCCATCTTGCTGTACACCGGTTTGAATAAGGGAATCCGCCTTTTAAGTGACTTCAGAGTTTATTTTGGTTTTGGTATCCTAGCCGTTATCCTTGCTTTTGGCCCTACCTCATACATCCTCAATACTTTTACAGATTCGGTGGGTCACCTGCTGCAAAACTTTGTAAGGATGAGTTTGTATACCGATCCCTATTATAAATCAGGGGTACCTCAGGGCTGGACCGTCTTCTACTGGGCCTGGTATATTGCTCTTGTCCTCCAAGCAGGTATATTTATGGGGCGAATCTCAAAAGGCAGGACCGTGCGCGAGTATACTATCGGGGCACTGTTAGCCTCCACAGCAGGAAGCTGGATCTTCTTTGCAGTGTTTTCAAATTTCTCAATGTATGTCTATCAGCAAGGCACCGTACCTATTGCAGATATTATGGCCAGTGGCGGACAAGGCGAAGCGATTGTGTCCATCTGGACCCAATTACCCTTTAGCGGCATTTTGATACCCATTCTGCTTGTTTATGGGTATATTGCAATGCAGACCTTACTCAACGGTTCCACCTATACTCTGGCCATGGTTACCACTAAAGAGCTGACCGGGGAAGAAGAGCCTCCTAAATGGAACCGGATCTTCTGGTCCTTGACTTTGGGGCTGATAGCTGTTGCCGTAGTCTCTATCGGCGGGATCAGACCATCCCAAACTATGACCATTATTGGCTCCCTGCCCATATTCATCATCTCGCTTTTGATTTTGGTCTCTTTCTTTAAAGATGTGCGGGCAAATTGGGGGGCTAGCAGAGAAGAAAATAATACTATTCAGGCAGTTTCGAACAACAAAAGCTCAATTTCCGGATAGAAATAATGCTAAGATTAAGGGGTTCGGCGCACACTGCCGAACCCCTCCTTTCTAAAATCTCCCGCTGCGGAGGATAGCCAGAATCAACCACAAGAACATCATGCTGGCGGCGCCAAAGCCAACCTCCAGGATGGGAAGGCGCCAGAGGAAAAAGCCTCCCGTGTCTCCTTCGATGGCATAACCGATGATCAGGCCGGACATGACGATGCTAAAGGACAGCAAAACAATGGCAAAAGTCAATTTATTGGAGATCCGGTCCGCACGGTTCAAGGCCTTTTCAATGTTTTGGTGCTCAAGTTTCAGGGATAATTTACCCTCCTCCAGCTTGCTCAGGATATGATCGATTCTCTTTGGCAGCGCCAGGGCTATTTCCCCGTAGTCCTCGACTACCTCGGACAGGTGTTTGCCAATATTCCCGGGAGAATATTTTTTCCTGAACAATTCCCTGCCAAAGGGCTCCGCCAGGACCATGATGCTCAATTCAGGATCCAGCTCCTGGACCACACCCTCTAAAGTAAGGAGCGCTTTTGCCAGCAGTGTAAACTCCGAGGGGATCCTGATGCGGTACTTATAGGCCAGGTCCAGGATCTCCTGCACCGCCGCGCCCAAGCTGATTTTGCTGAAGGGTAGGTTATAGTACCGCTCCCGCATGCGCTCCACTTCCAGGCGCAGGCTGTTTAAATCGGTCTCCTCAGACAAAACCCCCATTTTCAGGATAGCATTGATGATTTTAGAACTGTTTCGGCCGATTAGACCCAAAGCCAGGTTGATAAATTCTTCTTTGCGCTCCTCAGATATTCTCCCCACCATGCCAAAATCCATAAAAGCAATGACTTCGTCCGGGAGCACAGCAATATTGCCGGGATGGGGGTCGGCATGAAAAAAGCCGTGCATTAAAACCATGCGTAGAAATGCATTGGCCACATTAACCGCGATGGTATGGCGGGAATAATGTTTTTTCTCCAAGCATTCAGCATTGTTTAGTTTACACCCTGAGATATACTCCAGGGTTAAAATCCTGGCAGTGGTATAGTTCCAATAAACGCTGGGGATATGCACCGTATGGTCATTGGCAAAGTTTTCCCTGAAGATTTCGGCATTTCGGCCCTCGGCGTAGTAATCCATTTCCTCTTTGATGGTCCTGGCAAATTCCTCGGCAATTTCAACAAAATTATACAGTTCACCCCAGGAGGTATGTTTCTGGGCCAGTCGCGCCACATCCCGCAGAATGTCGAGGTCAGTGCGAATTACCTCTTCCACTCCCGGTCGCTGCACTTTTACAACTACTTCCATTCCCGAACTGAGGCGGGCATAATGTACCTGCCCGATAGAGGCCGCTGCCAAGGGTTTTGGTTCAAACCGGGCAAATAAATACTCGAGCGGCTGTCCCAATTCTTTTTCAACTTGTTCCTTGACCTGTTCAAAGGGAAAAGGGGGAACGTCATCCTGCAGCTTGGCCAGTTCTGCAATTATATCTTTAGGCAGCAAATCCGCCCTGGTGCTTAACACCTGCCCCAGCTTAACAGCAGTAGGGCCAAGTTCTTCCAGCACAAGGCGCAAGCGCTTGGCCAGGCTTATTTTTTCCGTTTTGTCAGTAACTTTTTTTCTACCCCGCAAACTGGGTAAAACCAGCTCCGACAGCCCCAGCTGGTCAATAATGAACCCAAACCCGTGCCGGGCTAAAGTATTGACCACTTCTTTAAAACGGCCGAAATGTTTATAGCGTTTTTTTAATAACATTTCTCTGCTCCATTCTCGGAAACTCCGTGCTATTCCATAATTTACCCGTAAAAAGAAAAAAACCTGCAAGAAATTTATCCTGCAGGTAAATTTTTCTACTCCGGCTGTTCCTCGTTTTGCTTATTAAGCATCGCTTCCAGCTTGGCGATTCTCTCCTCCAGCTCTTTTACTTCCTTCCTGCTCACCAGGGGAAATTCCTCCTGGAACTTCTGCACTTCCTGGCGTATCATATTTCTGATTTCCGCCTGTTCCTGTTTGCCGCGCTCGATCAGGTTTTCAATAAACTCCTTAGCTTCGCTTTGACTCATTTCACCTTTCTTGACCAGTTCATCCATCAGCTGCTCCGCTTTTTCCCTGGTCAAACTGAGCGCACCAATACCAACATGCATAGCCCGCCGCATCAAGTCGAGCATCATACTTTTCGCCTCCTTTTAGTAGCCTTCAGCTTTCAGCCTTCAGCTACATTTAATTTTATGCAAAAAGCTCATGCATTAGTCACCGATACCCAGTCGCAGTCCCCGGTAATCCAGCAAACGCGAGGGTAAAGGCTTGAACCTAGGGAGAAGCCTTAAAGTTTTACTGAGCTAATAACTATCAGTATATGGCTGCAAGCTGATAGCTGATGGCTGCAAGCAAGCCGTCAACTACGGCTTGCTTGCAGATGCAAGTATGCCTCGATAAAAGGCGTGATATTCCCGTCCATTACCGCCTGAACATTGCCGATTTCCACGTTGGTCCTATGGTCTTTTACCAAGCTGTAAGGATGGAAGGTATAGGAGCGAATCTGGCTGCCCCAGGCAATATCCATTTGTTCCCCGCGGATTTCAGCAAGCTGCTCCTCCTGCTCCCGCCGCTTCAACTCAAATAGTTTAGCCTGTAGGAGTTTCATAGCGCCCAGCCGGTTGGCGTGTTGTGACCGTTCATTTTGGCACTGGACCACGATCCCTGTCGGGAGGTGGGTAATCCGTACTGCCGAGTCAGTCTTATTCACATGCTGGCCCCCGGCCCCGCCGGAACGGTAGGTATCAATTTTCAAGTCATCCGGGTCGATGGTTATTTCAGCATCGTTTTCCACCTCAGGCATTACATCCACCGAAGCAAAGGAGGTATGCCTTCTGCCCGAGGCATCAAAGGGAGAAATCCTGACCAGGCGGTGTACTCCCTTTTCCGCTTTTAAGTACCCATAGGCGTTTTCCCCTTTGACCAGGATAGTGGCGCTTTTTACTCCAGCCTCATCTCCTGCCAGGTAATCCATAATCTCCACCTGGTAATTCTTTTCCTCGCACCAGCGGGTATACATCCTTATGAGCATTTCCACCCAATCCTGGGCCTCTGTCCCGCCCGCCCCGGCATGCAGGGAAAGGATGGCGTTGTTTTTATCGTATGGGCCGCTGAGCAGCGTCTCCAGTTCCAATTCCTCAAGCTTTTTAAGCAAAGCTTTTAATCCTTTAGACAAGTCAGGTAGCAGTGTTTCGTCTTCTTCCTCTTTAATAAGCTCCCACAACACTTCCAGATCTTCCAGCTCTCTCTCCAGATCCTCCACACTTTTCACCTTATCTTTCAGGTTAGTGAGTGTTTGCATCACGGCCTGGGCTGCATCCCGGTCATCCCAAAAGTCAGGAGCAAGCATTTTGTCTTCAAGCTCTTTTATCTTAGACTCCTTGGCCGGGATGTCAAAGAGAGACCCTCAATTCTTGCAATCTTTGCCTAGCTTCGGCAAGCTGTGGGGAGTAATCAGTAAGCATTTGCCATCACCTCGTAATAGCTTTCAGTTGTCAGCTTTCAGCCATCAGCCATAAAACCTTATGCATTTCTTTCAGCGTTAATTTATTTAGCTGAAGGCTGGCGGCTGATAGCTGATGGCTGCGTAACGCCTGTGGCATTAAGCATTTGCTCCGCAGCACTTCTTGTATTTTTTGCCGCTGCCGCAAGGGCAGAGGTCATTGCGACCAACTTGGCGCTCCTTGCGGATGGGTTTTTTTGTTTCCTCTTCCGCGTACTTATTTTCCACAATATTTTTAGGCCGCTCCTGCTCCTGCACCACATTGACCCGGAAGATATAACGGGTCACATCCTCCTTAATGGAGCGGATCATCTCGTTAAACATCTCATAGCCTTCAAACTTGTATTCAATAAGCGGGTCCTTCTGGCCATATGCCCTGAGGCCAATTCCCTGGCGGAGCTGGTCCATGGCATCCAGGTGGTCCATCCACTTTTCATCCACCACTTTAAGAATAACCATGCGCTCCAATTCCCGCATCAGTTCTGAACCCAGGCTCTGTTCACGGGCCTCATAAAGCTCTTCGGCCCTCATATGGAACATTTCCCGGATTTCTTCTTTTTCCATTTTCGTAAGCTCTTCAGGCGTGAGTCCATGCCCTGGCAAAAAGGTCTGTTCAGCGTAATCAAGCAGGCCTACCAGGTCCCATTCCTCCGGGTATTGGCTGGCACCGGAGTAGCGGTCCACCGCTTCGTCGATAATATCGTGAATCATATCCAGCACGTTTGCTTTCAGGTTTTCGCCTTCCAGGACCTGGCGGCGCTGCTTGTAAATGATCTCCCGCTGCTGGTTCATTACATCGTCATATTCCAGCACGTGCTTGCGGATATCAAAATTCCTGGCCTCCACCTTTTTCTGGGCCGATTCGATGGACCTGGAAATCAGCGGATGGTCAATGGGAGTGGTATCATCCATCCCCAGTCTGTCCATAATTCCGGTAATATTGTCGGAGCCAAAGAGGCGCATCAAGTCATCTTCCAGGGATACATAAAAACGGCTGGAGCCGGGGTCTCCCTGACGGCCCGCCCGTCCCCTCAGCTGGTTATCGATCCGTCGGGATTCGTGCCTCTCGGTGCCAATAATATGCAGGCCTCCCAGTTCCGCTACCCCTTCGCCCAGGATAATGTCGGTACCGCGGCCCGCCATATTGGTAGCAATGGTAACTGCTCCTTTTTGCCCGGCTTGGGCCACGATTTCCGCTTCCTGCTCATGATACTTGGCGTTTAAAACCTGGTGGGGGATGCCCCGTTTTTTCAGCGCATCACTTAGCATCTCCGATTTCTCGATGCTGATGGTGCCGACCAGCACAGGTTGGCCTTTTTTGTGCCGCTCGATGATCTCCTCGACCACTGCATTAAATTTGCCTTTTTCGGTCCTGTAGACTATATCCGGCAAATCCTCCCGGATCATAGGCTTATTGGTAGGGATGACAACTACATCCAGCCCGTAGATTTTGCGGAACTCCTCTTCCTCAGTGGCTGCCGTACCGGTCATGCCCGCCAGCTTCTTATACATGCGGAAATAGTTTTGGAAAGTAATAGTGGCCAGAGTCTGGGATTCCCGTTCGATCTTCACCCCTTCTTTGGCTTCAATGGCCTGATGCAGGCCGTCACTGTACCGGCGGCCAAACATCAAGCGACCGGTAAATTCATCTACGATAATTACCTGCCCGTCCTTAACTACGTAGTCCACGTCGCGCTTCATCAGCACATGGGCTTTCAAAGCCTGGTTGACATGGTGGCTCAGTTCGGTGTTGGCATCATCATACAAATTGTCCACGCCCAACATCTGCTCTACCCGGCGCACGCCGTTTTCCGTCAGGGTAACCACCCGGGCTTTTTCATCAACTGTATAGTCCTCCTCTTTTCTCAGCCGGGGGATGATCTTGGCCACAGCATAGTATAACTGCGTGGGCTTGTCGGCTTGACCGGAAATGATCAGCGGTGTCCTGGCTTCATCAATCAGGATGCTGTCCACTTCATCCACAATGGCGTAATTCAATTTACGCTGCACCATCTGTTCAGGATGCAACGCCATGTTGTCCCGCAAGTAATCGAAACCAAACTCGTTGTTGGTACCATAAGTTATATCTGCGGCGTAAGCTTTTTTCCGCTCACTAAATTCCAGTCCGTGGACGATCAAACCCACCTCCAAACCCAGGTAACGGTGGATCTGCCCCATCCATTCGCTGTCCCGGCGGGCCAGGTAATCGTTGACAGTGACAATATGCACTCCCTCCCCGGACAATGCATTGAGGTAAGAGGGGAGCGTTGCCACCAGGGTTTTTCCTTCACCGGTTTTCATCTCCGCAATCCGGCCCTGGTGCAAAACTATGCCGCCCATGAGCTGCACGTCAAAATGGCGCAGGCCAAGGACGCGGCGGGAAGCCTCCCTGACCACGGCAAAAGCCTCGACTAAAAGCTCGTCCAGGGATTCGCCGTTCATGTGGCGCTGTTTAAATTCAGCGGTTTTTGCGGCCAAATCGTGGTCGCTTAACTTTTGCATGGCAGGCTCCAGTTCGTTAATAGCAGCAACCTGCCGGCTTAATTTTTTTATTTCTTTGGCATTATCGTCCAAAAGGTTTTTCAAAAAACCCAGCATATTATTTGCTCCTTTCAGGATGCAGGGTATTAGCCTGACATTAGTTAAGGACAGCATGGATCTGTCCTTTAACTACTTTAATTATTTAATTTTAGCACTCTTTCAGTATCTCTTCAAGGAACGGATAGTCCTTTTGCCGAAGTCAGGGTTGCCGCTTATTACCGGAGCAAAATTCTTTGTCATATCCACCCGGTACATGAAGCGGGTTGTCATGGCTTTAACCAAAAACACAAAAAGCCCGAAGGAAAGCGCTATGTCCCCGGGGCTGATCCTGCGCGGTCTGGGGTAGGGCAGGTAGATTATATCCCCCAGCCAACGCAGCCTGGTATCCGGGCCCATGATGCTATGGGTGGCGTCTGATTTATTCTGCAGAATGCTGACCAAATCATTGCCAAGCCGTGCAACCTCAACCGGCATGGTGCCATGGTTAACGCTAATCACAGCAAGATTTAAAAGGGAACCAAGGGCAAACAACTTCATCCCCGGCAGCCGCCAGTTAAATGCTATGAAGATAAATAAGAGAAGATAGCTAAAATAATGTACCGGCACCGCCCAGGTCGAAACTGCCTCAATCCGATTAGCGGCGGCATAATTCAAACCGAATTTAAGTAAAACCGAAGCAAATACCAGCCAAACATAACGGATTTTAATGTACAGCAAGCTTTCCAAAGTCCCCTTACGATACCATCCCACCAAAAGTCCTAGGAGCAGAGCTTCCCACAGCATCTGCATCACCTCCTGCTTTTGCCACTTCTGCTTGCCTCGCGGTCGTTTTTTTCAAAGCAATATCTTGTGCGATACTTGGAAAAATTTCGCAGAACAGTTTAACAACGTCGGGGTCCAGCTGGGTCCCCGCGCATTTTTCAATTTCCTTCAGGGCTTCTTCCGGGGTAAGGGCCTTTCTGTAAGGCCTGTCAGAAGTCATGGCGTCAAAAGTGTCGGCCACGGCAACGATCCTGGCGCCTAATGGGATTGCCGTCCCTTTTAAACCGTCGGGATAACCTTTCCCGTCCCAGCGCTCATGATGGTGACGAATGATCTCGGTCTCCTCCTGAAAGCGCCTGACTTTCCCTACAATCTCTGCCCCGGTTACACTATGCTTCTTCATCTCGTCAAATTCCGTTACTGTGAGCATGCTGGGCTTATTCAGGATCTGCTCCCGGATTCCCATTTTACCTATATCATGCAACAGGGCCACATATTTCAGCTTCTCCACTCTGGCTTCCGGCAGTTTTAAGGCCCTGGCAATTTTAACGCTGTAGTCGGCCACCCGCTCCGAGTGACCTTTAGTATAGGGATCCTTGGCATCAATAGCTGCTGCCAGGGACTGAATGGTATCCAGGTACATGTCCCGGATATCAACATAAGCCTGAAAGGAATGGCGGGCAATCAAAAGCGGGATGACAAAAAGAACCACTCCCCGAAAACCAAATTCAGCGTAGATCAGCGCGATCAAAAAGCCTAAAGGGGCCAAAGCAACAAAATTGGGGAAAGCCCACTTCATGTTAACAAGTACACCCTGCCAAACTGAAATGCCCTGAGCCAACGCTACAACCACAGCTACCAGTGACACATTAATCAGCAAAAAAACCAGCACGCTGCTGGCCAAGGCCAGAAATAAATTAAGGTCGAATGCTTTTAGAGAGGGACTGAAAAAATCATAGGCAACTCCGGCCAAACCCACGGACAAGATCAGTTCTGCTTTATTAAATAAATCCTTAAACCAAGGCAATTTACCCATTTGTTTTTTGCTGCACAATAAATCTCCCAACACAGCAACCAAAGTGGCCACAGCAGCGCCGTAGAGAATAATAGCAGCAAAGTAAATGGCAAAACTGACTGTTACAACCCCGCCTCTGGGCATGTGCACCGGCAAAGAATCAGATATAATTGCTAAAACCAAAAATAACAAAAAGCCGGTTATGGAAAAACTTTTCCAGGTAAAATTAGCCAGAGCATGAAAAAGGAAAATAAAACCTGCAACTATTACAGCAAGTACGTAGATACGAAGTTTGAGCGGTAAATCCTGCACCTTAATTCCCCCAGTTAAGATGAAACGACAGGCATTGCGGCCCGTCGCTGCAAACCAAATTAATAGGCCAATAGCAGCTAGATTAGCTCCACTTAAAAGCTCCGCCGCCAGCCAATACCAATGACAGTAAAGCCAGGATAATCTGGAAAAGGCGCATACGCATTCGGTTTAACCTCCCCGCACTGTACTCCGCTGCGCCGCTACCACAGCAGGCGTACCGCTCCGCTCAATCAACCATGAGTCCCCAGTAGGCTGCGCCCGTCGTTAGTCGTTAGTACTAATAGTCCCCAGTCACCAGTCATCAGTCGCCAGTAATTAAAAATATGCTAGGGACTGGGGACTGATGACTCGGCCAGAGGCCGACGCTAAGGACTTACGACTAAGGACTAAGGATGCAGCCGTAAGCTGGATCTGTCAACTAATGACTAGCTTAGCTATTGGCCTATTAAAATTTTTAACTCTTGCCGATTTTGCCCAAGCGCCTGTTAACAGCCGCCAAAACCGCTTTGCCTGCTGCCTCCCAGATATCGCCGTTAATAGCAGCAATTCCGAACATAGCTTCTTCGCCCCGGTCGGAAACTATTGCAACACCCGCTGCAACAACTTGCCTGCCCCCTAAAGTTAACCGGCTGATATCTTCAATTACCAACAAGTTTTCAATGCCTAAGTACTTCTCCAGCGCTGCCGCTGTGGCTTTTCCGGCAAGCCGCAGCTGGTTGGCGGCTGTACTGGGGCCCACAGCTTGTCCCGTAAACAGTTCTTCCCCTAAAGCCAGCTCAACAGTCAACTCCGCTTGCTGTCCGGACCGTTTAAATGTAATGCTGTTCAATTTAATCCTGCCTTCACATTCCAGATCTTCCTGTAATTGTACAATGCTTACCTTGCGGTGGTCCAAAGTTACGCCAAGCCTAACCAAGGCTACAGTCTCTATATCTCTGACAATCTGTTTCGGATTGCGAATGTTGCTCGCCAGCACATGGATTTCTTTAATTTCCTCATTTTCCGCAATTATTCTGGCCGAAATTATACCTTGTACCTGCCGGATCAGCTCTTCCAACTGTTCCAGCTGATCTGCCCCCTTCAAAACCTCGGACATCATGCCACCGTCCTTCCTGATCTTACATTGATATAAATTCGACAAGGGGCAATTTTTTCCTTTTACAGCAAGCAACAAAAATAAAGAAAACTGGGCTTACGTCAAGCTTATAGGACCGGCAAAAGCACTGGTTACACTTATGCAAATCAAAAAGTCGATTCTGAATTGCCGGGTAAAAAAATTAAAATCCAGGAACAACTCCTGGATTCAGACCGTCAACAACTATTATCAGCCAGCATGTATTATGGAGCGGGACTGGTTTCCCCAGCCGTCGGCAGCTATGCTGCCGTTAACGGCGTAGGAGCTTGTCCAGAGCGAAATAATACATGCTGGCTTAGTCTACACGCAAAATCCAGGAACAACTCCTGGATTTTTGCATTTCTTAGCCTAGTCGCAATAAATTTTAATATTCAGGCTCGATCAAACCATAGTTTCCGTCTTTCCGGCGGTAAACCACGTTGACCTGCTCAGTTTCCGCATTGGAAAAGACAAAAAAGCTATGCCCCAGTAGGTTCATTTGCATGATGGCTTCTTCCACGGGCATTGGCTTGATGGAGAAATGCTTTGTTTTTAAAATCTTGGGCTCCTCATAACCGTTAGCCGAATCATTCCCGGCCAGTTCTTTCAGGCTTTGGCTCCTGAGCTTTTTCGCGAGCTTTGTCTTATACTTCTCAATCTGCTTCTCCAGCTTATCTAAGACCAAATCGATAGAGGCGTACATGTCGCCCGTTTCTTCTTCACCCCTGAGGATGTAACCATTTAGCGGGATGGTTACTTCCACAACATGCCTGTCTCTCTCCACTGTCAAAGTGACCTGGGCTTCGGTATCGGCTTCAAAATACTTATCAAGCCTCCCCAGTCGCTTTTCAACATGTTGTCGCAGAGCGTTGGTCATTTGGATGTTTTTACCTCGTACTGTGATTTTCATTCAATAACCGCTCCTTTCCAGGGTTTTCAAAGCCATGAGCTTAAGCTTTCAGCTTTTACCAGTAGTATTCCCTTATTAATTGAAAAATCCTGCATGGACAAGCAGGTATACCACAAAGTAATTGTTTTTTAGCTTTTTGTTATGAATTTGTCAACTTATGTATTTGCCCAAAACCATTATACTTAATTTTAGTTGCAACTGCGCGGGATATGACATGTAAAAACTTCCTATAACATAATAAAACCCCGGTATTACCAGGGTTGCAGACTGTCAACAAATTATTAACAGCCAGCATGTATTATGGAGCGGGACTGGTTTCCACAGCCGTCGGCAGCTATGCTGCCGTTAACGGCGTAGGAGCTTGTCCAGAGCGAAATAATACATGCTGGCTTTGTCTACAAGCTAAAACCCCGGTATTACCGGGGCTGGCTGCTAAATCAAGTTAAATCAAGATTTATAATTTAACAACATTAGCTGCCTGAGGACCTCTTGGACCCTCCACAATTTCGAATTCAACTTCCTGGCCTTCAGCTAATGTCTTAAAGCCTTCCTCTTGAATAGCTGAGAAATGTACGAATACATCGTCCCCGCCGTCCCTTTCAATGAAGCCGAATCCTTTTTCTTGGTTGAACCACTTAACTTTACCCAGCATTATTGACATTCCTCCCACTTGCTTACTCTTGCGGGCCAGGTAGACCACAAGTGAATTAATTATAGCACGTAGGCAGGAATTCGTCAAACAAGAACTTGAAACGAAAATCAGCTCTGGAAGCTTACAACGCTATCCAATTACAAAATCTTGCTTAAAAAGCTCTTAGTCCTGGGATGCTTTGGCCGGGTAAAAATTTCTTCCGGCGTGCCTTCTTCCACTATCATCCCTTCATCCATAAAGATCACCCGGTCGCCCACTTCCCTGGCAAAACCCATTTCATGGGTAACCACAACCATGGTCATTCCTTCTTTGGCCAGATCTTTCATTACGCCCAAAACTTCACCCACCATTTCCGGGTCCAGCGCTGAGGTAGGCTCATCAAATAGCATAACTTTGGGCCGCATGGCCAGCGCCCTGGCAATGGCCACCCTCTGCTGCTGGCCTCCGGAAAGCTGGTCAGGGTAAGCATTCTCCTTATCGCTCAGGCCTACTTTAGCCAGCAGTTCCCTGGCAATTTTCTCAGCTTCCTCCTGCGGCATTTTCCGGACTTTTACAGGGGCAATGGTAATATTCTGCAGGGCAGTCATATGGGGAAAGAGGTTAAAGCGCTGAAAGACCATGCCCACTTCCTGACGGATAGCATTGATGTTGGTGTTCTTGTCAAGCAAATTAACCCCATCGATGATGATTTCCCCGGAAGTTGCTTCCTCCAGCTGGTTCAAGCAGCGCAAAAAAGTGCTTTTCCCGGAACCGCTAGGGCCGATAACCACCACAACCTCCTGCTCCCGGACCTGGGTGCTGATGCCCCGCAGCACTTCCAGCTTGCCAAAACTCTTGTACAAATTTTTAACTGTGATCACCGGCGCTTAACCTCCTTTCCGTGTAAGCTACCCAGCGCGATACGGTCATGGTCATGATTAAATAGATGATTGCTACACCGGTATATACGGGAAAAGAAGCAAAAGTTGTGGCCGTGTAAAGCTGTCCTTTGCGCACCAGTTCCTCCAAGCCAATAGCGGAAAGCAAAGAAGTATCTTTCATTAAGGCAATAAATTCATTGCCCAGGGGAGGCACAACCCGCCGGAAAGCCTGGGGCAAAATCACATACCGCATGGCCTGGGCATTGGTCATGCCGAGAGAGCGGGCTGCTTCCATCTGGCCCCTTTCAATTGACTGGATGCCGGCCCTGAAGATTTCCGCCACATAGGCCCCGCTGTTGATACTGCAGGCCAACACGGCAGCAATAAAAGGGTCTATGGGGAAGCGGTTGCCGGTGACCTGCAAAACCAGGTTGGGAACCCCGAAGTAAATGATGAATACTTGGACGAGGAGCGGAGTCCCGCGGATCACATCCACGTAGACAGCACAAATTGTCTTGGCTAATTTATTTTTGGCCAGTCTTCCCATGCCTACAAAAAGCCCGATAATGGTACCGAAAAAGACGGACAGGGCGGTCACTTCAACTGTAAGCACAGCACCCTGCAACAAAGACGGAAAGACGGCGCTTAAATGCTGAAGATAATATTGCAGCAACTTTTTCACCCCTAATTAATTGGGGACATACTTCTGTCCGGAAGTGTGTCCCCTTAATCGTACAGCATAGCTTTAAACCGCTTTTTGCTTTCTAACAAGTCGCTCGCTTGACTTAGCTGCCGAAGTACTTAACCTTTAATTCATCGAACTTACCGTTCTCTTTGACTTTTTTCAGACCGGCGTTTAATTTCTCCAATAACTCTTTATTGCCTTTGGCCACAGCAAAGCCATATTGCTCGCCGTTTAAGACCTCCCCTACCATTTTAACTTTCCCCGGGTTTTTGGCCATATAAGCTTCATTAACCGGCAAGTCATTGATTACCGCGTCCACCTTGCCGCTGATCAGTTCCATGAAAACTACATCCACGGTGTTATAGGTTTTAATCTCCTTGATAATCCCCTGCTCTTTCAGCTCTTTGGCCTTTTCGGCCCCGGTAGTGCCGATCTGAACCGCCACCGTTTTGCCCTTCAAATCTTCAACCGACTTAATCGAATCATTGTCGGCAGCTACTGCAATCTTTAAGCCGGCGTCAAAGTAGGGGGTGCCGAAATCCACTTCTTTGGCCCGCTCGGGGTTAATCGTCATTCCCGACATAATAATGTCAATATTGCCCGCTTGCAGCGCAGGAACCAACCCGTCAAAGCCCAAAGACTGGATTTGCACTTCAATTCCGGCTTCCTTGGCGATTTCTTTGATTAAATCAATGTCAAAGCCCGTGATTTCCTGGGTCTTTTCATCCGTAAACTCAAAAGGCGGGAAGCTCGGCTCGGTCCCCACGAGATAGACTTTTTTCTCTGCCGCAGCCTGTCCCCCTTCGCCCTGTTCTGCAGCCGTATTCTGTTCTGTATTTGCCGTATTATTACCGCAACCAGCCAGTGCCAGCACAAAACTTAACGCCAATACCAGAGCAACAGCTTTAAATGCTTTCTTCCCCATTGTTAATTTTCTCCTCCTAAAATTAGTAAAACCACCTAAGCCATAATAATTATACAAGCATGTGCATAATTGTGCAACCGGAAACATTTTTTTAGTCAGGTTAAATTTTGTCAAATCGCCGCTGTTGCAATTTTGTCGAAACCACCCTTCTGCACCGTTTGCTGTGCAGCAAAAACCTGTGGATAATGTGTATAAGTCTGTTAATAACTTGGAAAACCAGGCTTTTTTCCTGTGGACTTGTTTGTGGAAAGAAAATTTTTTGTCACAATATCCGGTATTTTTACTGCAGCATGTCGAATAAAGAATTTAAATAATACTCAAATTCCCAGGAACACCTATTGCCCATACCAGCACAACGACTTCCCTGGCGCCGGCTAGGAGCAGCGTTCGCGCTGCCTCATCGGCAGTCACGCCGGTTGTAAAAATATCATCGAGCAAAATCAAATTACGGTTTAAAACAGCGGCCGGTTGCTCTACCTTGAAAACGTTGCGCAAATTTTGTTCCCGTTCAATTCTCTTTAAACTGGCCTGGGGTACAGTTTCTTTCACTTTCTTTAAAACATTGTCCAGGACCGGTACCCCTGCCGTTTTACCTGCAGTCTCGGCTAAAAGCCTCGCTTGGTTATAACCCCGCTGCGACATTTTTTGCCTGCTCAAAGCTACCGGAATAATCGCAGCTTTTTCGTAAGGGTTGATCTCCCTAAGGTACTCTCCCATTAAACAGCCCAAAGGGAGTGCCAAATGAGTTTGTCCCCCGTATTTCAGGCGGTGAATCGCCTTTTTGTAAGGCCCTGTATAAGGCGCCACCCCGTAGACACGCTTGAAAAAAGGCAGCCGGCGGGCACATTGGCATGCTTTTCCCGCGATGCTGACCCTGCCGCAGCGCGGGCAAAATTGCCTCTTTTTCCACAGCTCCAGTTCGGTCGCGCACTCAGCGCAAATCAACTTACTACCTCCAAGATCTTTTGCGCATAACGGGCAGGAATTACGGTCAGGAAACATCAATTGCCAAAAACTGTGCCAAATTTGCTCTAAAAGTTTCACTGCTTTCCCCTCACTGTACGAGGCTTGTCCAGAGCAAAATAATATATTCGAGCTTTGCGTACGAGCTGATTTAAGTTTAATACAAAAATTTCCATAAAAAAAGAGCATTTCAACTCGGAAAATATCAAACATTAGTATTGCACACTATTTTAAGCACTTACCCTGCTGCGCCGTGCCACGCTAATTTGATTTAACACTATTTTTTTAATTTTTGCCAGGTCGCCTGCAAAGTCAACAGGCTCCTGCAAGTAAAATGTTGCCACATTGCTTTGTTCTTTCAAATTTAGGCCATCAATCTCTGTCTTTTTAAATTCTTCTTCATCAAGCAGGTAAAATTTCTGATAAGGGTAGTTTAACTTTTCTAATATGCGGGCGGTACAATCGGAACTCCCCCGATCGACAACTACTAACTCAAAGCAATTGCCTGTCAATTGCCGCCAATCGATTAAATCCCTGATAATTCCCTCTATATGGCTTTCACAATTATGTACATAAAGCAGCAAAATACCGGGACAATAAGCAGTTGAAATTTGGCGCAGCTTGGCCTGCAGCAACTTTTTGCGCCAAAGGGTTAAAGTCAAGAGCATTACCAGGCAAAACAGGCTGAAGGCGACTTTCATCTTTTTGGCTCCTTTCCCTGGAGTACTTCATCATATGCTGTATGGGCCAAAAGATGTGACCGCAGGAAAAGCTGGAGATACTTCATACACATTTTAGACTTTATCAGGCACATAATATTATTAAAGAAACGTCAGTCCCCAGGGGATTTTAGTCACCAGTCGCCAGCCGTCAGCCATCAGCAAGTTAACGCCGTCGTTAGCCGTTAGGTTTAGCTATTCTAATGAGCTTTAAAGCTGTGCTTATCAGTCGCTAAGGACTAAGGACGCGGCTTTGGCCGATGCTGGGGACTAGACAAGGGAGCGTGTCACTCGAAGTCTGCGGCGGGAAAGCTGTCTTGATTTAGATAAAAGCTTCTATATTTAGATTAATAGCTGCTATTTGAAAGAAAAAAGTAAGGTGGTGACACTATGGTCACGAACAGCCCCGGTAACTGCCTGCGTTGCAAGCAATCACTTGGCCTCTTGGAGCGTATTACGGAAGATTTAACCGGTGTAAGTGTCCCCGGGAAAGGAGAACTCTGCCCCAACTGTTACCGCAACCTCAGCGATGAAGAAAGAGCTGTATATTTTGGCAATTAAAAAAGCGCGGTAGCCCCGCTTCCAGCTTGTAGACAAAGCCCGCATGTATTATTTCGCTCTGGACAAGCTCCTACGCCGTTACCGGCAGCATAGCTGCCGACGGCTGGGGAAACCAGTCCCGCTCCATAATACATGCGGGCTGATAATAGTTTGCCGACGGTCTGAAAGCGCGGTAGCCCCGCGCTTCACGGCGCAGCTTAATGGAGACTTAAGGACAACTGATAGCCGGTGGCTGATGGCCGGTAGCTAACGACGGCGTTAGCCTACACTCCTGCCTGGACTGCAAAATAAATGATAAACAGTACACCTAAAACATACATGAACCAGTGTACTTCTTTACCTCTGCCGGAAAGAAGGGCCAGCAGGACATAGGTTACGAAACCAACTGCTAAACCGGTAGCAATGGAGAAAGTGAGCGGCATCATGATTACTGTTAAAAAGGCTGGAATAGCAATAAACACATCTTCCCAATCGATTTCTTTCAGCACAGAGCACATTAACACACCAACCAAAATCAGAGCCGGAGCGGTAGCAACCGCCGGAACCGCCAGTACAACAGGCGACAGGAAGGTGGAGAGCAGGAACAGGATGGCAACTACAACAGAAGTCATACCTGTTCTTCCGCCGGCGTTAACCCCGGCAGCGCTTTCCACATAAGTGGTGGTGTTGGAAGTGCCAAGCAGGGAGCCGATAATGGTGCCAAGTGAATCGGCAAAAAGGGCTCTGCTGCCCCGCTTCAGGTTGCCATGTTCGTCGATCATACCGGTTTTGCTGGCAACACCCACGAAAGTACCGATGGTATCAAACAAGTCCACAAAGAACAAGGAGAAAATGGGCGCAAAAAGTGAAAACTTCAACGCGCCGGCAATGTCTAATTTAAATAAACCGGGAGTGATAGCGGGCGGCTTGTCAAAAATACCGAAGGCACCGGGAACAAAGTTGGTGATCATTTTCCCATCTCCGGCCGGTACGAATAAGCCAAGCACTGTAGTAATCAAAATACCCAAAATAATGCTGCCTGTAACCCGGCGTACCAGCAGTATGCCTGTTATAATCAGTCCGAAAACAGCTAAGAGCACGTGGGGATCGCTCATTTTACCAAGTGCTACAAAGGTAGCGGGATTATCTACAATAATTCCGGCATTTTTTAATCCAATAAAAGCGATAAACAAACCGATACCGGCGCCCGTAGCAGCTTTTAGCGGCATAGGGATAGCCCGAATGATTGTTTCCCGGATTCCGGTTAACGTTACGAGCACTGCTATACAACCGGAAATAAAGACTGCGCCAAGAGCTACTTGCCAGGGCAATCCCATAGCACCTACCAACCCATAAGTAAAGAAGGCATTCAGACCCATGCCCGGAGCCAGAGCAAAAGGATAGTTAGCCAAGAGTCCCATGACCAGGGTAGCAAAAGCAGAAGCCAAACAAGTTGCCATTAACACCGCGCCAAAGTCCATTCCCGTATTTGCATTCGGGCCGGCTAGGGTCAGCGGGTTAACGATAATGATATAAGCCATGGTCACGAAAGTAGTCAAACCGGCAATGATTTCTGTCTTTAAACTAGTACCGTTTTCGGCAAATTTAAAGAAACCTGCTAAACCTCCTGACTCACTTAAAGATGATTGCGTTTGTGCCATGCATTTGACCTCCTTTAAATTTTTTATTCAAAAACAAAATAACTTTTTTTGGCCTTCACCTCCCCGCGTTATATTTTCTCCCTGTTCTGCCAAATTCCTCCTTTCGACACATTTTGATCATGTTGCCGGGTTGTTCCAAACAGCCTTTGCAACTCCAACCGGCAAGACGGAAAGTCAAATTGCGTCAGCAATTTCCAATTCCCTAACTACTTCCGATTGGATCTTTTTAAGCAAGTCCAGGCTGTTAGTTTCCACATAAATTCTAAACAGAGGCTCAGTGCCGGAAGGCCTGATGAGCACCCAACTGCCTTCGGCCAAAAGGAGCTTGGTACCGTCCACAGTCAGGCGCCCAGTCACAGGTATCCCGGCAATTTTTGACGGAAAATAAGCGGGCAGTTTACCAAGCACCTGCTCTTTTTTCTCCTTGCTGGTATGGACATCCAACCGTTCACTGTAAAGCCTTCCGAACTCAGCAGCTATTTTTTCCAGATTATCCTGCAATGTTTCTCCGGTCACCGCCCTGATTTCCGCCATTAAGGCGCATGCCAAAATTCCATCCTTTTCAGGGATATGGCCTGCTATGCTGAGGCCCCCGCTTTCCTCGCCGCCCAATACACATCCCTTTTCCCGCATCATTTGGCCGATGTATTTAAAGCCAACCGGGGTTTCCTTGATTTTTTGACCAAAGCCTTCCGCCATCCTGTCTAACAGGTGGGTTGTAGCTACAGTCCGGGCCACGGGCCCTGAAATCCCCTTTCTCCGTGCCAAATGGTAATAGAGGAGCGCCAGCACTTGATTTGGGCTAATATAACTGCCATCGCTGTCAATAATGCCAAACCGGTCCGCATCACCGTCCAGGGCCAGGCCTAAATCACAGCCTGCTTTCAGGACACCGGCGCGCAAGTCCTCCAGATTGTTGCCCGTAGGCTCCGGCAAAGCCCCGCCAAAAAGTGGGTCCCTGTAATTATGAATTGCCGTAATTTCACAAGCTTCTCCCAATAGCTCCTCCAGGTAGCCGATGCCGGCGCCGTACATGGGATCAAGCACCAGCTTTAGCCCTGCCTTTTTAATAGCAGACAGATCGACTAAGCCCGCTATATGCCGCAGATACTCATCTTTAGGCTGGACCTTGTTCCATAACCCTTGCGCAAGAGCTTCATCACTGGCCAATTTTCTGATCCTGCCCGTCTCAAGCACCTTGTGCAAATAGCCCTCAATTTTATCCGTAATAGCCGGAACAGCCGGTCCGGCGTAATCGGGGATAAATTTAATCCCGTTATACTCGGGGGGATTATGGCTGGCCGTAAGCATTATAGCTCCTGCCGTTTGCCTGGTGGTAATGGCATAAGCAGTAACAGGAGTTGGGCAAGCCCCTGCCGTCAGGAAAACAGGAATATTGTTGCCTGCCAGCACCTCCCCCACCCTGGCCGCAAAATGCTCCGCCAGAAAGCGGTTATCGTAGCCCACAATCAAACCCCTGGATCCCATTCCTTCGCCGTTTACGTAATCGGCAATGCTCTGGGCCACGATTTCCACGTTGGCAAAAGTAAAGTGGTCGGCCATAACAGCCCGCCAACCGTCAGTACCAAACTTAATCATCGTCATCATCGTCGCAAACCCCTCTTGCATGATAATATTGTACACTACCATATTTTAGCACAGGTAATTTGTGCCAGGCAAATTCACAAACCGGTGACAGCGGCGACTGGGCCCCAGTCCCCATTCGCCGGTCCCGGCCGGTCGGCTGAACATGGCTATAAGCTCTCGCTGCTTTTACCCTATCAGCCGCTTATACAGCTTATAATCAATTTCTCGTGCTTTCGCCTGGACGCTGAAATAGTCGGCGGCAGGATAAACGGTAAAACGGGGCTGGGCCGGAACTTCCGGCTGCAATCCCCGCAGGTACCTTTTAATCCCCTTATCCCTTTCTCCCAGCCGCTCCAAAAAACGCTCCGGTTCCGGCACTTTCTGCAGACAAAAGGCCAGAGCTTCCTGCACCACTTCCCGGCGCACTATTCTCCCCTGGGGACTGGCCGCAAAGTGCAGGATGCTTTCCGCTGCTTCTTCGCCACCGATTCCACCTAAAGCCACTATAGTCCCGCGGACTACCAGCGGGTCCCGGTCATGGAGGAAAGGAATTAACTCAGAAATTGCCTCCCGCTCCCCCAACTTCTGAACTACTTCCAGGGCCCGCAGCCGAAACTCCTCGTCCTTTTCTTCCCGCAAAACAGTGATTAAATCAGGCAGTAAAGCAAGGTGTGGTATACGGTTTAAAACCGCAAATGCTTTGCTCCGCACCAAATAATCGGGGTGACGGAGAAAAGCTCCCGCGGCCCGCGCAGCCTCTTCGCCCGGAAAAGCAGTCAAAGCATCAAGCAGTTGAATGTATTCCGCAGCTGACTGCTTAAGTTGTATTCTTGTCAACACTTCCTTTAAATCCATGGATATCCCCCTACAATTCTTCAATTAAATAGGGTGTCCAAAAAACACCCCGAAAATTAAAAAATTATTAACACCACAAATTGAAAGCCGCAGGCATGAACGGCGCTCTTCCGCTGCTAAAAACAAGCCACGAGGGGAGCCGGTTGTTGCTTAATTCCAGAGCAAGGAAAAGAGTTTGAGCATTTGCCTGCTGTAGGTCCAACTGCCCCACAGGAATAGTCAGCAGCTCCTGTCCCAACCTAAGCGTAGCTTCCACACCGGAAGCAGTGAGCGCAGCAATCACCTGGGCGGAAACTTGCAACACCAATACCTCCCTGTTATATCCGTTTAAATCTACCTCTATCATCTTGGCTTGTTTTTGGCTTAAAAGCTGCACTATACCCGGCTCCAATTTAAGCTGTTCGGTTTGTCCATCGGGTATAAGATATAACACTCCTTGGCTAAGCCTATACTCCGCCCCTTCAACCGGTTCCTGTATCCTCACTGCTTTCCGGGAGTCCTTGCTTTTTTCCTGCTTTTGTTCTTCCAGCGGTTCCGACTCCTCCGGCTTTTCCGGTTCTCCGGCAGGTTGAGGGGCTTCCCGCAAGATCTGCAAACTAACCTCAGGACCCACGTTTCCCAAGTCATCAACGGCTTTCAGCCTTACTACATGAGTACCGTAGCTTACACCCTCCAGAGTGTATGAACCACTGTTACCGGCCTTCTGCCACTCGCCTTCATCCAGCGTAATTAAAAAGTAACCTAAATCGGCAGTTAAAGGAGCGTCGAAATGCATCTCCACCGAGGGGCCCGGAAAAGTGAAACCTTGTGGAGTGAGGAAACGGGCTTCCGGCCCGGTGTTGTCCAGACTAAATTTCTTGATAATAACCGTTCTATTGCCTGCCCGATCCCAGGACTCAACCCAGAGTTCATAATCCCCATCCGCTACTATTTCCGTGCCGGTGACAAAGACGCTGCCGTTTAATTTTATTTCCATTTGTGCCCCATTTACATCCCAAGCAGTAATTTGCGGAACCACCGGACCGCGGGTGCGGCCTTCAACCACTCCAGCCACAGTAACCTCCGGAGGAGCAGTATCAAAAATTACCGCTTCCACAGCCACCGGTGGGCTGGCCAGCTGCCTTTGCCCACCAATTACTGCTGTTGCCGTAAGATAAACTGTGGACAGCACTAAAGATGAATTGTCGAATTCAATCCTGAAAGAGCCATCCTCCGCGGCATAAGCTGTTGCCAAAAGCCCCTTTAATCTTTGGTCTGCATAGAGCGCGAGCTTTGCACCGGGCCATGCGGCTCCATTTTCACCACTGATTCGGGACTCTGCCAAAATACTTTGATCAAAAGTTATTTTGTTTAAATCAGGCTGGGGCGTGAGCTGCGAAATATTGAGCGCTACGGGCTGGCTGGTTTTGTGGAAAGGCAGGGCTGCAAACAAATAGACTTGTTGACAGGCCTGAGAATTGTTGAAAATAAGATAAAAAGCCCCGTCGGCATCGGCTGTTACCCTCTCTCCTAAAAGAGGAGAAGTTAACTGGCTGTCGGCACGGGCTTCAACAACAGCACCAGGCTGCACAGCTCCGGCCAGCCCTGTAATCGAAGCCTCACCGGGAACGCGGTTATCAAAGGCTATATAAGCTGGATTAGGTGCGGCGGTTGTTGCTAATTCAAATGAGATTTGTGGCGAGGTTTTATTTCCTGCACTGCTTCTATAAAAAACGTAAAAATAACTGCTTACAGTACCTTTATTAATTATTCTGAGTTTATCAGGAAGCAGTTCATCGGCACTGAAACCAAAAGTTTGCCTAAATAGACCCGAGTCAGGGGCGGTTTCCTCCAGCCCAAGAGTTAGCGCCTGGTGGGTAAGGCATATAACGTCCGCATAGATCCATTCTACCACGGAGCTGTCCATATTCTGCCCCGGATCATTTATAGTCACTGTTACTGTATCATCCAGGCCGGTATAAAAAGCCTTATCAAAAGAAAAAGTGCTGCCGGTCTGAGCCAGAACACCGGTTTGTAAAGAATATAAGCTTGTGACAGTTAATAGAAAAATAAGCCAAAAGCTGTTTTTCGTCACAAAAAACCCCTCCTTTGACAGCAAAATACCTTTTCTACCAAAAACAGGCATATTCCTGCCAAAGGAGAGTTAATTCCACGAATAAAAATTATTAATTATCCGGCTCAAGGGATTTCAATTTCTGCCATAAGAGCATGAGGGCAGTGTGGACCGCACGGGCTTTCACTGTCTGACGGTCGCCCAAAAACTGTTCCCTGTGCACTGTTATTTCTCCGCGAAAATCAACCGCCAGATATACCAGTCCCACAGGTTTTTCTGCACTTCCCCCGCCTGGACCCGCGATTCCCGTTATGCCTACGCCCAGGTCGGTGTGGGCGTATTCCCGTATGCCTTTGGCCATCTCCCTGGCAGTATTGGGACTAACCGCCCCATAAGCCGAGAGGGTTTTCAGCCCGACCCCCAGCAGCCTGTTTTTAAAGCGGTTGGCATAAGTCACTGCGCCCAGTTGAAAATAGTTGGAACTGCCGGGCACATTGGTCAGACGATGGGCCAAAAGTCCCCCGGTGCAGGATTCTGCCGTGGCAATAGTCAGCTTGTGGGCGCTTAGTAACCCCCCAACTGCCTGCTCCAAGGTCTCTTCATCCACACCAAAAATGTATTCTCCCAAGCGCTCCCTGACCTGCCGCTCCAATTGGGCTATCATCCGGCAGGCCAGCTCAGAATTTTCCGCCTTGGCAGTTATCCGCAGGTGAACTTCACCCATCTTTACCGTTGGAGCGAGGGTGGGATTAGCGCTGGCAATTAAATCCCTAACTTTTTCTTCTACCAGGGGCTCGCCCAGCCCAATTACTTTCAGCACCCTTGATTTTATCACCGCTTCCAAAGGTTTGTTAGCCTTGAGGTATGGTATAACCTGCTCGGTAAACATAATCTCCATCTCCCGGGGGGGCCCCGGTAAGAGCACGTAAACAGAACCTTCCTGTTCCACCATTAAACCCGGCGCAGTGCCCACCCGGTTATCCAGCACCCGGGCTCCTGCAGGGGCTAAGGCCTGTTTCATATTGGCAGCGGCAAAAGGCAGCCCGCGCAGCTCAAAAAAGCGCTTGACAATCTCCAGCGCTTCAGGGTTTTCAACCAGTTCCAGCCCCAGAGCGTCTGCCAGTGCTTCCCTGGTCACGTCATCTTCTGTAGGACCCAAGCCCCCGTTAATAATCACCAAATCTGCTTTGCCTCGAGCCGCCGCAATTGCTTCAGCAATTCTCTTGCGATTATCCCCAACGGTAACCTGGGTAAATAGGTCAATGCCCCGGTCCGCCAGCTGCCTGGCCAAATACTGGGCATTGGTATTAACAATTTGGCCCAGCAACAATTCTGTGCCGGTAAAAATCAAATATGCCTTCATTGTGACACCCCCGTTATTGTTTCCTTAAAAGAATACTCCCGTCAAACGGGAGTATTCTAATATCTACTCAATTTGCTTTTTTAACTTTTGTACCCGATCCTTCAGTTCCGCCACCTGGCCTTGAAGCTCCGTCAACCTGACAGAGAGAGCCTCATGCACATAGCTTTCAGCTACCAGCGGGTCTTCCCCCGAGCCGGGAATTAAGCCTCCCGGTCCAGCCTGAGCCTGCCTCCCAGCAATAAATCCTATAACCGCTAAAAACATCAGTATTATTGCACTCAAGATAGTTCTTTTTTTCATTTAACCACCAAAATAAATTTAATCGTCGTTAGTCCTTAGTCGCTTAGGAGTCCCAAGTATAAGTCCCCAGTCACTAGTCCCCAGTTATATCTTTAAAACTAGTGACTAGTGACTGCTCCAGAGAAATACATGCACCCAACGACTGATAGCTGACAGCTGATGGCTGATCAGGCTATCCCCGCAGTTTGACCTTGTCCGGATTCATCCTGGTAGGTACACGGTGGGAAGCGTGGCCTGATAATACACCCAGCTTGTTGGCGCCAATCAATACAAGCGTGGCAATCCCGATTAAAACCATATAGCTTTGCGCAGTCGAAAGCCTGTTTAAGAGTACGGCGCTGGCCCCTAGAAAAACATTTATCCCGTAAATTGCCAGCACAGTCTGCTTATGGCTCAGACCCAGCTCCAGCAAACAGTGGTGCAAATGCTTCTTATCCGGCTGAAAGATAGGCTGACCGTTGGAAAAACGACGTATGATTGCGAACATGGTATCCATAATGGGAATACCTAAAATTACAATAGGTATAAAGAGCGAAATAACCGTAGCTCCTTTGGTCAAACCCTCGATCGCCAACGCACCCAGATTAAAGCCGAGAAACAAAGAACCGCTGTCCCCCATGAAAATTTGAGCCGGATTGAAATTATATTTTAAGAAACCCAGAACAGCCGCTGCCAAAATCAGCGCCAGCACGGCTATTTCGGGCAGCCCTTCTGACCAGGCAACTACTGCCATCGTTACCGCAGCAATAGCAGAAGTACCGGCAGCCAGCCCGTCTAAACCGTCAATCAGGTTGATGGCGTTGGTTATACCGATAATCCAAAACAGAGTAACGGGTGTGGACAGTTTCAGGTCTACCAGGTCAATTATCCCGCCATTAAAAGGATTGGTAATGAACTCCACCCGATAGCCGAACTGCACTGCCACCAATGCAGCTACAATCTGCCCCAAGAGCTTCACCTTAGGCGACAAACCGTAAGTATCATCCAGCAGGCCCACAAGCATTATGATGAGTCCCCCGAGCAAAAGCCCTAAAACCTGGGTTGTTAAAGGCTGGGTAAAGAGGACAGTCAAGGTAAAGGCCAGGTAAATTGCCAAGCCCCCTAAACGGGGCATAACCTGCTTATGAACCTTACGAGCATTCGGGGCATCGGTAGCCCCGATCTTAATTGCCAATTTCTTGACGAAAGGGGTCGCCCCCATAGCTATTGCACACGACATAATCAACACAGGCAACAAAGATAATTCCACAAAACTCCCCCCAAGGGCTAACGCCGGTTCCACTAAGCCGTCAGCTTTCAGCTATCAGCCATCAGCCGTCAGCTAAAAGCTAAAATACTTTACATCTTCCGGTTTTAACTAGCATAGGCGTCAGCCAATCTATCAAATATTTTAAGAGATAGCTACATATCACTGTTAGCTATTATAGTACCAGGGGTTCTAAATTTCAACATTTAAATGCCAATTAAATATCGACAAGCATTATTCATTGTCAAAAGCGGCTTGCAGGCTTAAAGCGAAAAGGCGCTTTACTTTTGGCTATTTCTCAATGGCAAACATCAGCTCAGCCTCACAAGCCAGCTCTTCGCCTACAAAAGCCCTCCCCTGGGCTTTACCGATTCTGCCCCGCAGCTTCAGCACTTCCATTTCCAAACGAAGGACATCCCCCGGAACTACCTGCCGCCGGAAACGGGCATTATCAACTCCTGCCAAGAAAGCAATTTTCCCCTGGTATTCCGGTTTGCTCAAAATCAGTACCGCCCCTACCTGAGCCAGGGCCTCGATGATCAGCACACCCGGCATTACCGGATAACCGGGAAAATGGCCGGCAAAAAACGGCTCATTAACGGTAACATTCTTCAAGCCAATAACGCGCTTATCTTCTTCAAACTCTACTATTCTGTCTACCAATAAGAAAGGATAACGATGAGGTAAAACCTTCTGAATAGCGTTGATATCCAACATGCAAAAACCTCCAGCTTTAAAAAAAATTCGACAATATCCTGCTTATCTCCTGCCATGCTTCCCAGGTTATTTTAAGGAAGCTGCAGCGGATTTTCTGCGCAGACGACCCAGGAACCATCCAGCCTCTTCTACTTTAAGGAGTATAACCAAAACCGCATACAAAACTGTCCCCAGGCCGCCGGCTAAACACACCTCCAGCAAGAGACCAATTTTCCCCGTTCCAAAAAAACTGCCGAATCCTGCCAGGAGCACCATCATACTTGCAGCCATAATGAGCGCAGCAAGCAAACATTTCACAGTTGTCAGGAGGCTGGGAACTAACTGCAGTTCTTTAATCCGATGCTGCAAAGCCCAGTAAAGCTGGATCATATTCACCCCGGCAGCCAGGGAATTAGCCAGGGCCAGTCCTCCATGTCCCAGGAGGGGCAAAAGGACTATACTAAAGGCGATGTTTACCAGCACCGAAACTGCCCCGTAAAGAAGCGGAGTTTTAAGATCTTCCAGCGCATAAAAGGCCCTGGTTAAAACAGTATTCACAGCTAAAAACCATAGTCCCACGCTAAAGTATAAAAGCGCCACCGCGGTCTGGGCAGTAGCCTCCGCATCAAAAGCGCCCCGCTCAAACAAGAGGCGGACTACCGGTTCTTTTAAAACTATGAGACTCAGGGCAGCAGGAAGAATTGTAACGGTTACCGCACCCAACCCCCGAGAAATAGTCCGGGCCAATCCTTCATTGTCTTTTTTAGCAACACCTTCAGCCATGGCCGGAAATACGGCAGTTGACACAGCGGCTACAAAAACCCCCAAGGGAAGATTCATCAGCCGGTTGGCAAAGTCCAGAGCAGTGATGCTGCCGGGAGTCAGGCTGGAAGCAAAAAATCTGTTTAAAGCGAGAAGTATCTGATTTACGGCAATGCTTAAAGACATGGGCAATACTCTCATGGCTAACTTCCGCACTGCCGGATGCCTCAAGTCAAGAATAAAATGAAATCTGAACCTGATTTTTTTCAAATTAGGGAGTTGAATAAACAAAAAACCGATAAAGCCGGCCAGTGTACCCACAGCCAACCCTTGGATCCGGTATTTCGCCCCAAAGAGCACAACTGCTAAAATCACGATTATATTAGCAAAAGCAGGGGCAAAAGCAGGCATGGTAAACTGTTTGCCGGCATTTAGCACGCCGGTTATGAGCATGCCCAAACCCATAAATATAATTGAAGGAAACATAATTCGGCTTAAATAGGCTGTCAGCTGCACTGTTTCCCCATCAAATCCTGGCGCTAAAATTTTCACCAGCTGGGGGGCAAAAATTATGCCTAAAAGAGTTATAACTCCGAGGGCCAGGGTGGTTCCGTTAATCATGGAGGAAACAACCCGCCAGCCCTCATCCTCTTCCTCCCGCAAGAGATAACCGGTAACTGCCGGTACCATAACAGTAGCAAAGGCCATGCCCAGGATAGCCTGTAAGGAGTAGGGCAAAGTATAAGCTACCAAATATGCGTCGGTAGCGCCTGTGGCCCCGAATTCCCTGGCAATGACCGCATCCCGGACAAAGCCCAGCAAACGGCTGATTAAATTCATCATTAAAACAATGAAAGCTGCACGAGCTACCTTGCTCACCGGCCATCCCCTCTTTGAGTCAGGGGACGGTTCTCTGACTCACTTCAATAATGAGTCAGAGAACCGTCCCCTGACTCACTGACTCATTTTCTGGCATATTTTATACTTTAGACATTATACTTCTACTAATTAAGGATGGCAATGGCATTATTTTGGAGTCGTTTGGCCGGTAATTAAATTAATCGTTTTAGTGCTGTCATCCCACTTCAATTCCACTCCGAAAGTTTTGGCGGCAAAGCGCAGCGGTACCAATAAAGTACCCGACCTCATTACCGGAGGGGTTTCCATGCTCACCGGAACGCCGTTAACCAATGCTTCCGCTTTATCCACCGTCAGCACAACCTGCAGATTATCTTTATTGGCGGTGAGCGTCTTAGTCGCATTATCCCAGCTCATCCATGCCCCAAAAGCTGTAAAGATATCCCTGGCGGGAATTAGCGTACTACCGCCCACGGTCATTGGCAGTATCTCCGTATAAAGCCACTTGCCGTTCAAATAGGTCTTGATGGATTTGTCATCCAGCCTGAGCAGCGTTGGCTTGCCGTTGGTGTAGCTGGCACTGAGGTAAAAGGAGCCGTCGGCAGCGCCGGCCACCCCCCACTGGTTCATAATGGGCAAATCACGGAGCACATCCTGCCAGCTAATAATCTTCACCACTTGGTTGGCAGCATCCAGTTCCAGCAGGCGGGCGCTGGCAAAATCCACAATAGTTGTGCTGCCATCTTCATGACGTACCACATCTATGGGCCCGGAAAGTTTGCCCAAAGCGGTGCCGCCTTTGCCGTCACCGTACTGCCAGACAATAGCCCCTTTGCTGTTTACTTCGATTACTTTCCCACCGCCGTAACCTTTGTCGACAATTAAGGTGTTCCCGTTGCCAAGCCTTCTGGCCCTAACCGGGTTGACCAAGCCTTGACTATAGGACCAGACTTCTTTTTTGGCCGTGGTAACCTCCAGCACCTTCTGCGGGGTCACAATCAGAGTATTCCCGTTAGGAAGCCGGTCGGCAAAACGAGGGGCATGGGCCCTGCTTTTAAAATCGTAACTCCAGACAATATTGTTTTTGCCATCAACCTCAATTACCCTTGGTATGAAGGGATATCCCGGAGCGCCGCTGTCAGCAATGAGGGTATTGCCGTTCGAGAGCCGCACAGCGCTGTTGGCCTGTATAGGCCCAAACTCCCAGACAACCTCCTTAGCGCTGTTTACCTCCAACACCGCCGGGTTTAAATAACCATTGCGGGCAAAAAGCACGTTACCATTTTCTAAAACACTGACAAAGCCGGGATGGGCTGTGGTGACGCTGTCCCGCCACTCCCACTGCACCCTGGAGGACCCGGCCATGGCAGACGTAGCGTAAGTTAGCAAGGTTAAGACAGTTAGCAACAATACTAAGATTTTTTTCATAGTAACCCCCGTCTTAGTTGTTAGTTGTTGGTTGTCGGTTGTTAGTCTTAGTTGTATGTATTCCTCTGGAGCAACCCCGGATTTAAAGCTTATTTAGGGTTAATTCCAATAGCTGATCGCTGATAGCTGACAGCTGATGGCTGAAGGCTGCTAGCTGACGGCTACTTAGTATGGATCTCTACCGTCGCGTCCTTGGTCCAAACTACCTCTACCCCCAGGGCAGTGCCGGCAAAGCGGAGCGGCACCAAAGTCCTGCCGTTTATCTCCCTGGCGGGCACATCCAATGCAACAGTTTCACCGTTTACCAGGGCTTGCTTTGCCCCGCCGGTGAACTGCACTGTCCTGCCCTCTTTCACAGCCGTAACCATCCTGGTGGCCGCATCGTACTGCACCTGGGCCCCGAGGGCCTCAAAAATCCTCCGGAAAGGAACCAGGGTCCTGCCGTTTATGAGCTGCGGCGGAACATCAAAAAACAGCCTATCCCCGTCTAAGTAAACCGGAATACCAGTTAACACGACCAAACCGTTATTTAGCGGCCTTTCTGAACCGCCTGAAGGCTGGTTGACGATTTTCCCTTGCACCCACATCTCGGTGGAGCCGCCGCCATCCAGGCCCATTGCTTGATAAGCGCCTAAATCGGTCATTATGTAAGCTAATTCTTCCAAAGTAACCCCAACACTTTTCTCGCTCCTGCCGTCCACCACGGCCAACAACATTTTGCCGTCTTTGGTGACCCCCACCGCTGTCCGGGGGTTACGCTCAAGCACTGTACCGGTAAACCCTTCAGCCACAGCCTGAAAAACCGGTTCCCCATTCTCCACCAAGAGGGGCCCCGAGGTCAAAAGATGTTTAACCCCGGACCAATAGCTGTCTGTGGCTGCTTTCAGTTCAACCACACCGCCTGTCCAAAAAGCTCCGGCCAACTCAGAAGGCAGGCGCAGGGCATATCCGTTTGGCGGGATGGAAATAGTGCCGGCAGCCCTCTCCTGTACTACCAGCCTGCCGTCCGAACCGCGCACCAGGCTTACCAAATCCTCACCCTGACCGGTTCCTGCCGTAGCGCCCCAATGGGGGGTATATAGAACTACATCCTGGGCGGAAGCCAGGCGGTTCACATTGGTAATGCTGATCTCTTGCTCTACCCCGCTGATTCTAAGCATCATCCCCGGCCTAAAATATCCAAACTTCACACTGCCGTTTTTAAAAATCCCCATGCTGGTACGCAGCATTTCCGACAGCGCCAGGTATTTACCGTCGATCACCAGGTTGCCGACCGGAAGGTAGGGGCTGGTTGTGCTGAAAAAAGACCCGTTGACGGCAGCCACAGCGCCGGTCCTGGCAGCGATTGAACTTAAATTTTCCTTGCCGGTAATGCCGTCAGCGGCAAGGACCGGCCGAACTTCCACATCCTTCTTGCTGAGATTAGCCTCTACCACGTTTACAAAGAGCGGTTCCCGGCCTGCCGTGCTGCCGCTGACCCGCAGGTATTTCACTCCCGGAGCCAAAACCCGCTCCTCTTCCACTTTTAACGTTGGCTTAACCGCTTCTTGCCCGCTGCCGGGGGAACCGGAATAATTGCCTGCCCAGGCGTTAAAGCTAAGGGTTAGTGTAAAAACTACAGTTGTAATGCTGCTCACCCAAAAAATGCGGCGACGTTTTGCCATAACTCTACCTCCAAGTCGTATGATGCGTTTTGAGTTTGTGGTTTTAATTTTTAGCACAAAAAATATCAGATATACATCATTATTTATACATTATTATTGACGAAGATCAGTCGGCAATAGTTCCGGAAATTAAAGATTTTGGACGATATACCTTAAAATGTTAAATTTTTAATTAAAAACTTGATTTACCGAAAGCCTCTATTTGCGCTTATAGGGGCTTTAAATTTTGCACTATATTTTATCTACCTAAAGCATTATAATGGACATAGCAGAAAGGGTTGAGCGTATGCGAGAAAACAGGATTGTCATAATTTTAGGTTTAACAGCGCTGGTTACAGGGGCCAACAACTTTGTTGTCTCCCTGCTTTTGCCTAAAATTGCCGAGGAATTCAAGATGTCCATTGCCGCAGCCAGTATTGTTATTCCTTATTACATGATCCCCTACGGTTTGATGCAGGCCGTTTACGGCGTTATCTCTGACCGGGTAGGGAAACTGAAAGTAATGAAGATTTTAGCCATCGGTTTTTTTGCCGGAAATGTGGGCTGCCTGTTGACAGCCTCCTTTAACCAGCTTTTAGTTTATCGATTTATAGCCGGCTTTTTTGCCGCCGGAACTATTTCCCTGCCCCTGGCATATATTGGCGATAACTTTCTGGAGCAGGAGCGGCCCAAATACGTGGCCCGCTTTTTGTCGCTTATTTTCACCGGACAAGCGTTGAGCTCACTGATAGGCGGGGTATTCATGGATTATCTCAACTGGAGGATACTGTTCGGGGTGCTGGCAGCCATCTCCCTGACCGGCATGATCTTTTTGTTTACGCTGCCCAACGACCCAGCACGCGGAAACGGCAATCTATTCGAGCAGATCAAGCCAGCTTTGATTTCCCGACTGGGGCTGGCCCTCTACGCCATCTCCTTTTTTACCGGTTTTTTCATCCTGGGTTTTTACGGCTTCTTGGGCTCATATATGTCTAAAGTATTGGGACTGAACAGCACCTACTCGGGCCTGATCATGATGGTCTACGGAATGGCGTGTATCCTGGGCAGCGTACTGTTAGGGGCGCTTTCCAAAAAATTCAGCCTGTACAATTTCATGTTCTGGGGTTGCTCCCTGTTTACCCTCTGCGTGATGGCAATTCTGGTCTTTGAAAGCGTGGCAGTAACAGCAGTGGCCATGTTTATCATCGGCATCGGCTATATCTTTTTACAGTCCAGCACAGCTACTCTGGCATTCGACATTGCCCCTGAGGCCAAGGGCCTCCCTTCTGCGATTGTGGGCATGACACTCTTCGGCGGTGGTGGATTGGGCAGCGCCGTCGGCGGCCCTATCCTGGACAGTTGGGGGTTTCACACCCTGTTTCTCTTTTTTGCTTTAGGAATACTTGGCCTGGCCGTCTACACCTATTACCTCTTTAAGGTCAACAGCTGCCGCCGCTTGGCGGTAGAAAACTAAATTGGGAGGAATTTGCAATGGCCTATTTTTTCGTCAAAACCCATGACAAGCCGGGTGCGGATCTGGATGGACTGGATATGAAATTTATTACCGGCGAGTTACAGATGCCCGAAGGTTGGCAATACTATGTCAGCAAATCCGAACCTGTGGGGTACAGCATCATCGAAGCCAAAAATCTTGAGGAAGTCCAGGCTCTACTTGCTCCCTACAAAGATTACTATGAAATTGTAGAACTTGCGGAAATCATCAGCTTTGAAAAGCTGCTGTCCTACAAGAAAAAAAGGCTGAAAAGCGCAGCCGACAATTAAATCAAGCAAAGCCAGGCGCAACTTAACTGCCTGGCTTTTTCTAGTGCTGCTCTTCCTGGATCAGCCTCTTATTATAGGCTTTGATTATGTCGGTCCGGGTAACAATCCCCAGGAGCTTACCCGGGTTCTCTTTTTCCACTACCGGGAGCCGTCCCACATCCTGCAGGGTGAACTTGGGCAGCGTTTTGTCCAATGTCTCCTCGGGGTGAGACAAAATCAATTTGCGCACCATCACATCTTTCACTTTCTTCTCCAGCCTGCCCGGCAGCTCGGTCCGCCGGATATCCTCCAGGGTAATAATACCAACCAGCTCGCCTCCTTTATTCACCACCGGATAGCCGGTATGCTCCGAATGCTGCATAATTTTAATCAGCTCGCCCAACGTCATCTCCTCCCGGACACTTTCCACTGGGGTAGCCATGATCTCCCCTACTTTAAGGGAGGACAGCACGTTGGCGTCTCTGCCGGCCAATAGGTTGATGCCTTTACGTCTAAGCTTCAAAGTATAAATAGTATCTTTGCTGTAGAAACCCGACAGCAAACTGGCAAACCCGCAGGCCAGCATCAGTGGCAAGATGATGCGGTAGTCCCGGGTCATTTCAAACAGCATCAGAATAGCGGTAATGGGCGCCTGGGTCATCCCGGCAAACACCGCTCCCATGCCTACCAGGGCGTAGGCACCTGGGCCGCCGGTGATGGCGGGATAGAGGTTGTGCACAACGGAACCGTACGCCCCTCCGGTCATAGCACCGATAAAAAGGCCCGGGAAAAATACTCCCCCCGAACCTCCGGAACCGATTGTCAGGGAAGTGGAAACTATCTTAGCCAGCGCCAAAAGGGCAAAAGCCAGGAATGCAGGTGTAATCTCCAAAGGATTGATACCCGCCAGGGTGGAATGCATTACTTCTTCCCCCCTGCCCAGGCTTTCGGGTAAAAGCAGGCCAAACAATCCGAAAAGCAGTCCTCCCAGGACCGGTTTAATCCATTCAGGAATGGCAATAGCATCGAAGATGTCCTCGGTCTTGTAGAGAACCTTGGTATAAATCTGGGCCACTACCATGGCAATTGCACCAAAGATAAGGTAGAAAAGAAATTCATAATTGCTGACCAGGTCATACTGGGCCACCAAAAAGGCAGGTGAACTGCCCAAAATGGAGCGGGATACGGCCGCTCCCGCTACGGAAGCCAATACTACCAGACTGAATACGCCTGCGGTAAATTCCCCTAAAATAACTTCCAAAGCAAAAATTGCTCCGGCGATGGGGGCATTAAAAGTGGCGGCAATACCGGCTGCAGCGCCACAAGCCACCAGAGTTTTTACCCGCCTTTCGGACATATTTAGCCACTGCCCAAAAGTTGAACCCAGGGCTGCACCAATCTGTACGATTGGCCCCTCCCTTCCTGCCGATCCGCCGGTCCCGATGGTGATGGCGGAAGCCACTGCTTTAACTACTACCACAATGGGGCGGATCTTACCCCCTTTGAGGGCAACAGCCTGCATAACTTCCGGCACGCCGTGGCCTTTGGCCTCCCTGGCCAGGAAGTAGACCATGGGTCCCACTATGGAACCACCCAGCATGGCATAGACTACTACACGGGCACTGCCCAAATCGGCTAATAAATCTATCCCGGCATTAACCAATTTAATCAAATAATAGAAAATCACAGCCATCAGGCCGCTTGCCACCCCAACCACGATGGCCAGGGCAATCAGCCAGGAGTGTCCGGAAATCTTCTGCGGCATAACATCATCTCCTTCAATATTAACTCCCGTAAACCATTATAGCATAGAAAGCCGGGAAAAGAAGGAACGGATTCTGTCTTAAATCACCTCTGTCCGTATTTATGCAAGTAAAAGTCTCTCATGGCTGCTGTATCTTCCTGCGACAGTTCCACCACTCCACCGACAGCCTGGGCTAAAATAGTTATTTTAGCTGATTTTTCCACCACCTGGCAAATTTTTAATGCTTCATCCAGGTTAGTGCCTGCCCCGACCATGCCGTGATTCGGCAAAAGGACCGCATTCCTTCCTTCTAAAGCTTTAACTGCGTTAGCACCAAGTTGAGCTGTACCCGGCAAAGCATACTCACATACCCGCACATCTCCCCCAACAATTTGTACCAAATCCTCCACAGCTCCGGGAATGGGCTTGCGGGCTGCAGCCATAGCGGTTGCATAAGCACTATGGGTATGGACAACAGCTTGAATATCTTTCCTGGCACAGTAAATGGCTAAATGCAAAGGCAATTCTATTGAAGGTTTACGTTCCCCCTCCTTAACCTCGCCGTTCAGCGCAACCAGTACAATATCTTCCGGTTGAAGCACGTCATAATTCATGCCGCTGGGAGTAATAGCTATCAAATCTTCCCCCGGCACCCTGGCGCTGATATTGCCCCAGGTCCCCACTACCAAACCTGAACCAAGCATTTTAAGACCCGTTTCCCTGATTTGTTCTCTGATTATACTTCTGTTATTCATTATTTTCCCCCTAGCGTAAATGCGGTAATCCGCATTAATTAAGGGTATCCGGCAGTGCCGGATACCCCCACGGAGATGATGGTTACTGCTGTAAAATGCCTCCGATAAAAGTTAAAACAACACCGGCGCCGGCCAAAAGTATTACACTGGCGCTGCCAACCTGTCCCTGCCCGCTGAAACCTGCGCCAAAGGCTGCCTGGCCGCTGAGGCCCAAAGCAGCAAACAATCCCAACGCCATACCTCCAACAATCCCAATTGCCATCAGGGTTGCCCCGATTTTACCCAGGGCGCTGTTTTTCTCCAATTCTTCTTCATCAACAATATCAGTCCAAAGCAAATCCCATTTTTTGATTCTGGGATACAAAATAGCCATCAGGGGCAATCCCAAAATTATCGAAGGAATGGAGTTGTTTAATGTAATTATAGTCCCCAGGGCTGCAAAGGGAACCAGCTTTAATACTTCAAGGCCCCAGGCAATTATCAGGGCACAAGCTGCTGAACCTAATATAGAAACCAAAATATAATTAATAATTTTTTTAGAATTATTTAAAGCAAGGGGTTCTTCATCATCGGCATTGACCAATCCCAACTTATTCCACAACTTATAAGGCACGTAAGCAAAAAAGAAATTACCGATAAAGCCAAAGAAACTGCCCAAGCCCAGTGAACCGAAAAAGTCGCCGATTAAATTGCCTATTGCCGAACCCCAGGCTCCTGCAGGGCCGAATAACAATCCTAAGGCAATAGGCAACGCGCTGGCAGGCCGAAATTCGGTAATTCCCGGAATCAAAGGAAACCCTTTAAATGGAATCAAAACTGCTGCATAAACAGCGGCACTTAAGGCAACCAGCACCACCATTTTGGTGTGTTTCCACATGCTGAATACTTCTCTCATTATTACCCCTCCTATAATTTCATTAATGCCTTACTGCATTGACAATTATTTTGGGCTAATTCTGCATGTAATAAAATTTTGACAAATAAGTTCGTTAAGTTTGTCTTGTTGCTCTCCACCGCAGCCATGATCTCTTCCAGTTCCACTTCCCGGCCCATGCCCGTACACCAGTTGGTAATAATTCCCACTGCCGCATAACACATGCCCAGTTCTTTGGCCAGCACAACTTCGGGCACATTGGTCATCCCTACTACATCACCTCCTAACCGGCTGTACATCTTAATTTCGGCGGCAGTCTCAAATCTCGGCCCCTCAGTACAGACATAGACCGCTTCCCCTGCTACCTTAAGACCCTCTTTTTGGGCTTCCTGCCAAAAAAGCTCCCTGAGGTTCTTACAATAAGGGTCTGCCATGGAAGCATGTATAACACCTTCTTTGCCGTCATAGAAGGTAACAGGTCGTTGTTTGGTAAAATCTATAAAGTCTTTCAGTAAAACTATTTCACCCGGATTAAACCTTTCATTGCACGAGCCAACGGCACCTGTGGCATAAATATATTTTACATCCAATTCCTTAAGGGCCCGCATGTTCGCCCGGAAATTAATCAAATGGGGCGGCGTGGAATGCTTCCTGCCGTGGCGGGCCAAAAACACGATTTCTTTGTCCCCGAAACGGCATAAATCAACTTCCACCGTACCAAAGGGGGTACTCACCCTTTCAACGCGGCTGTCAACCTGCATGCCGTAAACCCCTGTCCCTCCGATAATTGCCGCTCTCACTTTTTTCTCTCCTTTCAGGCCGGTTTTCCCAGTCATAATACTATTCTAATACCATAGGGTTTTTCACATTTCTGGCTGAAAAATTAAAATACAGGCCGATTATTTTACAGCACGAAGTTCAACTTTAAATATACGGCAACCGCCAGTGCCATCAACATGATGCCCAGGCAAATAAGGTCGCTTTTTTTGAAACCTACCTCCAGGTAACTGCTGCGCACATCGCTGTAGCCGAAACCTTTTGATTCCAAGGCCATGGCAAAGACGTTAGTGCCCCTGATCAGGGAAATAAAGACCGGAACCAGCAAAGGTACATATTTTTTGGCCCTTGCCACTATGCTCCCCGTGTCCAGGTCCAGGCCCCTGGATTTCTGGGCCTGAATAATGGTGTAGCTGTTGGCCACAATCATAGGCACAAGGCGTAAAGCTGTAGAAAAGGCGAAGGCGGCACGATAGGGCAGGCCGAGCTTTACCAGTCCGATGGCTATTTCCTCAATTTTTGTCGAACTTAAGAAAATCATCCCGGCGATAATCATTACGTCTATTTTTACTCCCATTGCCAAGCCGTAAAGCATCCCGTCCCAGGTAAAAGGCCCCCAAATCTTATTAACACCGCCGGCTGTCGGCGACCAGATGACCATTGAAAAAATTATAATAGTGACCAGGATATAAAAAATTCTTTTTAAGTTCACCAGCGTTTTCCCGGAAGCCCCGTATAATACTACAATTAAACCTACGGTTAAAAGGGCAGGCAAGGTATAACACAGCATGGCAATCACAAAGCTTCCCAGCATGATAAATATTTTTGTCCGGGGATCCAGGCGGTGCATATAAGTGTCTTTATCTAGGTACAGGAACATTTCCATAACTGTCGTCCTCCTTTTTTCAGCTTCTTGCAGTGCAGTACAGCAATTCTTCAACGGAGAGGACTGTTCTGCCGAGCATATTGCTCAAAGAAACAACATGAGGTGTTTTTAAATAGGAAGCTAACAAATCTTCTTCCCTGCCAAACACTTCCCTTGTCCTGCCGTACATGGACATATACCCGTCCTTAATAACCGCAACCTTATGGGCATACTCGGCCACTACCCACATAGTATGGGTAACAATGATAATGGTATGGCCGTTTTCGTTCAGTTTCTTGACCAGCTCCATCATCCGGCGCTGTTCTTTATAATCAAGCCCGGTGGTTGGTTCATCAAGGATGATTATATCCGGCTGAGCCGACAATACAGAGGCAACAGCTATTCTCTGCCGCTCTCCCTTGGTCAGTGAGAAAGGGTCTTCATTTTCATAGCCTTCCATATCCACTGCCTTTAAGGCTTCTTTTACCCGCTGCTCTATTTCCTCTTTAGAGCATCCTCTCATCTTGGGACTAAATGCTACCTCTTCGAACACGGTATCGGAAAAAATCTGGTGGTCGGGGTTTTGAAAGACATAGCCCACATCTTTGCCGATTTCAAAGATAGAGTGTTTTTTCGTATCCTTGCCTTTTACAACAACCTGTCCTCCTGTCGGCAAAAGGAGCCCGTTGAAATGCTTGACAAGGGTAGTCTTACCGCTCCCGTTATGACCCAGAACTGCCAAAAATTCCCCTTTTCTGATCTCAAGGTCGATACCGTGCAGGACCTTATTCCCGTTGCCGTACATATGCTCAAGGTCTTTTACGGCCAGTATTACCTCCCCGTAATTTTGCTCCCTGGCTTTATCCTGTTCCAACAGTGACGCATACCTGTCTTCAGCAATTGCCAGCCCCATCTGACTCCATTTTTTCAAACCTTCGTCCGGGGTCAGGGGAAGCTCATTTTGGGGCACGCCCAGAGAGTGGAAATACTTGGGCACTTGCAGCGGCATAATGCCTATGGAGTCAAAATAATCCACTTCCCGGAGGATTTCTTCCGGGCTGCCGTCTTTGGCAATTTGCCCTTTGTCCATGACCAGAATCCGGTCGGCTTCCAAAGCTTCTTCAGTTTCATGTTCAATGATCAACAGCGTAAAATCCTTATCCTGGTGCAAAGCCTTCGCAATCTGGAATATGCCGAGCTTGCCAAGGGGATCCAAATCAGTCGTCGGTTCATCCATGCAGACTATCTTTGGCTGAATAGCCAGCACCGAGCCAATTGCCAGCCTTTGCTTCTGCCCGCCGGAAAGGGTGGCAGGCTGCCTGTTTTCCAGGCCCTCCAAATTAACTACTTTTATAATCCTGGCAATGATCTCTTCCATCTCTTCCCTGGGCACATTGAAGTTCTCCGGTCCGAAAACAATCTCCAGCTTAGTATTTGTGGAAAAAAGCTGGGATTCAAAGTCCTGGAAAACCAGCCCTATTTCCTTGGACATAGCGCCAACTTTTTCTTTAGCCGGGTTTTTGCCCATCACCTCAACCTGTCCTTCATATTTGCCTTTGATAAAATTAGGAATAAGCCCGTTTAAGCAGTTGGCCAGAGTAGATTTGCCGGCACCGCTCGGCCCCATGATCACTACAAACTGCCCTTTATTAACCGTCAGGTTAATACCGTCCAGAGCTTTTTTTTCCTTCTGCGCCTTATACCTGAAAGAAAGGTCTTTAACTCTAATAACCTGTCCAGCATTATCCTTGTTATGAACCATTTGCCCGCCTCCCCGGTGATTATTCCTTCAGTTTTAAAATATTTTCCCTGAAAGGTGCCCTGATGATCCCTTTCTCCGTAATAATGCCGGTAATATTCTCATGGGGGGTGACATCAAAAGCAGGGTTGTAGACCTCAATTTCCAGGGGAGCCACCTGTTCGCCCCCCACATGAGTAACCTCCTTCTTATCTCTCTCCTCAATTACTATTTGTGCACCGCTCTCAATGGCAAAATCAATGGTTGAAACCGGGGCCACTACGTAAAAAGGAACTGCAAATCTCCTGGCAATTTCCGACAGCATATAAGTACCGATTTTGTTTGCTGTATCCCCGTTTAAAGCAATCCGGTCCGCACCAACCAGGACAAGGTCTATCTTCCCGTCCCTGATTAAGGTTGGCGCCACACTGTCAGGTATAAGTGTAGAAGGGATCCCTTCCCGGACCAGTTCCCATGCTGTGAGCCTTGCACCCTGCAACCTGGGTCTTGTTTCGTCCGCGTAGACTTTTATCCTTTTACCCGTGCGGTGGGCCTCCCGGATAACGCCCAGAGCAGTTCCATAGCCCACGGTAGCCAGTGCACCCGTATTGCAATGAGTTAAAATTGTTGCACCATGAGGAACAATTTCATTGCCCCATCTGGCCATGGCTTTATTGGCGGCAATATCTTCCATGGCAATCCGGTCAGCTTCCTGTGCCAGCAGCCGGTAAATCCCGTCCGGTTCAAGATCCCTGTTAGCATTGATCACGCCTTCCATTTTAGCAACGGCCCACATGAGGTTAACTGCAGTGGGCCTGGCTGCAGCAATGCATTTATTGGCGGCAGCCAGCTCAGTTAAAAACTCCTCTTTCGGAAGATGTTTGAACTCCTTTGCGGCCAGCACCACCCCGAAGGCACCTGCTGCCCCGATGGCAGGTGCTCCCCTGACAATCATATCGCGGATGGCAAATTCCACTTCGCGATACGTCTTACATTCCACCACTTCACATACCAGTGGCAGCTTGCGCTGGTCGATAAGCCTAAGAACTTCATCTTTAAATTCAATGCTTTTTATTTCCAATGTCATCATCCTTCTTTTCTTTTTCTGTTGACCATAAACTTAAACACATCGGTATTAAAGTAATCGAGAGAATAAATGATCGGGTTGCCTTGGGTATCGTAGTGAATCTGCTTTAACAACAAAAAACCGCTGTTTTCTTTAAGGCCTAACTTTTTGCAGATCTCCCCGGTAAAAAATACAGGCACAATTTCGGCAACAGCGGAGTCAATCCTGATGCCAAGCCTTTCTTCCAGGTAGTCGAACATGGAACCTGCAAAATCATCATCCGGAAGCTCATCCTGAAAATACCTGACCGGAAAGCTGTCCAAACAATATACGGCTACGTTGCCGTCGGCTGTCCTGATCCGTTCAAAAGTATATACTTCTTCTCCTTTTTGCAGTTTCAGCTTTTCAACCATATCCTTGTCAGGCATAACTTTTTTGATCTTGAACCCTTTGGTACCGGGTTTATATCCAAAGCTGCGTATGGTTTCAGTGACACTTTTAAGTTCTTCCAAGCCGTCTTTAATCTTCACAGGCACCTTGTTCAAAAAAGTTCCTTTGCCCTGAACTTTGCGCACAATCCCCTCCTGTTCCAAAAGGGCCAGTGCTTCTCTGACGGTGGAACGGCTTACTCCCAGCATCTCCTGAATTTGCAATTCGGTGGGAAGTTTATCATTATACTTGTAGCCTTTTTCCTCAATAAGTGTTAGAATATGTTCTCTTGCCATATGGCTTAAAGTAATATTGGCTGCTTTAAGTTTCATAATGCCTCCAAATTTGTCTGACGTCTGATATGTTGTCTTAATTATAGCATATAAAATGCAGGCGTTGTCTACAAAACTGATTAAAAAAAATAGATAAAAAAATATTTTGATTCTATTGATTTAAAAAGCAGATAATTTAATTCGTTAGCGAGTAAATGACTTCCTTATAACGGCCAATAACTGTTCCCAAAATGTGGTATAATAGATGTATACAAGGTAGGTGATAGCAAATGTTACCCGTCGAGTTGCACAAATTTTTTTGGGAATATGAAGCGCATAGAATAGATCCAGAAAAAGAATGGTTTTTGCTTATTTTGATGATGCGGAGAAAGAGATCATGCCTGGGATGTTCAAACCGGTTAACTGGGAAGAAATTAAAAAGCATTTTATAAAACGCCAGCAAGAAATAGGGAAACTGTATTTGGAGTAAAATGAGTCAGAGAACCGTCCCCTGACTCACATCTCGCTCAAAACACGTTTTAAAAATTCCCTGGTTCGTTCTTGTTTTGGATTATTAAAGATTTGCTCCGGGCTTCCTTCTTCAGCAATGACTCCCTTATCCATGAATACTACCCGGTCAGCCACATCTCTGGCAAAGCCCATCTCATGGGTTACTACTAACATGGTTAGACCGGATTCAGCAAGTTCCTTCATAACCTTCAGGACTTCCCCAACCATCTCAGGATCCAAGGCTGAAGTAGGCTCGTCAAACAACATAACATCCGGTTCCATGGAAAGTGCCCTGGCAATAGCCACCCGCTGTTTTTGACCTCCAGATAATTGTTTGGGTTTAGCGTTAATATATTTTTCCATGCCTACAACCTGCAAATATTTCATTGCCACTTTTTCCGCTTCTTCCCTAGTCCTTTTTAAAACCTTAACTTGCCCAACAACACAATTATTTAAAACGTTATGATTATTAAATAAGTTGAATTGTTGAAATACCATCCCCATTTTGGTGCGATAGGCATAGATGTCATGCTTCTCATCTAAAATATTTTTGCCATTATAAATGATCTGTCCGCCACTTGGTTTTTCTAGAAGATTGATGCAACGAAGGAGGGTTGATTTACCTGAACCAGAGGAACCGATAATACAGACTACTTCTCCTTTGTTTACGGAAAAATTAATGTCTTTTAAAACTTCATTAGTACCAAAGGATTTACTTAAATGTTGGATATCAAGTACTTTTTCCATATTTATCTCCTCCTTCGTCTAGTATTTGTTAGGCCAGTCCTTTGTCCTACGCAGCATATCTTCTGGCCTATCCACTTGCATCTGATTGCCGGTCAGATCATAATTTTCCGGACCGTCCAATTTTCTTTCAATAAAACGTAAAATTCTTGTCACTGTAAAGGTCATTATAAAATAAATAATGCTGGCCACAAAAAATGATTCGAAGTATCTGAAGTTGTTTCCGGCAATTGATTTTGTTTGGAAAAACAATTCTGTTACAGAAATAACGTTTAAAACCGAGGTATCTTTAATATTTATTACAAATTCATTACCTGTTGCCGGTAAAATATTACGAATTACCTGGGGCAAAACAACATTTTGCATAGTTTGGAAATGATTCATGCCGATCGCATGGGCAGCTTCAAACTGTCCCTTGTCAACAGAAATGATACCTCCGCGAACAATTTCCGCCATGTACGCCCCTGTATTGATGGATACTATAAAAATTGCCGCAACCATTCGATCCATATCTATTCCAAAGGCTAGAGCCGAACCATAGTAAATAACCATAGCTTGTACAATCATAGGTGTTCCCCTGAAGAACTCCACATAAGCAGAAAGAAGAGCATTAATTATCTTAAGAAGTACTTTTTTCATTCCTGCCTCAGGCATTGGGATAGTACGTACAACCCCTATTAGTAAACCAATGATAGAGCCCAAAATAGTACCTATAATAGAAATAAAAAGCGTTACCCCGGCTCCGCGAAGAAACATCGGCCAATAATTGGAAACAATTTTTACTAACCATTCATATGTCATATTTCTCCTCCTCTATAAATTGATAAAACCGGCTGTATCAAAACACAGTCGGTTTTACATTATTATTGAGCCGCCGGTTGATTAGCGATAGCAGCATCCATAATCCTTGTACGTTCTTCTTCCGAAATTCCTGCTAGTATTTCATTGATTTTTTCTGTTAAATCACTGCCTTTGGGAAGACCGACAGCAATTGCTGTATCTGCATCCGATGTTTTAAATCCATCTGTAAATTCTACCATCGCAAAGTTTTCATTGGCAGCCGTTGCACTAACACCTTCCGGACGTTCGGAAACATATCCGTCTATCATACCCGATTCAAGAGCAACTCTCATTGCAGGAAAATTATCCATCGCAGGCTGCTTAATTACACCCTCTATTTGATCAATTACGGTATAGTGGAAGGTATTTAATTGAGCAGTTATTTTTGCCCCCTTGAAATCCTGGATAGAAGTTGCCCCTTCATATTTTCCGCCTTTTTTAACTACCATAACTAAATCTGACTTATAGTAGGGATCTGAAAAATCAATTGTTTTCAAACGTTCTGCAGTTGGTGACATCCCTGCAATAATAGCATCGATTTTACCTGAGGTTAAGGCCGGGATAAGACCATCCCATTCAGTTTTAACTATAACTAATTCTTTGCCCAAACCTTCAGCAATTCTTTTTGCAATTTCTACATCGTATCCGCCCGCATATTCTGATGTACCTTCAATGGGAACTGCACCATTGGAATCATCCATTTGCGTCCAGTTAAATGGTGCATAACCAGCTTCCATGCCTACCCTAAATGTTCCGCCCTCTGATACTTGTTCCTTTGAACTACTATTTGCCCCACACCCTGTTAAGAGCACAATCAATGCCAAGGATAGGGCTACTAATACTGATAATTTTCTTCCCATAACTTTTTTCTCCTCCTTAATAAAATCTAAATATATAAAAAAAGACCTGAGATAGACTCAGGCCGCAATTACACTAGTTGCTCCCAATGCCTCATCTTTTCCCAAATGAGATAGCGCAACTCAATAAACCGGGAAGTTTATTGAGACAGTCCTACAGCTCTTAACTGCAGGCCCAGCATATAATACTGAGGATATTATATGCTTCGGCGACATTTCCTTCTCCTTAGCATCACCGCCCCTCAACTCCGCTAAAGACTGTTAAATATCGCGCCTCTACCCCACTTCTAAAAGTGAGGTCTTATTAAATTGTGTTACATTGTGAAGCTTACAACATCATAGCCTGTTTGTCAACCCAAATTAGCATAAAAATTGGTGAGTCAGGGGAGTGAGTCAGGGGACGGTTCTCTGACTCATTTTAGCAAATTCAGCGCTAGCTCTGCCGTCTGACGGGATTCCACCCTGAGTTCACCGACCCGTTCAGCGAGCTTGGCCACTGCTGCTTCCCGTTTGGCCAACACGCCAAACACTTCCCGGGAGAGGACCTCGAAGTCCAGCGTCTCCACCCGGCCTGCATTGGGCTGCTCCGTCAGCTTCAGGAAGCTGTCCACCTTGGGGTCGTAAGAAATCCCCACCGCCGGGACTCCCATGACTGCAGCCATGATCAGCGCATGGAGGCGCATCCCCACTACCAGCTGCAGTTCTCCCAGCACCCCCAGCATTTCGGTAACGCTGCACTGTTCCTTGATGAGCACCGGTTCCTCCTGCATCAAACGGGCAATTTCCCGACAGGCACAGACGTCATCAGGAAACTGGAAAGGCAAAAGCACCACCCGGTAACCTTGCCGTATGAGCTCATCCCCCAGCCGGGCCAGAACCCTTTGGTAGCCGGTCAGATTTTTCCACTGCCGCACGGAAATTCCCACCATAGGCAGTTTGTCTTCCGGCTTTATGCCGCAGCGTTCCAAAAGCTCCTGTCCCGGTTTTCTTTCTATCTCTCGGTGGTAGAGGCTGAACACTGCATCGGCGGTGACATAAACCGGAGGCCCGGTGACCCCCAGCTCGGTCAACAACTCCTTGGAGGCCTGGTCTCGCACAGTAATCACATCTACCTTGTTGGACACCAACGGCACCAGCTTTTTACCCACGCCGGAGGTAATGGGACCTATCCCCTGGGCGTAGTAAATTACCGGCTTGCCCATAAGCTTTGCCAGCCAGACAACACCCAGGTAATAAAGGATGCTTTTGGGACTGGTGGTATCCTGCAAGAGACTCCCCCCGCCGCTGATGAACAAGTCCGCCTGGCTTAATGCACGAAACACGTCCTTCAATTTCCAGCGGTTGACAGCCTCCACCCCGTACTGTTTGCTTGTCTTTGCCGGGTCGTTGGAGAGCACTGTGAACTTCAGCTCCGGTTTTAGAGAACGCAAAGTGCGCAGGATGCTGAAGAGCACCGCCTCATCCCCCGTATTGTTAAAGCCGTAATACCCGGACAACACTATCCTAGCCATGGAACAACCGCCTTCCCGCTCTTTCAGCCAACCGGTATGCAAAAATCAGGATTACGCCGATTATTATCCCCAGCCATAAGCCGTTAAAAGCCCTGAAAATGGATACGGCCAGGGGGGTGTGGATATGGGCAAAAGTATTCACCATGGAAATCTGCCCAATGGCGCCTAAAAGCAGCACAGGCAGCAGCCTATGCCTGTATCCCAAATAAAAAGTCAAGAGCAACAAGGGGTGGCCAATCAGGAACTCCTTGGTCCTCGGCCGGACCACCAGGATTTTATCCAGCCAGCTGCGGAGCGAGAGCTCCAGGCCGGAGACAGGCGCCGCATCGTTGCCGGTGCGGGCGATATAGATGGCAAAGGCTATGGCCAAAACTGCCGCCAAAGCTGCATAACCTACAGTAATATGGGTGCCCGAAAACTCAATCAGGCGCTTTCCGGCATTTTGCTTTTCCAAACGCCAGAACAGAAATACTACAACAATCAGCAGCGGCAGGACATGGGCGGCCTTAACCCCGCTGAACTGGTCAAGCTTCAGCATGAAGTTCACATCAGCCAGGAGCCCAACCGTGAAAAGAGCGCCGACCAGGGAGATAAGCGAGGTCCTGAGCAGGAGAACAATGCTCCTGCCTATGCTGGTCCCTCTTTCCTCCAGATTGAGGAGAATGGCCAGGGAGGGGAAAATCACCACCGCAGCCAAAGCCATCAGTTTCCTGGCCATGGTTACATGGCCGCCGGCAATTAAGGCCAGCCAGCCAAAGACAGCCAGTGCTCCCAAACCGTAGGCGGGGAGCTGCCAGCCTAAAAGGCGCAGGAGCAGCACCCCTCCGGCAATTACCCCTAACCCGATCACCAGGTTTAAAAAGCCGTAATACAGGGGCCCTTCCAGGGCTGCGGGCCGGCCAAAGGTAAAGCCCTGGGCTTCGATGCTGTTTCTCACCTTGCTGATATACTGTACATTGGAAGTAAGCCAGTCCTCAGATTCCGGCTTCAAGAAAAGCCTGACCAGGATCGCCCGGATATTGCGGTCGGTCACCGCTAGAGTAAACCTGTCCACAGCCATTTCGGGGCTCATGGTTGGCATCTGGTTTTCGGCGATGGAATGGAGCCGGACCACATTTTTGTCCAGCGCCTTGGCCAGCTGCACAAACCCTTTCTGGTCGTACAACTCAATCAGGCCCACCGGTACACCCAGCTTGGCGATTTCCTCCTGCAAGAGCAGGTACTTGCCGGGAAAACCGGGAATAGTCTTATCAATGAACAGGACCAGGTCCAGCCTTTTAAACCGGGCTAATGAACTGAAGTAAGCGCTGAAATCGTCATTATCCACTCGGGGCCAGGATTTAATCTGCACTTGGAGATTAAATCCCATCTCTTCCGCTGCGGCCATATCTTCCTCGGGGAAGCCCAGCCCTATGGTGCCCGTAGCCCCGATGTTTTCAAACTGCTTTGCCGGCAGCGGAGTTCCTACCAGGTAAGGTCCCCCGGGGTTCTCCAGAGCCTCCACTTTAGGCAGCTTAATCTGCAGCTGTTTCAATATCCGCCGGTGGAGCTTTTTATCCCTGGTCAGCAGATAGGTATATTCGGGCCTGAGCTGTGCTTTTGTCCCAGGGCTTAAGCTGCCGTCAGACAGGAGCTCATTGCCGCTCCTTGTCCAGACCTGCCAGCTTAAGTTGTCCAGCCCCTGCTCTTTAAAAAATACTGCGGTAGCCCCCGCCTCTTTCAATTGGGCCAGCACTTCCCGAAAACTAAGCCCGGACTGCTGGGCAAGCCGCATTACTTCCGAATACTCCACTGCCAGCTCTACCTGGCGGTTTTTAGCTTCCAGCCTGTGCCTTTGGAAACCCAAAAACAGAGCTGCAAGCATTGCCGCCAGGATAGTGCCTATTAGTATAACGCTTAGCACTGCATTGAATCTGTTTGTTTTAGCCAACTTTAGACCTCCCGAACCAGCTAACAGCTGTCAGCCTTCAGCTCACAGCCATTAGCCTCTTGCTATTGCTTAGATGGTGGTACACAGTTTTACTTTTTACCGTACACAACAAATTGTAACCAAGATGGCTATCAGCTAAAACTATAGGCTGTTGGCTGCCGGCTGATAGCTGGTAGCTAACTATAGTCTAACATCCAACTTCAGCTTATCTCCCTGGGGTACTGCTGTAAAAGTTACCCACCCTTTTTTTACCTGGTAAATCTGGCCGTTGATTTCAATCATGATATCGTCCACCGGTGTTTTCCGCTGTTTGTCCCGGATGGACAAAGTAATGTAGTTTGGTTTATTTGGTTCCAATGTTTTGGGCACAATGCCGATAAGGTACTGGGAAGTTAGCTTGCTCGGCTCCTCCTCCGGCGCCCCCATGAGCTCTACCCGGAGACGGTATTGGGATTCTTTCAGCCCAAACCGGGACAAGGAAGGCGAGCTGTAGACCACCACTTCCCAGGTGCCCGGGTCCGGATTATCAACAGTGGCCCCGACCCATTCCTTGCCCTGCATATTCTCCAGGGTCTCCCCGGCAAAGTCAGTCATCATGTATTCCTGACCGCCCGGCCTCACCAGATGCATCCGCACCCGGCCCCGGTAGCCATCCGCTCCGCCAGGAACGGCCAGGGTGACCTGCAACCCTTCAACGCCCTGAGGCACGCGGAAAAAATACCTTTTATACTGGGCCGCCTTGAGGGTCCCCGTCTCTTCCATGCGGTAGCCGTTGTCAGCATCCAGCCGGTAAGGTTTAATAACCGTCGTCAGCATGGCAACTTCCGGGCCGTAGGAGTCCAGAAACCGCCCTTCGAGGAAACCGGTGTAGACGCCCGGCTGCTCCGGAAGGATATAGTCAACTGGCACATCCCGCTGGGCATTCCCCGGCAGCGAGGTCATCTTAAACCAGGGCTTCAGCCACTGGGCAGTTGTGTTCCAGAAAACCACCCGGTCCTCCCCACCCAGGTTGCCTACCCGGTAGGGGACCTGGCCTGGCAAAAATTCCCTGGCATAGATCCCTTCACCGATGCCCAGCCGGCGGTTCCAGGTATAGCTCTTTAATGGGGCCTGGGGCTCCAGCCGGCGCAAATGCTTCCACGCATCGGCAATACTCACCACCCCATAGCCTGCTTCAGCAACGCTGAACCCGGGCAGTTCCCTTGCTCCCAGCTGGACCGCCCTTTTTACCAATTCCGGGCTGGAATTTACCCCCGATTTTTCCGCGCTGTCCAATAGCAGGGCCACTGCGCCCGCCAGATGAGGTGCAGCAATGCTGGTCCCTTCAGCCAGGCGGTAAAGAGAGCCGGACCAGCCAGGATAACTTGTCACAGCGCTGCCCGGGGCTACTGCCGTAGGCGCCACCAGCCCGTCCTGGCGGGGGCCGGCGGAACTGAAGTACCAGAGACTTTCTTCTTCCACTTCCAAACCATAGTCATTTTCCCACATAGCCGGGGAAATATATGCTCCCACCCCAATGGCCCCCTTGGCGTTGCCCGGCGTGGCCAGGCTGCCCAGACCCGGGCCTTTATTGCCCGCTGAAACGGTAAAGACCACACCCTTCTTCTTGCTCAAAGTGTCAATTAAATAGGTGAGCGAGTTGTTGCCGGAAGTCTCGTCCTGGTAATAGCCCAGGCTCAAGTTGACCACCGTAGCCCCCCTGTCAACAGCAGTGCGAATTGCTTCCTCCAACAGCGCCCAGCTTGTCTCCCCCTGCCTGTCCAAAACCTTTACAACCAGCAGCCGGGCACCGGGAGCCATTCCACTGATGCTGCCGCTGGCGGCAGCCACACCGGCCACCTGGGTGCCGTGTCCGTTGACATCGAAGCCAAGCTTCACCCTGGAACCGTCGCTGTCAATCTGACTAATAACAAAGCTAAAACGATAGCCTTGCAGGGTAGAACTGAAGCTCACCTTATCATGCCCCTGTCTATAAGCTTTCAGAGGCTTCTCGTCAATTAAACTGGCATTGTAGTTGGTATCGATATAGACAGTGTCGTAATGGCCGCTCTCTTCGCTGTCTGTCAGGAGCACCAGGAAGCGGTCGGCCTTCTTGCCGTTGGAATTGACATCAAAATCGATCTGTTCTTCACCAAAGAACCCATACCGATAGACGCCGCTTTGGGAAGGTATGTTCCCCAAAATATATGAAGTCCCTTGAATATTAACCAGATTCCTGGCCGGAAGCGTACTCCCGGTAAAAACCAGGCCCTCGTCAGTCAGGTCAATAAAATCCACCAGCTTGTCTTTACCCTGTGATGTCTTAAGCAAATCAGGGTGGAGCGGGTCAATGCCGCTGTCAATAATAGCAATAAGCTGGCCCGCCCCGTCAACCCCCATGTCGGCGGACAGCTCATCGGCCTCCATCACCGCCTTGGTTATCTCCAAGCTGCGTTTGGCCCGGCTGGCGCTTTCCCGGTCCGGCTGGACAAGGTAATCCAGTTCTCTTTCCAAAAGCCCTGCCTGCCCCCCTCCGACCGGTTGGCCCGAAGTAGCAGGCGGAGCCTTGGGGCTTAATACTAAGCCGGTATCCCCTGTCACCGGCCTGTCCACCAGCTCCAGGTAATTTACCTGGCCCTGCCGGTCTAAAACAAACAGACCGTAGGCCGGGACAGCCGCGGCCAATTCGCCGATGCCGAGCTCTACCCCATTCCGGTATATTGTCAGTTTATCGGCATATCTAAAAGTCTCCTGAGAGCCGTTGACCTCCGCCCGGATTGACCGGGCAGTCACGTCTACGCTTTGGATTCGGGCGTAAAAATCAAAGCGGGCGCCCCTTTGTCCCAACAGGTTGTTGATAAAGATTGCCGCCTGGGCTCTGGTGACCGGAGAGGCCGGGCGAAAAGTGCCGTCAGCAAAGCCGCTGACCAGCCCCCAGCGGGCGGCAAGCCTGACGCTTTCCCTGACCCAAGCCGGTATCTTGGCTTCGTCGGAAAACTCCACCTCTTTGTCGCCCTGTCCGATAAAACGCAAGGCCCGGATTAGCATGGATACCATCTCATCCCGGCGGATGGTCTGGTCCGGCCGGAAGGTACCGTCGCTGTAACCGCTGACAATGCCCAGCTCCCAGGCCAGCTGGATATAGCCTTTGGCCCAGTGTTTAACCGGCACGTCCCGGAAGAGCTGGCCACCCCCTTGCAAAGCCCAGACGCTGTCCTCCAGGTTCAATGCTTTAATGATCAGGGATGCAAATTCACCCCGGGTTACGCCGCGGCCAGGCTTGTAAGTCCCGTCGCCATAGCCGCTCACTATTCCCCTGGCCGCCAGGAAATCAATTTCATTTTTAGCCCAATGGGTATCCTTTACATCGGAAAAGGCGTAGGCATTTGGTGCAAGCACGCTCAGACAAAAGAAAAGGAGCACTGCCAGCCCCACATGTCGCCAAAATTTATTCAAGCTTATAACCCCCGTCGTCAAGCCTTTAGCCATCAGCTTTCAGCCTTCAGCCTAAAATGAAAATTATTACAAACTGATAGCTGACAGCTGGCGGCTGATAGCTAACATTCATCATTCTTTCATGACATCATGATATATTCTACAATTCAGCTCTACTTCCTGCTATAAAACCCTGAAAATAATCTTCTGCATTAGACTGACACCGGTTTTATCCAGGAGAAACGTAAGTCACCCGTCCTTCATTGTTTGCCAAAATGGGTCTGAGACTCGGAAAATTTTATTAACAGCATATTGCCGCAATTTAGTTAATATGTTAATTATATAGTTGTAAATATTAAATGCATTTACTTACCTGGAGGTGACTGTTTTGACAGATGAAATCCAATCCGTTGCAGTCAAAGGATATGCCTGGATTAAAGATTTCCCCAGCCAGTTGCTGATCAATTTTGTAAAAACTTACAACCTGCTGGAACGCATCTTACAGCAGCACTACGGGCAGTTCGGCCTCTCAGAGGCCAAATTCAACGCCCTTTTCCTGCTCTACAGGGCAAAAGGGGGGCTCCTCCTTTCTGAATTGGGAGAACAAATGCTGGTAACCAGGGCCAACATCACCGGCCTGGTGGACCGGCTGGAGAAAGAGGGTCTGGTGGAACGCTTTTCTCACCCAACCGACCGCCGCAGCATTATCGCCAAAATAACCCGGCGAGGCAGAAAATTAATTGAAGCTGTCATCCCCACCCATATGGAGCTGAACAGAAAGCTCCTGTCCTGTTTCAACGAAGAAGAAAAAAAGCTGGTGGTAACGCTTCTGGAAAAATTCTATCAAAGGTTGGTCCAACTGGAAGAAAAGATGCAATCCTAGGAGGCTTAAAAGATGAACAAACACAAATTGCTCACCTTAGTAGTCTTGGGCTCCTTTTTGGCAAACCTGTTGCCCTGGGGTTATATACCTGCAGGGGCAGGTACCGAGGAAGCGGCCAAAACGGTCGGGCAAGAGGTCTATTCCCAAAAGACAAACAACGTTAACCTAAATGGAGGGAACGGAACAAAAGAAGCAAACGTCAAACAACTCACTTTGGATGAAGCTATTGATTATGCCCTGAAACACAGCCTGGATATGCGCCAGATCTACCTGACCCTTAGGGAAAAAGAGGAAAACCAGGACAAGGCAGCTTATACTGCCAAAAAACTAAAAAAAGGGGAAAGTGACCTGGAGGAAGGGCGCAGGGAACTAAACGACAACAAGCAAATGTTGGAATACATCAAAGAGCAGTTAGCACAGCTGGAGCAAGCGGGGCTTGACAAAGATCCCGCTTATGCCGAACAGTACAACCGGCTGCAGCAGAACAAAGAGCTGTTGGAGGCCGGCATACCCCTGGGCGAAAGCCAGCTTAACGCAGGTGAACAGTCCCTGAAAGAAGGGATAACCCAAGTGAGCAGAGAGCTGATGGAGGCAGGAGTAACCAATATCGACAACCTGCAAAGCGCGGATAATGCTGCTGATTTAATGAAGACCAGTGCCACAATTGCCCTGAACGTGGCCAGGGCCGGTGTGCTCATCCAAAAGCAGGGCCTGGCACTGCAGGTCCAAAACGCCTACTATGAGGTCCTGGAAAAAGAGCGTCTGGTCAAAGTCCAGGAGGACTCCCTGCAGCTTGCCGACAAGCTCTACCGGTTTGCCAAGGACAGCTTTGAGGCAGGTTTCAGTGCCAAGGACGAAGTGCTGCTGGCCACCCTGCAGCTCAAAGCAGCCAAAACGAAGCTGCTCCAGGCAAAACACGACCTGGCCGCAGCCAAAAACCAGCTTAAAAAACTGATGAACTACCCGGAGAGAGAAGATTTTACGCTTAAGGACAATTTCACCACCCAGGAAGCCGTTCCGGACCTGGAGCAAGGCTTAAACCAAGGGTTGACTAAACGGCTGGAGGTGCTCAAAGCAGAAGGGGAACTGGCTGTAGCAGCGCTCAATTTTGACATCGTTTCCCGCACCTACACCCCCAACACCTTTTACTACCGGGAAGCCGACCTGCAAAGAGAAAGGGCTCTGCTTAACCTGGACCGGCAGCGGGCAGAAGTAAAATACTCCATCCTCGACTCTTATAACGCGGTGAAGACTGCCCAGGAAGCCCTGGACACAGTCCGGGACATGCAGCAGCTGGCCAAGGAAAACCTGGAAATTGCCACCTTTAAATACCAGACCGGTTTTGGAGAGAACTCGAAGCTTTTGCAGGAACTGAAAATCGAAAACCTCTCGGGCACCATTGCCGAAGTATTAGCTGCCCAGGAAAAACTGAGCGAAGTTGAGGCCGCTGTGGTTAAGGCCATTTATAACTACAATTTGGCCCTGGCCAAATACAGATTTGACACTGCCCAATATTAATGCTTTAGGGAAGGAGGTACCGGTGATGAAGCAGAAGAAGACTGTACATTACATAATTTTGCCGCTGCTCTTTACCATATTCTTAGGGGGCTGCGGGGAAAAAACTCCCGCCAGCACCGGGGGTTTTGACCCGGACAATGGACTCATCGTCAGCGGCATCGTGGAGACTGAAGAAGTGGATTTAAACACCAAAATCCCGGGCAAAATCACCAAGATTTACATAGAAGAAGGCCAAGAGGTGCAGGCAGGGGACCTGATTGCCGAGATCGACAACTCCCAGCTGCTGGCCAAAAAGGCCCAGGTGGAAGCCCAGGTCAAAGCCGCCAAAGAAGCGGTGGAACTGCAGTCGAAAATAGCCGACTCCAATGTGGCCCAGGCGGAAGGAGCCTATAAGGCAGCCCTGGCCCAGCTGGAAAAAGCCAAAAAAGGGGCCCGCAGCCAGGAACTGGAGCAAGCCAAAACTTACTTTGAGATGATGCAAAAGACTTATGAGCGGGTAACAAAACTATACGAAAAGGGTGCTGTCTCCCAGCAGAAAAAGGACGAAGCAGAGGCCCAGCTTAAAATAGCGGAACAAAAATATTCCCTGGCCAAGGAAGGGGCAGAGCAGGAAGACATCGAGGCTGCTGCAGGGTTGGTCGATAAGGCCCAGGGAGCTTTAGCCGCCGCCAACGCAGGTAAGCTGCAGGTGCAGCTGGCCAGGCAGAAATACGAGGAAGCCAAAGCGGGTTTGGCAGAAGTCGAGTCGCTGCTGGCCGACACCAGGGTCCTGGCCCCCAAAAGCGGCACAATAACCGAGCTGAACAGCAAAGAAGGAGAACTGGTCTCCACCGGAATGCCCATTGCCACTATTGCCGATTTAAAACACCTGGAGCTAAACCTCAAGGTGTTGGAAACAGACCTGGGGCAAGTAGGGCTGGGCCAAAAAGTAAATGTGAAGTTTGCAGGGACCGGGAATAAAGTTTTCAAGGGCACAGTGAAAAAAATAGGGGCCAAGCCGGACTTTGCCACTAAAAAAGCGCTGAATAACCAGGAAAGCGATATTCTGGCATATGAAGTGAAAGTAGTGGTGGATAACCTGGAAGGGGCCAGAATTTACCCGGGCATGACTGCCTATGTGCAGTTTCCCAAACAACCCTAAAGGGGTGGTGCAGCTGTGATGGGCATAATTCGAAGCGAAGTACAAGCTGTAATCAGAAGCAAATGGAAAATAGTTTTACTCTTTGTGCTTCCCGTGACAATTTCCGCCTACTTCGGGCTGCTTTTCCGTCAAGGCTCTGTACAGCATATCAGGACGGTGGTAGTTGACCAGGACGGGAGCGCCTTGAGCCGCCGCCTGGTCCAGGAGTTTTCTGAAAACCAGAGCTTTAAGGTGGTGGGGCGGGCGGCAACGGTACAGGAAGCGGTAAATTTAATCGACGCAGAACAAGCAGATTTTGCCCTGGTGGTCCCTGCCGCATTCAGCAGCAGCGTCAAGCAGACAAAACCGGCCAAAGTGGGGCTTTTGGCCGACGCCGGCAATATGGCCATATCCTCCACCGCTTTAAAGAAAGCCAGCCAGATCATCCTTACTTTTAACGGCGGCGTTGCCATCCAGGTGCTGGAGGGTAAAGGCTTCCCGGAAACTGCAGCCACTAAGCTCGCAAATCCGGTGGAAATACATTCCGTAGAGTTGGGCAACCCATCGGGCAGTTACGGCGACTTCTTGCTATGGGGGCTGGTGGGTGCTGTAGCCCATTTCCCCATTATCCTTTTAGCGGCCGTTTCCCTGAACGGCTCAGGCCACAGACCGTCCCCAGGGCTGGTGGCGGGAAAAATAGCGGCCTACAGCCTGCTGGGCTGCGCGGAAATGCTGCTTAGCCTGGCTGTTGCCTTCTTGATTTACCCGTTAACATTTAAAGGCAGCCTCTGGGCGCTGCTCCTCATTGCCGCCCTTTTTGTCCTGGCCATTGTTTCCCTGGGGCTGATGCTTTCCGCTGCCCTGCCCAGCCAGGTCACTGCCAGCCAGGCAGCCATCGTGGTGGCCCTACCGGCGCTGATTCTCTCCGGCTACACCTGGCCCCTGAGCCAGATCCCCTGGTCTATCAGGATTTTGGGAGAGATTGAACCGCTGACCTATTTCGTCAATCCTTTACGGGAACTGGCGCTGAGCGGCGCGGTAACCCCTCTTTACCGGCAGGGCGCGGCAGTGCTGGGCGCCATGGCTGTCGCTTTTTACCTGCTCACCTGCCTCATTATATTTGGAAAGAAGGGCTGCTCATGGAAAAAAGCACCTTTAGCCAACTGATTAAAAGAGAGCTCAAGGGGCTGCCCAAAAACCAGTCCCTGTGCGGCAATGCCGCCTTGCTGCTTCTAGTCGTGCTCTTAATAGGTTTTCTTTATGCAGCCGGGGCAGTGGACCGGATCCCTACAGCGTTGCTGGACCTGGATAATTCGAGCACAAGCCGCACTGTTATCCGCCAATTTCAGGAAAATGACAAATTCTACATAGAACAAGTGCAAAATTACCCTGAACTGCAGGCATTGTTCAAAAAGGGCAGTATCAAAGCCGCCCTGGTAATTCCTCCCGGCTTTTCCCGGGACATCAAGGGGCAAAAAGGGGCTGAAATATTGCTCCTGGTGGACGGCAGCAACTACATTATCGCCAACACCGCCTACGCCAAGGCAAGCGAGATGCTGTTAACCATAAACGGGGGTATTTCAATTAAAACTCTGGAAGGCAAAGGCCTCTTACCTTTCGAAGCCGAAAATGTTGCTCAGCTGGTAGGTTTTGAGGAGCAGCTGCTGTACAACTCCCAAAACAACTACAGCTATTACTTGACCTACGGCATCCTGGGAGCAGGCGCCTTCAGCCTCTTGATGTCAGCCATAGGCGTCACTTTTGCCCGCCGGTACCGGGCACAAAACATCAAGGAAACGGCTGCCGGGCTTTTAGTCTTTTCCGCTGTTGCTGTGGCCGCCCTCAATATGGCTTACCTGGCAGCGATTACTGTTTTTAAGCTGCCGTCCCGGGCCGGCTACGGTTATTTCTTTGGGCTAACTGTCTTTTATGGCATGCTTATTGCCTGTTACGGCCTACTCCTGGCAACTGTTGCCAAGGAGGAAGTACGGGCCATGCAGTTCAGCGTCTTTTTCGTCACCCCGCTGTTTTTCGTTACCGGCTATACCTGGCCCGCACAGCAGATCCCTTTTTACCTGCTGCCCCTCCACTATCTCTGTCCCATGTCACCGTTTGTAAACGGTGTCAGGGCCGTGCTGGTCATGGGCGCCGGCTGGGCCGGAGCGGCCAAGTACTACCCCTGGCTCCTGGCCCAGCTCCTCTTCTACCTGCCGCTGTCGCTTTGGCTTTATCACAGGCCGGTTACTGCCGCAAGCGGCATGACCGGCAGTGCCGCAAACTAAAAACGCTCGCCGGAGGGGTTTTTCAATATCCGACCTATACCTGCAGGCCCTGGAAGATTATCTCCACGGTTTCCTTGATTATCTCTTCTACATCAACATCCTTCCGGGCTAAGAAAATTTCGCCGCTTAAGCTCATCATGGCGCCGAAAATCACCTGGGCAGCTACGGCGGTGTTGAAAGGCCTGATTTCTCCCCGCTCAATGCCTTTTTCCAAGAGACCGGCCAAACCGCGCAGTATCTCACCCTTTTTTACATAAATCCATTCCCGCATTTCGGCGTCAATAGGAGGATGGCCGTCCATGGAGAGCTCCGACATCCCTTTGTTTTTTAAAAGGAACTGCAGATGCAGCCGCATGATGGCAGTAACCTGCTCTCTTGCGGTTTGCTCCACATCCAGCCCCTCCCTGATAAACCTTAAGTAATTCTCTATATAAAAGCGCATCATCTCCCGGTAGAGCTGGGCCTTGCTGGAAAAGTACTCGTAAACAGTACCCTTGCCGACCCCGGCTGCAGCTGCAATCTCCTCCACCTTGGCCGGGTGAAACCCCTTTTCGGCAAATACTCTGGCGGCAGCAGCAATAATCTGGGTCTTCTTATCCCCGGGGTTAGCCTGGAAACAGTCAAAGCAACCATTCATTACATGCCGCCCCCGAAGGGAGCTGTGCTGCCGGCGGCACCCGCCGGTGCAGCCATAGCTCCGGTGCTCATGCCGGCTGCTGCAGTTGAACCACCCAGGAACAGTCCATAGCGGAACTGGGCAGCAGCCAGGTTGTAATTATACAGCATTTCCTGCACGCCGGCTTCCTGCTCGCTCAAACTGTCCGCAGCCTTTTCCATTTCCAGCCTGGTGGCTACGCCTGCTTCAAATTTCAGTTTGGCTACCCGGTAGGTCTCCCGGGCGGAAGCCAGGCTCTTTTCCAGCGTCTGATATGCTTTTTCCGCCGACTGCAGGTCCAGGTACGCCTGGCGGATTTTCAGTTCCACCGCCTTTTCTTTTTGCCGCAAAGTCACTTTGGCTTCCTCCAGGCCGTATTCCGCCTCCCGGTACATAAAGACATTGGGAGTATAAAACCTCTTAGCCTGTTCCAAAGTAGCCTCCGCTACTTTCAACCCTTCCCGGGCGCCGATGACTTCCACATCATTCTGCAAGCCCTTTTCAATCTCCTTGGCCAAATCAATTTTTACCGGCTCAAAGCTGAATGTGCCGGCGGGCTCGATTTTTGTATCCAAAGGCAGCCCCAGACTCTTGGCCAGACTCATATTGGCCTTGTCATATTCGTTTTGTGCAGTCAGGAGCGCTGCTTCCTTAGAAGCTACCAGCACCTCGGCCCCGATTACTTCGCTTTTGGCCAATACCCCTGCCTTGAAGCTTGCTTGGGCAATGCGCAGCTGCTCCTTGGCCCTGTCCAGGGCATTGGTGGCATTTTGCAAGTCAGCCTGTTTCTTGAGCAGCTCATAGTAAGCTTTTTCCACCTCCAGCTTCAAAGCATCGTCGCTGAGCCTCGCCTTGGCCTCGGCCAGGGTTAAATTCATCTGGCTGATTACGGGCAGAATATATTTCAAATAAGCGGCATCGAAAGAAGTCACAAAATCCTCATCCAGCTTTTTCGCCGCATACTTGTCCTGCTCCAGTTTAAGTTTTGCCTTATCCACGCTGAGCCGGTTCAGTTCCACCTGGTCATTGTTCACCATGGCCAAATTGATAGCCTCTTCCAGCGTCAGGCTCCTCACTCCGTTTTCCGCCACTGCAGTGCCGGAGAGCATGCTCACCAGCAGGACTATGGCTGCCAATGCACATAATTTCCTTTTCAAAATCAATACCTCCCCAAAAATATTAGCCGGCAGCCTTCAGCTGTCAGCCAACAGCTAAAATATTAAAAACAAAAAGCTGAAAGCTGATGGCTGATAGCTGATAGCTGGCCAAACACTTACTTATATCATCATATTATCCTTCCACAACAGGGCCGGTCTTTGAAACCTCCACGCCTTTTTTCCGTCTGCCTGCGAGCTTTTTCCCCCAGTCATCGAAGATGGAGTAGACCACGGGGACGAAGATCAGCGTCAAGAGGGTGGAAGTCATTAATCCGCCTATTACTACCACGCCCATGGGGGCCCGGGCTTCGCCCCCTTCACCGATGCCCATGGCCAGGGGCAGCATGCCCAAAACCGTGGTCAAAGTTGTCATCAGGATGGGACGGAGCCTGGTGGGCCCGGCCTTTAGGATTGCCTCGGTCCGCTCCATTCCCCTTCTGCGCAGGACGTTGATATAGTCGATTAACACAATGGCGTTGTTCACCACAATACCGGCCAGCATAATCACCCCTACAAAGGCAACCACGCTGAAGGTCCTGCCGGTAACTAACAGGCCTAAAACTACTCCGATAATAGTCACCGGCATGGAGAACATGATGACAAAGGGGTGGAAGAGGGATTCAAATTGGGCCGCCATAACCATATAAACCAGCACAATGGCCAGCACCAAAGCCAGGGTCAGATCCCCGAAGGACTCGGCCATCTGTTTGGCTGCCCCGCCGAACTCCACCTCATACCCCGGTGGAAAAGCCAGGGAGTTGATCTTCTCCTGGGCCTCTTTGGTTATGCTGTTTAAGTCCCGGCCGGCAATTTGGGAAGTTACAACCACAGTCCGTACCTGGTTTCTCCGTTCAATAGTGTTAGGCCCTTTAAGTATTTTAAGTTCCGCCACTTCCGAAAGAGGCACCTGAACACCCGTCGCGCCAGCAACAGTCAGGCTGCTTAAATCCTGGAGGTTCCGCCTTTTTTCCTCAGGCAGCATAACCCGGATATCGATCTCATCGCCGTCAGTCCGGTACCTGGTTACCACCTGTCCCTGGACAGCGCCCCTGGTGGCGCCGGCCACCTGGGCCGCATTCAGGCCGTAAGCTGCCGCCTTCTGCCGGTCAATAACCACCTGTACCTCGGGACGCCCTTCTTCCATGCTGGACTGGACTTCCCTGGTCCCCTCTATCCCTTCCAGGACGCCCTTCACCTGGGAGGCCAGGTCATTCAGGACCTTTAAATCATCGCCTTTGATTACCACTTCCACCGGGGACGTGGAAAAGCCCATGCTGGAAGCCGAGTCGCCAACGGTAACGGTTATTTCCGCACCGGCGATATCCTTTATTTCGTGACGGATTTGGTCAGCCACTTCCTGCGTTGACCTGGTCCGCTCCTTCCAGGACTTCAAAGCCAGATCGATCTTACCGTTTTCCGGGTTGCCGATGGAAAGCCCCCCCAGGTCGCCGCTGGCGCTGCCTACGCTGGAGGCCACCACTTTCACTTCCGGAATCTTGTTGAGGATCTGCTCAATCCGGCTCACGACCTTTTCGGTTTCCTCCAGCTTGGAGCCGTAAGGCAAAGTTACATCAATGGAGATATAGCCCTGGTCCATGGCGGGGATAAATTCCGCCCCCACCAGGGGCGCCAGACCAATGCTGGCCAGCACCAGCAGGGTCACGATCACCACTACCCGGCGCCTGTGGGTCAGGGCCCAGTGCAGCAGCCTGCGGTAAGCATTATCCAGGGCATTTAACCAGGCCCCTGTTCTGGTAAACATTTTGTAATACAGCGCCTGCCCCTTACTCTTATGTATGCCCTCGTTGACAGGAGTGACTGCCAGCATTTTGGACGAGAGCATAGGGATCAAAGTTAAAGCTACCAGGAGCGACGCTATCAGGGAAAAGGAAATTGTCAAAGCCAGCTGCTTAAAAATCTGGGCCGCAATCCCCTCCACGAAGACGATGGGGAAAAACACGGCAATGGTAGTCAGGGTCGAAGCGATAATGGCATTGGCCACCTCGCTGGCCCCGAATTTGGAAGCTTCGATCCTGTCCAGGCCCTCCTCCCGGTGGCGGAAAATATTTTCCAAAATAACAATGCTGTTATCCACCATCATCCCCACGCCCAGGGCTAATCCACCCAGGGACATGATGTTTAAAGTCAGATGACCGAAATACATCAAAATGAAGGTGGCGATGATGGAGATGGGCATAGAAATGCCGATGATCAAGGTACTGCGCATGTTGCGCAGGAAAAGAAACAGCACTACAACGGCCAAAATGCCCCCGATGATGATATTGTCCACCACATTATTAATTGAAGTCTGGATAAACTCGGCAGAATCCCAGATGGTAACCAGCTTGACGTTGTCGGGCAGTTGTTTCCTTAGCTCAGCCAAAGCTTTGTTCACAGCCTGGGAAACCTTGACGGTGTTGGCGGTAGTCTGCTTCCTGATGTTAAAGGTGATGCTCTCCTTGCCGTCGGTCCGGCCGATAACGCTTAACTCCTTGTAGCCGTCAATCACCTGGCCGATATCCTTAACCCGGACCTGGGCGCCCTGGGGTGTGGCAAGCATCACTTCGCCCACATCCCCGGCGCTTTGGAATTCCCCGGTAACCCGTACCAGGAGGTCCTGGTTGCCCTTGCCTACCTTACCTCCCGACATATTCATGTTGTCCATTTGCAGGGCCTGGGCCACCTGGGTGAAAGTTATGCCATAATAGTCAAGCTTCACCGGGTCCAGTTTCACCTGGATCTCCCGCTCCCTGCCCCCGGAGATCTGGGCCGCCGCCACACCTGGCAAACGCTCCAGTCTGCTGACAATCTTATCTTCCGCCAGCTTCTTCAGATCAGCCATGGGCATGTCGCCGGTCATGGCAAACTGCATGATGGGCATCAGGTTGGGGTCCATCTTAAAGACGGTAGGCTGCTCCACCTCTGCAGGGAGCCAGCGCTTGACCAGATCAACCTTCTCCCGCATCTGCAGGGTGGCAAAATCCATATCGGTGCCCCATTCAAATTCCAGGACAATAATAGCCTGGCCCACCAGCGAATGGGATTGAATGTTTTTCACATTGTTTACGGTGCCGAGCACCGATTCCAAGGGCTTGGTCACCAGGTTCTCCACTTCCTGGGGGCCCGCCCCTTCATAATTAGCCATGACCATTGCCACGGGAAAGTTCAGTTCCGGGAACAAATCAACGTTCAGGTTAGTGAGTGACACCACCCCCAAAATCAGCACTACCAGCACGCACATCAGTACAGTGACGGGGCGGTTTACCGAAAAATCAGACAGACGCATTATTTTTCCCTCCCGCCAACCACCTTGACCTTGGCTTTGTCCTGGAGCTGTTCCTTGCCCACGGTTACAACTTCCTCGCCGGCAGCCAGCTCACCCTTAACGGCCGCCTGGGTTTCATTTTCCAGGATTACAGTGATTTTTCTTGCCTCTGCAGTATCACCGTTAACCACGTAGACGATCCGGCCTTCCTCCTGTTCCATAATGGACTGGACCGGTATCACCAGGGCTTTTTGGGCCTCATCCAAAGTCAATTTTATTTCCGCTGTCATTCCTGGTTTAAGCAGCTGTTCTTTGTTGGCTATAGAGAGTTTCACAGCAAAGGACTTAGTCCTGGGGTCAGCCACCGGGCTGATTTCAGTAACCCTGCCGGTCACAGGCTTATCCCCTGCCGTTTTTACCAAGACCGGCATCTGAGCGCCCTTTTTCACCAGCCCCACCTGGCCTTCGCTTAGGTTGAATTCAGCCAATACCGTGTTTACATCCACAATGCTCACCACCGGCATGCTGGGCGCGGCCAATTCCCCCGGTTCCACGTTGACTGCTGCCACAATCCCGGCAGCAGGTGCGGTAATTACAGCATTCTCCAGCTGAGTGCGGGCCAGTTCCAGGGCCGCCTCCGCCTGCTGGACGCTGCCGTTTTTAGCGTTATTCAACTGGGCCTGGGCCACGTCATACTGGGTACGGGCCCCATCCAGCTGCTGCTTGGAAATTCCCCCTTGCTCATAGAGGTATTCCATCCTGTCCAGGTTGTCTTTGGCTGACTTGTACTGGGCTTCGGCAATAGCTATGGCCCCCTTGGCCGAAACCAGCGCAGCTTCAGCCTGTTTTACCTGAGCGGCTATTTCCGAAGTATCCAGCTCCGCCAGGACCTGGCCCGCTTTTACCCGGTCACCCACCTTTACATTTACCTTGGCCACCTTGCCGCCGATTTTGGGCACCACGTTGACCTCCAGGCTTGGGGTGATTTTGCCGGTCACGTTATCGGCAATCTCCACGCTGCCCTGGACAACCTTGGCCACCTCCACGGGGACTAGTGCAGGTTCCTGGGCCCCGGTCTTTTTTTCCTGCCCGCAGCCGCTAGCGGCAAGAGCCGCAAATATTAAAGCCACTAAGAGTATGTACGCTTGCTTCTTCATAAACTTCCCCCACATTCCTCAGTGTTTTCAAAACCGACCGGTCGGTCAGATTCATAACTGCATTGTATACTGTATAAAAACAGTTGTCAATTCCACGCCTGTACTTTTTCTGTTATTTTTTTGCAAACATTTCTGCAGCAAAAAAGAGCCCGTAGGGCTCATTTAATATGTTTATTTCCGGTTCTATCTCCCAACCACTTTTTTGAGCAACTGGATATCCGCTTCATGCCTTGACACTATCAATTCCAATCTGTGTTTTTCCTGCGGGTCTATGTCCTGAATTCGGAAAGGCCCGCAACTTCTTCGAAGACTGCTTCCATTTTTGCGTTAAGCTTTGTTACTTGGCTTTTTAAATCATAGACATCCTGTTCAACGCCCGTAATTTTTTTTAAGAGCAGTTCAAGTATTTCCCTGTCGGTCAAGTTCCATTACCCCCTTCGAAAATAAATCCAAAAGACAATTATACCATAGCGGATAAATGTTTACTCCCTGCTCCCAATCACAATGATGGAGCTGGCGTTAAATACCCCTGCTTCATATTCCCCTACGGCGATAACCTCATCCTCTTCCTCCAAGTCGGAAAAAGAAATATCATCATCGAACTTGATGATGTATGTGCCGGAGCTGATAAACACCTGCTTGTATTCGTCATTTTCCTCATCTGTCTTAAGAACCAGCACTTTGGATTTGGCATTGATGTTTTCGATTTTCCCCACGTAATAAGTCTGCACGAAGCGGGCTTCCACATCCATTTTAGTGACCAGTTCGCCTTCCAGCTCCAGCTCCACATAATCGCCCACTTTAATCTGGGTGAGATCAATGCGTTTCCTGTCCTTTCTGATTTCAGCCTGCGCTGATATCTTGTAAGTTTCTTCATTATTATCGGATGTAGTAATGGTAATGCTGGAACTGCTGGCTATGGTAATGGCTTTCACCCGGCCCGCCGCTTCTGACTCCACCTTTTCGGCATAAACGTAGTTGACTTTGTTGTTTTCCAACTCCAGTTCCACTTTATCTCCGGGGACCAAATCCCTCAGGGAAACTGTATTGGAGTTGCGGCGGACCCGGGCATCCTTAGCAAGTTTATAGGTTTCCTTTTTCCCGTCCTCATCTTCGATGGTTATGGTTTCTTCAGGAGCGAATGCCACACTGACCAGTTTACCCGCCGCTTCCCACTTAACGCTGGAGGCATAGATCTTGTTTATATCCAACCCCTTTACTTTCATGATCACCTTTTGCCCCACAAACAGGTCGGCTGCGCCGGCCTCCTTGTAGTCGAGGTAAACTTCCGCTGCATCACCTAAAGTATAATTGTTTTCACTGCCGCTGTCTTCTTTAATTTTCAGGGTAACGGTGCTGCCCCGGGTAATCAGCTTGATTTCCCCTGTGATCTCCCGTTCCAGGGTCCTACCGGTCAATTTTTCAATTTTGCCGTTTTTAACCACCACCGTCACTTCCTGACCGGCGGCCAGCCCGGAAGGGCTGATGCCTTCGTTGTCAATGAAGAGCTGGGCAGAAGCGTCCACTGTAAAAGTGGATTCGCCGGCGCTGTGTTTAATGGTGACAGCTGCCGGACTGCCCTGCTGCACTGTTTTAATGGTACCGCTGATAATCTGCTCGGTGGCGGCCGGCAGCCCACCTTCAACAACTTCTACAAAAAGTGCCTCATTCTGGCCGTTCAGCACCGCCAGCACCTGGTCGCCCTTAGCCAGCCCGCTCAGGGAAATGCTCTTGTTTTTGTAAATATAAGCATCCTTGGCCAGTTGCACGGTTTGAATCAGACCGGAGCTGTTTTTAACCAAGAGGGAATTGGAAGTGGAACTGACGGAGAAAACCTCTCCCCTTAAAGTAGAATTGCTTAGCCTGTCCAGCTTTTTATCCAGGCTGGCCAGGAGGGATGCCATTTGGGCCCTGTTCAAAGAATCGTTGGGCCTGAAAGTGCCGTCATTCAGACCGCTCATCACGCCTTCCTCTACCACTGCGGCCACATAACCCTGGGCCCAGCCGGGTATCTGGGAAGCATCCTTGAAACCGGGCTTTTTGGTGCCGATATCTGCAGCGGTAAAGCCTAAGGCCCGTCCGATGAAAACGGCCATTTCATAGCGCTTGGCAGCCTCCTTGGGGCGAAAATCAAGCAAATCGCCGCCGCTGACTATCCCTTCCTGCACCGCCAGTGCCAGCGGCTCTTTGGCCCAACTGCTCACTTTGTCAGCATTTTTAAAGGTAGCAGGCAGCGTTTTACCCTTTGCCTCCTGCTCTTTCCCCATGGCTTTGACAATCATTACTATAGCCTGCTCACGGGTAACAGGCTCGCCCGGGTGATAGCCGTCGGAAAAACCGGCCACTATCCCTTTGGCCTTCATTTTGGCAATATCCTTTTCCGCCCAGTGACCGCTTTTCACATCAGGAAAAATTTGCCCCGCCCGGGCGGAAGTCACCACCCCCAATGTCAGGGCAGTCACCACAAGAAAAATGAAAAATTTCTTCACACTTCCAACCTCCCAATATTATTAGTTGTTAGTTGCTGGTTGTTAGTTGTTAGAATCAGCTGTCAGCTGTCAGCCGTCAGCTATCGAAGGTAAGCTTTAATCTTCGGTCCTTTGGTGCTTGTATTCCCCTGTAGTCAATCAACAGCTACGACCTTCGGTCGAGTCGCTAATCGTCAGCCATCAGCTGTCAGCCACTGCTAGTCTGCTGACGACGACAATATAATATCTTTCTACTTCCTGCTAAAATATTCCTGTAAATTTGACGTAAAAAAACCGGGGAAAGTTCCCCGGGCTGATTACTTCACTATGTATATTTCCTGCTTGGCGCTGCTAAAATCCACCCTTGCTCCCAAAGACTCGGAGATAAAGCGCAGGGGCACGAAAGACCTGCCGTTGACCAGTTCAGCCGGCGCTTCCAGCTTAACTTCCTTGCCGTCTATCAGGGCCTTGGGCTCACCGGGAGACAGCACAATGCGTTTTCCCCCGGACACAATTACAACTGCCTGCTTGCTTTTATCCCAGCTTACCTGGCTGCCGAAAGCTTCCGCCATGAAGCGCAGCGGCACCAGGGTCCTGCCGTTTCTCAGGTAAGGGATGGCATCCAAGGCCACTGCTTTTTGCCCCACTTGCGCCTCTTTTTTGTTTAAAGCCAAAGTTATCTTGAGAGGCTCTTTTTCCGGGGGAAGTTTTGCCAGCTCATCTTTTAAAAGCTCCACGGCCTTGGCCAGCTGCGCCTCTTCCCCTTCCACCACATAGTCAGGAGTCAGCCCTACGCCGTGGATCTCCCGCTCCTTGGGTGTGAGGTACTTGGCGGTAGTGAGCTTAAGCGCCCCGCCGTTGGAAAGCCTGAAGACCGTCTGCACCGAAGCTTTGCCAAAGGTCTGGGTCCCTACCAATTTGCCCGCGCCCAGGTCCTGGATGGCGCCGGCCACTATTTCGGAAGCGCTGGCACTGCCTTTATCCACCAGCACAACGGTGGGAATACCCAAAGCCGGGGAAAGGGACTTGTAGCTGTTCTTGATGCCGTCCCTGCCAACCACATGGAGCAGGATGCTGTCTTTTGGCGCAAAATCGGAGGCAATGCTGAGGCCCGATGTCAGATATCCCCCGGGGTTGTGCCGCAGGTCAAAGACCAGGGCCCGCATCCCTTTGAGCTTTAAATCTGCAATAGCCGCGTCAAACTCATCATCAGCATTGGAAGAAAATGTGGTTAACCGGATGTAACCAATGCTGTCCTCCAGCAATTTGGACTCTACCACTTCCAGCTGGATTTGCTCCCGGGTCAAAGACAAAATGAGAGGTTCTTTTTCCCCTTCCCGCTGGATGGTGAGGACCACAGCAGTGCCCGGCACTCCCCTGATTAAACCAACCACGTAGTCCAAGGGCTTGCCCACCACATCTTCGCCATCTACAGCGATTATTTTATCGCCGCTCTTTACTCCTCCCCGGGAAGCAGGGGTATTTTTCAGGGGCGCCACAACGGTTACAAAGTTATTAATCAACTCCACCTGCATGCCGACGCCGCTAAAGGTTTGGTCGGTAGAATCCTGAAACTCCGCAAATTCTTTGGCTGAAAAATAGACGCTGTAGGGATCTTGTAAACTATAGACCATGCCGTACACAGAATCCTGGTTCAACTGGGCCGCATCTACGGGACGGACAAAATTCTCAACGATATATTTCCTAACTTCATTTAAAACCTGGCTGTCGGAATTATCCGCTGCCTGGGCCTGTCCCGAGGGAAGCGCCAGGAAACTAAAGAAAAATACTGCCATGAGAAACCAACAACTAATCCTGAGCTTGTTTTTTGCCAAAAAAATTACCCCCAATATATTTTATTTAAGGAGAATTTCGACATGAGCAGCCAAAATCCTGTATGTGTTTAATTACTTAAGTCTCAGGTCCTGGATCAGTGTCTCCTGCTGCAGAGACCTCAAAGCTAACTTCTTCAGGATCTGATTTAAAACAGTTTCCATCTTTATTACCCCTTTCCCTTAAATACGTTTCCCATTTTAATTTAGGAGCCTCCGAAAAGGCCCTGCATCCAATATCAGCCTACAATTAACCACTCAATTTCTACCATTATTCAACATTTAGGGCATTTTCCCTTTAATTTTTCTTTTGGGAACAATCTTGTTACAAACGGTATCTGTCCAAAAAACTCTCTTCACATGCCAGCAGCGATTCAAACCTTACGCCCAGGTTGACCCGCCTATTTTCGGCTTTAATTAAATCCACCGCCTCATTCAGCTTCTGCCGCAGTTTATGCACCGTATTCAATGTGAAGAGGCTGCTGCCGTCATAAAAAGTAAGACTGGCTTTATAAATTCCTTCTTTAACCGGCTGCACCGTCTCAATATTTTGGAAAATGGCATAGCCCAGGGTACCTTCATCCTTGAAGCTCGCTTCCCGCACCTTCACCGGGATCAAAACCAGCTGGGGAGTGAGGAGCAATGGCAGGTCCTTAGAGTACCCCAACACCCCGGCAGCTTGTTTTTTAATCAGCGTAACGTCTTTGGCAAAGAACTTGGCCAGCTCCGTCAGTACAGTCTTGGTTTTTTTGTGCAGTCCCATCTTTTCCCCGCCATTTAACCAGAGCTGCGTGTAGTTTCCCCCGTCCTCCCCCGTGACAGGAAAGAAGCCATTAAGTCTTGGCAACAGTTCCTGCAGTTTAAGTACCTCCATAGTACCACCACCTCCCTGTTTTTCCCTTTTGATTATAATCGAACATATGTTTGTAGTCAATATTCTATAGTATCCTTTAAAGCTGCCTCAGTCCCCAGTCCTCAGTCACCAGTCTCAGAGGAATCCATATATCAAAGGACCAAAGGCTTGAGCTTTCGGCTGACGGCTGACAGCTGACGGCTGACGGCTGTTAGCTGACGGCTGACGGCTGACAGCTGACGGCTGACGGCTGTTAGCTGACGGCTGATGTTATCCATACTCATTAGACTGCAGCGCCCCGACCTCGGGAAAATACTTCCCAGGGCACCTGGTCCTGGCTCCCGGGACATCCCGGTGCAACAGCACATTTTCCCATGCTATGCCATATTCTTCCATAATGCTGCTTATTAGACGCCGCAGCGCCAGGAATTGTTCCTCCGTCAGCCGGCGATTTTCCATATTGCCTATTACCGCAACGCCTATTCCCCGGTAATTCATCCCGCTTGCGGCGCAGTGGGCGCCCGGCATGGCCAGCGATCTTCCTCGGACTACCCGCCCATCCCGTTCGATGATGAAGTTATAGCCCACATCCCGCCAGCCTTTGCTCAGGTGATACCGCCTGACCTGCCGGGCATCCTTCTCCTCCGCCCCGGTATGGTGCAGGATAATATGGGTCCTACGCAGCGCCATTTTCAATCGCCCTTTCCAAACTGGTAATTGCCGCCGTCAAATCGTCCAGCTTCTTCTCCACCCGCACCAACAGATAAATTGCCACCACCATGGGAAAACCGTAATTGGCTACCTGGGCCAGCATGCTATCCAAGCGACTCACCCCCACTGGAAAAGTCCCACTCCCGGACCACATTTTCTCGGGCCACCGCCTGCTGCAAAAGCTCCGCACAGGAGGAGCACAGCTCCAGATCGCCCACCAGCCTTCCTTCCCTTGCCACAAACATCTTCACCTCTATAAAAGTACTCCGGTCACAACACTCACATTTCATTTTCTTGGGCTGACTAAAAGTTAAAAAACTGACCTCTGACAATGCTTTCACCTCACTTAGCATTCAGCCGCCAGCTTTCAGCTATCAGCTTGTTCAACACCAAGCTTGACGTCTAAAAGCCAGTAGCCGATGAATAAAATAATATAGTGCTGCCGTCATGTCTTATGGCGCAGCCATCAGCTTTCACTTTTTTTAAGCTGATGGCTGGCAGCTGACGGCTAATAGCTTTTTACCCTGCAATCAAGTCAGTGACATCGGTGGTCACTACCCTGGCGCCGATTATTCCCACCAAATCACCTCCGGAAGTTTCAAAAATGTTTTTGGTGATTATGGTCTGCATGGCAGCCTGGACTTCCGCCTCAGTTAAGGTGTCCTTGGGGTCCAGCACCGAGATGGTGGTCCTGCCGCCCCCGGCGTTCCGGAATATCATCTCCAGCCTCTTGGTAAGCATGGGTTCACCCCCTTTCCGCTAAATTACCCGGATGTACATGTTAGACCTGGGCCAGGTCACTGGTGCCGATGAGCTGCACCGCATGCAGGGGGTTGGTCTGCAGCCCGGCAATTGCCACCGCCACATCATACACTTCCTGCTCTGGCATCAGCGGCTTGACCCTGCTGTAGGACCGGTTTCTGTAGACCGGGTTCCCACTGCCGTCGGTACCGGTCTGCACTACCAGGCGGAGCACCGACTGCACCGGAGTTACTACTACTGCCATGTTTCTCACCTCCTCGCCTTGAACTTGTCTTCATTGTACCGGGTGACAAGCAAAAACAAAAAAGCCGCTCCCAAACGGAAACGACTTAGTTGTGGAAAAAAACATGTTCGATCAGCAGAAAAACAACACACATATTCCAAAATATTCGCTTACATGAGAAAAAACCTAAAGCTATCTAAACTGCAGCTATTTTAAAATAAGTTCTTGCTTTATTAACTCAATAAAGTGATCCAGATCTTTTAAATCAGTTAAGAGAATGCTATACAGCTGAGCACTGTCTACATCCCAATAAACATGTACCAGCCTGTTCCTGAACTTGGCCATAGCTGTTAAGGTATCCATAAACTCCACGCTGAAAAAGCCTGCCTCACCCAAAATTTTAAAGGTATCACCATAGTCTTCAGGAACACGCAGCTTGTTTTTGGCAATTAAATGATTACAAATATCAATAATGGATTCAATTGCAACTATAAAATGGTACTTAGCACTGGCGACCATGTGGGGGTTATTGATAAACTCATGCTCCTGAAGACCGGCCAATTCGGCGAGACGGCCGCGAGCTGTGACCAATTCAACGATTAATTTTTTCATTTTATCGTAATCATATTTCAAAGCCCAAGGCCTCCTTAAAATAGCGTTTTCGGTATGGCTCAAAATCAAAGTACAAATCTAATGTCCTTTCTTGAAATGAAGCTCTATGCTCTTCATCTGTTTCAAAAAGCAATGTTCCTTTTTTAATTACCCCATATTTAAATGACAGAGGGGCAAAATTCAATACCCGCAGGTCCACTGGGTAGTTTATGGCCTTTTCCAATTCCATTTCAAGCCTAATCTCATATTCGGTAACTTTAGCTTTATCTACATTCTTCAGGCTATTGAGATATACTGCCAAATCAATATCCGCAAAGCATTCTTCCAAAAGAAACGAACCATGTAGATAAACAAAGCTAATCTGAGGATGTTGCAGCAACATTCCTTTGATAACGTCCAATATCAGCTCTTTTTCTTTCTCAGAAAGACTGTATCTTTTAGCCATGGTACCCAATTATTTCACTCCAAGCATATTATGACTTAATCATATTTTAGCATATCAAATTTCAAAATCCATATTTTTACAAAAAATCTTGTCCGTTTTCCTATGTTCTCGAAAAGTGATTCCCGGCAAAAATACTCCCCACCGCCCAGGCGGCCATCATGGCAAAGAGCGGCAGCAAGGGGAAGATGTACCGGGGCTGGCCTTCAAAGACAAAGTAAATCCCGGAAAAAAAGGCTATATTAATTAAGAGCACCAAGTGGCTCTTCACCTTCTCGCCGCGCCACAACGCCCGGGGCAGAACCAGCAGATACAGCGCCAGCATACCCAATAAAGCGTAATAGGCATAGCGGGCTGTCCTGTAGACCCAGGTCCGGTTGGCCAGGGGCTTACCGTCAGTCAGCTGCTCCACCGCGTAGTACACATCCCAGGCATCGTTATAGACATAGTAGAGCTTCTTAAAGCCCAGCCGGATAAACTCTCCCGGATGCTCCAAAATCCACTCCCTGGCCAGTTGCTTGCCCAGCTTGTCCACCGCCAGCTCGTCCCAAAAACCGGTCTCCTCGTTTTTATACTTGGCCAAGGGGCTGTTGGGAAACTTGAAGGGGTCCTGCCAGTGGCCGTTGGCATAGGGGTTGTTATTCAGGTAGAGGGTAATGCCCCCGTTGGTGGAGATAGGGATAAATTCCTTGAAAACAATGTAATTCCTGACAGTCCAGGGGCTGATGGCAAGCAGAGTAAAAAGGGCGATGACCGCCGCCTTTTTGAGGCTGGCCCCGAGACTCCCCCTCCACACCCAGTCAATTAAAAACAATACCCCGGGGAAAAGCAGCATAAACGGCTTGGTCAAAGCCAGGATACCGCTTACCACCCCCAGCACCGGCCCACTCCATTTCCTGTCACCCCTGCTGACTATAATCAGCAAAGCCAGCAGAAAAAAGAAAGTGAAGAAAATCTCGTTGGACAGCACGCTGGTATACGCAATGTTCCGGGGCGATAAAGCCAAAAAAGCGGCGGTCAAAACACCCACAGTTTTGTTGAAGAGCCGCTTGCCTAAAAAATATGCCAGCACAATAATGCCCAGGGACATCAGCACGTTCATCAGCTTGGGCACAATTAGCCGCGGGGCTATGGTGGAGTATAAAAGCGCCAAAAAGGCCGGGTAGCCGATGGGCTCAAAGGCTGTGGGGCTGCCGTAGAGCTTATACCCCATGCCCTGGGCAATGGACATGGCCCCCAAATGATACTTCAAAAAATCAAACACCGGCGCCGTCTTGACATTCAGCACCCAGAGGAGCCTCAGGATAAACGCCGCAGGCAAGATAAGATAAAGCCAGCGGTGAACATGACAGTCTTCCCTAGTAATTCGCAAAAATCACACCTCTGTCCGGAAAATTTAAGGTTCAATTCATAATTCAAAATTCAAAATTCTTTAGTGTTTCTCTTCAACCCATTGGAGTAAATTATGTTATGCTCTTCAAAACTTTTAATTATCCTGTTGCACGCCTGGTAATCCAGATGGGTCAATTTGCTCATGGACTTGACCGTCCTTAAATATTATTGTACTGAAATAGTGATAATAATAAAGCATTAAATATCAACAGACCCGGACTCGGATTTAAAAAAAAAAAGTAGGAGAGATTTATGGGGAGTATACTATGGCCAAGCGACCTATGTTTAAAGCCGCCCGTTGGCGGCTTTTCAGAACTTTTTAAATAACTCTAGGGTTAGAAAAAAGCTAATTAAGGGTTAAACCTGTAATTACTTCAAATGCCTGTGTTACCTCTTCATGCCTATAATTTTGGTCAGGTTTTAATTGGGTGCAAATCTCTTCCTCAGCTTTTTCCCGAGTATATCCTTTTTCAAGTAAAAACCACATAGTAGCTACCAATTCCAAAAACCTAGAGTCGTATTGGTTAAGTGTTAAAATCAACTTTCTTTGCTGTTGAGTAAAGCCTTCTACAGAAAACAGCTCCAAAAGTTCTCGGCCTTTATCAGTCAGCGAATAAGTATACTGGGGATAGCCGTAGGCTGTGCGTTCAATTTCTTCTTTAATTAACCCCATGACTACCAGTTCTTTAATCTTATTACTTAATGATTCTGAGTAAGGACCATAGTAATGATAGCTAAAATCTTCATTTAGGTTGACTCCCGCCTTTTGAGTAATATAAACTATTTTTTGCAATTTTTTTCTTCCGCTAACTTTGCCCAACAATCCGAAAAGTCGCAGCAAATTTTGATGGATTTCAAACATTCTCTCCCCTCACTTCAACTATAAAATATAATATTCAATTAAGTTTTTTAAGCTCATCATGACAAATTTTATCAGGAACGTAAATCCGCATTACCGCCCGCCGGTGACTGGCAATTGCTTTTATCGGATCACTAACCTTACTTATTTCTTTAATCCGGCCATCCTGTTCATCTTCAATCAGTATTTCAGGTTTTTGTTCATCATCTTCCTCCCTGGTATAATAATCATAAGCCACATCGGAAGTAGTGTCCTCTAAAATATAATATCTTGGGTCGTATCCATGATTTTCAATAACTTGTTGCACTCTATTCAAATAGTCCAAAGAAAAATCTTTTGGAAATATAAATGCTTTGAAAGGCTGTCTTTTTAAGAACCTTTGAGCCAGGTCTGACAGTATCGGATCAGAGTGATTAGCCCAATGTTTTATTTGTTGATAGAAGTCACTGTTATCTACCTGTAAATATTGCTCCAAACTAATTTCGGATTCGCCAAAAAACGGCCTTAACGAGGATACAATATCAATGTCGCTTAAATGCCCTTCGGTAAATAATTCATAAGCACGCTGCCAAATTTTTTGCAGCAGCTTTTCGAAACCCCGTGTCGTTTGATGGAAATAAACCTGCCAATATGCATAATATCGGGAGAAAATAAACTGCTCAGCCGCATGCAAACCGCCTCTTGCTATAAATACTCTATCCTTGTTCCGTGCAATCTTTTCTATTAATCTGTCCAGATCATATTTTCCATAACTAGTTCCTGTATAATATGCGTCCCTTAAAAGATAGTCCATTCTGTCCACATCTAGCTGGCTGGAAAGTAAGCTGCTTACAACTTTAAATTCCGGATCATGTTTCATTATTTTTGCCACTTGCTCAGGTAAATTTTGAGAAATTGTGCGTAGACACTTATTGATTTCAGTGGAGTCAGAAACAATCTCAACGGTCCATTTTTCATGTTTCTTTTTGGCGGTTAGGAATTTCTCCACTACATGAGAAAAGGGACCGTGACCTATGTCATGTAACAAAGCTGTAACTATCCCGGCCTTTTCCTCTTCTTCCGTTAAATCCATACCCTTCTCCCGCCATCTTTTTGCTATCCGTCTAAATAAATGCATAGTTCCTAAAGAATGCCCGAAACGGGAATGTTCCGCTCCAGGGTAAACCAGGGATGTAACGCCCAGTTGGGTCAGCCTGCGCAGCCGTTGAAACTCTTTAGTATTTAAGAGCGGTAAAATGTCCGACTCTACCTCAATAAATCCATGAATAGGATCTCTAAAAAGTTTAGACTCACCACTCATAGCAGCAGCCTCTGTCCCTTCTATCAAAACATATGTTCTATTTGTTTATTTCTCTAAAAGTTATAATTTTCCTGCCGCTGCATTAAAAAATAATATAAAAGCATCAAGACTCCCCGACGCCCAGGCGACCATCATGGAAAAGAGCGGCAGCAGGGGAGCTAATTGCGATGTTCCAGGAGTCAGATGGGACAAGGAATGAGAGAAACACAAAAATATATTTTCTCCCAAGATACATGCCATAAAGGCTAATTATAGCCTCATGTCCTAAGACTTAGCTAAGCAATAAAATAAGGCAGGCAAATCCCCTAAGTGGTAAAATGTAAGTGATCAAATCATTAACCCAAAAAGGAGGTTGCCTGCATGGCTATTATACCACAACTCAAGCTATTTAGCTGGAACGAAATTGAAGGACTGGGTGACTTAGAACGATTGCGGCTCGTACTAGAGTACATGCCAGATGAAGAATTGATGCGGCTATTGGAAGCAAAGCGAGGAAAGGGTCGGGATGATTACCCAGTGCGGGCGATGTGGAATTCAGTGCTTGCAGGAATAGTATTTCAACATGATAGCGTAGAAAAATTACGGCGTGAACTGGGCCGGAACGGGCAACTCCGTGATATGTGTGGATTTAAAGGTACGGCAGTACCTCCGGCTTGGGTTTATACACGTTTTTTAAAAAGCATAGTCGAATATACTGAAGAGCTCGATAACATTTTAGATCGCCTCGTTGAGCAGTTGCAAGAGATTTTGCCTGAATTCGGCAAGCGTCTAGCCATCGACAGTAAAGCGATCTCGTCTTACGCTAAGCAGCAGAATAAGAATCAAACACCTGATGGCAGGCGAGATACTGATGCCGATTATGGCAAAAAAGAATACAAGGGTGTAACCGAAGATGGCAGACTATGGGAAAAGATCATCAAATGGTTTGGCTACAAGTTACATTTAGTCGTAGATGCAACTTATGAACTACCAGTAGCCTTTAAAGTTACCAAAGCCTCGGCTTCGGATATTAAAGAAGGTCATGCCATGCTTGAACAAATAGAGCGGAGGCAACCAGAGATATTGAAAACAGCAGAGACCCTAGCAGCAGACAAGGGTTATGATGACACAAAGCTTATTGAAAAGTGCTGGGATAAGTATCAAATCAAACCGGTCATTGATATCCGTAATATGTGGAAAGACGGAGAAGAAACACGGTTGCTGAGCGGAAAGGAAAACGTAGTCTATAACTACAAAGGTAATGTATACTGCTATTGCCCGAAGACAAATACCCGGCGGGAGATGCCCAGTGGGGGATTTGAAAAAGACCGTAATACACTAAAGAAGCTATGCTGTGCCGAACATTACGGAATAGAATGTAAAGGCCGGGAACAATGCCCAGTAGCACAAGGGATACGTATACCCCTTTCAGAAGATCGGAGAATCTTTACGCCGATCGATCGAGCAAGCCAAAAGTGGGAAAAAGAATACGATAAGCGCACCAGCGTTGAGCGAGTAAACAGCCGTATTGACGTATCATTTGGCTTTGAACTGCATACGATCCGGGGCATGGCCAAGATGAAAATGCGATGTGGATTAGCATTATGTGTTATGTTAGCTATGGCGCTAGGACGAGTGAAAGAAAAGCAGGCAGATAAAATGAGAAGCTTGGTAGCTGCAGTTTAGCCACTATCATAAGTGAATAATAAATTTTAGAAAAGATATTCACAGGCCTAAATTGTGGATAACAGGACTTTTATGCTTTTTTAAAGGTTGAACTGTCAAAATATCTGTGATCCAAGTTTAAAACTTAAAAATTTAGAATGAGAAGTATTCCAATGTTATGACCTATAGAGAAAAAAAGAGTACAAAGCAAAAAGCTCCAGGGGGAAGATGTTTGGTTTATCTTTTGAGTATGATATAATTTAGTTAAGGTGGTGATTAACCCATGAAGTACATAAATGATAACAAAGACCTTACATATTCAGATCTTTTAGCTCTTCACGCATTTTCCGACCGGATTAAAAAAACGTTAGGAAATAATGTTCGAAGGATGATATTATTTGGCTCTAAAGCAAGAGGTACTTCCGGAATAAACTCCGATATAGACGTATTGATTTTGGTCAATAACGTAACTCGTACACTTAAAGATCAAATTTTTGATGTTACTGCTAATATTAATTTAGAATATGATGTTGTCGTCTCTCCCATAATTGTTACCACCGATATTTACCAAAAACCAGAATATAGAGAGACTTATTTTTATAAAGCAACCCAGGAAGAGGGTTATATTTTATGAGTCTAAGTAAGTGGAGATTAGAAAAGGCTCAAAATACATATAAAGAAGGACAGCATTTACTTGAAATTGGTTTGTATAATGGTGCAGTAAATCGGTTTTACTATGCTGCATTTCACGGTATTAGAGCATTATTGGCTACAAAAAAACTAGATTCCCCTAAGCATAGCGGAATAATAGCTCTTTTTAACAAAGAATTTGTAAAAACCGGTATTATGAGCAAAGAATCGTCTAAAATAATCTCAAAAGCTTTTTCCGAAAGATCACATGCAGATTATGATGACTTTAAACAATTTACTTGCGAAGAAGTATTGGAACTATCAACTGAAGTAAATAAGTTGCTACTAGAAATAAAGGAAGAAATTGAAAAAGCTTAAACTATTTGCTAGTTAGTGCAAGAGAAAATAAGTTGCGCAGCAAAACCACTTTTTAAAAAATAATAAAAAAGCATCAAGACTCCCCGCCGCCCAAGTGGCCATCATGGAAAAGAGCGGCAGCAGGGAGAGGATGTACCGGGGCTGGCCTTCAAAGATAAAGTAAATCCCGGAAAATGGAACATTTCCTCACCGGATCAAGTCCAAAAGGTCATAATAATAGTACTTGGTGTTTCTCTTCAACCCATTGGAGTAAATTATGTTATGCTCTTCAAAACTTTTAATTATCCTGTTACACGCCTGGTAATCCAGATGGGTCAATTTGCTCATGGACTTGACAGTGAAAATCGGAGAGTAAAACATCATATCCAGAATTATGGCCGCATTATGGGATTTTGTCAGACTTCTGACCAAATTAAGGTGTCTTTCATAAAGCTCGTTGATTTTTTCAACCCGCTCGATATTGAGCCTTGCCTGCTTAATAACCGCTTCCAGGAAAAATTTTATCCAGCCGTTCCAGTTGTCATCAAACCTGACGCTGTTTAACAGAGAATAATATTTAAATTTATCCTTCTCCAAAGTCTCACTCAAGAAAAAATACGGTTTAACAGTTACTTTTTTATAGTACAGATACAGGGGTATAAGGATCCTGCCTATCCTGCCATTGCCATCCAAAAAGGGGTGAATAGTTTCAAATTGGGCATGAATAATGGCTATTTTAACCAGTTCGTCAAAATCATCGTAGAGATTGATATAGTTATCCAGGTTGCTCATATAGCCGTCCACTAGCTCGGGAGAGGGGGGGACAAAAGAAGCATTCTCAAGCGTAGAACCAGGAGGCCCAATAAAATTTTGCACCCTTCTGAATTCACCCGGAGCCCTGCCTGCACCACGCACATTGTTGCCTAACAAAATCTCATGCAGTCTTTTTAATAACCTGGAAGATAAAGGCAATTTTTCCAAAAGCCTTTCGCCGGCAATCAACGCCTTGTGATAATTAAGCACTTCCTGAGTTTCATTGTGTTCGACCATGTCTTCCTCATCGTGTTCCAATGCTTCATCCAAAGTTACCCTGGAACCTTCAATTTTAGAGGATAAGGTGGCTTCATTTCTCATTAAAGGTTTAATAAAGAAGTCGGGATTTATTTTCGAGTATTTAATGGCTGATTCATAGGAGGCCAAATATTTATTGGCGGCAATTAACTCTTTAATAAACTCCTCTTGCCTGATCACATCCGCCAAAGGCAATTCTCTTGGTTTAAACGGTTTCATTTATCCACCCCCTTTAATATTATTATACTCAAATAGTGATAATAATAAAGCATTAAATATCAATAAATATTAATTCTAATAATAATCAAGGGCGAAAAAAATTGCCCCCTGCCTGGCCTATTTAAGCTCAATTCAAAAGTCATAATTCAAAATCCCTAAAACTCAACACTCAAAACTCATAACTCAAAACTAATGCAGCCTACCTCATCCTTAGCAAGTTCAACCTTATCTTTAACAGCTCCCAGAACATCTTGGCCGAATCCTTAATTGCATTGACTTTAGTGTCCGGCGAGTCGCTCCACTCCACCGGAAACTCGCATATTTTATACCCCAGCTTCCGGGCAATAAAGAGCACTTCCACATCAAAGCCAAAGCCCCACACCGTCTGCCTGGGAAATACCGCCCGGGCCGCTTCCCTGGTAAAGCACTTGAAGCCGCACTGGGTGTCCTTGATCCTGGTCCAGAACATGGTCCGCACAATCAGGTTAAAAGTCTTGCCCATGAAGACCCGGTACCAGGGCTGGCTTACCTTGATCACCGAATCCCGCAACGCCCGGGAGCCGATGACAATGTCATAGCCTTGCTCAAACCGGGGCAGAAAACGGTCAAACTCCTCAATAGGGGTCGACAAGTCGCTGTCGGTAAAGAGCAGGTACCTCCCCCTGCCGTTTAACATGCCGTTGCGTACCGTAAACCCCTTGCCCATGTTCCTGGGGTTTTTAACAATCCTGAGGTTGGAGTCTTTCTTCTTAAATTCTTCAGCCACCCAGACAGTCTTATCCCTGCTCCCGTCGTCCACAACGATAATTTCATAGGCAAAACCCTTTTTCTGCAGGTACTGATGGATCCTTTCCAAAGTACCGGGCAGCCTTTTTTCCTCATTATATGCCGGTATAATTACTGACAAAAACAGTCCCTTTTCAGCCACATTCACACCGCTCTCTTAAAAAAATAACAATTTCCCGCTTTACATGTTGCTAAAAAATCTCTCCACGTTTTTCAGATTAAAAACAAAATACTTGCTTAACACGTAGTTCAGTACAATTATAACCCCGTTGACAATCACCTGGCTCCAGAACTTGTCCAGGCCAAAAAATTGCACCAGGAGGATAAGGCCAGCCAGGTTCACCAAAAAGGTGAAACCTCTCACCGCCAAAAAGGCCAGGGCCTCGTGCCAGATGACTCCTTGGCCCGCAAATACATATTTGCGGTTGGTAAAAAAGGCAAAGGCAACGGCCAGGATAAAGGCCCAAAAAGCGCTGAGGCGGTAGTCCATCCCCATGTTCAGAAACAGTTTATATGACACAATATTGATTACAGTTGTAATCACGCCGAAAAACAAATAGGCGGAGATATTCCACAGTCTTTTCACAGGGTTAGTCCTTTCATAGATATTTACCCTGTTATTGTACACAAAAACTCCGACATTTTCATTGCTAATTTTTTGCCGGCAACAAAAAAAGCCTCCACAAAGCGTTTGCAGAGACTGTTATTGCTTAGTTTTGCCTATAATAACCCACCGTTGCTCTAATCCCTTCCTGCAAAGCAATGCCCGCTTTCCAACCCAATACTTCCTCTGCTTTTAAGGGAGCAAGGAAACTTTCTTTAATATCTCCGGGACGTTCAGGCGCGTAGCGGGGGACTGTTTCAGTGCCTACACAATCTTTAATCATCTGAAATAATTGATTAACGGATACCGCAACGCCGGTGCTGATATTGACTACCTGGCCGCTGCCTCTCTCTAAAGCCGCTAAATTAGCCCTGGCCACATCTTCCACAAAAATAAAATCCCTGGTCTGCTCACCGTCGCCGTAAATTGTCGGGGTTTCCCCTTTTAACAGTTTGTCAATGAATATGGCAACCACTCCGCCTTCACCGGAAGCATCCTGCCTGGGGCCATAGACGTTGGCATAGCGTAAAACAGTAAAATCCAGGCCATGCAGTTCTCGATACAGCCTGAGATATTTTTCAGGTACCTGTTTGCTGATGCCATATCCCGACTGGGGTTTTAACGGGTGTCCCTCATCCACCGGCAAATAATCCGGGTTACCATATACCGCTGCCGAAGAGGCATAAACCACCTTTCTGACTCCAGCCTCCCTGCAGGCCTCCAGCAAGTTAATAGTCCCTAAAATATTCACCGAAGCATCATACTGTGGATTTTTAATGGAAGTCTGCACATCAATCTGGGCTGCCTGGTGGATGACCATTTCAACTTTTTCCTGCAGCAGGATATCTTTCAGCCGTTCAGAACGCACATCTTCTTTATAGAAAATCGCTCCCTGGTGAATATTCTCCTCTTTTCCAGTGGAAAGGTTGTCCAAAATTACGGTATAAAAACCTTTTTCGATGCACTGTCTAACTATGTACGAGCCGATAAAACCGGCCCCGCCTGTAACCAGGACCCTCATTTAGACACTCCTAACTATTTATCCCCAAAACCTTTGGGGTGTTTTTTATGCCAACTCCAGGCTGTGGAAATGATAGTTTTCAGCTCCCCGTATTGGGGCTGCCAGCCCAGCACCCGCTTCGCCTTATCCGCCGAAGCCACCAAAACTGCCGGGTCCCCGGCACGCCTGGGTGCAATACTATATGGTATGGTATTCCCTACCACTTCTTCAGCGGTTCGCAAAACTTCCAACACAGAAAATCCCTGCCCGTTACCCAGGTTAAACACCTCAGATTTGCCACCACCAGTCAGGTACTCCAAGGCTTTTACGTGGGCATCGGCCAAATCTGTAACGTGAATATAGTCCCGAATACAAGTACCGTCAGGAGTGGGGTAATCATTGCCAAATACTTTTATCTCCGGCACATTACCCAAAGCAGCTTTAAGGACTAACGGAATCAGGTGACTTTCCGGATTATGGTCTTCTCCGATGTCGCCGGCTATATCCGCCCCTGCAGCATTAAAATACCGTAATGAGGCATATTTAAGGCAGTAGGCCTCCCCAAACCACTTCAGCATCCCCTCTACTGCCAGCTTTGTAGCCCCATAGGGGTTAGTTGGTATAGTGGGATGCTCTTCTGGAATCGGGACTTCCTGAGGCTCTCCATATACCGCCGCAGTGGAGGAAAAAACCAAATATGGTACCTCATATCGGACCATAGCTTCTAACAGGTTCAAAGTCCCGCCCACGTTATTCCTATAATAAATATCGGGTTTAACAACAGATTCTCCCACCAGGCTATAGGCAGCAAAATGCATTACCGCATCTATTTTATGAGTTGCAAAAACTTCTTCCAGTGCTGATTTATCGTTAATGTCCGCTAAAACAAATTGGGCATTTCCAACTGCTTCCCTGTGCCCTTTGACAAGGTTGTCCAGTACAATAAGGACATCAAACCCGGCCTTCTCCAATTGCCTAACGGTATGGCTGCCAATATAACCAGCACCTCCAATGACTAAAACCGTCATCTTAACACTCCTTTAAACTGTTTCCTTAGTAGGAGCTGCCTCACGTTTGCTCCTTCTTTTTAATGCTTTAATTTTTCTTAATAACTCTGGCTTAAGTTCTGAACAACCCCTTGCCTGCTCGGGTGTTAGTACTACTCTTATCGTCTGGAATATTAACTGAAGATCAAGTAAAAAAGAGTAATTTCTGATGTAAAGTAAATCATAGCGGAGTTTGTCAGCAACGTCAGTATCGTATTTACCTAATACCTGTGCCAAGCCTGTTATCCCCGGCTTAACCCTCAACCTATACTGGTAATGGGGGTAAAGCTCATTAAACTGTTCAACAAAGTATTGTCTTTCCGGCCGGGGGCCTACAAAACTCATCTCTCCCCTGAAAACATTAATTAACTGGGGCAGTTCATCCAACCGCGTGGCCCTTAAAAACCTGCCTACCTTGGTTATCCGGGGGTCGTTTTCTGTTGCCAGTACAGGCCCTGTCATTTTTTCCGCATCGGGGATCATAGTGCGGAATTTGATCACTTTAAAAGGCTTGCCGTTTTGTCCCACTCTTTCCTGGTAATAAAAGATCGGGCCGGGAGAATCCAGATAAATGGCAAGAGCAATAAAAGGAAATAGAATAGCGCAGAAAGTTAGGCCGATAACTGAAAAAATAAGGTCAAATGTTCTTTTTACAAAAGCCTGGACAAAGGAAAGATGCAAGCTTTCCAGTCTAAAGACAGGCACATCATCAACCTTTTGAAAATCAGCTTTATGTAAGAGTATTTCATACAACTCCGGGATCAGATAAACACTTTTATTTTGCTCTAAACAGATTGAGATAATTTCTGCTTTAAGCCTTTCATCCAAATTCCCGGCAAAACATATAGCATCCGCGTTTTGCAGGGCTTGTACAGCATGAGACAGTTCACCCGCCTGAAAGATACCTTTTATCTCATACTTTTCACCGGGTACAGTAAAAAACTTTAAGGCAACCAAATCAAGTTCTTTTGCCTTGCCAATAATAATGATTTTTTTAGGTTTAGTAAATGAACTGAAAAAAAGATAAAGTAATACTCTCCAAGTTCCGACTAACAGAGTGCCCGACAGTATCCCGCCAAGCAAAATACTCCTGGGGAATGCAAAACCCCTGCTAAAGAAAGCCATAGCAGCTGTACCCATAGATATAATCACATTTGCCAGAAATATTAAATAAACAATGTCTAACAGCTTTTTCCCAGTGTTGGTGTAGAGACCCAGCAGCCAGTAACAAAAAAAACATAACAACCCTATTGCGGGTAAAAGAAACAAATACGGCTGTAAATTTGCAGTTGGTATTTGCCCATCAAATTTAATTAAAAACGCCAGATAAAAGCTTAAGTTAATCAAAATAATATCTATTAAAATAATGGCTAATTTTATTGTTTTTCCCCTACTTGGTATATTCATCCCCGGATCTCCCCCGAACACACTGACTCCATACTCACAAATATTGGCGATAAATTTTCTCCATTTCCTTTAACACATTATCCAAAGAATATGCTTCAATTGCTTCCCTGCCTGCTTGCCCCATTTGCTCCCGTAATGATTTGTTACTGATGAGTTTTTCAAAAGCCTCAATCAATTCACTGATGTTATTTAAAGATACTAGTAACCCTGTCTTATTATGTCTAACTAGATCCCTTGAGCCGCGAACATCTGTAGCAACCACTGGCTTACCGCATGCCATTGCTTCCATAATACATCTTGGTAGACCCTCGTGTTTTGATAGAAGTGTAATAATATCTGAATCTTGTATTATCAAAGGAACATCATTTCTAAATCCTAAAAAGTATATGCGAGGTATTTTTTCTGTTTTAACTTTTGATTCTAAATTTGATTTTAATTTTCCATCTCCTACTAGAATTAAGTTAATATTATCATATTTATTAGCGAGAATTTTCCATGCTTCTAGAAGAAAAATATGATTTTTTCTCGGAATTAATTCAGCAATACAGGTAATTACTACTTTGTCTTGTAAAAGTTGTAATTCTTGTCTCAAGCTGGTTTTTGGCTTATTATTACTATACAGGTTTAAATCAACACCAACCCCATGTACATAAAATAAATTTTTATCAGGTATAAATTTTAATTTTTTACCTGCATTAAAATCTTCTTCATTCATCACAATTAACCCATCTGTCCAGTGAGCCGCTAATCGCTCTGCAGTATAATAGATAAGCCAGTTTCGTAGCGGAGCACCCTGGTAAAAATGGAAGCCGTGTGCCGAGTAAAGAACCGGACCCTGATTTGTAGCTTTAGCGAGATACCTACCCAAAAATGCAGCTACTGGCGTGTGAATGTGAATAAGGTCAAAGTAATGCTCCTTAAGTAAAGTCCTCAAACGGCGATAAGCCTGAACATTACCAAGGCTGTAAGGGGAACGGGCAAAAGGAATTTCCCAGCATATTACGCCAATTTCCTGTATCTCCTCTAATCTTCCTTCAGCAGATGAAGCCGCTGCATGCACTTCATAACCTTCTTTTTGAAGCATTTGTATAAAAGGTTTATGAAAAGCCGCTAAATGAGTATATACTGTAGCAATAAACAAGACCTTTTCTTTTGTGTTGATTCCCATTTTTCCTCCAAACGAACGTATATCCGATTATACCTTGTTGGCCATTTCATAATTTTATTTTATCGTCTTTCAACAACAATTTAGGTAAAGGAGCTGAAACAAACATTATTCCCATAGCCGTCCAGAAAAGTGTATTTGTTAAAACACTTAAGAATAATGAAGAAATATAAAAGCCTTTAAGTGCCATTGACATAGCTAGCTTCTTTTTTTTATGTAACATGATAAATCCGATAGCTAACATAAATATTATAAGCAATGTAGCAAATATACCTGTTTCACTTAATGATTCAAGAATTAAATTATGGGCCGTTGTATTCCCCCACAACGAACCAAATTTTCCAGGGCCAACACCCCAAAAGGGATTATCTTTCCAAATATTAATTGCGTAGGATAACAAGAACATTCGAGTTGTATCAGAACGACTCCCAATTCGTACAATAAATACAGCGGCTGAACAAGCTGTAAGAATTACAAACCATATCATTGCTCTTATAGAACGTCTATATAAACAGACTAAAATTATTCCTATAATTGCTCCTAACAATCCACCTCGTGAAAAAGTTAGAACAAGCGATGTAAACATTACTATTACTAAAGTCAGCGTTCTTAAATTAGGTTTCAGTAAATAATCATAAAAAATCAGTATTAGTGGAATAATCAAATATAATGCAAAAACATTTGAATCCCCAACTAATCCCTCAACTCTTAATAATCTAACACCAAATAAATACCATACATCTTGACCACCTTGAGAACCAATAAGGATTTTGTTAGATATCAAGTAAACAATTTCTTGTAAAATTCCAAAAAGAGCATTAACAACCCCAAAAATGACAAAACTTTTTTCAATCTGCTTAGGTTTTAAAATTAAAATGCATGTTGCAATGTAAGCGTCAAATAATCCACACCTATTAATACAGAACAAAAGTTGAGAAAATAGACCTGAACACAAAAATGGAGGTGTTCAGGGATGGACAAAAACCTAGCTGAAATCTGGGAACAACGGCTCAGGGAACATGAGCAAAGTGGCCAAACCATTGCCAGCTGGTGCAAACACAACAATATCAGAACCAACCAGTTTTTCTACTGGCGCCGCAAACTACGGCCAGAAAAAAAGCAAGACCAGCCCCAAATAAAATGGATAGCCGTACCTAAAAACCCGGCCAAAACAAGTGGCATAACCATTACCCTTGGGCAAATAAAAATAGAAATAACCCCGGGATTTGACCCAAAGCTGCTGCGTGAAATCATCGAGGTGCTTACCTAGCCATGATTAATGAAATTACAAACCAGGAAGTATATCTGGCCTGCGGCAGCACAGATCTTAGAAAATCCATAGACAGCCTGGCAGTACTGGTCAAAGAAGCTTTAACCTGGATCCCTTCAGCCCCTGCTTATTTGTCTTTTGCAACCGCAACCGGGACAAACTAAAGATCCTGCAGTGGGACCATAACGGTTTCTGGCTCTACTACCGGCGCCTGGAGAAAGGTAAGTTTGACTGGCCAGAAAAAAACACCGATATATTAAGCATCAGCTACCGGCAGCTGCGCTGGCTGTTAGATGGCTTATCACTGAAAGAAACCCGGGGCCATCAGGAAGTAAAAGAGCGCACCATAATATAATATAAAGATAATTAGCGAAAAACGAAGAAAATAGCAAATAAATGGTTAAAAATTCATAAAAACATGCTATAATTAAGGCATGAGTACACAAAACAATTCCGCACTTACAATTGAAGAATTGACCATAACCATCCAGGCTTTAGAACAGCAGATTGCGGAACTTAATGCTAAACTAAAATGGTATGAAGAACAATTCCGCCTAAGTCGCCAAAAACAGTATGGAAGCGCCAGCGAAAAGACCCCGGCTGAACAAATCAGCCTGTTTAACGAAGCGGAAGATACAGCGAGTCCCCAAGCCAAAGAAGAAACCATAGAAACCATCACCTACAAGCGGAAGAAAAAACAGCCTGGACAAAAAGCAGAACAGCTCTCCGAACTGCCGGAAGAAATCATCGAATACAGGATTAGCGAAGAAGAAAAAGTCTGTCCTTGCTGTGGTGGCAAACTGCATGAAATGAGCACTCAGGTCAGGCATGAGCTTAAAGTTATCCCTGCCCAGGTATCAGTAGTAAAACATGTCCAGTACATCTATGCCTGCCGGCAGTGTGAAAAAGAAAACATCAAAACCCCGATCATAAAAGCTGAAATGCCAAAACCCCTGCTGCCGGGAACCTTAGCCTCTCCATCCATACTGGCCTACATAATGGATCAGAAATATACCAACAGCCTGCCGCTCTACCGCCAGGAACAACAGCTATCCCGTCTGGGAATAGAATTATCCAGGCAAACCATGGCCAACTGGATCTTGGCTGCTGCTAATCCCTGGCTAAAAATCATATATGACCGCCTGCATGAAAAACTCTTAACCAGAGAAATCCTGCACGCTGATGAAACAACCCTGCAGGTACTAAAAGAACCGGGGCGAACAGCAGAAAGCAAATCATACATGTGGCTCTACCGGACAGGAAAAGAAGAACCGCCCATAGTCCTTTATGATTATCAAACCACCAGGGCCAGCAAACATGCAGACAAATTTCTCCAGGGATTTAAAGGGTATCTGCAGACAGACGGCTACAGCGGATACGGCAAATTAAACGGAGTCACCATAGTCGGCTGCTGGGCCCATGCCAGAAGGAAATTCACCGAAGCATTAAAAGCCCTGCCGCCAGAGCAGAAAGACAAACCAGTAGCCGCCAAAGTGGGGCTTGAATACTGTAACCGGCTCTTTGCCGTAGAAAGGCAGTTAAAAGAAGCCACTGCCGAAGAACGATATCAAAAACGGCTGGAAATATCCAAGCCAATATTGGAAGAATTCTACATATGGCTTAAAAAACAAAGACAACAAACGCTGCCCAAAAGCGCATTTGGGCAGGCGATAAACTATTGCCTTAACCAATGGGAAGAACTCAATCATTATTTATTAGACGGTAGATTAGAAATAGACAACAACCGGGCGGAGCGCTCGATAAAACCCTTTGTGATTGGTCGAAAAAATTTTCTGTTTTCCAATACCCCTAGGGGAGCCAAAAGCAGTGCGATAATCTACAGCATAGTTGAGACCGCCAAAGAGAACAAACTGAAACCTTATAACTATCTGATACACCTGTTTGAAAAAATGCCAAACCTTGACCTTACAGATCCGGAAATAGTAGACAGCCTGCTGCCCTGGTCAGAAACATTGCCTGAAAATGTTAGGATGTCATCTAAGGATAATAATACTGGATTAAAGGCTTAAGGGATAGGTGTGTTCTTTTTGACGCTTACGTTGCAATCAGAATTCCCCTAACTATTGATAAAAAGTTAACATTGCCAAAACAATTATTAAGCAAACTAGATAAAATAAGTAAACCTAAGTATAAACTTGCTAAACATAACCAAATAATATTTATTCTGCATGATTGCTTAAATAATGACCTTATCAGAGTTAGAATAAATAAGATTATCAATAAAATATTAGTTGGTGCTACAATTCCATTTCCTAAGCCTGAAATCGATATACCGAAAAATAAGATGATTACAGCTATAGTATCAGATTTTAGTTTACATGCCATTTTTCTTGAACCGCCTTTGATGATGTAAAAACATTAAGTTTTTAGGTATCAATCCTAGTATAATTGGCTTGAATACATAAATATAATCTTTTACACATACTCCCATTTTTCTATAACCATTTAATCGAACTTTGGCTTCTATTAATCGATATTTGAAAGCTCTTCTGGAATAGTCACTGATATCCCAACGTATTTTGTACAAAATCTTGGGTAATGTTTTAATTACATAGCCTTTGCTGACCAATCTCATCCATAGCTCATAATCCTCTACCCTAAAAGCTTCTTCATTATACATTCCAACATCTACTATATCTTGTTTTCGCATTAACACCGTTGCATGGATTACAGATGATGCTTTTACCCAGTCGTTTTTAGTGGGGATCTCTGGTGGTTTTATTTCTCCCCACACATTACCATTTTGGTTTACTAAATTAGCATATGTCCCTATAACAGATACTTCTTTATGGATATTTAAAAAATTTACTTCTTCTTCAAGACGATTTTCTATTGAAACATCATCAGCATCTTGCCTAGCTAAATACTCCCCTGAGGCCACCATAATACACCGATTTAATGAAGCTCCAAGCCCTATATTCTTTTTATTTCTTAATAATATAATCTTAGAATGATTTTTGGCTATATTTTGTAAGATTTCCCAAGTACCATCGTTTGAGCCATCATCGCAAATTATAAATTCCCAATCCCTATATGATTGGTTCAAAATCGATTGAATTGCCTTTTTTACTGTATCTTTGCTGTTGTAAACACCCATTATAACGCTGACTTTTGGCATACGTACCTCTCCATATAATTCTAGTAAAAAAATGCTTCATCAATTGTCTTTTTCCACGATGATAAATCGTTTTCTTTGTGCTCAATTTTTTCAATACCATTATTATATTTATAGTTAGTTAACTGCATTATTGCTGCTCTTAATTCTGTTCCATCTTCCGGAGCCCACACTTTATTTCCTATACAATTATTTAATAATGAATTTGCCTCTTCTTGTTTACCAAAAAGGAGCTTTTCTAACCATATAACATTACCATTAAACCGAAATAAGTAATTTATAGCAGCACTAGAAAAATACGAAATTACATAATCAGGTCTATAAAAGCTAAATATAGTTTCTATAGGAACATAGGTTAATTCCCAATTACAAATTAAACCATTATCCATATATATATTTAATTTAGTTTTACTTTCACGAGGATGTGGTTTTACCATAATTGGCTGCTTACTTTCTTTTGTAATTTCACCTATCATCTGAATTATCTTCTTTTCTTTTTCCCATGTGATTAATTTGTCTTCACTTAATGGTTGTCCAAGTAATATACCACTAACTTTGTAATCTAAGTTAAATGCGTTTTTCAATCCTATAATATTACAATATTCTTTCGTTAAATTTTGCGGAAATGGCCCTTTTGGCCATTCTATAAACAGTGCTCTTTCACCATATCCTGGTCTAACTAAAGAAACATCAGATACAATACAAACATCTGGATTACAAACCTGCCCAACATGTTTTCCTTCTGGATTACCATATCCAAGTATTTTTTTTAACTTGCCTTTCACTTTATGAAAGATTTTATTATTATCATATTTACTAGTAACATTAATATATGTTGAAATACCTTCTTCAACTAATATTATCTTATTATTTTTGAGCTTTCTTCGATAAGTTTCTATTAGAGAAGCGTTTATTGGATGGTGGTCAATAAAAGTTATTAATATATCGGGTACAAATTTATCAAAATAATGATTAGCAAAAATCCTTGCAGCTTTAATAGATATAATGTTTTGTATTAAATTTAGTGCGCTCTTATTAACTCTTTTAAGTCCATTTAAATAATGAATGGCAAACCATTCTTTCTCTTTTTTTAAAAGATTCAAATATGGTAACATTGTCTCTTCGATTAATACTAAATCAATAATTAGATCTTCTCGCCTAATCGATTTAGCAATTCGCGTTATCAAATATGCAATATATAAATGAAATGGTGTGTTTACTAAAATTGTTACTCTCAGGCCCCTTCACCAACCTCTATCCCACTTGTTTTTGTTTTTTTGTACTTAGTCAAACTAATCCAAAACAATATTCCGCCTGATATTATTACGTAACTTATTTGTAAAATTGTTTTTAATATATATTTAACCATTAAATTTTCCAGAAGAATTATTGGAATCATTACCAATAATAGTGGAAAAAGCAAACTCCACGAAAATATAAAACTTTTAACCCTACTAGTATTCAAAATAATTAGCGCTTTATAATTAATTACTAACATATATAATAAATAAGCTATCGATGTGCCTACAGCCACTCCCTCTATCCCATAATTAAGCTTGATCATTAATATGCTAAGTATAATATTCAAAATTGCTGTTAAGCCTAGTGCCTTTAAAATTATACCTTGTTTCGATAATGTATTAAACAAATGTCCTGCCATTCCAACCAAGGTTATAGGATAGACTCCAAGTACTAAGATTTGTGCTGCTATTATTCCTGGAAGATATTCTGGCAAAATTATTTTTACTAGCAATGGTAAAAAGATATAGATTAGACCCACAACAATGGAAATAACTGGAGCAAATAACATATTAAGTTTCTCGACTAATTCTTTTAATTTTTGTTTATTATTTGTTTTACCATATAGGTAGGGGAACTTTGGGTAAATCACTTGATTAACCACCTGGGTTATCATCATCAAAGTAGAATAAGTAATAAGAGCAATGCTATAATATCCAAGTTGTAGCGGAGATAATAAAAAAGATATTATTACCCTATCTAAACTTGTAATTAGAGTCCATGCTGTTCCTACTAAAAGAATTGGGAAACCTATTTTAGATAATTCATATGTTTTTTTAAAATTGAAAGTAATCCTAAGGTGCTTAAATTTTTTTCTTGCTAAATAGAGTTCAACCAACAATGATATTGCTAAACCCCAAAAAAGCCCAGGAAATCCCATAAACTTAACAAATAAAATAGTTAGCACAGCCTTAATTACAATTTTTATTAATAGAAGCTTAGAGAGCCCTGAAAAATCTTCTTCGGATTTATAAATAACTTCTCCATAATTACAAATCGTCTGGATAAATAAGATAATTGAAGTCGCCACGATACTATAAACCATTAAGTTATTCCATTTGTAAATGAAGCTAAATAGAGTCGACCCGATACCTAATAGCAATGACAATAATAAAGGAAACCCAAACAAAGATCCAAAAGCGATGCTTTTAAGTCGTTTTACATTCTCCAAATCGTTTTTGCCAATGAAAAAAGGTATTTCTCTATTAATTGCATTCAAAACACCCAAATGCGAAAGTTGGCCGTAAATAAAAGCTAGTGATAACGTAAGCCAGATACCATATTGTTCTGGGCCTAAAAGCTTCCTAACCCAGATATCAGATACAAAAGAAAGCATTTGCGCAAAAACAGTAACGAAACCTATTGAAACTAAATCACTGAGAAGCTTATTTTGTTGTATTATTTTTTTTAACAATTTCTTATTACCTCTTTACAAGCCTACTGAAATTCTTTACGCATAATTATTTCACATATATGGAAATCTAGTTCCGTATCTATATCGATTGAACGTTCTCTGGGCATCTTATATGCAAATGTACTTTGTCCAAACCAAGATCCTTGTGTTTTTAGAAAATCCCATTTAGCTAAATATATTGCTCCGTTTAAACGAAAAAAAATTGGTAATTCTTGTCTGTTGGTATTGATTATGTCGTGGCGAATAAAATGTTCCATGCTCCCGTTTTCTGGTAGAGTGTTACACCACCAGGGATGATGTTCTGTTTCGCATACAGAAACCACCGCATTTGCGTTTTTTTTAATTAAAACATTTAAAGCATTTAAAATATCTATTGCTTTTCTTAACGGGCTAGTAGGTTGTAACACCATAACCAAATCATATTTTTGGTCATATCTCTCTATCCAGCGCATTGCATGTTGCACTACATCCATACTTTTTGCTCCATCCGTTGCTAGTTCAGATGGTCGAATAAAAGGTACTTCAGCATCAGCATTTTTTGCTACCAAGGCTATTTCTGTTGAATCAGTAGAAACAATTAGCCTGTCCAAAACCACGCTCTTTTTGGCTTCTTCAATTGTATAGTTTATTAGGGGTTTTCCTAATAAAGGTTTAATATTTTTCCCTGGTAAACCTTTTGATCCGGCTCGCGCTGGTATAATTCCTAATATCGAGTACTTGTTAAACATTTTGCCACCTACTCTGCAGCACTGAAATACCTTAATGTATTACGATAATCTTCCCATTGCCCTATATCGAACCAATTTCCATGATGAGGGTATACACCAACTTTTCCACCATGCTCCTTAACTCTTTGCAACAAATCCGTCATATGTATTAATTCACCATCAATTATTAATTTAAGAATTTGTGGTTCAATTACATATAGCCCTGTATTGACCAAAAAATGATAATTTGGTTTTTCATCTATTGCTAAAAGGTTTTGTCCCTCGGTTTTCAATACGCCATATGGAATAGTGAAATCTTTAACTGATCCTACAATGGTAAGCTGATTATTGTGTTCATGATGATGTCTGAGCAAATCAGCAAAGTTAATTTCTAAGATAACATCGCAGTTTGCAACTATAAATGTATCTTTTATCTTGTCTACTAACAATTTTAATGCTCCAGCAGTACCTAAGGGTTTCTCTTCACAAACAAAATCCACTTTATAAGGTCGTCCGTTAGATTCAGAAAAATACATCTTGACAATTTCTGCTTTATAGCCCAAAGATAAAATAAACTCAGAAAATCCCTGTTGATAAAACTTATCCATTATAATTTCGATAATAGGTTTATCACCTATAGGTATCATTGGTTTGGGTAGTATTTTAGTAAAAGGGTCTAAACGGGTACCTTTACCACCTGCCATGATTACAACTTTTTCTAATCTTTCTTCACGGACAGTCGCAAAACAATCTGACCAGATAATCAAATCCGCTACCCTTCCCTCAGCATCAATTAAGGGAACATGTCTGATATTATATTTTTGCATTACTTCTTTAGCTTTACTAATATGACTATTAACTGTTAATGTTTTAGGATGGAGATGCATAACTTTCTTCAGCTGTGTTTTTAAATCTAAACCATTTAATAAAGCTCGTCGCACATCGCCGTCAGTAACAATACCGACAAGCTGATTCCTGCGGTCAACCACTAACAGCACCTGTAGCCCGGCTTCTTCCATTTTAGGCAAACTATCCCAAAGGGTATCGTCAGCTTGTACTATTACTTTTTGTAATATGTCAAAAGAACGCCATCTCACCACCTAATTCACCCCAGCTCTTTATCATTCGTAGTAACTACTTTCGCAGCCACGCCTAAAACTTTAGCCCCTTCTGGAACATCTTTTAACACTAGGGCACCAGCGCCTACTATACTGCTTTGGCCAATTCTAACATTTTGAATAATAGTTGCTCCCGTCCCTATATGTGCTCTATCCCCTACTGTTACCCCTCCGGAAAGGGTTACGCCAGGAGCTATATGAACATGATTTCCTATTACGCAATCATGATCGATAGATGCTTTAGTGTTAATAATTGCGTTCTGCCCCACATTACTACCTGCCTGAATAATTGCGCCAGCCATAATCTGCACTCCTTCAGCCAGTTTAACATCAGAGGCAATTATAGCTGAAGGATGAATCAGACTAGCAAAGGAGTATCCTAAATTTTTTAGTTTTTGAAACAAATGCGTTCGTTTAGTTGTATCGCTAACCGAACCTAAACCATTCACTAATCTGACTTCGTCTGGTTGATATCGCAGAACTTCATCTTCGTTATCTATTAATCGTATCCCATTTAATGTGTTAGAAAAAGTAGCTAACTTAGGATCAATCAGACAAAGAATCTTAATCCCCCTAAGTCGCAATATATCAATAAGGACCTTTGCATGCCCCCCTGCACCTAGTACAATTACAGGCAGACTCATGGTCTGATCACATCATCTTGTTTATAGTCTCTTTCCGCATTTTTCCCTAGCCAATCCCAATACTGCATTGGTGAAACCCCTATTCCTGGTCGTTTAATAGTAAGATTATCTTCAGAAAATAGTTCCCCTTTTTGAATATCTCTTGCTGCCACAAGGCTTTTTCTCGCAACATGTGCATTCTTTATTTCTATTTGTGTCGGAATCTTTATGGGTGAGCCTAATGCAGCTTCTACTTGACGAATAGATTGCACCATCATTTTTAATTCCTCAGGTTCAAGTGACGCCTGATGATCAGGACCTGGTAAATTTCGAGCTAATGTAAAGTGCTTCTCTATTATAACAGCTCCTTGTGCTACTGCCGCTATTGAAACTGCAATGCCTGGGGTATGATCTGATAAACCTACCTGCAAACCAAAACACCGCATCATGGTATGAATTACTCGCAGATTTACGTCCGAAAACGATGCAGGATATTCAGTAGTGCAATGAAGCAAGACTACGTTATCCCTTAAAGCCTGTTGCCCTTCAATTGAGCAAAAGGCTTCCCTAAATGCTTTTAATGATGGTTTTTTCCCCTTTACGGTATAACCAAAAGCCAAAACTCCAAGAGCTAATTCCACGTCACCAAGAGTACTCATGCCAGTGGAAAGTATAATGGGCTTGCCAGCCTGAGCAGCTTTTAACAAAAATGGTGCATTTGTAATCTCCCCGGAAGCTATCTTTATTATGGGTAAGTCAAAGGTATAAGTTAACAAGTTAAGACTCTCAAAATCAAAAGGAGTAGACAGAAATTGAATCTTTCGCTTATGACAATATTCGATTAGTAATTGGATATCCTCTTCACCTAGCTCGAGTTTCTTAAGCATCTCAAGTTGACTTTCCAATCTTCCTGTAGTCTTGTTCTGATATTCGGCTTTAGGTGCTAAGCTACTGACAACTTTCTCTGCTTTGAAAGTTTGAAACTTTATTGCATCAGCGCCTGCATCAACAGCTACATCGACAAGCTCTTTTGCCATTTCAAGAGAACCGTTATGATTCACCCCTGCTTCTGCAATGACGTAGACATGGCTAAATTGATTCATTTAAAAGTCCACCTCATAAAAATGTTTTTTCAACAAACTTTTGGGGTTAGTAATCTGTTTAAGTTTACAAATTATTCTTTCAGTGCTATAACCGTCTCCATAAGGATTAACTGTGTTTGAAAAATCTCCTGTTAATGCTTGGTAAATAGCTTTTACAATATCGCTGGCAATAGGTTCACAATCGATGACCGATGATGCTTTCAAACGGCCCTTTTGACGGTCACCAATATTAACAGTTGGCTTTTTAAATGAAGGTACTTCATAAAGGCCACTTGATGAATTACCAACCACAGCATCAACTTGAGCTATAGTACTTAAATAACGTAATTGACCTAAGGATGCATAAGCTCGAGCATTCTCGTGCACAGCTACATAATCTTCAATCATATGAATTAAAGTACGTCCTTCAGTATCAGAATTAGGTTTTGTAAATATTAGACCCATTTCACTACCGAAGCTATCAAGTGCTTGTAACAGCTCTTGAAACTGAACCTTCGCGGGTCGATCATCTAATGTAGTTGGGTGAAATGTGATTAACAGATTTTTTTCTTTAAATTTAAAACCTAGTTCTTGTTCAAGTCGTTCCCGGCTAAGTAACTTTAAACGTTTTATTTGGTCAATTCCGGGGCTCCCAACATTGAAGATATGCTCAGGATTTTCGCCCATTTGCCGTACACGTTTAGCAGCTATTTCATTTGTTACAAAGTGCAGGTGCGACATCTTTGTAATGCTGTGGCGTATTGCTTCATCAAATGCGCCCTCTGTTGTGTCACCGCCAGCTATATGAGCAATAGGTATTTTTTCCACAAGAGCTGCTTGCGCTGCCGCTAAAATTTCATAGCGATCTCCAAATAAGACGAGTATATCAGGATTTAACCGAGCTAAAGCATCAGCAAAGCCAATGGTAGCCAGACCTATTGATTTTGCTATGCCTACAGGGGTATCACTTGAAAGCAACATCTCCACCTTTTCGTTAATAATAAAACCATCCTGCTCAATGATGCTATAAGTTAACCCAAACTCCGGTGAAAGGTGCATTCCAGTAACTATAAGTTGTAACTCTAGTTGGGGATCTTGCTGAATTTCTTTCATCAACCAATAAAGCAACCCATATTCTGCACGACTACCTGTTACAACACAAATCTTCCTTATTTTATCCATGTAAGTCACTATCCTCATTGATATTTACCTGCACAAAAATGGACTGCTCGGAATATTAATTATTCTTGCTTCCAGGCTTTCGGCCATACTCACATCCATTCGTGGGCAAGTTTGATACATAGGTAGTTTATGCATGAGGATCCAGACTGGTCGAGTTTGAATTCCGTGAGTATATGTCAATTCAAGTAATTTATCTCTTTCGTGCGCATATTCTTTATTTAATATAAGCACATTGAGCCAATAATTGCTTGTAGCAAATTCAGGTTCCGTAAAAAATTTAACTCCATTGATTTTGGAAAAAGCTTTCCTGTATTTTTCTGCTAAAGCACGCTTGTTTTTCAAAAAAAGAGGCAATTGCTCCAACTGGGCACAGCCTAACGCGGCATTAATATTTGGCAAACGGTAATTATAACCAATCATGTCATGATTAAAAGCCCATTTATGAGGCAGTTTAGCTGTTGTTGTCAAATGTTTTGCTAATTTGCCAATTTCCTCATCATTTGTTAAAATTGCTCCTCCGCCGCCGGTAGTAATTGTTTTATTGCCATTAAAACTTACTGCTGATACTTTTCCCCAATTTCCGGTATGGCGTCCTTTATAATATGAGCCTAAAGACTCTGCTGCATCTTCAACTAGTTCTAATTTAAAACGTTGAGCGAGCTCTACCAAGGGATCCATATCTACCGGGTGTCCAAATGTATGCATAGGCACAACTGCTTTTATGCGACGTCCCGTTTTCTTATTAAAACATTCTCCGTACCGAACCTCAGCTATGTCATTTAAATATTCTTCAAGTTTATAAGGATCCAGACCTAATGTTTTTTCAGAACTATCGGCAAAGTGTGGAATCGCACTACAGTATGCTACAGCATTAGCGGTTGCAACAAAAGTTAGGTCTGGTACAATCACCTCATCATTAGGCTTAACTCCAACTAATATTAAAGCAATATGCAAAGCAGCAGTCCCATTCATTACCGCCACTGCATGCTTTACTCCGGTATAATCTGCTAGTTGCTTTTCAAATAGTTCAACATATTTACCTACGGAAGAAACCCAGCCAGTATCGAGACAATCTTTTATATATGCCCACTCGTTCCCAGTAAAAACAGGCTCATGTAATCCAATAATATCCCGTTCTTTTGGTAGGCATTCCTTGATAGTTGTTACAATTGCGTTAAGATCCAATTTACTTATCATATATTGTATATATCGGCTTTGTAGTGCTTAAGGTTTTCTGGGTTACTAAACCACGTCGCCGTTTCCTGCAACCCCCTTTTTAATCCTTCTCTACCACTATAAATCGGCTCCCAACCAAGAAGATTTTTAGCCTTGGAATTATCAGCCCATAATCGTTCAACTTCGCTCTTTTCCGGTCGCAATCTAATTTCTTCTGTTTCAATTTCAATTTCTACGTCCATAACTTCAGCTATTAGTTTAGCAGTATCACCAATAGAGATTTCGTAGTTACTGCCAATATTTATAATCTGGCCTATGGAATTATCTGACTCCAGAGCAGCTATAAAACCTTTAACAGTATCTTTTACATAGTTAAAGTCACGAGTGGGATGCAGCGCGCCAAGCTTTATCTTTCTTTTCCCGCTTGCAATTTGGGTAATTACTGTCGGAATGACAGCACGGGCCGATTGTCTTGGTCCGTAAGTATTAAATGGTCGTACTATTGCAACAGGGGTATTAAAAGAATAGTAAAAGGACATAGCGAGCTGATCTGCGCCTATTTTGCTCGCTGAGTACGGCGATTGTCCTTGCAACGGGTGATCTTCAGTTATAGGTACAAATTTAGCTGTGCCATAAACTTCACTGGTCGAAGTATGCACAACCTTTAAAATTTCCAGTTCTCTGGCTGCTTGAAGGATATTTAAGGTACCCTTAATGTTTGTATCTACATAGGTATCTGGCGAATAATACGAATATGGAATTGCTATTAATGCAGCTAAATGTATAACCGCATTACAACCCTTCATAGCCTGTTTAATGCCATGTGGGTCGCGCACATCGCCTGCAAAAACATCTAAATTGTCACGAATCTCTTTGGGAGAATGGTCTAACCAACCCCATGAATTAAAAGAATTATATAAAACAAAAGCACGCACGTTATACCCTGAACGCACTAATTCTTCTACTAAATGTGAACCTATAAAACCATCTGCTCCAGTAACCAAAATGTTCTTGTTTATCAGATGCAAAATAATCCCTCTCTTTATTAACTAAGCAGGATATATTTATATCAAGCCTTTATATCTTCTTAAGGTGATCAGTTATTTTTAAATCTTTGCCTACCTACCAGCATTCAAAGCATCTAGTTTAGTATTCACCTTCTCGCCGGTTGGGTTGCCTATTTTTTCGTCTGCAACAATGTCAACTATGTTTATAGTTATTCAATATAGTTCTTCAGCCAAATTCCAGCGTAAGTTGTTAATATTTATGAAAGCATCGTTTGCAGTATATAACAAATACATTGGTAGTATTGCTCGCAAGTTGGTAATATAGATGCTTATAATTTCATCTGACATTATGATCACTAGTAATATATTTTTCTACTAACCCTTAGCCCACAACAACACTCCTAACAATTTTATCGTAACTCCATTTTGTAAGAGAAAACAAAAAATTCTCCTCAACGACCGGCTGTTGTTAATGTCCCCTAATATTAGCTGCTTACATTAGTGCCCTTAAAATCTATTGGATTACGTTTAAAATAATCCTGAATAAACGCCACAAACAAGCCCACCATTAGCCCCAACACCATTGCCACTGCCACAATTACTTTCTTTTGTGGCGCAACGGGGTACTGCGGTATTCTTACCGGGTTTATAACTTTAACATGCTCAAGGGCATCTTTTTCCTTTTGGAGGGACAGGTATCTGTCCAACAGCGCAATACGCTGGCTGTCTATTTCCCGCAGATAGTTATATACTTCATTAGTACGTATTTCTTTTTTCGTCTCATCGATACCTGGATCATTTTCCAAAGTAGTTATGAATTTTTTCGCCAGATTCAGTTCTTCTTCTTTCTCTTTAAGCTGTTGATTTATGGTAGCTAATTGCTGGGATATTAGTTTTTCATGGTTAGTATAGTCTTTGAGGCTTAAGTTCGTATATATTGCTACCATCTGCTCGATAATCTTTTTACCTAATACCCTGTCCTTTTCCTTAACCGCTATTTGAATAAATGATGTATCTTTAACTATGTCTACGGATATTTTCTCCTTAAATTGTCTGTACTCTTCAGGTTTTACATCTAACCCCAACTGCTTAATTACTTCCATAAGTACGTTATCACTCAACAGTACTTCTTTAGCTCCTGCCGGGTTAGTATATATATTTGAATTATAGTTCCCCAGAGAAATTGTTGAAGACATTTTATATACGGGCTCTTGCAAAAAAGCAAAAGCGGTTGCGGCGATGACTGTCACCAAGAAAATGGTTAAGATCGTCTTGCGCCGGCGCCAAATCACCATAATAATGTCTCGCAAGTCAATTTCATCGTAGACTTCCTGATATAGACTAATTTCTTTCTCGCTACTCATAGGGTACCTCACTTTATTGCTATGTTTAATTGCTCAACCTTTTATTGCATTCGACAATAAAACGGATAATCCTTCAATAATTTTGAAATTAAAGTAATAACAGGCAACCTATGGTTAAAACTTTGATTCCCAAGTATCTTAGCTTTCATAAAAGCTTGATTATCCCGAGCATGGCATACTGCCGTAATCGGACCCAAGTAGAGGGGATACCCCCGCGGGGATATCCCCTCTAGATCTGCACCTGTATCTCTACTTATTGACTAACTATAACCATCTGGCTTTGCTGATCCCACTTGGCCTTGGCACCCAGTCCCTCACTCAGGAACCGGAGGGGAACCAGTACCCGACCGCCGGTGATGGTAGCAGGTACATCCAGGTTGACGGGAGTGCCGTTAACCGTGGCGACCGGACTGTCAGCAGTGAGGTTGATGGTGATGTCCGCCTTAACCACTGTCACCTGGCGGGTCGCTCCGTCCCAGGCCACCTGGGCGCCGAGACTTTCCGCCAGCGCCCGGAACGGAACCAGGGTGCGCCCATCGACGATCTGGGGCTGGACATCGAATTGCGGCTTGCTACCGTTGACAAAGACCTTGACTCCTTCAATCCCCACTTTTTGATAAGCCCCGCTCAACTTGGCGAAAATGTCCGGGTCGTTGGGGTTAAGAGCGGCGGCCTGTTCGTATTTTTCCAGCGCCTCATCCAGTTCTCCCTGGAGTTCCAGGAGTTCTCCCAGCAGTTCGTAAACGTCGTCGTCACCTGACTTTTTGGTGGCCATGGCCTGGAGCTGTTGCAGCGCTCCCTCTTGATCCCCCTGGCGGTAGAGGCTTACCGCGAGCAAGATCCCAGCTTCTTCGTTGTCCGGGTCTATAGCCAGGAGCTGTGTTGCCGCTTCTTTGGCCTGATACCACTGGCCCAGGGCGGCATAGGCCCTGGCCATGTCTTCGTAAGCCTCTTTATCATTGGGGTCCTCCGCCAGTTTCGTCAGGGCCTTTGCCAGGTCTTCCTGGGCTTTTGCAAGTCTTTCGGCTTGCTTCTCGGCGTCTTTATCACCTTTGACCTCTTCCTCGTCCAGGTCAAGGTCTTCATCCGCTTCTTCGCGAGCTGCTTGATCCTCGTCTACGTCTTCGTCCTGGTCTTCAACTTTGTTCGCATCTTTGCCGGCATCCCGTTCTTCATGCCGGTCTCCATCATCCTTGTCTTGATCCTCGTTCTCGTCCTCGTCCAGGTCGCCGACTGCGTCTGTATCTTCGTCCTCGTCCGCATCTTCGTCAGCCTGGTCTTGGTCACCAGCCGTGCCTGGTTTGTCATCGCCGGTGTCCCCTGGCACAGTCGGGCTGGCAGAGACTTCCGGTGCCGGTGACGTGCCTCCTGCGGCGGCTGCCACTCCTCCTCCCACAGAGTATACCACTACCAGAAAAACAGCCATCACCAGCAGTACCAGTAACCTTTTACTACGCATCCTAAACATCTGAACCTCTCCTTTCTTCTGTTTTGGCTTTCACTGGTTAGTGCGTGGGCGGAAAAAAATTTGGGGGTCCAGATCAAAAAAATTTTCCTCCTCGCGAACGTCGCCTTGATCATCGCCCTTGCTCTCGTCCTCATCGCCGGAATCTTTTAGAACACCGACACCGGAGTCTTCGTTTCTTCGTCGCCACCGTTATCACTGCCCGCATCTTCTTTTACTTCTTTGCCCGGTTCTTGTTTAGAAGAATCATCGGGTTGACCACCATCACGATCAATGCTCTGGTCCCGGGCGTCGCCATCTTGATCATCAATGTCTGATTTGCTATTGGTCCCACTATCGGGTGATAGGATCTTCCCTTTTTCATCGCCCGGACCCGGCGCGGGTGAACGAGTAGTAGGCTCATCGCTGTTCGCTTCAAGTTGGGCGTCGTCTTTTTCATCTTCTATGCGGGTATCCTCCGCGCCAGCTTCATTACCTTCACCCTCACCCTCATCCGCTTCATCATCTCTTTCTTCGCCTTTACTGCCGTCTTCTTCCTCGTCCTCCGGGAGGCGCTCGCCGTCCGTGTCGCGCTCTTCGTCCTCATCCACTGGACGAGATTCTGCTGGCCTAGCATCCCGGTGCTCCGGATTACCGGTGGTTTCTTGAGTACTGCCAGGCGGCACTGTCCTGGGGTTAACCAGGGTCTCCTTGGAGGGCGGCTGCTTGCTGCCGGGTCCCGAGGTGACACCGAATTCAACCACTAGCTGTTCCAATTGAATGCCCCTGGCGGATAAACGATTCAGGATTTCCGGTATGCCGGTCTTATCCTTTAAGCTGGGGCCTGGCAGAACTCCCTTTTCGGCTGCCCTGGTAATGAGCAGGTAGTGGTTTACCGAAAGACCCGCCTCCCTGGCTCTGATGCGTTCCTCCGGAGAGGCGTTTTGAATGCCGACCTTACCTTGAACGTTCCGGGCAGCAAGGCTTTTCAGGACAGCTTCTTTTACCCCGGAAGCGTTTACCGGGACAGGTGCTCCGTCCCTGGCCGGGATAATGGTCACCAACACCAGGTTATCCCGTCCGGGTTTAAGGTAACCGGAGTATTCGGCCTTTTGGATTATCTGGTCAAGGAAGGTATAGACGTCCTTCTTCCGGGGAGAAAGGCCCTTTACCAGCAATTTGGCGTCCTGGTTCAGGGGTTCCACTTCCAGCGCCCTGCCTGCACCGTCCACGGCGATTTCCAGGCTGGGGTTGATGTCCACGGCCAGGTAGGCTACAGGGGTATCGCCGCGGACCAATTGCCAGAGGAACGCCCCCAGGAATATCATTACTACCAGGCCCGCCACCAGGGCACCCCGGGAGGCGAAATACGGAACGGCGGGTACGGGCTGTTCAACCCACACCTCCTGGCCGACGGCAGCTCCTGTGGCAGGAAGGGGATACCGCCTGAACTGCCGGTCTTCGGTGGCGACCCACATGTGGCGGCCTTCCGTCTTCACCACTAACCCTTTTATCTTGGTCATCGAAGGTCACCTCCCCTGGAAGAGCCGGTCGGCGTTTTTGACGTGTCTGTTGGTCCGGCGGTACAGGCAGCCGGCGGTGGCAGCGAGAACAAAGAGCGCAGGTGCGTGAATTCAGGAACGGTGAGAATCAGGGTCAACGCCAGGATGTAAGCTCGTCCCCTTTTTAATACCTTCCGGCTGAGACGGGTGGCCCGGGACAGCTCCCGGAGAGGGAGCTGCTTGTAACGCTTCACGTAGGCCAGCAAGTCCTGTTCCCGGGCCAGCACGCAGGCGGCTTGCACCAGCATCTCCCGGGTATCCCGGTGCCTGGGACAGGCCCGTTCCAAAAGTTGCAGTGAAAGGTTAAAGGTATGTAGAGCCTGGTCGAAGCGGAGCATTTCTTCCGCCCGCTCGCGGGCCAGTTCTTCCTCGTGATACTGTCGCCATGCGGCAGCTGCTTCCCACTGCGGAAGACCTTCCTCATCGCCGGGCAATCCTTCCAGGGAGAGGTGGCGGTGTCGTGATTCTTTACGATAGTAGTCGATCAGCCGGTTTTTGATCACCAGCCGTGCATAATGGAGAAACTCCTTGCCGGCAGAGGGGTTGAAGGTATCGATGGCCTCGTTGAAGGCCAGCAGGCTGACGCTCAACTCGTCGTCGTTTTGCCAGTAAAGCCTGCGACCGCAGTAAGCAGCCGCGACCTCTGTTATGTAGGCCCGGTGAGATTGGATCAGAACATCCCGGGCCTGCTCATCTCCGGCCCTGGCCTTTTCCAGGAGGTCTTGCAACTGTGGATCCTGCACCAGGTGATCACCCGCCTACACTAACATTCGTGGACCGTTGTGTTTTTCGGGGCCTTTGAAGCCGATTAAGTGTCAAAAGTTGATTACTTAATTTTCCGGGGTTACTAAGATTGTACCAAACGACAGCACTCGACGTAAATAGACAGGAAGCGAGGTAACCAAAGGGACTGCCTCCTTTATCCCTTACGACTACCGCCAAGTATTTGCAATTTTAGAATACGCAGGTCCTCATCATCAACTGTGTTAAACCTACTACTCTTTTCTAATATCTTTAGGGCCATTTCAAGGAAAGTAATTTGCTCTTCGTTAATGTGGGTGGCTGATACAGCTAATTTCCCATTAAACAATAGGCGTATAACTTATAACCGAGAAAATAGAAGCCCGGGAGGCTTGAATTTTCTCCCGGGTCATTTTTCCAGCTCATTTTACCATTCTTTTGACAGCTAACTCGACGACGCTTATCTCGCCTCTCAATTCTTTCATTATTTCCTGGTGTTGGCGTTCATTGCTTTCCGCCAAAGCAGTGATTGCCTCAAATGCTTCCTCCAGTTTATCGTTCATTTCCTCCTGGTTTATCTCAACCTTGCCTAGTCGTTTATCTATCTCATCAATACGTTTATCTATCTCATCAAAGCGTTCATTGACCTCTTGTTTAAATCCGGCAAACTCCAAATAAAATTTTTCTATCAATTGATAAATTTTCTCTTCCACTGCCCCACACCTCAATTACAGGCTGTCTATGCGTTAGAAGCCTTCATCTTCTTCTTTATGGCAAATATTTCTCTTTCGTTCTGCTTTTCTTTATCTATTAAGTAATCAAGGTCTAAAGATATTTTATCGAGCATTTCAGTATGTGCAAATACAGTCCTGGCAATCGTTTCTGTTTGATTATTAAGATCTTGAAATTTTTGATTAGCCTCTTTTCTAAATTCAGCCAGGCCTTCTTCCAGATTAGCTTGTCTTGCCTCCAGTTTTCCAAAGCCTTCTTCTAGTTTAGCTTGTCTTGCTTCCAGTTTTCCAAAGCCTTCTTCTAGTTTAGCTTGTCTTGCTTCCAGTTTTCCAAAGCCTTCTTCTAGTTTAGCTTGTCTTGCCTCCAGTTTTCCAAAGCCTTCTTCTAGTTTAGCTTGTCTTGCTTCCAGTTTTCCAAAGCCTTCTTCTAGTTTAGCTTGTCTTGCCTCCAGTTTTCCAAAGCCTTCTTTTAGTTCTTGTTGCCCTTGGTCTAAGGAATTTAATTTTTGAAGTATTTGTTTTAAAATATCCTCCATTTCCTCCACCCCCACGCAAACATTCGTAGTGTTAATTAATTTACACCAAAATAGATTCTAAAGTCTTATATATCGGGGGTTTCAAGTTTTTTTACAATAAAAAACAATAACACCCCCGTTTTTGGTATAATTGAGTCGTTCAAAACAACAATCCACCAAAAGGAGAGTGTTATTGTTGAACTCAATTATACCATTTTTGATACTATACAATCAATTTTTACTTAAACAAATTCGCCAGTTACTTTTGTTTATCGTTAAAAATATTCCCTTAAAAACTCCTAAACAGGATATCACCAGCCCGAAGTATCGTAAGCTTACTGTGGACAGGCTCCCCATTATTAAACAGCCTGAAAAACTTGACTACAAGCAGCTGCTTAACGATTACAAGTCTAAGCATGGTAAAGAGCTTAAACCTGTTAAGTCCCGTGGGAAAAACCCTGTTTCTCCCGATGTTGTTTGCCACCGTTGCGGCGCCCCTCATACATACCTCTACGACAATACAGGAGGCCGTGGTCAGCTTTTATGCAAAGTCTGCGGGCTAAGGTTCAACAAAGATAAGAAGGACTTTAAAATCGGTGCACTTACTTGCCCTTATTGTGGCAGAATCCTTGAGAAAAAGAAGGAGCGCAAGCAATTTAATATCCACAAGTGTACGAACAAGAAATGTCCTTTTTATCTTCAGTCCCTTAAAAACCTTTCTCCGGAAGACCTGGAAGAATACAAGAAAGATAAGCATAAATTTAAGCTACACTACATCTACCGCGAGTTCACTGTCGACTTTTTTAAGGTCGATTTAAACAGTATGCCTAAAGGATCAGTCAATTTTACTTTTCGTCACTTTTCTCCTCACATTCTTGGTCTTTGCCTGACCTATCTTGTAAACCTTGGGCTGTCCACACGGGCTACTTCCAGGGCCCTTTGGGAGATCCACGGCGTTAAAATCTCTCATGTTATGGTCAGTAAATATGCCAAAACTGCTGCCGCTTTGGTTAAACCTTACGTTGATAATTTTGATTACAAACCCACAAACTACCTGGCTGCTGATGAAACCTACGTTAAGGTCAGAGGCATCAAGCATTATGTCTGGTTTATTATGGATGCACTCAAAAAATCTATCTTGGGCTATTGTGTATCTGATACAAGGGATGTAGGTCCTTGTATCCTGGCTATGCGTATGGCTTTTGCTAAGTTTAAAGATTTCCCCGCTCAAGCCCTAAAGTTTGTTGCTGATGGCTACTCTGCCTACAAGCTTGCACAGCAGCAGTTCATGCTTAAAGACATGGATTTTAACCTTACGCAGGTATTCGGACTCACCAATGATGATCCTGTTTCGGAAGAATATCGCTGGCTTAAGCAAATTATTGAACGCCTTAACAGGACCTTTAAATTCTCCTATCAGGTGACAAACGGCTATGGTAGTGGGGAAGGCTCAAATACCCATGTGTCACTTTTTGTAGCCTATTACAACTTCCTGCGCCCACACTCCTATACTTACTGGCAGCCACTAAACTCTATTCCGGAACTTGAGTCTATCCCAAACATGCCTGCTAAATGGCAGAAGCTTATTGAATTATCACAGCAGCTTATCCTGTCACAGCAAACACCATAGAACAGGCGGTAGCACCCTTAATCCTTCAACCTCTTATCTGCCCTTAAACATGCGGTTCAAAGACTGTCAAATGCCTTTCTTCGAAGGCAATGACCTCTTGACAGGCTTTGAATCCGCATTGTTATGCTCTTCATAGAGGTTGGAGGTGTTTTGTTTTACTGTTCTTCTGGGCTATCTCGTTTTTCAGGTGACATTTTGGGTTTAGTCTGTCCCATATACTCCTTAAACTGCATTTTTCATAAGTTAGTTAACACTATCCAAACATTATACTATTTCCGGAATTATCCATCAAGAAAAGTAAGGTGGGGAGAACAAAACCGCTTGGCGCGATGGCTGTGGTAACTTTCCTAGTAACAAAATTAAATAAAAAGAGAAAAAGTATGCCCTTTTTGTGGTATTGTTTAATCGCCAATCCAAACAAAACAGAAAGGAGCATACTTTTCTTTTATGATTATACCATTTGTTAAGATACAAATATAAATATTATAAAAGCCGACCCCCTCCTGATTTTGATGCAATAGAATCACAAAGCATTAAGTGGGGAGGGGGGAAATATGCCCAAAACAGGGTCTTTTTACACATCTAGTAGCCCGTTCCAATAAAGTTGCAAATAATAAAATATTCAGTCAGCGCCTATTGATAAAGAATCAAGTAGATATTCTCCAATTTTAGGGGGTCAGCCCGTCAATATGCGATATCTTTTTTCATATAAGACCTCCGGGTCAATATCAGCTTGATTAGACCATTCAATACTATCAAAACTAACTCTGACCGATTTAAATTTTTTCTCATCCTTAAGCTCTTTAAATATACCTTTATCTATCCTGAAAATTAAACGACCCTAAAAACAGGCAAAAAACAAGACCTATATAACCAGCTTGCATTTCCCATATATTGGGTGCAACCCGGTATCTACTGATGTATATGTTATTAAGCTACCTCTTCGACCGTAACCTTGTATCCTAAAGATTCTAGCTTCTTGATAGACTGTTTTACTACCGTTTGACGCTTGCGTTCTTCATAATAGTTAGGACCAAGTTCAATATAAGGCTGTCTTTTCTTAAGGATGTGATAGGCGATGATAAGAATGCTATGGGCAACAGCTAAGGACGCCCGGTTTGCTCCTCTTCTGGCCGCGATACGGTGATACTGGGACGCTAAATACGTATCTTTTGTGCGGGACGCTGCTCGGGCTGCTTCAACTAAAGCACTTCGTAACTTTTGGTTGCCCTTCTTGGCTTTGCCAGACTTTCGTTTACCGGCACTTTCGTTGTTACCTGGAGCTACTCCAGCCCATGAACATAAGTGGGCGGCAGAGGGGAACTGATCCATATTTGTACCTGCTTCAGCCAAGATTTGTTCAGCGGTACGTCTTCCCACTCCGGGTATAGTGTCCAATAACTCCAGGTCTTCTTCAAAAGGGAGCATTCGTGCCTTTACTTCTTCATCCAGTTCAGCGATTGTTTTATCCAAGAAGTCAATATGCTTTAGTTGCTTAGCAAGCATCAGTTTTTGATGAGACCCTATTAAACCATTAAGGGCTCTTTGAAGTTCTTCTTTCTTCTTTTTCAGCTTACCCTTAGCCAACTCAGCGAGAATCTCAGGGTCTTCTTGCCCTTGAATCATAGCCTCAATCATATCCCGTCCAGATTTGCCCAAGACATCACGTGCCACAGAAGAAAGTTTTATATTGGCCCCTTCTAAAACCTTTTGTATCCGGTTTATTTCCCGCGCTCTTTCCTCAATCAGGCTTCGCCGGTACCGGATAAGTTCCCGCAACTCTCTTTGTTCGCGAGAGGGAATATAACTGCCTTGCAACAAGCCATGTTGTAACAATCCTGCAATCCACTCGGCATCTTTGACATCTGTTTTACGTCCCGGCACATTCTTGATGTGTTTAGCATTCACCACCATAACGTTGATTTCTTCCAATTCCAGAAGGTTGTAAATCGGTTTCCAGTAAGAAGCGGTACTTTCCATCGCCACATGAGTACAGCCTTTGCTTTTGAGCCAGTCCACTAAAGAGATAAGGTCATCGGTCATGGTTGAAAAGGTACGGATTTCTTTCCCTTCGGGGGTGATGGTGCAGGCGACGACGTTCTTCTTATGAACGTCTAAGCCGCAGCAATGAGTGTAGAGAACATCCACAAGTATCATCCTTTTGGCTGGTTAAGATTGAAGGGCTGGTGCAACAACCACTAATGGATCATTCTATCCTGCGTGCTCTCAAAAAGAGGCAACAATCTGTGGTGCACCAGGTCGTTGTGGTCTGTCTAAATAGCGGGCTCAAAGCACCATAAAAACCCGACCTGCCTTCGCCAGCCAATAGGTGATTCGACATGAACCAATTTTCATCCTTCCGATGGTGCCGCGTTAGCGGCATGGAGGTCTAAATAGGGTTTCATATCAAAAATTCTCTTTTCACCATTTTCAAAAGTTAAAAGTAATTGATAATCATTCAAAGGTTCTACACCTTTAACTGCTAAATACATAAATCTACACCTCCTATTTAAGCGGCTCAATTTTAAAAGGAAGTTCACTATTCATTACCAAAGTCCAGTTTGCTAATAATTCTTCCTGCCTTAGTTCAGCCCATGCCAAAACCAGCTTAAGTTGTTTCTTCGGTAAGTTTCCTTCTTTTAATTCACAAGTATTTATATCAATTATTGCTTTATATTCTCCGTAATAAGCATGGAAATGTGGTGGATTGTGTTTTTCTGGTGCACAAAACATTCTAATTATTATTCCGTAAAACATACTTATAGTTGGCACATTATCACCCTTTCCATTAAAACATATAACTATACAAGTTTAGTGTACCACGCGTCTAACATTCCTTCAATGCAGAAACCAAGGGTAAACCTAAATCGAAGGATCCAAGGGCGGGATCCTTCTATCTTCCTGTCCGTGGCATATTTCAGCACCCTCTGTTTACTCGACCACACTTTACCGCCACTTCGCAACCATAGGAACCGTCCCCTTGGTCCGGTGGTCCGGTGATACCATAAAAATGGTATCTACATACCATAAATGGTATAATGATGTCGAAGGAGGGGTATCCATGGATAAACAAAATCAGTTGAAAAGAATTTGTGAAGAGTATAAGATCGCATTGGTCTATATCTTTGGCTCGCAAGTTAAAACCGGTCTGAATTTGCTCCATGGGATTAAACAGGAACTGCACGACCCTCTGACAGATATAGATATTGGGGTCGTTTTTGATCACGAACTTCCTAGTCCAAAAGAAAGACATATCCTGTACAGCAACCTGTATAATCATTTGGAAGATTTGTTTTTACCATATCCACTCGACTTGGTTTTCTTGCAAGAAACCCATTCTGTATTTCAGGCTAACGCAATTAACGGACATTGTCTCTACTATTCCAGACTTGAATTTAAAGAAGAGTATGAAGAAAACATCTTTTGCCGCGCTTTAGATTTCAGACCTTTTTTAGAAAAATATCTGGATGAAATCTTGGAGGAGGTTTAGTGTTTCTGCCCGCACTATTTGACCTTACCTTGCTCAGATTCAGTTGCCGTTTAGAAAAAGGATTTATTCTTCTCTTGACGAAAAATAACAGAAAGAATCTGAACAAGGAGAAAAGGAAAAGCCTTCAAGTAAGGTTAAACGAGCTGGCACTCTCCCTTACTGAAGGCTTTCCCACATTCCGTCGCCTTGATTGTAACGTATTTAGGCACTTCAGTAAAGGAGTATTTAGAAAAACATTTACATATTTTGGGGCAAAAACAGTGGTTTTGCCCTCTGTGTCAAACTAAAATGGCTGCTCACGGCCAGTATTTGCGCAAGCTGATTACGGCAGATGAAACCGTAGCGAGAATTCCTATAGCACGCTTCCGTTGCGGTAACTGTCGCCGCACCCATGCCATCCTCCCCGATTTCATTTCTCCCTATCGTCATTATTCAATGGATATTATTGCACCGGCGGTAGAGGAAGTAGTTGATGATCAGGTACCGCCAGAACGGGTCCAAGGTGGGCAGGACATTCCCACCACCCGCCGGTGGGTGCGTCGGTTTCTCAAGCGGTACAGCGAGGCCGTCGGCGTGCTGGAAAGCCTGGCTTTCCGATTATCAAAACGAATAGATTCACTCATCAAGGAAAATTGGCCTTCTCCCTGGCAACAGTTACGGGCCGCCTTAGATAAATTGCCTCCTATAGATTCTACGTCGGTATTGGGAGCGGTAAACATCTGGCTGACCATGGACGTGGTCGGCCTCTGGCTGTAACCAATTCCACATAGTTTAGGCTCCTGGCCATCCTTAAATCGTGGTATGGTGGAAAAAACACCATATTTTAACAAGGAGATGGTCTGGATGTCAGAAGAGAAGTACACCCAACAGGATACTGCGCTTAAGCGCTTCGCCCTGATTGCTCCTTTGCTTGAACCGGATTTGGAAGCAGCGGAAAAGCGCCGGCGGCGAAATGAGATTCTGGCCCGTGGGGAGATTTCGTCGCGTACCCTGCGCCGTTACATTCAACTTTACCGACAACAGGGATTGTCCGGACTTATGCCAAAAGTCAGGTCCGACCAGGGAAACAGCCGGGCGATCGCCCCGGAGATTATCCGGGAGGCAGTTAAACTTAAGACTGAGCTACCCGAACGAAGTGTCAGCCAGGTTATCGAGATCCTGGAAGGGGAGCAGAAAACCCGGCCGGGAGAACTGGCCCGTTCTACCTTGAGCAGACATCTGTCGCGCCTCGGCTTAACCAAGCCAGAAGCCAATCAAACCCTACCTGGTCACAGGCGCTTTCAAAAAGGAGAGCGGAACCGTCTGTGGCAGGCAGACATCAAATACGGGCCGTATTTACCCCATCCCGAAAACCCTAAACGAAAAGTCAGGACTTACCTGGTTGCCTTTATTGACGATGCCACTCGGCTTTTGTGCCACGGGGAGTTTTACCTCGACCAGAGGCTACCGGCCTTAGAAGATGCTTTCCGTAAAGCCATCTTGAAGCGGGGTGTTCCAGACGCCGTCTATGTAGACAATGGCAAAGTCTTTATCTCCCGCTGGTTCCGTCTGGGGTGTGCCAAACTTGGCATCAGGCATATCCAAACCCAGTTTTATTCGCCCGAAGCGAAAGGCAAAATTGAGCGCTTCAATCGAACCGTTGAATCGTTCCTGGCTGAACTTAAACTCAAGCCGCCCACAACATTGTCAGAACTCAACCAACTTTTTGCTGTCTGGATGGAAGAGGGTTACAACCACCACCCGCACAGTGCCCTGGACAATGAAACTCCAGCTTATCGGTTCCAAAAAGACCCGCGACGACTTCGCTTTGCCAGCCTGGAAGAATGTCGGGAAGCCTTCCTCTGGGAGGAAAGCCGCCGGGTGGATAAGACCGGGTGCATCAAACTCCAAGGCCGGCTTTACGAGATTGGGTTGGAATGGGTGAAGAAAACCGTTGACCTTCGCTTTGATCCCTTTGACCTGGAAACCATTGAATTCTGGCATAACGGGCAAAAACAGGGACTGGCCAGGCCACTGGTTATCCAAGAATACAACGTCACCGCCGCAAAACATGAAACAGTTCAAGAGACGGTAACTTTTTCCCAGGGTTCCCGTTTGTTAACTGTCCTTGAGGCAAGAAGCCGGGCCCGTCGTCAGCGTAAACTTGGAGCCATCCCCTTCCGCCACCTGGAGGGAGGGAAAGAAGATGTTTGAACCTTTCTTTGGCTTTCACCGTACCCCCTTCGGGCGGGATTTGCCGGTAAAGTTCCTGTTTACTACGCCAGCCCATGAGGAACTGGTGTCCCGCCTCAAGTACGCAGCGGAAAAACGCCTCTTTGCCCTCATTACCGGGGAAGTCGGCGCAGGCAAGTCAACAGCTCTCCGCCAACTAACGTCTTTACTTAACCCGAATAAATACAGGGTCATCTACATCAGTGATTCGGGTCTCACGCCCAGACATTTTTACTGGGAGGCTTTACGCCAACTGGACTGCGAGCCCCGGTTTAACAGAGGGCAGGCTAAACGTCAGCTTCACCAGGTTGTTTTTGACTTGGTTGAAAACCAGCAGAAAGTACCGGTGGTCATTGTCGACGAGGCCCACTTGCTTGACCGGGAAATGCTCGAAGAGATTCGGTTCTTGCTCAATTTTCGCATGGACTCGTATAACCCAATGAGTCTGATTCTGGTCGGGCAGCCAGAGCTACGGCGCATCCTGCAGCTCCAAGTTTATGAAGCGATTGCCCAGCGGGTGAACCTGCGCTACCATTTGCCACCCATGGAACGGAAAGAGGTAAAAGACTACGTAGACCATCATTTAAAAACAGCCGGCGTCAGTTCACCCATTTTTACTGATGATGCGTTGGACGTGGTATACGAATACGCTGGTGGCATTGCCCGTAAGGTCAACAACGTATGTCTTGCCTGCCTCATGGCGGCGGCTGTGGAACAAAAAAGGCTCATCGATGACCATATGGTTAAGGTGGTAATTGAAAACGAGTTTGCAGTGTAAAGTTTTTCTAAATGGCCGGGTGGTACTTAAGAGCTGCCCGGCCAAATAAAGTGAGATGAAAATGCGGCCAGTCAATGTGAGCTAAACGCGGTCAAATATTGTAAGCCGCTACAGTTTAGCAATGCCCGTTGACAAACTGCTGGTCAAACAAAGGCTTGCCCTGATTGCTGAGTATTTAGAAGAATTAAGAGAACTGGCTCGTATGCCTAAAGAAGAATTTTTAAAGATACGCAATTCTTCTTCTGCTGAAAGCTTCCTCAGGCGTTCACTGGAAGCAATTTTTGATATTGGACGACATATTTTGGCTAAAAACGGAGGAATAAATATTGCTCAAGAGTATAAAGGAATAGCTCGCGGGTTGGGAGATAAAGGAATTATAAGTGAGGATTTGGCTGAGCAACTAGTCAAAATGGCGGGCTATCGGAACAGGTTCGTCCACCTTTATCACCAGGTTTCTGATGAAGAATTATATGAGATTATCCAGGATAATTTGAAAGATATAGCAAGGTTTAAAAACCAAATCTTGGAGTACATAACCAAGAACAGAACATAAATAATTTGCCTGTTAATACCTCTTAAGACAATATGATATATCCCTGTTCTGCTTTTCTTTCTTCCTGTTGGTGGCATATTTTAAGCACTATCTATTTACTCTGCAACATTTAAACACCACTATGCAACCACAAGAACCGTCCCCCTGGTTTTCTTCGTCCCCCTGGAACCTTCACTGGAACCTTCAAACCCCCCTGGAACCTTCCCCTTGGTTCCTGCTGAAAAGCGAACAAAATAGGGAGCAACTAAAAAGTTGCTCCCTATTTAAAAGGTATTTTAGTCGTTATCGATTACTAAGTATTCGATAACACCATCTTTAGCTTTCAACTGAACTACTATGTCATCAGTTGCAATGCCACTCAGACCAATAACATTTACTTCATCATCAGTTACATCGTAGATAACTGAATCAGAGTTAATAGTGTACCAAACATTATCAATTTCGACCATGTTGGCAGAGCTATTAATCTTGGTAACCGCTTTAGTTGGGCTGAATACACTGTAAACTGCTTCGTTAGCAGTCTTACCATCAACTAAGGTGTAAGATACAAGACGATATTTAGTTAAGCCTGGATCTGCATCGGCTTTAACATTGTATGTCTTGCTTTCACCTTTAACGTTTAAGGTAATGGTGTAACCATCTTTATTATAGCCACTACCAGTGTAGATAGCATACATGGTAGAAGAAGCTAAAGCTGTCCGGTCTTTAACAACGATATACTTGACAACGCCATCTTTAACATATGCATAAGTATCAACTAAGGTCTGGCCGTCATCAATATAGCTATACAGCGAGGAGAAGCTAGAGGTTACAGCTTTCTCTTCTAAATCATCATTGTAAACTCTAAAGACAACAGTATTGTTGTTAGCAGTTAACCAAGAACTGTTATAGTATACTCTAGTATTGTCCTTAACATCTGTAATATCAAGAGTCATGGCACTTGCAAGAGATACTACCTCAAACTTGTCAATAGCACCATCACTGTCTAAAGTGAACTTAACAAGAGCATAATCATAAACATCACTTGTTACAGCAGTTTGTGCTAAATCAGCAGAATCATCAGTGACAAGATAAGAAACTTTTGTTCCATCAGCAAGCAGGAATCTTAGATAATCATTAGTTCCTGTACTGCTCGGCACATCGGGTAATCTCTTGATTAATAAAGCGTATTTATAAGAGTCTTCAGAGGTGTCAATATCACCAGCTAGATATACTGGGCTGTTAGGATTAATTCCAAAGCCAAGTACTACATTCTTACCGATGAAATCTTTGGCATCGCTCAACTGCATTGTTGTAGCATTGAAGTCATCACCGTTATCTGTAGACCAAACGCCGGAGAAGTCATACTTCTTGCCATCAACTTTGATTTGTGTAACATCTGTGCCACTAAATTTCGAAACAGATTCAAAGGTGCCTTCTACTTTTTTGCCAATTACTACAAAGTAATTGTCTACATCATAAACGCTACCAAAATCATAAACAATATCATTTTCCTTGATGTCACTGAAATCTACAAATTTGCCGTCTTTAACTACTACATAGTTATAGTCATCAGCATCCTCATCTAAATTCCAGTCATCGCCACGCTTAGCTGTGATTTTCAATTTTGCGGCGTCAACGGACTTAACAATAGCGTCTTTCATGTTAGCAAGTGTATCAACATCAATTGCTCTTAAACCGACTACTTTACCATCTTTATCAAGAGTCAATTTAATAACATCGGCTGCAGCAACGCCCTCTTTACTAAAATCAACAACTTCATCTTTGTAAACAATACTAGCGACTGCGTCTTTGCCAAACTTATAAGTCTTTTCGTCAGAACCAACTTTAATCTTGATGCTGGCATTCTCAGCAATGCTGTTAACTGTTGAAACGTATACGCCTTCAACTACTGAAGAACCGTCTTTAACTTCTACGTAGCTAATCTTGCCATCAGTCAAAATATACTTCACATATTTATCTTGTAAGCCAGCTGCGTCAGCTGCGCCGACGATTTTAGCATCAGCAGTCATTTCGATGCCATTAAGCTTTATTTTGCCGTTAACTTTAGTCACAGACTTAACAACTACTTTGTCTACGACTGTTCCACTGTCAAAGTACTTGCTCAAAAGAGTATCAGCAGACTCATTGAATTTATCATTGTCTTTATCGTAAGAAACAATCTTGGTTTCCAATGTTTTAGAAGCGAATTGGAACACATCGCCACGAACAGCAGGAGCTTTAGCATCGAAAGCTACATCTTTAGTAATTTCTAAAGCAGCAGCTTTAACGAGATAATCTACTGGCCAATCACCAGGTAGGTTATCATTATACCCTAAGATTTTCATTAACATAGTTACGATTTCTCTGTAGGAAACAGGATCGTTCGGACGGAAAGTACCTTGTGGGTCACCTTTAACCCAACCTTGAGCAGCGGCTAAGTTAATCCAGCCTGTGTACCACTCACCAGGTTTAACGTCGCTGAACTTAGAAGGAGTGCTCTTTAAGAGTTCAGCAGCATCTTTCATTCCGGTTGATTTAGCTAAGATTACTGTAATTTCAGCGCGGGTAATGGTTTTGTCAAGACCAAGTCCTCCACCAGGATAGCCTTCAATAACGCCTAAGGATAGAAGTTTGTTGCCGGCTTTTTCAGCAGCTGTCGGCTCGGCTGCCATTGCTGGAACTGCGATGCTGAAGAGGAAAGCCAGTGCAACGATTAGAGAGATGATTTTTCTCATCTTCTTCATTACTTTTAAATCCCCCTTTGATTTTTTGTCTCTTTTTGTGATAAAACTTGGTGTTTTGAAGATTAGTTTAGCGCTATGCGGTGAATCACTCCCTTCACTTTTGGTTTTATTGCAATTAACCTAAAGGCAACGTCAGCTGTCAGCTATCAGCTGTCAGCCGTCAGCAATTAAGAAAGATTGCTAAGTCTTAATCGCTCACGGCTAACGCCGTAGTGACTTATGTGATATTTTTCGTTTTCAAAGAACAGATTTCCTTTAGGCAGTAAAGGTTTTAATAAATTTTTAATGTGCATTTACTTTACACACTATTTACTACGCTGTTTTTTTCTGGTTTCTTGCATAATTTTCAGGGCAAATTTGGGCAATGCCAGCATCCTGCCAAAGCGGCGGGGTTCCTTGATGAGCCTGTAGAGCCACTCCAGTTTCATGTTTTGAAATATTTTGGGGGCTCTTTTTACTTTGCCGGCGATGACGTCGAAGCTCCCCCCTACCCCTATGGAGACGGGTACATTCAGTTCCTCCAAATGTTCCCGGATCCAGTACTCCTGCCTGGGAGCACCCAGGGCTACAAAGAGGATGTCGGGGTCTTTGGCCTTGATATCAGCCAAAAGGGCCGGCATTTCATTAGACGGAATAAAGCCGTTTTGGGTTCCCACTATCTTTAAATTTTTATATTTTTGCTTTAAATTTTCGGCAGCCAGCTCCGCTACACCGGGAGCGGCCCCGTAGAGGTAGATTTTCCAACCCTTGACGGCTGCTTCCTTAACTATCTCCAGCATCAAATCGATGCCGGTGACTCTTTCGGGAAGGGGATTGCCGAGTTTTTGCGAGGCCCAGACCACACCGGCTCCGTCGGGCGTTACCAGGTCCGCCGCATTTATTACTTCTTTAAGCTTTGGTTCATGCTGCGCCCGGTAAATTATTTCGGCGTTCAGGGTGATTATATGTCGGTGCTCTCGATTTTTAATGTACTCCTCGACTTTTTCCAGGGCCTGTTGCATTGTCACTTGATCAACTTTGGTCCCCAGGATGTCTACTCTCATAATGTAATACGCACCCCGCTTTTGCTTTCTTGCACTTTTTCGGAAAAAATTTTTAAAACTTTTTCCGAAAACATCTCGGGTCCGTTGTCAGTTGTCAGTTGATAGTTGTTAGTTCTTAGTTGCAAGTATTCTTGTGGGGTCAATTTTCTAGAGATATGCAGCCATCAGCTATCAGCAAGTAGCCTACAGCTATCAGCTATCAGACGGTAGCTTTAAACCGGACAGCGGTATGGGGACACCTCTCATGCATGTAGTATGAACGATGAGGAATGTCCCCAATTATACACTAGAGGAACGGGGACACACCCCGGCTAAGGAACGGGGACACACCCCTATGCAAGATTTATACTTGTTCGGGGAATGTCCCCGATTTAACACTTGTTCGGGGAATGTCCCCGATTAATTCTAGGAATGTCCCCGATTAAAGCTGATTGCCGGCGTCAGAGGTCGTGCTTTCCGAGGATTCGGGTTCGGGCTGCACTTTACCGGTATAGATGTCCACCAGCTTCTTAACCTCTTCTTCGTCAGCCAGCCAGTAGCTGATGCCGCCGATGTATTCCGGTGTCCCCGGCAGCATGGTACCCTCGATAGCCGAGGTATCTGTTTTGCGCATAACATTGGCCAGGGCCAGCATTTCTTTCGTTGACAGATTGGTCTTCACGCTTGCATTTACTTCGCTGACCAGTTTAGGCAGTTTCCAGACAGTGCTGAGTTTAATTGTTTCTTCTGCCAGCTCTTTTAAGAACTTCTGCTGGCGTTTTATCCTGGTGGTATCGTCGCCATCGCTACGGTAGCGGACGTAGCCCAGGGCATCGTGGCCGTTTAACCTCTGCAGGCCGGGCTGCAAATCGATGCCTTCTGCCTTATATAGCATCCGTTTCTCCACATTCATCTCGATGCCGCCTAAGGTATCGATGATCTTCTCGAAGTTCTCAAAGTTTACTTCCACATATTTATCGATATCCACGCCTAATAAATCACTAACTACTTGGGCCGTAAGTTCGGGGCCGCCAAAGGCATGGGAATGGTTGAGTTTTTGTTTGCCGCGCCCGGGGATATCCACCCTGGTATCCCTGGGAATGGATAAAAGCTTGACATCGGGCTTTTTCAGGTCCAGAAAAGCCACTATGATGGTATCGGAACGGGCAGGTTCGTTACCCCGCTGGTCCACTCCCAAAAGCAGCACATTCAGGCGCTTGTCGTCGGGCAGTATTTCTTCGGAAGGCAGTTTTTCACCGCCGGAAGCATAGCTCTTATTTAACCACCACTCGGCAAAGCGGTAGCCGCCGTAAGTAAAGATTGAAAAGACAACAATCAGCATTATTATGGTAGGTATCCAGGGAATACCTTTTTTTCTTTTGATTCTTTTTTTGGGTTGGGACACATCGTACCAGAAATCGCTATCGTAATTGTCAGCCATTTTTAATCACCACCAAGCGCCCTGTAGGGGCGAGTTGTTAGTCACTAAGCCATCAGCTGTCAGCCTTCAGCCGTCAGCTTTCAGCTTTAAGCTTAAGCCTTCTGAGTTGTTAATCGCAAGTACTTCGCTGGAGTAGTCACCAGTCCCTAGTTGCAGGTATTCCTCTTGGGTCAGCGTTAGCCGGCAGCTATTCGAGCCAAGGAACGGGGACACACCCCTATGCAAGATTTATACTTGCTCAGGGAATGTTCCAGAATGAATGCTTGTTCGGGGGATGTCCCCGAATTACTTCTATTTAGGCAGCATCTTATATAGTTATACTTCTATTTATCGCAGATGGCAAGGCTTTTTTAGCTATCAGCGTCAGCCAGCAGCTGTCAGCCTTCAGCTATCAGCTATCAGCTTTCAGCTTTAGTCTACCTTCTTAGTTATTAGCTGTAAGTGTTTCTTCCAGGTCAGTTACCGAGATACAAGGACACACCCTACCCAAGATATATGCTTTTCCGGGGAATATCCCCGAATAAATACTTATCCGGGAATCGCCCCACTTACTTAATATATGAAGATTTTAATGTAACTGAGGAATCTAAGGTGTTATTTTTATGGTTTTGGTCTCCTTTACCCACTCCACTTTGGCGCCGAGGTTTTCGGAAACAAAGCGCAGGGGAACCAGAGTGCGGTTGCTTTTGATAACCGGGGGGGCATCCAGTTCCACAATAGTCCCGTTGACCAGGGCGGCTTTGGAGCCAATTTGCAGTTCAATCCTGTTTTGTCCTGATTCAAAGGACACGGTTTTGGCCTCCCCTACCCAGCCCACTTTGGCGCCCAGGGCCTCGCCAATGAAGGCAAAGGGCAGCATGGTTGTGCCGTTATGTAAATAGGGCGCTGCATCCAGCTGAACTTCCTTTTCCCCTACAAAAGCTGTTTTGCTTCCGATCCGGAGCGTTATTGTTTCTTTTTTGACACTCTTTTGCCCCTTTACTTTTTCTTCCAGCTCAGCTACTTGTACTTTTAATTTATCTATTTCTTGCTGCAGTCCGCTTATGGCGCTATTGATGTAATTGTCCACGTAGCTCTTGGTAACTATAGGGTCGGCATCGCTGCCGGGCAGAGGCTGGTCTGCCACAGCACTGCCTACAGCGTAGCCGAGGATAATCACGGCGAGACTAATTATAAAGAAACGCTTGATATTCATGCGAGTTTCTCCCTTCTATATTTCATCCTTAGTCATTAGTCGTCAGCTATCAGCCAGCAGCCGTCAGCTATCAGCTATCAGCTGTCAGCCATCAGCTTTCAGCCAGCAGCTGTCAGCCAGCAGCCGTCAGCTGTCAGCTTTCAGCCGATTACAGTGTGGTATTCCTCTCTGGTCAGTAAGCCAGTAGTTCAAACTTTATTCTTGTATTGGGTATAAAGACAACCCCTTTTAGGCAATATTAATAATGTCTTCGACAATAGTATTGAATTTCCTGTAAATATTCCTCTGAAATAGTTGGAAAATGGTTTAGAAATAAAGCGCAAAAATTTCTAAAAATTTAGTTAAAAAGTATTGCACTAAATTTCACAATAAGGTATACTGTGATTAAAGAGGAGTATTTTTGTACTAGTAATCATACATGTGGATAGCGGATGATGTAAAAGAATGTACCATATTTCACATGATCATCCATGGGAAATATCTAAAAGAGGAGTATAATTATAAATAAAAAGCTTTATTTTTATACATTAGCATGTACCGTATTTCACATGTATATATTAGGAACAGTTGTCGAAAGGAGGGGCATCATGAGAGGACACCTTAATCTTTTGGAAAGAGAGCGCAACGTCTTACTGGAAAAGTGGACTACCGCCAGAGGGAGCGAAAAGGCTAAGCTCCTGGTGAAAATAATGGATATTGATGAGCAGCTTGAATTAGGAAGGAAAAAAGAAAAGAAGAAAATCGGCTAGGGAAGCTGTCAGCTATCAGCTGTCAGCCATTAGCCAGTAGAAACAAACGCGAGGCGGGTTTCCTCGCGTTATTTTTATGCTCTTTCGAGTCCGTTTTTACCGGGTTATTTCGTAGATGGTGTTTTGCAAGGGGTAGGTCAGGAGTTCGTAGTGTTTTTGGCCGCCGATGAGCTTTGTACGGCCAGGGAGGATGACTTTGGTGATTTTAGTGGTGTCAACTCCCCGGGCAATTTTGTAATGCAGCATGAGGTTTTTAGGGTTGATTTTAAAATCGGTGCTGACATATTTTTTGGCGCTAAAAATAAGCCTGGGCAGGTCAATAAAAAACGTCCCGGGTTTGGTGAATTCCCGCATCAGGGCGCCCAAGATCTCTTGATCTTTGGGCCCTACTTTCATGGTAAAAAGGTCGGCTAAGTTCACCTTTTCCCCGTCGATGTAGATGGGGTCAATGAATTTTTCTATTTCGTCGAAGACGGCTCTCTGGATCAGGATGTGGTAGGCAATGTGCACCTCCATCTCCTTTTCCAGCACCTTTTTTACCCCGCTCACCCCTTCCCGCCGGTATAATTGGGCAAAAGTGTAGCTTTCCCCAGGTACCAGGGAGAAAGTGGGGGTAAAAACAGCTCCCGACTGCATTTTATCCCGGTAGTTAATGCTGTACAGGGAACACATCAGGAGCTTGTCACCGTCCACCCCCAAAAACAGCACATTGAGGTTATTGCTCTGTGTGTTGAGGTGTTTGTTTTCCGGTTCCGGTGTTAACTCCGCCTTGGGTCTGCCCGGTAGCGCTGTAAAGGAGGGGCTTGCCATTTGGTAAACCGGACCAGGGTCCCTATCCAGGGGAAGGTATTCCGGGGAAAGTTCGTAGGCATTTTCTTTTTGCCTGAATTCCCCAGCGTGGGAAAATGTAATCTGAGGGGAAACAGCAGGTTTGCTTTCCGGCTGCCTGAATTTAAGAAACAGCACTTGCGCGGCGATAAAAAGAAAAGCCACTAACACCCCGACGATAACGGGGGCAAGCAGCCGGTTTAGCTTACGGGACTTCTTCAGCATTCTTTCACCTCATACCTGGGGTCAGCCAACAGCTATCAGCCGTCAGCTATCAGCTTTCAGTTGTCGGCCATCAGCTCTTAGCATTCTGTCGTCGGATTTATAATTACTAATGAGCAATGGATACTGGTTCTATAAGTCCACAAAAGCCATACATACAACTAAGGACTTACGACTGAAGCACTACGGTAGGATAGTATAACCTATAAAATTTTCTTTATTCACTTTATATAACTTTTTTCGACAACACGCCGCTTTTCTGCAGGACGTTGAGCATGCTGAGGGCTTTGCCGGTGCCTAACGCCACGCAGGAGATGGCGTCATCGGCCACATAGACGGGTAAGCCTGTCTCCTCCTGGAGCAGGGTGTCCAGGCCGTCTAAAAGGGAGCCGCCGCCGGTCATTACAATGCCTCTGTTTATAATATCGGCGGAAAGTTCGGGCGGGGTCCTTTCCAATACTTCTTTCACCGCCCCTATTACAGCTTCCACCGGCTCAAACAGGGCCTGGTTAGCTTCATCGGAGGTGACCGTAATGGTTTTGGGCAGGCCGCTGACCAAATCCCGGCCCCGGATGTCCATGGAGGTGTTTCCCTTTTTGCCGGCAGGGTAAGCGGTTCCGATCTGGATTTTCATCTCTTCTGCCGTTCTTTCGCCAATCATCAGGTTATACTCCCGGCGGATGTAGCGCACGATGGCCTCATCAAATTTGTCGCCGCCAACCCGCAGGGACTTGGACAAGACCACGCCTCCCAGGGACAGCACCGCCACGTCGGTAGTACCGCCGCCGATGTCCACTACCATGCTGCCGCTGGCTTCCGAAATATCCAAGCCGGCTCCCAATGCAGCGGCGAGGGGTTCTTCGATCAAGTAGGCCTGTTTGGCCCCGGCCTGCAGGGCTGCTTCCCTGACCGCTCTCTCTTCCACTCCGGTCACCCCGGAGGGTATGCAGACCATTACCCGGGGCTTAAAAAGGAATTTTCTGCCGCAGGCCTTATCTATAAAGTAACGGAGCATCCGTTCCGTTGTGTCATAATCTGCAATGACGCCTTCCCGCAACGGGCGAATGGCTACGATATTACCTGGGGTCCGGCCGAGCATCCGGCGGGCTTCCTCGCCTACTGCGATTAACTGCCCGGAGGTCTTATCGATAGCTACTACCGATGGTTCATTCAGGACTATTCCCTTGCCTTTCAGGTAAACAAGTACGCTGGCTGTACCCAAATCTACCCCGATGTCCATCCCAAAACCAAACATTATCCCTGCTCCCTTCCCGAGTATGATTTATGTGAAAAGTATAGCTTGTCCGTTGGCAGAAGCTAAATCACTTTGAGCAGCTGAAAATAAAAAAACAAATATTGTTACAGATGGTAGATTTCGCTACAGCTGTATTTTATTCGCCAAAAAGAGGCAAATTCCTTTTATATCTTTAAGAAACTTCATTTTCTTTGTATTTTTTCCGTGTTGCCTCTCCGCCGCGCAGGTGCCGTTCCGCTTTATTTTGTTCTAAAACGATACGCACTTGGTTGGCCAATCCTTCATTTATCTGCGGTAAGCGTTCTGTTACGTCTTTATGGACGGTACTTTTGCTTACGCCAAATACTGCCGCGGTTTGACGGACAGTAGAGTTGGATTGAATGATATAATTGCTGATATCCAGCACCCTTTGGCGGATATAGTCTTGCATACTCGGGCCTCCCCTTTTTGTATTCTGTTTATTTATATGAGGGGAAGCGTGCAAGTAGAACAGGAAGTGAGCTTTCAGCTATCAGCTGTCAGCCTTCAGCCCATTATGCTATAAAGTAGTGCATTAGGTCAGCTTGCAGCCGTCAGCTATCAGCCTTCTTGTGTTTCTATGGAGTTGGCATAAAAGCAAAAACCGCAGCAAGATGCCAGCAGTACAGCTTGTAGACAAAGCCCGCATATATCATGTATTATTTCGCTCTGGGTGTTCCTTTTACAGGTTCCTTAAATTCAGAAGTAATTGCCTTTTTCAATTTGAACAAGACTTAATTCTTCTCCTGCTGCTTCAACGCCATCCCGATGAGTTTGTCGGCATAATCGGCCATGAACATCGGAATATTCAACAGATCATCGTCCAGCCGCAGATTGTTCAATGAAAAACGGACACGGAGCTTGACCTTGTCACCGTATTTTTCTTTAAACTTCTTCAGGCTTTTGCTTTCGACATTGCTTTCCGATTTAACCTCTACGGGCAAAATATCGTTTTCTCTCTGGATCAGAAAATCCACTTCATACCGGGGATTGTCCATCGTCCAATACCGAGGCATAGCTTCAAACTGGTTTCTCAATGCCTGCAGCACATAATTCTCGCTGAGCGCTCCTTTAAACTCCACAAACAGCCGGTTGCCTTCGCCGAAAGCGGAAGGCGCCAAAAGCGACAGACGGCGCAAGAGCCCCACGTCCACCATATAAAGCTTGAAGGCAGACAAATCGTCATAAGCGGAAATCGGCAGTCCCGGCGCACTGCTGCGGTATATCTTATAAGTCAGGTTGGCATCGCAAAGCCACTGCAATGCATCCTCATATTCTCTGGCCCGGGCGCCTTCCTTGACAACTTTATAGATGAACTTTTTGTTCTCCCTGGCCAGCTGAGAAGGTATTGACTTCCAGATGAGCGATATTTTAGGAAAGTCCTTGGGATCAGGATGCTTGGCAAAGTCCCGTTCGTAGGCCCCCAAAATATTGGACAGCACCTGCTGCATAAGTTCAACATCCCGGTCTTCCGTCCAGGATCTGACAGATTCCGGCATTCCACCTGTAACAAAATACATCTTGAGCTTTTCATAGAGTGGGTTGAAGAAGGCATCCGGAATTGGCTCAATCCTGTCGATGCTGTCCATGTAAGCGGCAAGATTGCCGTCACCATTGGCCATTAAAAATTCAGTAAAGGTCATAGGCCCAATTTCCAAGAAGTCTACTTTGCCTACAGGAAAAGAAGCAGGCTTAGACAAGGCAATGCCCAGAAGAGAACCTGCACAGGCTACATGATAGTGGGGTGTGTTTTCGCAGAAATATTTAAGTGTATTCAGAGCATTAGGACATTCCTGGATCTCATCGAAGACTATGAGTGTGGCCTCCGGCTTATCCGGCTTGATGGTTTGGCCGCTGGCCATCATCAAGTTTTGTAAAATCCGCTCCACATCCTTTGTGTTTTCAAAAAACTGCTTGTATTCCGGGTGTTCATCAAAGTTAAAATACGCAATATTTTCATAATAACGTCTGGCAAATTCTTTAAGCAGCCATGTCTTGCCCACCTGCCGGACACCCTTTAAAATGAGCGGTTTCCGGTGCCTGGAATTTTTCCACTGCAGCAACTCCTGCATGATCAGCCTTTCCACAATACCCACCTCCAAAATATCACATTTTTATACATATTTTGCGTCAGTTTATCACACTTTTATAAATTATTATAACCACATGCCTAATTTTAAGTCAACAGATCACACACATATTAAAACCTGCCTCGCATAAAACAAAGGCAGGTTCTATTAGCAACAGATTCTCTTAGCAATGCGTATCATTTTATCTATCAGGCGGCGTATTCGAACACCCAGTGCAACCGACACCAATTCTTAACACGGTATGGACGGTACTTTTGCTTACGCCAAATACTGCCGCGGTTTGACGGACAGTAGAGTTGGATTGAATGATATAATTGCTGATATCCAGCACCCTTTGGCGGATATAGTCTTGCATACTCGGGCCTCCCCTTTTTGTATTCTGTTTATTTATATGAGGGGAAGCGTGCAAGTAGAACAGGAAGTGAGCTTTCAGCTATCAGCTGTCAGCCTTCAGCCAATTACGCTATAAAGTAGTGCATTAGGTCAGCTGGCTGCTACCGCAGGTATTCAGCCGGATTTACTGCTTTTCCGCTCTTGCGGAGTTCAAAGTGCAGGTGCGATCCCTGGTCCGGTTCGCCGGGGGTTTCGCCTACCAGCCGACCCAGAGTCGTTCCCTGGTCCACCTGCTGCCCTTGCTGCAGTTCGGTCTCCAGCGCACTGTAGACTGTTTGCCAGCCTGCACCGTGGGTAAGAGTAACTTTGTACCCTCCATCGGACAGTTGTTCGACTTTTTCGACCTTACCGGAAAGGGCTGCTTTAACCGGGCTGCCCTTTTGGGCAATAAAGTCCACGCCGGGGTGGAGGCGGTAATCTTCATGCACCTGGGAGTAGACAAAAGCAAATCCCTGTCCGATTTGGCCCTGCACTGGCTGCAGCATGCCGTTTAAATCTGGCTCCTTAGTTTCCTCCTTAACCGGAGCGCTTGCCGGGGCTGCCACCGGTGTTTGTTTGTTTTCCGTTTTTACCGGTGGCTTGAGGGATACCCCAGCCCGCTCCCCGGCAGAGGGTGGATTAATAAAAATTACTTCTGTCTCCTGAGGTGCAGCGGTCTCCAGGTTGTCGGTCTTATAGGCTACAGGCGCCAGCTTGTTTTCCCAGTAGGCAGTGATCCCAAGCACTACAGCGGAAACTATCAAGCCGAAGAATAAGACGTATAAAGGCGGATATAATACCGGCGGTTTCAATTCCTTGAATTTGGGTATGTTCAGATGTAAAAATTTTAAGTTGATGATTTTTTTGTAGCCCTTGAAATCAGGCAGGGGCTTTTGCATAGATATCACCTCTCTGCCTAAAAGTTTTTCCATTATTTACCGAACTTATACCTGCTCTTTGGCCTGTCCGAATAGTTGTTAGTTGCTAGTTGTTAGTTTACTCCACCCGCTTATGAACAAATAACATGAACAAATAAAAAGAGAGTAGGGAGTCTACTCTCGCTAACATCTCACCATGTTATTCTTTCCTCCGTGAAGCGATGCAATTCTTTCATGGCATCTTCTACATTTTGAAAGCGCTCTACCCGCCCTGCTAAAACATCTGCATCGGCTTCACGTTCCCCTTCTTGCCATGAGCGTGTCCAGTACCAATCTTGGTTATCATCATCGGGGGAGGGCTGTAAATATTGGATTTATTTAATTATTTCCCCTTATCGCTTACATATTTTCTCAATTCGGTGCCGGTGTAATAGTGGCTGAGGATCTGCTTGTAGTTCTTGCCTGCTTTAGCCATGGCATTGGCGCCGTACTGGCTCATGCCCACGCCGTGGCCGTAGCCGGTGACGGTAAAGGTGATCTTGTCCCTTTCCGCTTTCCACTCAAATTTGGAGGAATTGAGTCCCAGCCGGCGGCGGAATTCTTCCCCGGAGAAGGTTTTATCCCCCGCCTGGATGGACTTAACCCTGCCGGTGCCTGTCTTTTCCAACACTTTCAGGGTACCCTGGGACCCGCTGTTGATCTTGGCTGCGGGTACTGCTTGCAAGTTGGTGCCCAGCGCTTTGTCCACCTGGGCCAAAGATAAGGTCACTGTAGTTTGAAACTTTGGCGACTCTTTATCCCCAGGGGAGGGAACGCTCTTTAAATAAGGAATGGCAAACTGCCACACATCCTCCGAGTTTTCGGTCCGTCCCACACCGGTGGAATGATAAACAGGGTCAATGAGTTTGCCCTGGTAAACCAGGACAATTCCGGCGGTTTTCTCTACAGCTTCCGCTATTTTTTTATGATTAAGGGCGTACCTCAGTAATCCCCATTTCTTTTTCATTTCCTTTTCCGACAGCCAGCCCTGGCAGTGGCCGGGGTCGGTGCAGACGTCGGCGTCTTGGTGGTGAGGGTTGGGGCTTTTCCTGCTGAGTTGCATCTTTTTTAGGGCATAGGTGCGGGCAGCCACTGCCTGGGCTTTCAGCGCTTCCGGTTCAAAGAGGGCGGGCATTTCGGCGGCCACCACTCCAACCAGGTACTCTTCCAGGGGTATAGTTTCAATTTTTTTAGTGGCATGGTTTAAGACGCGGAGCATAGGACCGGTCGCCTTAACTTTTACTTTTGGGCTTTCACCGTTTAGCACTACCAAGGCCGGGAGGGCGATCAGGGCGAAAATCAGGAGACAAACTACCAGTGCAATTAACCGTTTCACAGGATCAGTCCTTTGCAGAGAGATTGGCCGCCTATCTTGAAAATGGGTTAAAATTTTCCATTCGTTCTGACAGTAGCATAGGTGCCTATTAGCAATCGGCCGTAAGTTTAGCTTGTCTTATTTATAGATATTCTTTTGGGACTGATTTTATGAATCTATTGCCGGCATGAAAATGCGTGACAAAAAATAAAAGCTGCACTGAACCAGTACAGTCTAAGTATAAACAATCAGTCTATTAAACAAAGTAATGTTTGTTTGATCGTGAAACTTTTTAATGCTAAAATATACGTAAAAGGTGGTAAAATATGTATGTTTATTGAGTCCGCCAAATGGATTATACAAGCTGAATATGACCTAGGCACAGCTGAGGACATGTTCAAAGCAGGGCGCTACATATATACAATATTCATGTGCCACTTGGCTGTCGAAAAGCCTTAAAAGCGCTCATCGTTGAGCATACCGGTAATACTCCGCCTCGGAGCCATAACCCTGTATATTTATTTAATTCAGGAAATGCTAAATTATCAGATGAACAGGTTAAATTTATTACACGGCTTAGTTTGGCTGGTGTAGTTACCCGTTACCCAGAAGATCTCGATCAGGCAATCCAAGATTATTCTCAAGAAGTTACTAGTTCTTATCTTAAACAAGCAAAGGAAGTGGTCCAGTGTTTAAAACAGCAGATCTGATAGATGAAACTATTGCTGCATATTTGAAGGCTTTAAATAAAATGGGAGTTACTATCTCCAGTGCTTATTTATACGGTTCACAGGCAGAAGGGACTGCCGACTCAGATAGCGATATTGATCTTATTGTAGTTTCACCTGTATTTTCAAATATGCCTTTATGGCAACGTCTAGAAATTTTAGGAGACGCTCTTGCGGAAGTTATGAAGCCAATTGAAGTAATTGCATATTCGCCAAGTGAATTTGAAATGAAAAAAAATGTTAAAACAAGTTTTTTACATCATATCTTAGCAAAAACTGATACAAAAAAAATTATTCAAAAGCAATAATAAAGTATCTAAGAAAACCGCTGCTATAGCAAAGCAACGGTTTTTTTATTTTATGCGCCTTATCTTTCTTTGAACTTTTCCAGCAGCACTTTGCCCACCTCAGGGCTCTGTTTTAGCACTTTCATCAGGTAAGCGAAGGCGCTGCCTTCATACTCAGGGTGCTCACCCAAAAGGGCCATTTCGAGGGCCATTCTGATGATATTGATCACGCAGTCTTCTTCGTGGTTGTCCTGGCAGTCCTGGCACTGGCCCAAAACTTCTACCAGGGCATCAATCAAATCGTCACGGTAGAAGACCTTATAATCACCGGTGGGAATCAAGGTTGCCCCTTTGCTGATGACTACGGTATTTTTCTTCTGGGTATACTCCAAAGCCATTTTAGCAAAACCGATCAGGCACTTTGACTTGGCGCAGGTACCGCACTCCTCCTCGGTCTTGCAGCATTTATTCACTGCCAGGCTGATTTTCTCCACATCAATATTGCTTGCCGCCATGCTTTATCCCTCCAAAAAAGCTAAAAAATCGTTTTCCTCTTCCACCGGGCGGTATTGGCCCAGCAACTCAGCGCCGGGAATGAAGGGGGCCAGTCCCTCCCTGACAATGGTTTTGCACAGCCTTTCTTTAGGCATGCCCAAAGCCCGGTACTTTTCCAAAACATATTCCAGCACTGCCTCAACTCCTGCGGCAGTAACCTCCTCAACTATTTTCTCCGCATGGACCGGTTTCCTGCTGCCGCCCCTGCCGCCGAGATAAATGCTATACTTATCCGTCCCGGTAGCAATAACGCCAAAGTCGGCGCAGAGGGGATCGGTACAGCCCCGGTGACAGCCGGCCACAGAGATTTTAAAGTCGTGGGGAACAGGCTGGTCCATGAATTTCTCCTGAATTGATGCGGCAAGCGAAAATACGTCGGTCAGCGCCCTGAGGCAAAACTCTTCCCCGCCGGCGCAGCTTTTCACATTGCGCACCACCTCACCGAAAGAGCCTATTTTCAGGCCAAGGTCTGTTACCCCCTGCCTGAACTCCTCCAATTTTTCCTCGGGGATCAGGAACAGCACTGTCTGCCTGGTGGTAAACTTACTGCCCAGACTTCCTACCTGGATGCTTAATTTGCCTAAGCCAATCAATTGTTCCGGAGTAACTATACCACAGGGAGCAACTATTCCCACTCCCAGCACCCCGTTCTTTTGCTTGAAGATGGCATCGCCCATTGTTTTTCCTCCCGGGTATGTATGTAGGGTCTCGTTGTTAGTTGTCAGTCATTAGCCCTTAGTTGCATGTATCTTTCGGAGACTAGCTTTCGGAGACTATCCGTCGTCAGTCCTCAGTTTTAGGAATACCTGCAACAAAGAACCAGAGGCTAAAGTCTGCCGCTGATAGCTGAAAGCTGATGGCTGATAGCTATGTTAAGGTAACCATACCGTGAAATGGCAATTTTGACAAGAATCTACCTTGTTTTTTATAATTTTTTTATTGCATTTTGTGCTGTTTTTGGCCCCTGGCGGCATGTTTAGCTTGCCGGTGAAAGAGGAACTTGACAAAATACGTAGAATTCAAATTTATTAAATACCATTGGTTAATTAACATGCGGGACGGTGTATGCGTGTGTTTAAAAGAATGACTTTGGCAACCAAGTTTATCGCTTCAGTGGCGCTGGTATTGTTTATCTGCGTGCTCATCCTGTTTTATTTGATAAATGTTCAGAATACCAAGCGGACGGAGGAGATCTACCTTGAACAGGCAAAAGTGATTGTCCGGCAACTTACAGCAGCCCGGGTATTTTTGTCAAATGTCCAGAATAAAATCAATACCGACAAGGACGGCAATTATGAATTTAAGGGCATAAGCCCGGTCATCGGTTCCAAAATGATTGCCGATGAGTTCAATAAAGAAGGCGGATATAAGATTAAACATACGAGCCTTATGTACCGCAACCCCGAAAATGCGCCTGATGAATGGGAAAAGAAGGTGTTGACCAAATTTGAGGGGCAAAAAACGGCAGCCGACTTTGCGGAGAAAGTAAAAATGCCGGACGGGACAAAAGTACTGCGTTATGCCTATCCAATGCGGATTGAGGAGTCCTGTCTGGAATGTCACGGAGAACCCAAAGGGGAAAAGGATCTGACAGGATATACCAAAGAGGGGTATAAAGTGGGAGAACTGCGCGGGATGGTCAGTATAATCATACCGCTACCCGCCGTGAGCTTAATCTTTAATTCCAATTTCTTTGTTGTTGTGCTGGGCGGCTTTTTAACCATTATTTTGATTTTTTTCCTGGTCAGATACAGTATCTTAAAACCTTTGAAGGCAAACATGGAGGCTTTAAATGCTGTTGCTTCTGGAGACTTAACCCACACGCCGGAGATTAAGGAAGGCCAGGACGAAATGGTCCAGCTGAATAACGTGGCAGCCAAAATGGTAACAAATTTGCGGAAACTAATCGGCAAGGTAAATCAGAGCGCCGCCGATGTAACCGATTTCTCGGACCAGTTGAACCTGAGCGCCGATCAGACAGCCCAGGCTACCGAATCCATCAGCCAGGTGGCTCAGGAACTGGCTGCCAACGCCCAGCTGCAGCTTGACTCCACCCTCAAGACCAAAGAACTGGCGGAACAAATGGCACAGCAAGCGGAACAGATCAGCAGCAGCACCCAGAAAGCGACCGAAGCATCGACCTTGGTGGTGCAGCAGGTTGAATCGGGCAGCGATGCTATTGCTTCCACCATTGACCAAATGGAAAGCATCTCCGCCACGGTAGCCAGTTCCCATGAGCTGGTGGAACAGCTATCCACCAGGTCCCAGGAGATAGGTAAAATTATTGAAGTAATTACCAATATCGCCAGCCAAACCAATTTGTTGGCTTTAAATGCGGCCATTGAGGCAGCCCGTGCCGGTGAGCAAGGGCGGGGCTTTTCGGTTGTAGCGGAAGAAGTGCGCAAGCTGGCAGTCCTGTCGGCCCAGTCGGCGGGGGACATCAGCAATTTAATCAGGCTGGTGCTGGAGGATATCAACCATACTGTAGCTTCAATTAATAAGAGCAGGGATATTGTCCAGGCGGGGATGAAAATCGCCGCCCAGGCCGGGGAGGCTTTCGGCCAGATCAGCCAGGCCATCGCCGAATCCCAGGCCCAGTCAGAAGCAGTATTTGCCGCAGCTAACCAGATCGTGGCAGCAGTTAACACCGTGCTGGCGGAAGTGGATGAGGTGGCCCGGCTGGCCGGTACCATGTTTGACCGGACTTCGGAAGTGGCTGCGGCAACCGAGGAGCAGACTGCAACGATGCAGCAGATAGCTGCCTCCACCCAGGAACTGCACCAGCTGGCAATGAACCTGAAAACCATGGTAGCTGAGTTTAAGCTCTAGCGCGCAAGCGCTAGAGCTTAATCGTCAGTCCTTACAGTAGTCGACATAAAAAAGCAACAGAGCTGTACAGAATCCTGTCCGCCCTGTTGCTTTTTGACCCGGACCGGGCTTGGCCTCCGGACTTGCAGTCTGCCGGGCTCGTGCCTCTGCCGGGTAAGTTTTTAAAAACTAAAAATATTTTAGCAGATTTCTACTACAATGTATAGTTGAAAATGCGATGGAATTATAAAAAAGGATAAAATTTATCTTTAAATATCCTTATTCGCCCGAGCATGCACATTCGCCGGCTTGGCATTTTTCCCGCCGGATATCTGCGCCCACAGCCCGCAGCTTTTCTACCAGGTTATCATAGCCGCGGTCGATGTGGTGCAAGGCTCCTATTTCCGTCTGTCCTTCGGCCATCAGCCCGGCAATTACCAGGGCCGCTCCTGCCCGTAAGTCGGTGGCTTGGACCGGGGCTCCGGTCAAGCGTTCCACCCCTTTGACCACTGCGCTGTGCCCTTCGATAATAATCTGGGCGCCCATCCTTTTAAATTCATCTGCATGCATAAAGCGGTTTTCAAAAACTGTTTCGGTAATTACGCTTGTCCCTTTGGCGGTAGTCAGCAGGGCCATGAGCTGGGCCTGCATGTCGGTAGGAAAACCGGGGTAAGGCAAAGTTTTGATATCCACTGCCTCTACCCTGCCGTTTCCTTTGACCCGGATGCCGGTAGGCTCTTCGGTAATTTCCACTCCCGCTTCCAAAAGCTTTGCCACCACCGGCTTAAGATGGTCCACAATGACGTTTTCAATTAAGAGGTTGCTGCCCGTGGCAGCGGCCATTACCATGTATGTACCCGCCTCTATGCGGTCAGGAATAACCGCATGGGTTGCCCCTTTCAGACTTTTTACACCTTCGATTTTGATGATATTGGTTCCCGCCCCGGAAACGCGGGCTCCCATGCTGTTTAAAAAGCTGGCCAGATCCACTATTTCCGGTTCCTCGGCAGCATTTTCGATAATAGTGGTGCCTTCCGCCAAGACTCCTGCCATCATGATATTTTCCGTGGCCCCCACACTGGGAAAATCCAGGTAGACTTTAGCTCCTACCAAACCGCTGGCGCTTGCTTCGATTAATCCATGCCCGATGTTAATGCTGGCTCCAAGAGCAGCCAGACCTTTCAGGTGCAGGTCGATGGGCCTGGTTCCAATGGCACAGCCGCCGGGAAGGGACATCTTGGCGCGGCCGAAACGGGCCAAGAGAGGTCCCATCACTAAAAAAGAAGCCCTCATCCGGCGGACATAATCGTGGGTTGCTTCGGTACTTGTAATTTCTTCGGCGCAAATTTCCAACTCCTGCTCAGGGCCTCTGGAAATTTTTGCGCCTAAACTATCTAAAACCTGGCACATCGAGTCTACATCGGCCAGGTGAGGGATCTCATGCAGCACACACTTGTCTTCAGCCAGGAGAGTAGCAGCAATAATTGGCAGGACTGCATTTTTTGCCCCGCTCACCGTGATGCTGCCTTCCAGGCGTTTTCCCCCGGTTACGATGATTTTCTCCAACTATTCTTTCCTCCCTGCTCGACTGTCTTTTCTATATTTCGTCACATTACCCTGAAATCCTGCAAAATCAGGGTAGGAAGAATCAATACTCCCCGTTTAACAGGGGTGAACCCACACGGACAACAGTTTTTCCGGCAATATCATCATAGCTTAAGGCAATATTCAAATTGATTTTTCGTCCGTCAACTTTCAGGCTGTCCTTAATTAAAGGGGTATAGCCGCTTATGCTGACCAGTTCCGGCCCGGAGACTCCTTCAACTCTTAAGGCGGCTACTTCCTTAAACATTTCGTAGACCAGCCGCTCTTTTTGTACCAGGGTAAGCTCTTTTTCCAGGGTCCCGGTAAAAATCACAGAGACCTTGGGACTTGCGCCCAATTTCTTAAAAGCAGCTTTGGCTTTTTCCTGCCAGTCCTCTAGATTTGTGCTGCTTCCCCGCTGGGTTAAATTAACCAGCAAATAAGTGCCGGACTGCTCGCTACCCCCACCCAAAGTCGCCAGGTTAGCGTAAAAAAAAGAGTCGGGCTCCAGATCGCCTTCCAAAATCATTCCTTGCAGGTGGTGCTCTCTCACGGCGGTAAGCTTAAAAACTGCCTCCGGATCAAAAGCCGCTGAGACGGCTTTTAATATTTCAACCATTTTTCCGGGCTCTATTTGAGGGTATTTTAATTTTGCCCAAGCCTGGACATTTAATTCTTCCAAGTTTGCGCCAGCATGCATAAAGCTCTGATAAGCAGGATGGGTGCCGTTTCTTACAAAAGCCAGCGCCGGCAGGGCTGGGTTAAAATAAATTACAGTTATGAGTACGAGAAATGAAAGTACAGCCAAACGCTTTTGCATCTTACACCTCCTAATTTTAGAACAGGTTTGGCAATGTGTCTAATGTGTAGTTTTACCATCTTCCCACCGGCTAATCAGTTGAAAGAAAAAAATACAAAATGAAAACAGGAAACCCGCGGCTTATTGCCGCGGGTTTCCTGCCCTTAGGTTAATTGCTAAATTCATAGCAATATTATAATGTTTCTACCTGGCTGCCCCATTTTCCTGCAGGGAATAGGTGGGATTTTTATTTCATGCCGGCCTTTATTCCGCTGCTTTAATTCTGGCCAGAGCCTTGCGCAAAGCCAGCTCAGCCCGCTGTACATCCAGGCCTTCAGGACGCTCTCGGAGCCGTTTTTCAGCCCTTTCCTTGGCCCGTTTGGCCCTCTGCAGGTCTATTTCCTCTTTTCGTTCAGCGGTATCGGCCAAAATTGTTGCTTTGTTTTCATATACTTCCATAAAGCCGCCGCTGATGGCCAGCTTATTTTCCTTGCCTTCGATCTTATACTCCAGGACACCGGGGGCAAGGCCGGTAACTAGCGGAGCATGTCCCGGCAAAATACCTAAATAGCCGTTACTTCCCGGCGCAACCAAAGAATCCACTTCCTCACGGAGCACCAGGCGTTCCGGCGAAACTACTTCCATTACGATTTTTGCAAGCATACAGATCACGCCCTTAAGCTAATTCTTTAGCTCTTTCCACAGCCTCATCAATTGTCCCTACCATTAGGAAGGCCTGCTCGGGCAGGTTGTCATGCTTGCCCTCCAGGATTTCCTTGAAGCCGCGGATGCTCTCCTTCAGAGGCACGTACACGCCCGGCTGGCCGGTAAACGCCTCTGCCACGTGGAAAGGCTGGGACAAGAAGCGCTGGATCTTCCTGGCCCTGGCTACCACCAGCTTATCATCTTCTGACAATTCATCCATGCCTAAGATGGCGATGATATCCTGCAGTTCTTTATAGCGCTGCAGCACCTGCTGTACTCCCCGGGCAACGTTGTAGTGTTCTTCACCCAAAATCCGGGGGTCCAAAATCCTGGAAGTGGAATCAAGGGGGTCAACCGCCGGATAAATGCCAAGCTCCGCAATTTGCCGCGACAACACTGTGGTGGCGTCCAGGTGAGCAAAGGCAGTAGCAGGAGCCGGGTCTGTCAAATCGTCGGCCGGCACGTAAATTGCCTGTACGGAGGTAATGGAACCCTTCTTAGTCGAAGTGATCCTCTCCTGCAGCGCACCCATTTCAGTGGCTAAGGTAGGCTGGTAACCCACGGCGGAAGGCATCCGCCCCAGTAGCGCCGACACCTCGGAGCCTGCCTGGGTAAAGCGGAAAATGTTGTCGATAAAGAGCAGCACGTCCTGACCTTCGGCGTCCCGGAAATACTCGGCCAAAGTGAGGCCGGTAAGTCCTACCCGCATCCGGGCGCCCGGCGGCTCATTCATCTGCCCGAATACCAGAGCTGTTTTGTCGATAACGCCCGACTCGTTCATTTCCACCCAGAGGTCATTACCTTCCCTGGTCCGCTCACCCACACCGGCAAAAACGGAGAAACCCCCATGCTCGTATGCGATGTTCCTGATGAGCTCCATGATGAGCACCGTCTTGCCTACGCCGGCACCGCCAAAGAGTCCGATCTTACCGCCCTTGGCGTAAGGAGCCAGCAAATCCACAACTTTAATTCCCGTTTCCAGGATCTCCGTTGAAGGCTCCAGGTCTTCAAAGGTAGGAGCCGGTCTGTGAATGGGCAGAGTTTCTTTAACTTCTATAGGTCCTTTGCCGTCGATGGGCTCCCCGATTACGTTAAACATCCGTCCCAGGGTGTTTCTGCCTACCGGAATGGAAATAGGTGCACCCGTATCTACTGCCACCATCCCCCGCCGCAAGCCGTCAGTGGAGGAAAGGGCAACGCAGCGCACTGTGTTGTTGCCCAGCTGCTGCATGGCTTCCATGGTGATGTTGATGTTGACATCCATCTTTTCAGGCTGGTCTTCGCTGCGAATTTTGATGGCATTGTAAATTTCCGGCAGCGCCCCTTCAAATTGGACGTCGACTACTGGACCGATTACAGAAATAATTCTTCCTTTATTCAAATAAACTCACCCCTTTGCTAATTAACTCCCTAGTAAATAATGACGCAGCATTAGAATAACTTCGTTATTCTAATGCTGCTGCGCCGCCCACGATTTCGGTGATTTCCCTGGTAATGGCAGCCTGACGGGCGCGGTTGAAGGACAATGTCAATTTTTGAATCATTTCTCCCGCGTTGTCGCTGGCTGCATCCATAGCCGTCATCCTGGCGCCATGCTCGCTGGCTTTGGCCTCTAAAAGGGCCTTGTAAATCAGGGTTTCTAAATAGCGAGGCAGCAGTGTATGCAGCACTTCCTTGGCGGACGGCTCGTAAATATAGTCAACTTCGGCGCTGTTTTCTTTTTTCTCTACTTTTGTAACCGGCAGCAGCCTCTCTGTAAGCGGCTGCTGGCGAATAGCCGAATAGAATTTGGTATAGACCAGGTTCAATTCCTGAACCTCTCCCGAGATATAAATTTGAGCCAGTTCTCTGGCCAGTTCCCGGGCTTGGATGTAGTTAGGGTCATCGCCCAAGTCCAGGTACTCCCGCAGGAGGGTATAGCCTCTCCGGCGGAAATAATCCCTGCCTTTTTTACCAACGGCGATGATTACGCTCTCCTTGTCGTTTTCCCTGATTAGGGACTCGGTCAGCCGGATGAGGTTGGCGTTATAGCCGCCGCATAAACCCCGGTCGGCGGTTATAACCACATATCCCACTCGGGAAGTTTCCCGGGAATCCAACAAAGGATGGCTGTAATCCTCGCTGCCGTGAACGAGCCTGCCCAATACCTCCTGCAGCTTTGCGGAATAAGGACGGGCAGAGACTACCTTGTTTTGGGACTTACGGAGCTTAGCGGCTGCCACCATTTTCATGGCCTTGGTTATTTTCTGCGTGCTCTCAATACTCCTGATGCGCCGCTTGATGTCCCGCATTCCTGGCATTGTAGGTTCACCACCTTTATGGCGCAGTGCGCTGCAGAATCAGCCGTCAGCTTACAGCCTTCAGCATACTTTCACTGACGCACGCGCTGCATTAAAGTTTTGTGAAATATTTAATCGGTCTACGCTGTAAATGTTGCTTTGAATTCTTCGATTGCTTTCTTTAAGCTCTCAATCAGTTCATCGGAAAGCTTGCCGCTTGTGACAATCTCTTTTAAGATGTCGGGATGGCTGTTTTTCATGAAAGTCAAAAATTCAGCCTCAAATTTCCTGACTTTGTCAACAGGTACATCGTCCAGGTAGCCGTTAACGGCGGTATAGATGCTGACTACCTGTTCCTCTACCGGCATCGGCTCATACTGGCCCTGTTTCAGGATTTCCACGATCCGCTCACCACGGGCCAGGCGGGCCTGGGTGGCTTTATCCAGGTCAGAACCGAACTGGGCAAAAGCTGCCAGCTCCCGGTACTGAGCCAGGTCAATCCTCAGGCGTCCGGCAACCTGCTTCATGGCCTTGATTTGGGCAGCGCCCCCTACCCGGGATACGGAAATACCCGGGTTAATTGCAGGACGCACCCCGGAATAGAACAGGTCGGACTCAAGGAAAATCTGACCGTCAGTAATAGAAATAACGTTAGTAGGAATGTAAGCCGACACGTCACCGGCCTGGGTTTCAATTACAGGCAAAGCTGTAAGTGAACCGCCGCCCATTTCATCGCCCAGCTTGGCAGCCCGCTCCAACAGGCGGGAGTGGAGATAAAATACATCACCGGGATAGGCTTCCCGGCCCGGCGGACGGCGCAAGAGCAGCGATAACTCCCTGTAGGCAGCTGCCTGTTTGGATAAGTCATCGTAAATCACCAGCACGTCTTTGCCGTTGTACATAAACTCTTCACCCATGGCGCAGCCGGCATAGGGAGCAATATACAGCATAGGCGCCGGCTCACTGGCCGAGGCGGAAACAACTATGGAATAATCCATGGCGCCGTGGTCTTCCAGGGTTTTGACAACCCCGGCCACGGTTGAGGCCTTCTGGCCTATGGCCACATAGATGCAGATCACATTTTGGCCTTTTTGGTTGATAATGGTGTCAACTGCCAGGGCGGTTTTACCCGTCTGCCGGTCACCGATGATCAGTTCCCGCTGTCCCCGGCCAATGGGCACAAGCGAGTCAATAGCTTTTAAACCGGTCTGCAGCGGCTGGTGCACTGACTTACGGTAAATAACCCCAGGGGCAGGCGACTCCACGGGCCTGAACTTATTGGTTGTGATGGGGCCCTTGCCGTCGATGGGCTGTCCTAACGCGTTAACTACACGGCCAATTAAGGCTTCGCCTACCGGAACTTCCACGATCCGGCCGGTGCGTTTGACTTGGTCACCTTCTTTGATCCCGGTATAAGGACCGAGGATAACGCAACCGATGTTATCTTCCTCCAGGTTCAGCACCATGCCGAAAATGCCGCCGGGAAATTCCAGCATTTCCCCGGCCATGGCTTTTTCCAAGCCAAAAACCCGGGCAATGCCGTCCCCTACCTGGATTACAGTTCCCACTTCGGAAACCTCAACCCCGGACCGGAAATTAGCGATCTTGTCTTTCAAGATCGAGCTGATTTCATCCGGCCTTAAACTCATATATTTCACCTCGCATGTTTACGTTAACCTACAAAATAAATTCTAAACTTACAACAGTTATTCTGATTTTGAAGCCTAGCCAACAGCCGTCAGCCTAAACATTATTTTGCTGTTGGCTGAAAGCTGGGAGCTGACAGCTATCCCATAAGAATCTCTTTCATCTTCTGCAGGCGGGTGGCGATGGAGCCATCCAGCACTTTATCCCCGATCTTAATTATTGCCCCGCCGATAATCCCCTTATCCACTTTATGGATGAGGCGCACATTCTTGCCTGTGGACTGGGATAACTTTTGTTCCAGGTCCTTTTTGTCTTCCTGGGACAGCTCGGCGGCACTCCTGACTTCCGCTTCAATGATGTTGCGCTGCCTGTCAGCCAGTTTGGTATATGCTTTGACTATACCGGTAAGAAACCGTTCCCGGCGTTTTTCCAGCAGCACATAGAAGAAGTTTTCGGTAAGTTGATGCAGCTTTCCGGCGAAGATTTGGTCAAAAACCCACCGTTTTTCCGGGGCTGGAATGAGCTGGTTGTCCAGCATCCGCCTGAATTCTTCGCTTTCTGCCGCCACCCGGAGAATTTGATTCAATTCCTCTTCAATCCGGTCTAAGAGATTATTTTCCAAGGCCAGCTCAAAGAGGGCCTGTGCATAGCGGTGCGCTACTGCCTGATCACTCATTGTACTTCGCCCACCCCTGCTACAAATTCCTTAAGCAGCTTCTCATGGTCTTTGGGCGAAAGTTCTCTTTCAATCACCTTGCCGGCTGCCATGATAACCATGCCGGCAATCTCGCCCCGGATCTCAGCCAAAGCTTTAGCTTTTTCACCTTCGATTTCAGCTTTGGCCCTGGCCAGGGTTTTACCGGCTTCCTCCCGGGCCTCGGCAAGAATCTGCTCCTTCATGCTTTCACCCAGCTTGGTAGCGCGGCTGATAATTTCCTGGGCTTCATTCTTAGCATTGGAAATTTGCTCTTCATACTTGGCTAAAAGAGCGCTTGCCTCTTCCCTGGCCTTTTGAGCTTCCTCCAAGGAACCGGCGATCCGCTGCTCCCGCTCTGCCAAAATCCGGCCAACCGGTTGGTAGAGAAATTTATATAAAAAGCCAATGACAATCAGCAAGTTGATTGCCATCAAAATGAAGGTCCAGACGTCAAAATTAAGAGCCTTCAGTACTTCCATGTCAAGCCTCACCTCCGGCCTAAAAATAGTACGTGGGCGAATAAGAGAGCCTCTCTTATCCGCCCAAGGGCTGTGCCGCATAGCGGCCTTCCGGCCGCCTCCTTAGTCCTTAGTCGTTAGTCATTAGTTTGTTGTTAGCATCTAATTTCCAAAAAAGGAATGTAAGACTAAGGATTAAGGACTAACGACTGACCCAAAAGAGTGCTAGCTAGTATTAGAGCTTTGTCCACATTAAGATAGCGATAACGAAGGAAAAGAGCGTCAACGCTTCCATAAAGGCCAGGGCTAAAAGCAGATTAGTTCTGATATCCCCTGCGGCTTCAGGTTGACGGGCAATGCCCTCCATAGCTCCCCTGGCAGCATTACCTTGGCCAAGAGCAGAACCCAGGGCTGCTAAACCGATTGCCAGTCCAACGCCAATAAAACCTAACATGACTAAACCTCCCTTCTTTTGTTAAGCACAACCAAATTCTTTTGAGTTAAGATGGTTAATTGCAAATAATTTTTTGCTTAAAGGCTTTGAGCCTTCAGCCTTCAGCTGTCAGCGATCAGCCTTTATTTTTAAAATTCAATTAAAAGCTGATGGCTAACAGCTGATAGCTGATGGCCGACCCTAGAGACAATCTTAAGAGCTATTAGTGGCCGTGTACCATAGCGGCGATGTAAGTTGTGGTCAGGAGTGTGAACACAAAAGCCTGGATGAAGCCCATCAGCACACCTAACATCTGAATTGGTACGGGAGCGAAAAGGGGCACCAGGGTAAAGAGAATTACTACCACCATTTCCTCCCCGAACATATTGCCAAAAAGACGGAGCGACAGGGAAACCGGTTTGACCAGTTCCTCAATCACATTCAAAGGAGCAAGAACGGGAGTGGGGGAAAGAAAATGCTTTAAGTATTCCACCAACCCTTTGTTCTTAATTCCAATTAACTGCACGGTGATAATGGTGGTCACCCCAAAAGCCGCCGTAGTGCTGAGGTCCATGGTCGGGGGCTTCATTTCGGGAATAAACCAGGCCCAGTTTAAAAACAAGATGAAGATAAACAAGGAGCCTACCAAAGGGATGTATTTTTTACCCCCGTGGCCCAAAACGGATTCCAGGAGCCCGTATAAAAATTCAACTATCATTTCCGGAAAATGCTGTTTGCCTGAAGGGATAAGCTTCAAATTCCTGGTAGAGATAAGCACCAGCGTAAACAAAACAGCCATTACAATCCAGGCATTCACCACTGTTGAGGAAACCGGTATGGGACCGATCTGAAAAACGGTATGGGGCTTTAGGTGTTCCATAATATTTGCTAATTCCGCTATTCTTTCCTGCACTTAACTCACCCCTTTCATTTTGAAAATAGCAATTATACGCGGGTGGTAAAAAACAAACTGCAACAGCAGCCCTGCAAGTGCCCCCAGCAAAAACGCCTCACCCTGCAGGCCGGCTATCACCAGCACCGCCAGGGAGACAGCCATTTTTAAAAGGACCCGGCCCATCAGCCGATTATAGGTTTTGAAGGGCTTTTCTCCTCCACGGGGCACAAGAGCTTTAACCACCAAAAAGGAATTTAAAACTGTAAACGGGAGGGCAAAAACCACCCCAAGTAAAAATTCTTTGTAATCAACACCGGTCATTTGTCCATACCTTTGTCATCTTGGTAATCTTCTTCCCGTCCAATTTTTTTGACCGCAGCTTCCTTGCCGGGCGGCTTAAATTTTTCCAGCAAGTACAATTCCTGCAGCAAGGAGTAAAAAGATACCCCCACTCCAAGCAAAATTCCTGCCAGCATCAGGAAAGGGGCAGTTCCCAGTTTCCGGTCAAGCAGGTTACCCCCAAAATAGCCCAGCAAAATACTTGCAGCCATGGTTATACCAAAAGAAAAGGCAAAATTCGCATACCGGGCGTAATTCCAGTAATCTTTTTTCAATTACTGCTTCCCCCTATATTTTCGGGCTAATTAAACTCTTCTTTACAATTCCCAGGGAATGAGAAATTATACCTTTTTTTGGTGGAATGCTTAAACCTGCTTTATAATTTAAGCCTGTGTACTATTCGACTCATGTTTACCAAATTCCTTGTTTTGTTTTGGTATTTTTATTAGATATCTTGCTGGAAATTATTTAAAATTTTTATGATTGATAATCATCAGGACGCCGGTCAGTAAGGCCGTAGGCAAACCGCAGGCTCTGCACGATACGCCGGGCGGCTTTACCATCCCCGTAGGGGTTCACTGCATTTGCCATCTGCCGGTAATAACCGTTGTCAATAAGCAGCCGCTTCGCTTCACGATAAACTTGCTCAAAGCCGGTGCCCACCAGGCTGACCGTACCTGCGGCAACAGCCTCGGGCCTTTCGGTGGTATCTCTCAAAACCAGGACTGGCTTGCCCAGGGAAGGGGCCTCTTCCTGCAGCCCTCCCGAATCGGTCAAGACAATAAAAGAACGGGCCATGAGGTTAACAAAAGGCTCATAGTCCAAAGGTTCGATTAAGCGCACCCGCGGCAGTTCTCCTAAAACCTCCTGCACCACCGAGCGGACCTTGGGATTTTTATGTACCGGGAAAACCACTTCCAGCTCTGGGAACTCCAGCACCAGTTGCCGCAGGGCTGCAAAGATATGGCGCATAGGTTCGCCCAGGTTTTCCCGCCGGTGGGCTGTGATAAGCACCACTTTGCGCCCCTCAAAGTCAAGCCCTTCCAACCCTGGAATACCGCTAAAGTTAAAGACGGGGTTGACTGTTGCCAGTAAAGCGTCGATTACCGTGTTGCCGGTAACAAAGATCTGCTCTTCCCTAATCCCCTCCCGCAATAAATTCGCCTTGGCGGAGCCTGTAGGCGCAAAGTGCCAATCGGCAATGGCCCCGGTCAGTCTGCGGTTCATCTCTTCAGGAAAGGGAGAATACTTGTTGCCGGTCCTTAAACCCGCTTCCACATGGCCCACGGCAATCTGGCGGTAAAAAGCAGCCAGGGAAGCCACGAAAGTGGTGGTAGTGTCACCGTGCACCAGCACAAGGTCCGGCTGCTCCCTCTCGTATACTTGGCTTAAGCCTTCCAGAGCCCTGGTGGTGATTTGGGTGAGGGTTTGTTGGCTCTGCATAATATCCAGATCGTAATCGGGAGTTATGGCAAATAACTGCAGCACTTGATCCAGCATTTCCCTATGCTGGGCCGTAACTGCCACCTTGGAAATTATCTCCCCGGGGTATTTGGCCAGTTCTTGAACCAAGGGAGCCATTTTAATCGCCTCCGGCCTGGTGCCGAAAACGGAAAGAACTTTTAGCACTATAGTCACGCCTTTCTGGTCAGCCGTCAGCTTTCAGCCGTCAGCCTTCAACTCTCATCCACCGGCCAACAACTGATAGCTGATAGCTGTTGGCTGATAGCTGATAGCTGTTGGCTGATAGCTGCTAGCTGCTAGCTGCTTTTGAGGTAGCCCTTTTTCATCAGCTTAGATATATGTTCTTCCAAAGCCTGGGAAAGATCGACATTGTAGTGTTCTTCCAGTACGAACATCATGGATACAGCAGTTTGGGCCACGTCCAGGAGCTCCCGGGTAATCATTTTCATTACCTCCTGCTCTTCCATGCTTATTTTTTCTCCGTTTAGCCCCCTGAACTTACCTATGGCTTGGGCCAACTCCCCCGTCTCCTCCATCAGTTTTAAGGCTGTGGATTCCATGGTGGGGGAGAGGTTGTCCAACCGTGGCAGGGCGATTATCTTCTTTTGCATTTTCCGCACTCCTTATGAGGTAGCCGTCAGCTGTCAGCCAGCAGCCTTCAAGCTTTCAGCCATCAGCTTTCAGTCGTCAGCCTTCAGCTCTCAGCCACCGGCCAACAACCTCTTATGTCTTATTGATCAGAGAGTAATAAAAAGCAAATACTGTTTAATTTTATCTAAAAAAACTTATAACTACAGCAAGAAGCTAACAACTGATGGCTGTTGGCTGATAGCTGATAGCTGGGAGCTGATAGCCTCTGTATTCTAGTCTTCGTACTTTACGACCGGTATCCCCGCTTGATCAAGGATCTCCTTGGCTAAGGCATCAGGGTAATCTCCTTTAGTAATAACTTTCACAATGCCTGCGTTAACTATCATTTTAGCACAAACTACACACGGATGGGTAGTGGTATAAAAAGTTCCTCCCTGGATGCTTACTCCATAGAGGGCAGCTTGAATAATAGCATTTTGCTCAGCATGAATACCCCGGCATAGCTCATGCCTCTGCCCTGAAGGGATATTTAAGTTTTCCCGCAGACAGCCAACTTGGGCACAGTGAGGAAGGCCGCTGGGGGCTCCATTATAGCCGGTGGTTAACAGACGTTTATCTTTGACAATAATCGCACCTACCTGGCGCCTTAAGCAGGTGGAACGTTTGGCAACAGTTTCAGCAATTTCCATGAAATAAGAATCCCAACTCGGACGCATCACATTTTGTATTCCTTTCTTGTCCAGCCGTCAGCCATCAGCTGTCAGCTTTCAGCTTTCCAATAAATGCATTAAGTAGCCTAAAAAGCTCTTCTACATAGTCATCCAAGATTTTGTGCTGCGTATCATTTATATAGCCCAAATCGTAACTAAGTCTTAAATAATATTGAACTTCCGCAGTTGAACCTTTTGAAATGTGTAAGAACTGTATAAATTCTTTATCATATTGTCTGACTTGGCCTTCTGCAATATTAGCTGGTATTGATACAGCCGCCCTTCGTATTTGGCTTACCAGACCAAACATCTCAGCTTTCGGAAATTGTTGAGTGACTTCATAAATTATGCAAATGCATGAGCCTTTTGCCATACTAATAAATTTTCATATTTCGGCATATAAGACCTCTAGGACATGTTTTTAGCTGATGGCTGACGACTGATAGCTGATAGCTATTTTGTGCCAAACAGTCTGTCTCCTGCGTCGCCCAGGCCGGGGACGATATAGCCGTGGTCGTTGAGGCATTCGTCCACCGCCGCCGTGAAGATATCCACGTCGGGGTGCTCCTCCTGGACCCTTTTAATCCCTTCGGGAGCCGCGATTAGGCACATCAGCTTGATGTTTTTTACGCCGCGCTGTTTCATAAATTGTATGCCGGCAGAGGCCGAACCCCCGGTAGCCAACATCGGGTCTACGATAATGATGTCCCTTTCGGCCACATCGGTGGGGAGCTTGCAGTAGTATTCAACGGGCTGCAAAGTCTCCGGATCTCTGTATAAGCCGACGTGACCCACTTTAGCGGCAGGGATCAGTTTCAGCATTCCGTTCACCATTCCGAGACCAGCACGGAGGATAGGGATAATCCCCACTTTGCGGCCCGCAAGCATCTTGCTCTTGCAAGTTGTAAGGGGAGTTTTGACTTCCACTTCTTCCAAAGGAAAATCACGGGTAACCTCGTAGGCCATCAGCATGGCAACTTCTTCGACCAACTCCCGGAAGTCTTTGGAACCGGTATCCTCCGCCCTGATTAAAGTGATCTTATGTTGAATTAATGGGTGGTCCAGTACATAGACTTTTGACAAATTTATCCCTCCAATTTAATCATCCGCCGTCAGCCTTCAGCTCTCAGCCACCAGTTAACAACCTCTTATGTCTTATTTATCAGAAGAATAATAAAAAGCAAATACTGTTTAATTTTATCAAAAAAAACTTAAAATTACAGCTAGAAGCTAAGAACTGATGCTGTTGGCTGTTAGCTGACAGCTGACAGCCTTCTTAAAAGACTACTTACAATATATCGCTCTTTCTCCCCCGATTAGTTTGGGACGAGTCCGCGCCAGCGTCAAGTGGGCATTACCTATATTTTTCAGGGGCAGCCTGACCGGTACAGCCACGTGCTTGAGATGCATGCCGATAAAAGTATCCCCGATATCAATGCCGGCATGGGCCACAATCTTTTCGACCACAACCGGACTGTCAAAACGCTCCATCGCAACCGCAGCCAAGGACCCACCCGCTTTAGGCGCCGGGATAACAGAGACGATCTCAAAACCGTATTTTTCAGCCGCTTCTTCTTCGATGACCAGGGCCCGGTTAAGGTGTTCGCAGCATTGGACCGCCAGGTAGATGCCCTTTTCCTGCAACAAAGGCAATAATTCAGCCATGATGGTTTGCGCCACTTCCAGATTGGAGGCCGTCCCTATTTTTTGCCCTACCACCTCACTGGTACTGCAGCCCACAACCATAATTTGCCCCGGCTTTAAATTGGCCGCTTCCAGAAGCCCGCTGACGGCTTGGCGGGTCTGCTGGGCAATTGTATTTAATTCCATATTTACCCTCCTCTGTATTAACAGCCATCAGCTATCAGCCATCAGCTGTAAGCTTTTAGCCTTACTTTCTTATTTCTAAATTGCATGTATTCCTCTGGGGCAGTCCCCAGTCGACAGTTATCAACAGTTATCAGTTGTATGTATTTCACTCGGGTAATTGAGTCGTTGGTCATTAGTTTGAGCTCATCTATCAGTCATCAGCTTTCAGCATGGTGGCTTTCTGCTGATAGCTAACGGGGTCATTACTGACGTCCAGAATACTTTTGCTCAATTTCCCTAATTTTTTCTATCCGTCTCTGGTGTCTGCCGCCGGCAAATTCCGTCTCCAGCCAAATTTTTACAATATCAAGGGCCAACCCCGGGCCTACCACCCGCTCGCCTAAAGTCAAAATGTTGGCATCGTTATGTTCCCGTGAGGCCCGGGCGGAAAAAGTATCGTTGCACAGCGCGGCCCTAATGCCCGGAACTTTATTGGCAGCTATGCCTATGCCGATCCCGGTACCACAGACCAGTATGCCCCGGTCGTATTTTCCTTCCGCTACAGCCTCCGCAACAGCCAAAGCGTAGTCGGGGTAATCAACGGAATCGGTGCTCATGGTGCCAAAGTCAGTAAACTCCAGTCCGCTCTCCTGTAGATATGCTTTTATTTTTTCTTTAAGTGTGTACCCGCCATGATCGCATCCTAAAGCAATTTTCAAATTTCTCACTCCTGTTCAGCTAGCAGCTAGCAACTAGCAGCCCTCAGCTTTCAGCCGCCAGCTATCAGCTCTTATTGTATTTCTTACAGGTCATTAACCAGGCATTATCAAGTGTAAGTTCCGCCAAATTACGGAAAATAGTTTTTTCGGATGATGGCTATATGCTAACTACTGAAAGCTGACGGCTAACTGTTATTGTTCTACCTTTGGTTTAATTATTCCTCTTTCTTCGACAATTACGCGTCAAAAAAAAGAAAACATAAAAGAAAAGGGACCGGGTCCCTGTTTCACTCGAGCTTTTTTAGATCATCGTCTTGCATAAACTTATCCAGTGCTTTGTCGACAGCAGCCTGGATTTCGGCAGCGCATTCTTTATATACTTCCAAAGATTGCCCAAAGGGGTCTGCCACATCAAGCTCGCCGTTTTCATCGCCTGCAGCGTACTCATGCAGGGTGAAAAGCTTGTCCGCAACCTCTGGGTAAAACTGGGCCAGTTGGTGTTTATGGTCCCTGGTCATGGCAAGGATAAGATCGGCTTTTTGCAGCAGTTCCGCATTCACAGGCTTTGCCTGGTGTTTACTGAGATCAATGTCAATTTCGCGCAGGGCGCGAACCGCGTTGTCAGCAGCAGGCGACCCCTGCCAAGCTGCGGTACCTGCCGACATGAAAGTAACCTTTTCAGCTAAACCCTTTTTTGCGGCCAAATCACGGGCCAGGGCCTCCGCCATGCTGCTGCGACAGGTGTTGCCGGTACATACGAAAAGAATTGTACGCATTTCAACCCTCCTCGATAAGCTTTCAGCCACCAGCCTTCAGCTATCAGCTGTTTAAGTATTTCTATTAAGCTTAAGATAATTTGTCAGGGAGGTAGTCCTAAGAGGTTTTTGCTGATGGCTGATAACTGACAGCTGAAGGCTAGAAAAACATTTTAACTCCTATTATAGTTAATATAATTCCCCCGACAATCTGGGCTTTTTCGCCCAGCCAGGAACCCATTCTCTTGCCCAGAATAAAGCCGGTCGCTGTCATGATGCCCGCTACAGCGCCCATGATCAGCACAGTCAGAGCCAGATTGGCTTTTAAAGTGCCTAAGCCAAAGCCCACTGTCAGGGCGTCCAGGCTGACGCTGCCGGCTAAAACCAGCATAGCCCATAAGCCGCTGTAAACCTGCACCGGGTAAGGCCCTTGGACTTGAGTAGTTTTCCTGGCCACCCCAAAATTCATAATGCCGGTATCTTCGCCAAAACCCTCCCTGAGCATTTGAATGCCGATAAAAATCAGCACCACCGCCCCGATGTAAGAAGCCAGCTGCCCTACGGCTTTTCCCAACAGAGAGCCTAAAAAGAGCCCTGTTAAAGGCATAAAAATGTGAAAGAGGGAAACTATCCCGGAAATCATTGCTATCCTACGCCAGCGGATGCCCGTTAAACCTATCCCGATGGCCATAGAAAAAGCATCGGTGCCCAATGCTACAGCCACCAACAAAACTGTTGCAAGCGTCATGGTTTTACCTCCGGTAAAAAGCCGTCAGCCACCAGCTATCAGCCGGCAGCATCTACGCGGCGATGGACAAAATGTCAACTGAGAACTGTTTCTAGTACTTTTAGTATGCTGAAATATCTGTCAGCTACTCCATTATGCTTAGCATAAATATTACTAAAAAACCCAAAAACATACCGAGCAGGGAGTAATTGGGATGGCGCTGACGGGATTCAGGAATTATTTCCCAGAAAACGATATAAAACATGGCCCCGGCAGCCAGGGACAGCAAAAACGAAATAAAGGATTTGGATAATCCTACAATCAACAGTCCAAGCATAGTCCCTACCGGGGTAAAGATACTGACCAAACCGGTTAGGCCGACAATTCTGGAAGGCTTAAGGCCGCTCATTAAAAGAGGAGCAGCGGTTGCCATTCCCTCCGGGATATTATGTAAGCCTATAGCCACAGCAATCAACCAGCCCAAATGCAGCGTAGCCGAAAAGCCTGCTGCAATGGCAACTCCTTCGGGCAAATCGTGGAGGGCGATGCCGATGGCAATCAAATAGCCCATCCTGCGAAGATAAACTTTGTCCCTGGCCGCGCTTTTTTGCCCGCCGGCAAAGGTAAGCAGTTTACTTAACAACGTGAGCAAAAGCAGGCCTGCAACAAAACCGGCGGTTAAAGTATGGATACTGCCATAGTCCAAGGATGACGGCAACAGGTCAAGAATAACTACACTCAACATGATTCCCGCTGCTAAACCTAAAAAAACAGCAAGCATTTTTTCCGAAGGTTTGCCGCATGCCAGAATAATTAAGGCACCGATGGCAGTGGCCAGACCTGCCAACAGGCTTAAAAAGAGAATTTCCCCCATAGCCAGCCTCCCGGACTTCATTCAACAGCTACCTTAATTCTTATTTCGGCTTGCTGGCAAATATTACTCACTCAAGCTTTTATAACACGATGGCTTGCCGCTTTTCGCAGCCGGTTCATAATAGCAACACCTATTCCATTTTCAGGAAAAGTTTGAGCAAAAACAACGTCCAGGTGATAACGGTCACAGTTGCGCAAGGCACTGTAAAGCCTGGATGCTACTTCGCCCAAATCTTCTCCTGGACCAAGGGTTTCGTAATGGTCGGGTTGGGGCACCATTTCCCTGCACAAAAACAGCATCTCCTCGGTACAAATAATCCCTACCCTTTTACCTTCCGCTTTATGCTGTTCCACCAGCTCTTTCATTTTTAGGGCCACTTGCCAGGGCTCCCCTTCAACCAGAAAAACTTTTGCCCTGGGGGCATAGTGGGCATATTTCATTCCAGGCGCCCGCGGCACGAGGCCATCAATCAAGTACTCTCCTCTTATCGCCGGGTCCAACACTACCTGGCCCAGGACTTCCTGGAGCTGTTCCAAAGTTACTCCGCCAGGGCGCAGTATAACAGGCGGGTCCGATGTCAAATCCAAAACTGTGGATTCGAGGCCTACACTGGTTTTGCCTCCGTCAACCACTGCATCTATTTTCCCCGCCAAATCCTTTAAAACATGGGTACCAATGGTAGGACTGGGTCTTCCGGAAAGATTGGCGCTGGGGGCGGCTACCGGTACGCGGGCTGCCTTCAGAAACGCCAGGGCGATAGGATGGGCCGGCATCCTGACAGCTACCGTATCAAGCCCCGCGGTGACAATATCGGGTACGCACCGGCTTTTGGGCAGAATCAAAGTCAGAGGGCCCGGCCAAAAGAGTTCCATCATGCGTTCAGCCAGGGGTGGAATTTCCCTGGCCAGCAGGTCAATTTCTTTTTGTTGGGCCACATGCATGATCAACGGATTATCGGCTGGCCGGCCTTTAGCCTTAAAAATTTTGGCTACCGCTTCCGGGTTTAACCCATCGGCGCCGAGCCCATAAACCGTTTCCGTAGGAAAAGCGACCACACCGCCCTTTCTTAAAATCTCAGCGGCTTCCTGAATATGAGTCAAATTAGGCACCTTCGGATCTATTCTATAATAACGAGTACGAATTGTAATCATTTCCATCACCCCATACTAGGGATAGTATACCACAAAAAAAAACCCGCAAAACGGGTTTTTTAGCTAACAGCCAACCTGAAACCAAGTTTTAAGCGTTGGGCATAAACGTTTACAGCAAAGGCTACCGGCTTAAAGCCAGTAGCCTGCTTATCATACTACTGCTTCACCTGTTTAAAACGAAGGGTAAAATCACAAATCTGCGGTAATCCTTTTGATGCCTAACACCCTGCCTAAAATAATGGCTATGATTGATACACCGGCGCTAAATAAGGCCCCCATCTTAGCCGCCCCTTGAATTTCCGGGTCCACGAAGGCGGCTCCCGCCACGAACAGGGCTACAGTCAAGCCCATAGCGGCCACAAACCCGGCTAAAAACAGCTCTTTTTTCGTCATCCGGTTGGGCAGAGGGAAACCAAGCAGCGTACCGATATAACCCAACAAGAAGATACCCACAGTCTTGCCGATAAATAATCCGGCGGTTACCAGCCAGGTAGGGACTCCAATAGCGGAAAACTCTACCCCTGCGTTGGCCAAGCCGAAGAAGAACAGGCCGAAATCAATAATTACTTTCCACTCATGTTCAAAGGTAGCCAAGGTGCTATGCTCTCCCTCTTCAGCTTCAAACAAGCCGCTTTCGACTTTCGGGGCGGAAGGCAGGAAAGGAACAATAAATACCAGGGCCAGCGCCGGGTGCAAATGGGCATTGTGCAGGCCCAGCCAGCTAAGCAATCCGCCCCCGAGAATATAGGGCCAATAGCTTGAAACTTTAGCCCGCCTCAAGAGGTAAGCAACCAGCATGCCTGCCAGAACCAGGAGGAGCCACACGGGCTGTACCGGATGAAGCGGATCGGGATAGAAGACGGCAATAATGACCAGGCCGATGGCATCATCGGCGATGGCCAGAAGCAGCAAAAACTTAACTGCCGGGTGCTTGTCACCGAAAACGAATCGGGCCACCAGCCAGGCTAACGCTATATCGGTAGCAGTGGGAATACCCCAGCCCCTGACAAATTCGGGAGATCCGATCAGGGAATTGAGTGTCAAGTAGACCGCAACAGGGCCCAATACGCCGCCGGCAGTTGCCAAGAGCGGGTTAATCGCCTTTTTGATTGGGTTTAAGTCACCCCCCGGCAACAAGCTCTGGGTGATTTCCACCCCGGCAATGGCAAAGAAAAATACCATAAAGACATCGTTGACCAAAAAGTGAAAATTCACTTCTCCGAATAGAGGTTCTTCAATAAAGTGATGGTAGCTTTCCGGCGCAATATTTGCCCAAAACAAGGCCGCAATGACGCCCGCAATTAACGGAATGGAAAACTCTTGCAGCAGTTTTACAGTTTTATTCAATACACGCCCCCCTAACATTACTTAATTCTAGCCGGTTATTTTGGTATACAGGATTAGGCATACTTTGCATAAATTTTACCATGGCAACATTTATTAAGTCAACTTAACAACCGTCCAATAATTACCCGCTCCAAATTGGCATAATCGTCCAGAATCTCTATTTCTGAGAATCCCTGGCTTGCCAGAATTTTTTTAACATCCGCCCCTTGATCGCTCCCTATTTCCAGCGCCAGCCAACCCCCCCGGTCCAGCACATTTTTGCTTTCCCGGGCCAGGCGGCGGTAAAAGGCAAGCCCGTCCTCACCGCCGGCCAGAGCCGTAACAGGTTCGAAAGTGACTTCGGGCTGAAGGTGGGGTACGTTACCAGCCGGAATGTAGGGGGGATTGGAGACAACGATATCAAAACCTCCGGCTTCGTGATAGTTGTTGGTTGTTAGTTGCTGGCTGTTGTTATAGTTGTTAGTTGTTGGTTGTTGGTTGTTAGTTGTACATGCTGTTCTTTGGGGCAAAAAAGGCTGTAGTAAATCACCGTGGACAAATGTTATCTCAACACTATGTTTTTCAGCATTTCTTTTGGCCACTTTTAAGGCTTTCTCGGAAATGTCCACGGCAAAGACTTGTGCTTCCGGCCAAAATTTTTTGAGACAAATGGCGATAATGCCGCTGCCTGTGCCTACATCAACTATTTTGGCTGCAAGGGGAACACGACGTTTTAGGCCCAGTACCGCCTGCACCAGTATTTCGGTGTCATCCCTGGGAATAAGGACATGCTCATTAACTGCAAAATCCAAGGACATGAATTCCCGGCACCCGGTCAGGTACTGCAAAGGGTAATGTTCAGCTCGTTTTTTTACCATTTCCCTGAAGCGTCTTTGTTCAGCCTCGCCTATTGTCTCGGGCAGATGCCCCAAAAGTTTGGCCCTGGTCCACCCTAAAGCATGGGCTAATAATACCTCCGCTTCCAGCCTGGCATTTAAAATACCGCTCCGATGCAAAAAAGGAACCGCCCAGGCCAGTTCCTTCTTGGCTGTCGGCGGTCCACTGCTCTTCAACACTTATTCCACCTTCTTTAGCTTCTCGGCTTGGTCAGTGGTAATCAAGGCATCAATAATCTCGTCTAATTCCCCGTCAAGAATAAGGTCAAGCTTATGCAATGTGAGGCCGATACGGTGGTCGGTTACCCTGCTTTGAGGAAAATTATAAGTCCGGATCCTTTCGCTGCGGTCACCGGTCCCCACCTGGCTTTTCCTGGCGCTGGCCAGTTCGCCTTGCTGCTCTTCCTGGGCTTTTTCCAAAAGACGCGCCCGCAACACTTTCATAGCTTTATCTTTATTCTTGTGCTGGGACTTTTCGTCCTGGCAGGATACAACTATGCCCGTAGGAAGGTGGGTAATCCGCACCGCCGACTGGGTGGTATTGACCGACTGGCCGCCGGGCCCGCTGGAACAAAAAATGTCTATCCTGATATCGTTGGGGTTAATTTGCACATCCACCTCTTCCGCCTCAGGCAAAACCGCCACGGTTACGGTAGAAGTATGAATTCTGCCGCCCGACTCGGTGGTAGGAATGCGCTGTACTCGGTGCACGCCGCTTTCAAACTTCAGGCGGCTGTACGCACCCTGCCCTTCAATGGCGAAAATAATCTCCTTATAGCCGCCGATGTCGGTGGGATGGTCGCTTAAAATCTCCAAGCGCCATCCCTGGCGCTCCGCATAGCGGGAATACATTCTGAACAAGTCCCCGGCAAACAGGGCTGCTTCATCGCCCCCGGCACCGCCCCGGATCTCCATAATGACGTTCTTTTCGTCGTTAGGATCCTTGGGTAGGAGCAGGATCTTCAGCTTTTCCTCCAGTTTCGGCACCTTGGACTTCAGTTCCTCCAGCTCCAGTTCGGCCATCTCCTTTAGTTCCGGGTCCTGCTCGCTGGCTAACAGGCTTTTGGCATCATCTATCTCTTTTAGGACCTTTTTATATTCCCTGAATACAGTTACAATTTCCTCCAGGCCGGCATGGGCTTTGGCATGTTTCTGAAATTGGGACTGGTCGGCAATTACCGCAGGATCGCTTAACAGCCGGCCCAGCTCCTCGTATTTATCTTCAATGTTTTGCAGTTTATCCAGCATAAATTCACCTCACATCTACTATGTGGTTGTATTTTGTGTCAGCCGTCAGACTTCACCTATCAGCTATCAGCCAGCAGCTGTCAGCCATCAGCTTTCAGCCGTCATTAGTCGTTAGTCGTCCATGCTGCTGTCGCAGCACCATCATAAGTATGAAAAATTGTAACCCATTGTGCGTAGCTGCGACATATGACAAGCCATAGAGCGCTCTGTGAAGAGTTTGACTGTAAGCGGCCGAGCAGCATGGACGCTGCGAGAGCGCTGGAGCGGCATGGACGCCGCGTCAGCGCGTGCCGCTGAAAGTCAAACGTAAAGAAGACTTGGCTTGTGCCAAGCGTGAGCGCCGGCAGAAGTCTAGTCGCCCTTATGCGGTCGCTACATAAGGCTAGCATAGAGCCTGAGCAGGGCAGCGCTCTTGGCGAAGCCATCCCGGAGCAGCGAACACAAGGGGTAACATTTTCAGGGTAGTGACTGCCAGGGATTCAACAAGTTGAATCCCTGGCCAGGACAGCTTCCAGGGCACAGATGGCCACTTCCAACTGGCTGTCATCGGGCTCCCGGGTAGTCAGCTTTTGCAGCCAGAGGCCCGGAGCAATAATTGCTTTCACCCAACTGCGGCAGGCATATTTGCCCGACCACTTGATAAACTCGTACCCCAGCCCTGCCACCACAGGCAGCAGCAGCAGCCTGGAGGCTATTCTGGACAAGATATCCGGGGTATGCAGGAAAGAAAATAAAAAGATAGTCAAAACCAGCACAAACAGCATGAAACTGGTCCCGCAGCGGGGATGTAAAGTAGTGTATTTCCTCGCATTGTCAACAGTCAATTTCTCCCCTGCTTCATAGGCATGAATGACTTTGTGTTCAGCGCCGTGGTATTGAAAAACCCGCTGCACATCACTCATCCGGCCAATGGCCAGCACATAACCGAGAAAAATGGCAATACGTAAAACCCCTTCTAATATATTTTGCCAAAATGTATTCACGTATGCCTTAAGGAAAAAAGCTGCTGCCGCGGGGATAATTACGAATAAGAGAACGGCTAATCCCACAGCCAGGAAGACTGTAAAAGCAATCTCCCTGCCAGATAAAGTTTCTTCTTCTTCGTCAAAAGCCATGTTAGCGCTGTAGGTCAGCACTTTTACGCCTATTACCATGGCCTCAAACAGGGCGAGCACCCCCCTGAGGAGAGGCCATTTCAAAAAAGGATATTTTTGCGCCAAAGAGTTGATTGGCTTGGTATCGATGACGATATCTCCGGCTTGTTTACGCACCGCCACCGCCATTTCTTTCGGGCCGCGCATCATCACGCCTTCGATTACCGCTTGCCCACCGTATTGAAAAGGCTCCGGCATCTCTATCCCCCCTTCGGGCCTTGGGCCCAGCTTGCAGCCATCAGCTTTCAGCTTTCAGCTATAAAAAGATAATTTAAGCTGAAGGCTGACGGCTGATTGCTGACAGCTAATATAGAAAGAGCGAAGCTTATGGCTCCGCTTTCTCTTACATTCCGTATCTCTTTTTGAAACGCTCGACCCGTCCACCTTTTTCCACTATGCGGGACTTTGTTCCGGTGAAGAAAGGATGGCAAGCAGAACAAATTTCTACTTTAATATCTTTTTTAGTGGAAGCAGTCTCGATTACATTGCCACAAGCACAGGTAATAGTTGTTTTTTCAAATTTAGGGTGAATACCCTCTCTCATTGGTGTCACCTCTTTTCAACCTAAGATTAAGTAATTATATGATTTGGTGTAATATTGCTACCATAATGCAACAGGTTAAATTATACCATACAATCTTTGCTTTTGGCAACAACTTTCAGCCGTCAGCCGTCAGCTAGCTGAAGGCTGATGGCTGCAAGCTGATTAACGACGTTTTCTTGGGGCCGGTTTAGAGTAATTGCCAATCCGGACGCCGGGCAGTTCGGAGGCTAAGATTTCCAAAAAAGCGGGAAGGCCCAGCACCTCGCCTTTAGGCCCGGGGATGGCCTCTAAAAAACAGTCGGGATCAATATTAAGGTTTCTGATCTGGATGAGCTTTACTCCCGTGTCCTCAGCCAGCCCGATGACAGCTTCAACTTCTTCTTCCCTGTCTGTTACCCCGGGGAAGGCAAGCAGGTTGAGGGAAGTGTACACGCCCTTGTCAGCCGCAAATTTCAGGGAATAACGCACATCATCGATGCTGTAATTCCGTGGACGGTAATAGGAGTTGTATATTTCAGGCGTCGGGCTGATGATGCTAACCCGCATCGCATCCAAGCCCGCTTCGACAAGTTGGATTATGCCTGACTTGAAACCGGCATTGGTATTGATATTGATGGTGCCTGCTGCCGTTTTGGCCCGGATACGGCGCACCGCCTCAGCAAGCAGCTTAGCCTGCAGGGCCGGTTCTCCTTCACAGCCCTGGCCGAAACTGATAATGGCCTCGTCATCTTGTAAATGGGCCAATCCGATTTCCACGATTTCCTCCGCGCTTGGCACAAACTCTATCCTGTTTTGCGGCGACGGACAGCATTCCGAAGGCTGCAGGGAAATACAGCCCAAGCACTGTGCATTACATGCCGGCGAACTGGGAATGCCCCCTTCCCAACGCCCGTAAAAGATGTTTTGGGCTGTAAAGCAGCCATACTCCAGGGAGCACTTGGCCAATTGCTTTAGTATCCTGTTGCCGGGGAAGGCGGCCAGCATAGAATCAACCCTGGCCTCCAGGTCTTCGGTATTGTAATGCCGGGGATTCCAGCGGTTATCCTCATCAGTTGGCAGCGCTGCAACATAAAACCGGCCTGCCTTGAAACCTACTGCCGTATAACCCAGGAGCGGCAGAGGACGGGCCTCCCGGGTGCGGGCAAAACCGGGAAGGAGTGTCCTGGTATAACCCTGCGGGAGCAGGGCCCCCACAGCCCAAGCCAGTTCCCCTTTACTGTAGGGGTTGGCTGACATGACTTCAAAGCGACCTGAAGCGGGATTTATTCCTACGGGAAAACGTCCCGGAATCATGGTAAGGGTTGCCCCTTCCGGCAAAGGGATAAGCTCTTCCTCCAAAGGCTCAACCCACTGATCACCCAGCCTCCCTGCCTGGACCAGACCCGGGTAATCGAACAATTCCCCTTTTTCGTTGGCAAAAACCAGACTGAACATATTTATGCACCACCCTTTTCTGACTAATGTATTATAGCATACAAATGAATTGCCAAGCCATGGCTTAGCAAAAGTTACTTAGCGGTGCGTCGTCAGTCTTTAGTTTGAGCTATCAGCTGTCAGCCATCAGCTATCAGCTATCAGCTATCAGCTATCAGCAAATTGTACTGTCTGTGTTTATAACCTGTCAACAAAAATAAAACGAACGTTTTTTTAAGTAAAACGCTCGCTTCAGTTTATAGACAAAGACGCATGTATTATTTCGCTCTGGACACGCTCACACGCTGTTAGCCTTTGGCAAAGCCGCCAAACTAGAGCGAAACAAGTCCCGCTCCATAATACATGCGGGCTAATAAGAATTTGTGACGCTCTGACCAAAAGCTATGTTAATGCTTTTGGCAAGGCTTGTGGCTGACAGCTGAAGGCTGACTTAGCGTTTTGTTAAGTAGCGTTTAGGGTTAACGGGTTGATCCTTGAGATGTATTTCCAAGTGCAGGTGGGGCCCGGTTGTCCTGCCGGTACTCCCCACTAAGCCAATGGTCTGGCCTGCTTTAACCCATTCTCCCGTTTTGACCAGGTTTTTGGAGTTATGGGCGTATACTGCTTTTATATCCCCGCCATGGTCGATAATTACCGTGTAGCCGTAAACAGAGTTTTTCCAACCGGAAAATATAACCCGGCCGGCATCGATGGCCTTAATAGAAGTGCCTTTTTTAGCCGCAATATCCAGGCCATGGTGAAATTCTTTTTTTCGCCAACCAAAGCCGGAAGTTATGGTCCCAAAGAGAGGCCAGTCCAGGGAAAAGAATCCACGGGAAGCCAGCTTAATTTCAGGTGAAGCAGTGGCAGGCGTAAATGCAGGACCTCGGGGAATAATGATGTCGCTTCCGGCTTGCAGCTGCTCGGGCCTTCTCAAGTTGTTGGCTGTCATGATGGCTTTAAGGTCAACATTATACAGCCGGGCAATACTCCACAGGGTATCCCCCTTTTTAACATGATACAATTGAATAGAGGGTTGGGGTTTTACCGCCTGCTCCAGGTTTTGGCCATAGGGTACCCGGATCTGCCATAAATCAAACACCTCCAGCCCTACAGCTTCCGCCGGCGGACCAAAACCGGCCAAGAGACTGGCACAGAGAATTAAGGTATAGAAAACTCTTGGCTTGCGCCACGAAAAATTCATTTCCTCACCTCGGTTTTCAGTTAGGGCACACGGAATTGTGGTGACCAGGCCAGCTGGAACAATTTTACAGCCGAGTCACTCAAAGCTTATTCTGACCAAAGCAGAGACAAGTTATGCATATAATGCAAAAAACCGGTTTAAAAAAACCGGTTTTTGGATTTTTTATCCAGGAAAAAGCTGGGGCAATGCCCGCAACAAATCCTTATTGGTTTTCGTCTTCTTCAAAGCATCGATGAGCATCTCAGTCACTTCCACGCTGCCCAGGGAATTGGTGACTTTGCGGAAATTCCACATCAGCTCCAATTCCTCTTTCGATAAAAGCAATTCCTCTCTGCGGGTACCCGAGCGCTTGACATCTATGGCAGGGAAAATCCGCCGTTCGGCCAGCTTGCGGTCCAAGATCAGTTCCATGTTGCCGGTACCTTTAAACTCCTCAAAGATGACGTCGTCCATCCTGCTGCCCGTTTCGATCAAAGCTGTAGCCAGGATGGTAAGGCTGCCGCCTTCTTCTATGTTTCTGGCCGCACCGAAAAATCTTTTGGGCTTATGTAAGGCAGCAGGATCAACGCCGCCGGACAGAGTCCTGCCGCTGGGAGGCACCACCAGGTTATGGGCCCTGGCCAGCCTGGTAATGCTGTCCATTAAGATTACCACATCTTTTTTATGTTCCACCAGTCGCTTTGCCCTTTCCAAAACCATATCAGCCACCTTGACATGGTTTTCCGGAGGCTCGTCAAAGGTCGAACTCACCACTTCCGCTTTAACCGAACGCTCAATATCTGTTACCTCTTCAGGGCGCTCATCGATGAGCAGAATGATCAATTCCACTTCCGGGAAATTTTCTGAAATGGCATTTGCTATTTTCACCATCAGCACAGTTTTACCTGCTTTGGGTGGGGCTACAATGAGACCCCTTTGTCCTTTGCCCAAGGGGCAAATCAGGTCTATTATTCTTGAGGAAATATCCCGGGCTTCGGTTTCCAAGGTGAGCCTGGTCTGGGGGTAAATAGGGGTTAATCCGTCGAAATGCAGGCGGCACGGTGAAAGTTCCGGATCCTGGCCATTGACTTGCTCTACCCTAAGCAAAGCAAAATAGCGTTCCATTTCCTTGGGTGGCCTAACCTGCCCTCCTACTCTGTCACCGGTGCGGAGGTCGAAACGCCGGATTTGAGACGGCGAAATATAAATATCGTCCTCGCTGGGAAGGTATTTAAAGGGCCGTAAGAACCCATAGCCGTCGGGCAGGATTTCCAGAACTCCTTCAGCGTACAAATGATCCTCTTGCTCAGTTTTAGATTTAACCTTTAAAATTTCAAAAATCAGTTCTTTTTTACGCAGCTTGGAATAACCGGTCATGCCCAACTCACGGGCCATCTGGTACAATTCCGCCAGCGTTTTACTTTCCAGTTCTGCTTCGTTCAAAATCAATCCTCCTCGGTAAATGTGTAGGTTAGGTCAGGTGGGGCATAGGTAGGAATTCAATGCAGAAGTACACATTGTAGTATACCACTGTTTGGTATTATTAGTCAATTGAATTGATTTTAAACCGATCAGAAAAAGCAATGGAAAGCCATTGCTTTAATCTGTACACATCTTTTTCCACTGGGGCTTTTTGTCAAAGCGGTGGATTGCTTCGATAAAGCGGATACCGTTGTTTTACAGCACCTAAATATCAAAATTAACTTTAATGCCCGAGAATTCGGGCGTTTTTTATGTCAATATTTATGCATAATTATGTTGTGTATTGTCGTGTATTGCAATATAATGGGATTAGAGGTGAATTTATGTATCTAAAGATAAGCATGAGTAATGGTAAACCCTATTTGTCTTTTGTCCAAGGTTACAGACAGAATGGAAAGGTAAAACAAAAAACTGTTGAGAAACTTGGCTATCTAGAAGATCTGGAAAAGAAATATTCTGATCCTATTGCTCATTTCAAGCAGGTCGCAAAGGAACGTTCTAAGAGTGAAACTTGTCAGAAAACATTAGAACTTAACCTGTCAGCCAAGCTGCCGGATCAAGCAGCATTGCGCAAAAATCTTGGTTATGTTGTGCCAAAGTCAGTGTACTCCCTACTTGGTCTTAGGGAATATTTTCAGAAAAAGCAAAGGCTTTTGAACGTGGATTACAACCTAAACAGTATATTCAGCCTGCTTATTTTTAATCGCTTTTTATTTCCTTCATCAAAAAAGAACGCCTTTGAAACCAAAAATTTCTTCTTTGAATCCTTTGACTTTTCATTGGCTGACATTTACCGCGCCCTGGATTACTTTGCCGCATATTCAAACGAAATCCAACGGCATCTTCATAGCCAGGTATGCGACCTTATAGGAAGAAATAACCAACTTGGATACTATGATGTCACCAATTACTACTTTGAGATCCCCTATGAGGATGAAGATGAATACGATGAAGACGGGAACATGATTAAAAAGGGGCAAAAAAAGCGTGGTCCATCCAAAGAGCACCGTAAAGATCCAATTATTCAGATGGGACTCCTCATGGATTCAAATGGAATCCCCATAGCCTTCAATACTTTTTCCGGTGGTGAAAGTGAAAAGCTCTCTCTCCTTCCAACAATTCGCCGTGTAAAGAAAGATTTTGCCTTGGAACGTATTATCGTTGTGGCAGACAGGGGACTCAACACTAGTGATAATACTGCATTTCTTTCTGGAAAGAACCATGATGACATGGCAGGGAATGACGGTTATGTTTATGGACAGAGTGTTCTCGGTGCTGACAAACAATTCAAAGAATGGGTATTAAATCAGGAAGATTACTTAATTGACACAGAAGAAGATAAGGATGGAAATACCGTCTCTTTTAAGCACAAATCCCGGATTTATGCAAAAAAAATCCAATTAAAGGGGACGGATGGTAAACGTGACCGAACAATGGAAATATATCAGAAACAGATGGTTTACTATTCCGAAAAATACGCCTTAAAACAGAAAAAAGATAGGGATAAGGCTATTGCCAAGGCAAAAGAGCTGATTGCCAATCCCGGCAAATATACAAGAGCTACCAGCATTGGAGCCGCCGGCTATGTAAACAATATCAAATTTTCAAAAGAAACAGGCGAAATACCTGACGGACTCATTCTTTCCCTGAACGAAGCAAAGATTAAGGAAGAAGAAAAATATGACGGATACTATTCCATTGTTACTAGTGAAAAACATTTATCTGATACAGAAATTCGGGATATTTACAAGGGGCTTTGGGAAATCGAGGAATCCTTCAAAATAATCAAGAGTGAATTCAAGGCAAGACCTGTGTATGTTAAAAAAGATGAACATGTAGAAGCACATTTTCTGGTATGTTTTGTAGCACTTGTAATCATGAGGGTTCTTGAACAGATGTTAGAGAAAAAATATACTGTGAAACAGATTCGTAATTCCTTAATTAGCTATTCCTGCTCCTATTTGGAACAAAATTATTATCTGTTTGATTATCGAGATGATGTAATAAAATCCATTGAGTCTGTCTTTGGTTTTGACTTAAGTAAAAAAATTATGTCTCAAGCCGAGATCAAAAAAATTTTGCAATACAAAAAATAAGCGTAAATACACTACAATTTTATGACAAAACACAAAACCCGCTAACCCATGAAAACACTGGGCTAACGGGTTTTTTTAATCATTTTTCCTGTAAAACTCAGGTTATTAGTCAATTGAATTGATTTTAAACCGATCAGAAAAAGCAATGGAAAGCCATTGCTTTAATCTGTACACATCTTTTTCCACTGGGGCTTTTTGTCAAAGCGGTGGATTGCTTCGATAAAGCGGATAGTACCTGTTTTACCGCGCATCACCACAGTATGGGTTATAGCCCCTGTGGCGTTGAAAAGCACACCCTTTAACAAGCTGCTGTCGGTAATGCCGGAAGCAGCAAAAATCACATCTTCACATTTAACCAGGTCATTCATGGTCAGGAGCTGATGCACATCTTTCAAACCCATCTTCTGGGCCCGGACAATTTCTTCCTCCGTTTCAGGCACAAGCCTCCCCTGCATTTCGCCCCCCATGCATTTTAAGGCAGCCGCAGCCAACACCCCTTCGGGAGCCCCCCCGATGCCCATCATGATGTCAACCCCCGAGTGATCAAAAGCGGTAGCTACTGCGGGAGCTACGTCGCCGTCGGAAATGAGTTTAATCCGTGCGCCTGCTTCCCGGACTTCCTGAATGATTTTATTATGCCGGGGGCGGTCCAGGATTACTACTGTCAAATCGGAAACGCTTTTACCTAAAGCGCTGGAAACCGATTTTAAATTCTCTTTTACCGGAGCGTCCAGATTAATGCTGCCGGCAGCTTTAGGCCCCACTGCGATTTTATCCATATACATATCAGGGGCATGCAAGAGACAACCTGTTTCAGCCACAGCCACTACAGCAATGGCCCCGGTCAATCCTTTGGCCACAATGTTGGTGCCTTCCAAGGGGTCCACGGCGATGTCAACTTTTAAACCCTTCCCCGTGCCTACTTTTTCCCCAATATAGAGCATGGGGGCTTCATCCATTTCCCCTTCGCCGATAACTACCGTTCCATCAACATCGATACTGTCAAAAACTGCCCGCATGGCAGTTACCGCTGCATCATCAGCGGCAATTTTGTCACCCCGTCCCAGCCAGCGGGCGGCTGCTAAGGCAGCTGCCTCGGTAACCCGGGCAATTTCCAGAGTCAAACCTCTCTCCATACACACTCCTCCTCTTCCGGTAAACAAAACTGTTATCTAAGGATTATGTTTAGAGCAAATTCCTATCGAGATAAAACAAATTAATTGCATGTCGCTTGGCACATAATTAGTATAGCATATTATTTCTCAATGTGTTATATTTTTTAGCTTGTCCCGGATTGGGAAAATAAAGAAATGGCCAGCCCAATGGGCTAGCCGCTTTTGCCAACCAACAATTATTTTTTCTCCAATTTAGCCCAGTCGGCTAAAAATCTTTCTATGCCCTGGTCTGTTAAGGGATGCTGGGCCATCTGTTTCAGCACTTTGAATGGCACGGTAGCTATATCTGCACCCAGCAAAGCCGACTGAGTGACATGGAGGGGGTGCCTGATGCTGGCTGAGATAATTTCTGTCCCGATGCCGTGCTGGGCAAAAATCTGCACGATCTCACTGATTAAACCAAGTCCATCATGGCCGACATCGTCGAGCCTGCCTACAAAAGGACTGACATAGGTAGCACCGGCCCGCGCCGCCATCAGCGCCTGGTTGGCTGAAAAAATCAGGGTTACGTTGGTGCGGATACCTTCGGCAGATAGAGTTTTAACTGCTTTCAGCCCTTCCAGTGTCATTGGAATTTTGATTATCACATTGGGATGGATTTTAGCCAACTCCCTGGCCTCGCTCACCATACCGGGAGCTTCCAGGGAAATTACTTCGGCGGAAATGGGCCCATCCACAATTTGGGCAATTTCCCGCACAACCTCCTTAAAGTCCCTGCCTTCTTTGGCGATCAGGGAAGGGTTGGTTGTCACCCCGCTGATTATCCCCCAACTGTTAGCTTCTTTTATTTCTTCAATATTGGCTGTATCAATAAAAAGTCGCATACCAATCCCCCTCAAAATAGATGCTCTACTGGATTATATATTCTCTTAAATACTGAAATACCCTTTATCCTGAAATATTCATATAAAAAATCTGTTGAGCTTTAAAACCTTAGTGCAATAAGAATTAATAAGCCTTTAGCATATCACCCATTAAGTGAAATGAAAGCATGGAAAAAGAGCCCAAACTTTGGTATTGTAATGGTGTTGGCAAACCAACCTTTACCAAAGGAGGACTCTTCTTATGAAAAGTGTACAGGAATATAGCATGAACTTCAACTCCCGAATAAAAGTTAATTTCAATGGTGGCGACCTAACTTCAGATGCAGGGTTGTTATTGTATAAGGAATTTGATTATAAACTCGGCCTTTCAGAAACTGTTGAAAAAATGCTGGTAGTTGATGACCCTGTTATGCACCGAGATCATCCTAATAGTGATGTGGTTATCCAAAAGCTTTATCAGCATCTTGCTGGTTATCACGCTGATGATCATGCGGATGACTTAAGCGAAGAACCCCTACTCACCGCTATACTGGGAAAAAAGCGCTTGGCCTCGCAGCCAACAATCTCCCGGTTCAATGAAAAAGCGAATATTGCAACTGCAAAATCATTGGAACATATTAATGAAATCTTACAAAAGCGAGTATATATGCTTAAACCCCAAGACCAGTTTGTTATGGATCTTGATTCTTCCGGCTTTACTGCTTACGGTAATCAATATGGAGCAAACTTCAATTCTCATTATCAAGAGTGGGGGTTTCACCCTCTATTTTGTTTTGATGGACTAACAGGTGATTGCCTTAAAGCCGAGCTTCGTGCTGGCAACGTATATACTTCTCGTCAGGTGGTGCGATTTGTCGGTCCACTCCTTAAAAGGTATGAGGCTTGGGTTAGCAATCCTTTAATTGTTTTGCGCGCAGATAGTGGTTTTGCCGTTCCAGAACTCTTTAAACTAGTAGAAACCAAGGGTCATAAATATGTAATTCGCTTAAAAGCCAATGCTCGTCTTCAATCTGTTGCACAGTCCATGGCGGACCAAGTATTAAACCCTGAAAGACTGCATGAAAGGCAAGTCCACTACCGGGAATTTCTGTATCAAGCTACTAGTTGGGATCGTGCCCGCCGCGTTGTTGTCAAAATGGAACGGCCTGCTGGACAATTGTTCTTTGAATTCACGTTTATCGTGACAAACATGGAACTACAACCGCGTAATATCGTTCGTTTTTACTGTCAACGTGGACATATGGAAAACTTTATTAAGGAAGCCAAAAATGGATTCGCTTGTCACAAACTTAGCAGCACTAACTTTGAATCCAATGCAGTAAAACTGCAGTTATCCATGTTGGCATACAACTTTAACAACTGGTTTCGTAGGTTGTGCTTGCCTGAACCAATGAAACCAAACCGAATGGAGACACTGCGGTTGAAATTAATCAAAATTGCAGGGAAACTGGTACGTTCCGCTCGCTACTGGACCTGGAAGTTATGCAGCTCTTATATATACCAAAATTCATTTATACAAACCTTGCAAAATATAAGCAGTTTGCCTTGTTTAGTAAATGAATAAATTACTAAAAAAACTAGTTTTTAAGCCATAATTAAGGAACAAGGGGCAGCTATAGCTTCAAATCATCCAGTTTTATGCATCTCTTACATCGTATACCATATCAATGCCTTGTGCGTGTTTTTTACAACAGGTTACAGGGCCAACATGAGAAAGCAAGATATATCTTAACACCATTTTGTTACAAAATTTCCATGGCCTATTATGGCTATGAATATTTCAGATTTATGTTTTGTAAAAATATCCTGTAAAGCTTTTGCTGACGGCTAAAGAAAAAGTCAGATCCCTATTGGGATTCTGACTCAGCTTGTAGACAAAGCCAGCATGTATTATTTCGCTCTGGACAAGCTCCTACGCCGTTACCGGCAGCATAGCTGCCGACGGCTGGGGAAACCAGTCCCGCTCCATAATACACGCTGGCTGATAATAGTTTGTTTACAAGCCTAAGTCGGATCCCGATTGGGATTCTGACTTTAGTTCACCTGCAACAGTTACCTTTTTCTGAAGGTTTCACAGGCTGTTCCGTCGGAAGTATCCACCACCATGTCGCCGCTGGAGCGGACTTCAATAGCATCGGCATGACACTCCGAATTGCTCTGATATACGCATTCCTCGACGGTGCACTTGATTCTGTTCACTTAATTTACCTCCCTGCATGGATTTTTTTAAGTCGGCGGCGCTAGCCCGCCGAAACTACATCTCGGGTTTACGCTCCTTGAAGGTGTTGCACATAGTGTGGTCCGAACGGTGCGGAGTTTTTTCCGCATCCTCGCTGGCTACCTCGATAGCACCGGCAGTACAAATATTCCCTTTCCAAAAAGTGCAGCTGTCAACATAGCAACGGACTTCTATTTTTGTCACCTCCCGACCCAATAGCTCTCAGCTATCAGCCTTCAGCCGTCAGCTATAAAACAATACATTATGGCCCTTTTCAACATTTGCTTTCTTTAACTTAAGCGCAAAAAAAAATGTAGCAGTTTTAACATGCTACAGTTTAAGCCCTCTTATACATTAAATTTTTCTCTATTTAAGCTGACAGCTGATAGCTGATGGCTAATCGCTGTCACGCTTTACCCGCACTGCCGAAAAGCCTGATTTTTTCACGAATTACTGCGCTCATGGCTTTTTTGGCGGGCCCCAGGATTTTACGCGGATCAATTTCTTTGGGGTTGGCGGTAATTATTTCTTTGACCCCGGCTACAAATGCTTCCCTTAAGTTGGTGTCGATGTTCACCTTTCTGACGCCTAGCTCTATGGCACGGCGAATAGCATCATCGGGCACCCCGGATGAACCATGGAGCACAATGGGAACCTTAACCAGTTCCTTGATCTTCCGCAAACGTTCAAAGTCCAGCTTGGGCGTCCCCTTGTACTGACCGTGGGCAGTTCCGATAGCAACCGCCAAAGAATCAACACCGGTAGCTTCCACAAATGTTTTTGCTTCCCCGGGATCGGTCATATTTGCTTCCCATTCATCTACCGTGATATCATCTTCAGTCCCGCCGATTTTGCCCAGTTCAGCTTCCACCGATACTCCTACCGCCCGGGCTACATCCAGCACCTTGTTGGTTAAAGCGATGTTCTCCTCCAGCGACAGCTTGGAACCATCAATCATTACCGAAGTAAAACCGTACCGTATACACTGCATTACCTGTTCAAAGCTGGTCCCGTGGTCCAGGTGGAGCGCTACAGGCACTGAAGCATGTTCAGCCGCAACTCTGGTCAAGGCGGTAATGTACTCCAACCCCGCATACTTAATCGCACCCTGGCTGGCCTGAACAATTACAGGGGCTTTTTCCGCTTCTGCCGCATCCACAATAGCCTGGATAATCTCCATATTGTTGCAGTTAAAAGCACCTACCGCATAACCGCCGGCCTCCGCTTTTTCAAGCAATTCTTTCACCGGTACTAAAGGCATCCATATCCCCTCCGTATTCCTTAATGGCAGTTGTCAATTGTTGGTTATTTTTTGCCGGAGCCTTAAATTTTAGGACGTGTGTGCAATGTTATATGTGATTACAGTATTATATTTAATTTAGTATGCAGAGTAAACAATAAAATATGCCCCTGGTCACTGTTGAAAAGCGTTTTTGACAGCCCCTGGGACATGTAGATCCTTAACTAAAAACTAACAACTAACAACTGCTTGCATACTACTATTTTTTATTGCTCATGTTGCTATTCTTAGATTTTTTGCGGCGGCGGGTCTTATTCAACCGGGTAAAATCAAAACCGGATTCAGCAAGTTGGATAGCAGTGGAATTCATGATGTACTCCAGATCTTCCTCTGTTCGAGCCATAATCCGGGCGCTGGAGCGGCAGTAGTCACACCTCAGCTCCAGGTGGTCGGGGAAAATCTCAATTTCAATGTTCTGATTGCCACAGTTGCAGTTTAAATTGCCGTTCTCAGCTATTTGGTACAGCCTGTCTAAGACATCATACATTATATCCGGGCTGTCAAAATAATCTGCAAACCCCAGTTCTTCCGCCATTTCCGCCAAGGAACGGTCCTGTTTTTGCACGCATTGCCGCACTTTATTTTTAGGGCCGATATAACCAATTTCCAGCCCGGTATCCTCACAATCAATTTCCAAGACTTCATCGGACCAGATCTGCTTGCGGGTAAAGTAAAACAGATGTTTTGTTTCACACATTGCGCAATCAACATGAAGCCAAAATTTTTTTCTGTCCTTGGTGCCTATACTAAGCAACGGTCTGCCACAAGTACACTGGATCTTGCAAGAACTAGACCCCGCGAATTCAAACAGCGACAGGGCGTGAAATTCCAACTGTCCGCAAATTGGACAGCGTATGGCTACTACGCTCGTTGTTGGAATACACATGTTAACACCCCCTTCTTCCAATCACTTATTCGTCGCTTCTTGCGAAAATCCTGCAAAAAAAAATCCCTCCTACCCAGGGATTTTTAGGCATGCGCTTTCAATTTCTTTCGCAGACATGAGCCCGGCCACCATCATGCGCATCTCATTGATATCAAAAGGTTTAGGAAGAAAATTTACCACGCCCAGTTTCTTAGCCTGGTTAACCATATCCAGTTCACCGTAAGCAGTCATTAAGACTATTGTTGATTTGAGATTTAACCTTTTCATTTCTTGAATAACTTCAAGTCCGCTCATACCTGGCATTTTCATGTCCAAGAGAACTATTGCAGGTTCCATTTTTTGCATTGCCGCCAGTGCTTCTAAACCGCTGGCAGCAAGATGGACCTCATAATTATCCTCTTTTAAGGTTTCCGCGATCAGGCGGCGAACTCCAGCCTGGTCATCAACAATTAAAATCTTTACATTATCCTTCATAGCCCATTTTCTCCTAATGAAACTATTCCCTCCGGCTTTTTCTTCCGGGGACCAATTGCCAGGCGTTAAGGGAACCTTAAGCCAAGGCCGGGACATTCCGAATAGCCAAAACTAGTTTTTCGCTTTACTTGCTAAAAATTCCTGCTATTTACTATACTTTTCAAATCAATTTTTATGATTAATTTTCAGACAAAATTTCTCAAAAATTGGGCAAATAACTTTGTACCAAAGGTACTAGGATAGAAAAAAACAAAATAAAGATGCTAAACAGCGAAATCAGCAGAAACGCCAAAGGAATGATATAAACCGCCGCCGCCTTGCCGTAGCTTATCCCATAATTTTCCTTAAGGGCAATTATTTGCAAGACCGCTATCCAGACGAAAATTGCAAAACCCAGCAGGTTGAGCGGTACGCCGCTGGATTTCAGAGCATTGCCCAGAAAGCTTAAAACCGAGCTAACCAGCACCGGCAGCGAGCTAAAACCAAAACCCGCCAATATGCCTTGCACGGACCCCTGACTTCCGAATAAACCGGCCAAAGCATGATAAATGCTGATTAAACCAAACCAGAAAGCGAAGATGAGAGGTAAGCCAAAGAGCCAGCCCATGCTCAAAAGTCCATTGAGTATCTGGGCCTCTTGGGGGCTTATGCCTAAATTGGGCAAGTAGGCTCGCCCCACGGCAAAGTTCATTAAACTGTCAAAAAGGTAGGTCCCAAGAAAAAGCACAAGGCCCCAGGCCACTTTGCGCTGGGCGCATACATAGCGCAGTGTTTTCACCGGCGTAAAGAAGACTCCGTAAACCAGCTCCAGGAAGGAAAGCGCTTTCGGTTGTTCATTTACTGCTTCCTCCATACATTGTTCTTCTTTAAAAGACCCGTTTTCCATGATACACCTCCTATTAGCTATCAGCCAACAGCGATCAGCTATCAGCTGTTAGCCATTACACAGTTATGCATTATCGACAGACATTTATGCTTTTTCAGCACCAGCAGTTCTATGAAAATGATGTAAACGTTTATGTCCGTAGAAGCGACCTTTGTCTGAATCATTAGAGCACCCTGCGATGGCAAAGGACTGAAAGCGGACGAGCAGCATGGACGCTGCGAGAGCGCTGGAGCGGTAGGACGCCGCGTCAGCGCGTGCCGCTGAAAGTCCGAGGCGAGCAGTTGGTGCTCTTGATTCAGACAGCAGGAGCGACAGGACATAGACGATACAATTATTTAAGAATAGCTGATAGCTGCTTAACGAACAGTTAGCGCCTTGTCACTGGCATAGTTAAATAATTCAAGCTTTGAGCCGAGGCCGCCAAGGAACAGTTCCCAAGGGGACCGGGCATCGTACCTGACTATTTGGGGCTCCCCTTTGATACCTGCCATTTGGGCTGTTATTTTGATGGCATCGTAATAGTTGCCCAGTTCATCCACCAACCCCAGTTCTTTGGCCTGGGCACCCGTGTAAACCCTGCCGTCTGCCAATTCTTTTACCCGCTCTACCGATAATTTGCGCCCTTTGGCCACAACCTCCACAAACTGGTTATAGATATCATCAACCATTGCTTGGAGTATCTGGCGCTCCTCCGGGGTCAACTCCCTGGCACTGGAGCCCATGTCTTTGTGAGGGCCGCTTTTGACCACTCTTATATCTATGCCGATTTTCCGGTATAATTCCTCCAGGTTTTGCAACTCCATGATTACGCCGATGCTGCCGGTCATGGTGGCAGGGTTGGCTACGATTTTATCAGCCAAGGCAGCAATCCAGTAGCCCCCGGATGCGGCCATGTCACCCATAGAAGCTACTACTATTTTACCTGCCTGCTTCAGCTTTTCCACTTCCATCCCTATCTCCTGGGCTGCCGGAGAACTGCCACCAGGCGTGTTAAGGCGAAGGAGCACCGCCTGCACACTATCGTCTTCCCGCGCTTGTTTCAGCTGTTCCATAATGGCAAAGGAACCTGCCCCGCCTCCGAAAATATCCCCTCCGGAGTCACCGGTTATTTCACCTTCGATAAAAATCACCGCAATCTTGCCGCCCCCGCCCTGGGACACCCCATTAGCCTTTGGCCTGTAGACAAGGGCCGCAGCCAAGATTCCCAAAAACACCAACAAAATTAAACCGCCAACTACCGTTTTCTTGCTCATGGTACTCCCTCACCCCGCCTGTTAATAAATTTTGATTTTGAATTATTTTTAATTTTGAATTTTGGGTTTTGAATTTTGAGTTTTGAGGCTTGTAATTCTTAATTCAAAATTCTTAATTCAAAATTCTTAACCGGTTTGCCCCGGAGCGGAAAGCTCCCACTCCCCGCTGGTCATCCTGGCGAGATATGGCCGGCCTGCTTTAAAATAGACCCTGGGCAAACGGGGATTGGTTGATAAACGCCTGATATTCACTTGAACTTCATCCCCGATTTTTACCTTTTCGTCCGCTTGCACCATGGAAAGCTGCATTCCCAGACGGCCCACCAGGGGATACATTTTACCATTAATTGTTACGTTCACAGTCCCGGACCTGCCCAGATACTCCAAAATCAATTTGGCCATCATTTTGAACAGGTCCGGCAAACCTTTTGGTCTGATGGCAGGCATCACCGTCAACCCATCGGCCCACCCCAAAGGTATTACAGCAATGGTAGTTAATCTTTCGGCAACGTAGTCCCGGCCGTAACCGACGCTTGTCCCCGCTGCAATTTCTTTCAGGTGGATAACCCTGGCTTTTATCTGCCAGGGATCTTTTAAGTCAAGCCTGTTTTTGGCCAGCGCCGGATGTTGTCCGTAAAGCACCGTGCCCACCCTGACCATGTTCAAGTGCATCTCAGGCAAATCCAAGGTAGCTGCGCTGTTGCAGACGTGCCGGAAAGGGATCTCCAGCCCCAGTTCGGCAGCTTTTTGCAGCACGCGCCCAAATCTGGCAAACTGTTCCTTGGTAAAGGAATCGCCTTGGCAGGCCCGGGCAAAATGGGTGAAAATACCTTCAAGGTAAATTTCGGGGTAAGACGCCGCCTTTTCCAGAAAAGGCCCTGCCTCCTCGGGCAGAATACCGGTCCTGCCCATGCCCGTTTCTATTTTCAGGTGGACAGGAACCCTCCCCTTGCCTTGAACCAAACCGGCCAGAGCTTCTACCTGCCCCAGGCTGCTGACGGCGGGAGTCAAATTGTATTTTATAATCAAGCCGGCCTCGCCGGGCAGGAAGGGACTCATCACCAGAATAGGCAGCTCAATGCCGAATTCCCGTAATTCCACCCCTTCATCCACAGTTGTTACGCCCAGCATGGAAGCGCCCGCCTCGGCCAGGACTCTGGCCGTTTCAACAGCCCCCAAGCCGTAAGCATCAGCTTTAACCACTGCCAGGATATGTACATCGGGGCCCACCAGTTCTTTCACCCGAGCAAAATTATGCCTGATGGCATCGGTATCTATTTCAACCCAGCGGTTGCCGACAATGTCACGCCAGGACATATTTTCACCTCTTCTTATCTACGGAGTTTCTTCTTAATATCGATGAGTGTCCTGATCCCTTTATAATAAATGGGCTCTGCAAAATTCCACAAGCCATACATGAGCGGGTCGAAAACCAGGTCATACTCGCCGATAAATTCGGTGTATTCTCCGTTAAAACCCTTTTTAAAGCGGTATAGGCCGTACAAAGGGTTGTCCTCGCTCAAATGGCCCGGCACCCCGCGGAAATCATACAAGGTGCAGTTATTTTCCTTGGCCCAGGTAATCATGGTCCACTGGAGCAGGTAATTGGGCATCACGTTGCGGTACTTGTTGCTGGAAGCTCCATAGAGGTACCAGACTTTATCACCGAAAATCAGCGCCAACGTCCCGGCGATGACTTTTCCTTCATATTCGGCCAAAAAAATCCTGGCCAACCCGTTTTCCACCAGGTGGTCCCAAATGGTAGAAAAGTAGTCATAGGATCGGATTAGGAACTTGTCCCGTTCCGCCGTTTCAATCAGCACCTGGTAGAACACCTTTAAATCATCTTTATTTGTCGCCACCCTGATGGTTACGCCTTTTTTCTGGGCCAGGCGGATGTTGTAACGGGTTTTCTGGTGCAGGTTGGCAAAAAGTTCATCCAGCGAAGGGGTAATATCCAGCCGGAAAACAAATCGGGGCTGGGTCCCTTCAAATCCCTCTCCCGCTTTGGCCGGTCTAAAGCCCGCCCTTTTAAAATACCGGAGAAATTCCTCATTTTGCACCGGAATATCCGGATCTATTTTCAACATGATGGCGCCGTGCTCTTTTGCAAGCTTCTGGGTTTCCCCCCACAGGAAATCCATCAATTCGTAGTTGGTAGGGTCTGCCACCGGCCCCCGGGGGGCATAAAAAATGGTCCTGTTAATACCGGGGATGCGCCGCTTCAGAATGGACAGCGCTGCTACAATTTTCTCCCCGTCTTCAACTACTAAGCGCAGGGGTTCCCAGCCGGTCAACCCTTTGATTTCCCCCCACTCATAGGATTGCAAAATATGGCCTTTCGGGGCCCAGGCCACAAATTCGTTGAATCTATTCCGTTCATCTTCTCCGATTAGACGCGCGGTCCAACTCATTCTCTTACCTCCTGTGCAAGCTATCAGCCGTTAGCCTTCAGCCATCAGCTAATGGCAATGTCTTAGTATTCCTCTTTAGATTATATAGTATTTAGGATTATTACACTCAATAAATATACGTGATTAAAAGCTAACGGCTGCCGGCTGGTGGCTGATGACCTATAGTTAAAAAGACTTTGGCGTTACCAAAGTCTTTTATAGCTTGTTGTTCAGGGCTGCGCCCACAAAATCCCTGAACAACGGATGGGGCCTGTTGGGTCTTGACTTAAATTCAGGATGGAACTGAGAAGCCACAAACCAAGGGTGGTCAGCCAACTCAATGACTTCCACCAGACGGTCATCGGGTGATGTGCCGCTCACGACCAAACCTCTGGCTAAGAGCTCCGGACGGTAAGCATTGTTAAATTCATACCGATGCCTGTGGCGCTCGTAAATAATCTCGTCCTCGTAGGCTTTGTATGTTAAAGAGGAAGATGCCACCTTGCAGGGGTAAATTCCCAGCCGCATAGTCCCGCCTTTATCCTCAATCTCCTTTTGCTCCGGCAGCAGGTCAATAACCGGATAAGGAGTATCGGGGTCAAATTCGGAGCTGTTAGCACCAGGAAAACCGCAGACATGGCGGGCAAATTCCACCACGGCTAACTGCATTCCCAGGCAAATGCCAAGGTAAGGTATTTTGTTCTCCCTGGCATAGCGAATAGCTTTAATCTTGCCTTCCACTCCCCGGTCGCCAAATCCGCCGGGTACTAAAATGCCGTCAGCACCTGCCAGGAAGTCCTCGGGCTTTCCCGTATCCAGATCGGCAGCGTGAATCCAGGAAATTTCTATTTTGGCATCATGAAAAATCCCCGCATGGCGCAGAGCCTCAGCCACACTGAGGTAAGCGTCCTGCAGCTCCACATATTTTCCCACCAGAGCTATTTTGACCTGCTTAGTGGGGTTCTTGATCCGCTCCACCATTTCTCTCCAGTCATCCAGCTTGGCAGGACCGCATTTGAGGTTAAGCCTTTCAATGACAATGTCATCTAAGCCTTCTTTTTCCAACATTAAAGGAACTTCGTAAATTGAACCGGCATCTATAGCCTGAATTACAGCCTCTTTGTCAATGTCGCAAAAGAGGGCAATCTTCTCTTCCATCTCCTTGGATAAAGGTTGGGAGGAACGGCAGACAATAACATCAGGTTGGATTCCCAAGCCCCGCAGCTCTTTCACGCTGTGCTGCGTGGGCTTTGTTTTAGCTTCTCCGGCAGCGGACAGATAGGGCACAAGGGTAACATGGATATACATCACATTATCCCGTCCCACATCGCTTTTGAGCTGACGAATGGCTTCGAGAAAAGGCAGCGACTCAATATCGCCAACAGTACCTCCAATTTCTGTAATAACCACATCAGGGTTTGATTCCCGGACCACCCTGTAAATGCGCTCTTTGATTTCGTTAGTGATATGGGGAATAACCTGGACGGTCCCCCCCAGGTAATCGCCCCGGCGCTCCTTGCTGATTACCGACCAGTAGATCTTGCCGGTGGTTACATTGCTGTTTTTGGACAGGCTGATGTCGATAAACCGTTCGTAATGACCCAGGTCCAAGTCGGTTTCCGCCCCGTCATCGGTCACAAAAACCTCGCCGTGCTGGTAGGGGCTCATGGTGCCGGGGTCGACGTTGATATATGGATCAAATTTTTGAATAGCAATTTTCAAACCGCGGCTTTTTAGCAGCCGGCCCAGCGAGGCGGCAGTAATCCCTTTGCCTAAGGATGACGTTACCCCGCCGGTCACAAAAATAAATTTTGCCATGGTTAACCTCCTGTCCCCGAAAATACCTCCACTATTCTATCCCTTATCCTAGTATGTGTCAATAAGGCGGGTTTACATCCTTTCGGGGGCTGAAACACCGATTAAATTGAGCAAATTGTTTAATGTAATCCGGGTCGCTTCAACCAGCTGGAGCCTTGCTGCCGAAAGCTCCGGTTCAATGTTTAATACCCGGCAATTGGTATAGAAGCTGTGGAACAAACCGGCCAGTTCATGGGCGTACCTGGTCAGGCGATGGGGTTCCAAAGCCACAGCCGCACCGGCTATCAAACCGGGAAAATCGGCGATTTTGCGCAGCAGTTCCAATTCGCTTGGGTCCTGCAGCAACTCCGGATTTGCTTCTCCCAAAGCCGGAACCGTCACACCGGCCTCTTTGGCCTGACGCAAAATACTGCAGATCCTGGCATGGGCATACTGCACATAAAATACCGGGTTTTCCGCAGATTGGGATTTGGCCAGATCCAGGTCAAAATCCAAGTGGCTGTCGGCGCTGCGCATTACAAAGAAATACCGGGCCGCATCCCGGCCTACCTCTTCCATGAGCTCGCTCAAGGTAACGTACTGTCCGGTCCGCTTGGACATGCGCACCAGCTCGCCGCCTGAAAACAGCCGCACAAGCTGCATGAGCACTACATCCAGCCGGTCAGGGTTATAACCCAGGGCCTTGACCGCCCCCTTCATCCGGGCCACGTGACCATGATGATCTGCTCCCCACAGGTTGATCACCCACTCAAAACCCCGTTCAAATTTATTTAAATGATAGGCGATATCGGCGGCAAAATAGGTGGGTACGCCGTTGGCCCTGACCACCACTTCATCTTTTTCATCGCCGAACTCAGTAGTTTTAAACCACAGGGCCCCGTCTTTTTCGTAGATATACCCTTTGCTCCGCAGTTCCTCGATGACCCTGGCCACAGCGCCGGAATCATGCAGGCTTTTTTCACTGAACCAGACATCGTAATTAACTCCGAACTCCGCCAGCACATTTCTAATGTGACTCAGCTTTTCATGAAGGGCATACTGAACCAGCACCCCCCGGCGTTCCTGGGGGTCGCTTTCCAGATACTTTTCTCCGTGCTCTTTAATAAACCCCTGCACGGTAGCAATCAGATCTTCCCCGTGGTAACCCTCTTCGGGGAAAGGGACATCCTGCCCCAAGGCCTGCAAATACCTGGCTTCCAGTGATAAGCCGAAGTTTTCGATCTGGTTGCCGGCATCATTGATGTAGTATTCCCGGGTTACGTCGAACCCTGCTGCCGAAAGCAAGCTGGCAATGGTGTCTCCCAAAGCGGCACCCCGGGCGTTGCCCATATGTAAAAGACCTGTGGGGTTGGCGCTGACAAACTCCACCTGTACTTTTTTGCCCTGGCCCACGTTGGACGTGCCGTAGGCTTGTCCCTCTTCCAGGACCTGAGGTATAACCTTGTAGAGCCACCTGCTGTCAAGCCTGAAGTTGATAAAACCGGGACCGGCTATTGCGATGTCTTTGACCCAGGTGCCTTGTTTATTAAAATATTTGACGATGCTATCCGCGATTTGCCGCGGGGCTTTTTTGGCCTCCCTGGTCAAAAGCATGGCCAGGTTGGTGGCAAAATCGCCGTGGTTTTTTTCCCGGGGCACTTCCAGCACAAAATCAGGCAGGGCACCAAAGGAAAGTTCACCCGCCTCTTTGGCAGCCTCGGCGGCTTGGGCCAATGCCTCTTTGATTCGATTTTCTATGCTCTGCACAATATCCACAACAGTCGACCTCACTCTTTATTGGCTTACAGCCAATAGCCATCAGCCTTCAGCTGTTAGCTATTGCTGTATTCCTTATTAGAATCTTATTATGTAATTATTTCCGGACTAGCCCTGCATCTGGTAACTCCAAACCTGAGCTTGAATCAAAGCTGATTGCTGATAGCGGCTAGCTGAAGGCTAATAGTCATTTCTGCTCCACAGTTATCTGCAGTTCATTATAGCTCGCCTTTTCGTCTGCTATCTGCAACTCATACTCTAGGTTAATACTTCCACCATTATCTGTCAAGTCAACCTCCACCCTGGAAGGAATGACACCAACTTGCATTGTGCCGTAAGGGGTTACAAAAAGGCTGCTGTTCAAAACCCCTTTCTCGAAAACCTGTTTTTGCTCGGAGCTGCCCATCCTGTTCAAAATCACTTTTTTCGGACCGGCCTTGATGGTGGTCGTAGTTCCTTCCATGCCGGAGAGTTCGGTTTCTGAGTAAATTATATAGTAGAAATCATCTTTTTTGTAGAATTGCCCGGGGGTAATCAGTTCAATTCGTTCTGTCTCCCCATATTCGTCGGTGTGGGAAGCCGAGATTTTGATCATTACTTCCTTTTTAATCATCGCCCTCTTACCTCCTCGGCATGAATCTCTCTTTATTCGGCAGATTCTTCTCGCTTTCGCCTACCCGGAGAGTTTTTGTGTGTTGTAGTAATGCCGATCTAAATAACCCTCCGCTGGTATCGCGGAGGGTTATTGATACACTTGTTTATTCAGGCATGGTTGCCAAGTAGATCCCTCGCAGGCTGCTGTCCGGTTCCGCCCAGTCAAAAAGTATCTTCTTGGAGTCGGCAGACCAGGCGATGGTCATAGCACCCAGGCTGTCGCCTCTCGGCACTACCTGCCAAGTTTGTCCTTGGTCGCGCAGCAAGACATAGATGGTGTTTTGGGCATCAGTGAAGGCCACTTTTTTGCCATCCGGCGACCAGCTTAGGACATTGCCACCGCCAATTTCGCTGCGGCGCGTAATTTCAGAACCGTCGGCGAGAGCCAGCCACAGGCCGTGCTCTCCTTTATTTTTGCTCTTGATGCTGATGGCGACTGTTTTGCCGTCAGGCGACCAAGCAAACGTAACTTTTTCAGCTGTAAGCTTTTGGGTCAAGGCCACAGTTTCACTGCTTTCAAGGTTGGTAACCACAACCTGCCCTTCGACCAGCGCCAAAGTACGCTTTCCATCGGGAGACTTAGCCGCAGGCCCAGCCGGTTTAGCGCTCTCCACGGCGTTGCGGGCAATTAATTGGGCAGCGCCGTCAGGCAGTTCTTTGGACCAAATGCTGTAGTTACCGGCGTCGGCATCTTTGGTCGAAAGGTAAACCACGTCCTTACCTCCGGAACCCCATTCGGGATTCACATTGCTGAAGCCCTTATCTACTGCCACGGGAACACGCCTGAGTTCCCGGACAGATAAGTTGCCCTTAACAGTGGCAGCCATGATGGGACCTTCCAGGCGGGGCGGAATTACTTTTTCCTCCTGCGGTATTGTCCCCTGCTGATCCTGATCATTTTTTACTTGGCCGCTTTGTCCCTTTGACTGCTCACCGTCAGAAGTTTTTTCCGGTTTGCCGTCACTATCCTTAGAAGTTTGCTGCTTCAGCGGATCGTTATCTTCGGGCTGGGGTTGATTTGCACCCGGGTCAGCAGTCTCTGTCTCCCGGTGATCCTGTCCTGTTGTACCCGGTTCCGCCGCCTTTCCGGGCTGATTAACAGGTATAGTCGGTCCGGGATCCTGAGGGTTGATACGCTCTACGATATTCAAAAGCTTGGACCCGTTATTTCCCGTGCCCGGGTTGATTTTGGGCAAGGTTGGTATGCTGTAATAGAGCAGCATTAAACCTGCCACTGCAACCAGGACAAAGTAAGAAGCGACCCTGGACAATCTTGCCCCGGCATTTACGATGGAATGGAGCCAATGTTTTGAGGCGGCTTCCTTTCTCTTCAGCTGAATGACGCTAAGCGGTTTGTCCTGCTCTTGGCCTTGTTGTTCAGACTCAAATGCTGCTATTTTGCTCATTACCCGGTCTGCAAAACCCGGCGGAGGCTCAACCGGAGTGCAAAAAGTTTCCAAAAGGCGATTGGTTTGCCTGGCTAAATTTAACTCATGCTGACAGGCCGGGCAGTTAGAAAGGTGGGCAAAAAAGGATCGCTCTACTTGATTGGAGAGCTGACCGTCCAAATAAGTATAAATTGCTTGTTTAGCTTCCAGACATCTCATGTTTCCCCCCCCTTTCCAATACCAGACTCAATCTCTTTTGCAACAGGGATTTACCCCTGAACAACCTGGTTTCAATGGTAGTAACCGGCAAGTCCATGACTTCCGCAATCTGCTGGTAGCTCAAATCTTCCAAATACCTTAACACCAATGGCACCCGGTAGTTTTCCGGCAGCTCCGCGATTGCCTGCTGAACCAGCCTCTGGGTTTCCTTGACCTCGGCATAGTCCTCGGGCTGTGACTCTTTTTTAGGGACCAACGGTGCAAATTCAATCACTTTTTCCAAAGGCACGTCCTGCTGCGGTTTTTTGCGCAGCGCCGTATAGCAGACGTTGCTGGCCACCTTATACATCCAGGGAAAAAAAGGCCTGTTGCCATCATACTTGTCCAAGACCTGATACAACTTTAAGAAGACTTCCTGGGCCAAATCCTGCGCATCTTCGACGTGGTTAGTCAACCGGTAAGTCAGGCTGAAGATTTGTTTTTGGTACCTGCGTACAATTTCCGCAAAAGCTGCACGGTCACCGCTCAGGCAGAGCTGAACTAAGACTTCATCAGCCAGTGCATCCAACCAACTCACATCCTTCGTGCTCTCTACAATGTAATACTATGGTCCTGCTGCAAAACTTGCAGGGATTATGGGAAATTTTTAAAAAAAAAGCTGTCAGCTATCAGCCACCAGCCGTCAGCTTTTACAGAATTCCTTTTGAGCTGTTATTTCTAATCCATAGTTAATTATAGTATGAAATGACAGTTAAAAAAAGCGCAAACCATTCTGTCAACCAGAGGCATTATTACCATTTTGTAGCAAAAGTATTATCTGAAGCTACGGAACTTAAATTTTGTAGCAAAAGTATTATCTGAAGCTACGGAACTTAAATTTTTTAGCTAAAAGCTCACAGGTGCTTGCTAAATTGCTGACGGCTAAAAGCTGATGGCTAAAAGTTGGCGGCTGAAGGCTAATGGCTAATTTTCTTGCCTACGGCTGCGGCAACACTCCGCAGGCTTTGCATTAAGCCTGCAAAGTTATCGGGCGTCAGTGATTGAGGGCCATCGCACAGGGCACGGCTGGGGTCAGGATGCACTTCAATGAGCAGTCCGTCAGCTCCGGCAGCAACAGCAGCCCGGGACATGGGGGCTACCAGCTTCCAGCTGCCTGTGCTGTGGCTGGGATCAACTATCACCGGGAGATGGGAATTCTCCTGGACCAGCGGCACAGCGCTCAAATCAAGGGTGTTCCGGGTACCGGTCTCATAGGTGCGAATCCCCCGCTCACACAGGATAATCTGATCATTGCCTTTATCAATAATATATTCGGCAGCCATCAGCCATTCTTCCACCGTGGAAGATAAACCTCTTTTCAAAAGTATGGGTTTGCCTGCCATGCCCGCTTCCTGTAGCAAACGGAAATTTTGCATATTGCGGGCTCCGATTTGAATAACATCCGCATATTCTGCCACCAGTTCCACGTCCCTGGGGTCCACTGCTTCGGTGACGATGGGCAGTCCGGTGGCCTCCCTGGCTTTGGCAAGCATTTTAAGTCCTTCTTCCTCCAATCCCTGGAAAGCATAGGGAGAAGTACGAGGCTTAAAAGCCCCGCCCCGCAAAATTTTGGCTCCGGCAGATTTAACCTGCAGCGCTGCGGTCAACAGTTGTTCCTCGCTTTCCACAGCGCAAGGGCCTGCCATCACCACTACTTCATCGCCGCCTATCTCCACCTGGCCTACACGCACTATGGTCTTAGACTGTTTCAGTTCTCGCCCCACCAGTTTATAGGGCTTCATGATGGGAACGATTTTTTCAACCCCTGGTAAAGTAATTAAACTCTCGGAGCTAAGCACTTTTTTGTCCCCGATTGCCCCGATTACTGTCTTTTCTTCACCATAAATGGGATGAGTTTTAAAACCGAATTCAATTAACCTTGCTTCCACCGCATCGATTTGCTCCTGTGTGGCCCCCGGACGCATAACAACGATCATGATCACTTACCTCCTGGTTATTTTAATGATATTATTTATTTCCTTAACGGCTTTCAGTGAATCCCTGGCCTTCAGCTGTCAGCTTTCAGCCTTCAGCCCCCAAACCTGCAAGATTCTCTTTCATGTCTTTTCCAAAAAGAAATACAAAAGACTGATAGCTGCTAGCTGGTGGCTGAAAGCTAAATAAAAAACCCCTCTATCCCTGGCTAGGGACGAGGAGTTTATAAGCTCTCGCGGTACCACCCTATTTGGCCTACTATAATAGGCCCGCTTTAATTCCAGGTACAGGAACTAAGTCCGATACCCTCTCCTTTTAACGGGGGAGTCCCGGCACACGCTAGTATAGTCCTTGGACTAATTCACGCTGCTGCTCCTGGGAGAACTTCATTTTATGGCCTCTTACCCGGCTCTCACCTTACCCGGGCTCTCTTTGAAGAAACACAAAAAACTACTTTTCCCAATCAACGCATTTTAAGCCAACAGCTATCAGCTGTCAGCCATCAGCTTATTATTTACTTATCCGGCATGCCAGACACCGAACTAACAGCTAACGGTCGGTGGCTAACTGCTATTTTTCATATAGTAGCACAGTGGACAAATTGTAGTCAAGAAATTATCGTGAATTTATTTCAACCTGCCATAGTACAGCATGAAAGCGAAATTACCAACAACCCGAGTTACGAAAAACACAGCAGCAACGGTCTATTTCCCCTTTTTATGTTAATAATATATAGCATATTGATTGATGCTATCTTGGGGTGGTATAATATGAATAAGAAGAATAAATTTAAATATAATATAAGAAAAAATAAGGTGTTCAATATGCTAGGTTTAACAAAAAAAATTTCAAGAGAAGATAGATTGCATCAAGCGAAAATGCTCTCTGATAGTATTAGCGCAAAGACCGTTAGTGCTAATTTAACTTACCCTCAAATCAAAAAAGACGTTCAAGCCGCTTATCAAGATGTCAAGTCAAATCGTAGTTCCAGTAATAATTGATACTAATGTTTTAGTTCCTTCTCTTTATAGGCGTACCCACCTTTTGAATTTTATTCTAACTGGTAACTTGTCTGTTATATGGAATGATTTTATTTATGAAGAGGCCAGAGAAATTATAGAACGTTTACATCCTAAGTATTCCCGGCTCGGTATTGATTACAGAGAAGTAGTTGCTTTATTAGACTTAATTTTAGATCCATCTGATAAAGTCAGTGAAATGCCTCAGAATTGGCCACCTGTTTCACTAGATCGGGATGACGATCCTTTTTTGTTTGCTGCTATTGAAGGCAACGCCGAATACATAATATCAGCAGATATTCGACATATGCTTACACTTGGCGAATTCCGAGGAATACCGATTGGAAAACCCATTAATTTTTTTAGCTGGGCACAACGCAACCGGCCATTTAGATAAACAGTAAATGATTTTGTTATTAACCCCTGTGAAGGGGTTTTTCTATTTTGACCAACATACGGAAGCCCAAGGCTTGACCCCAGCATGAAAAAAAAAGCCTTGATCACACAATTAAAGCTGTTTCAAAATGAGTCAGAGAACCGTCCCCTGACTCACCGAGAACCGTCCCCTGACTCACCACGTGGAAGGTGCGATGCGGGTCTTTGGCGGTCAAATTTATTTCAGCCGGCCATGGCGCAGCATACCCCAGACCATCCACAAACCAAGCAGGGAGGATATGCTGAAGCCTGCCATCCCCAAGGAGGAGTAGCCATTGATTTTGGGGCCCACTTCCAGAGCCAACAGTATGGCGGAACCCGCAATCCCGGCTCCTACCACTAAACTTACAGCCAGCCTGGTAGACACTATATCCAGCATGCTGTACAAGTTTTCCAGCCCCCGGTGGACAAAAACAATGCTCAGCTCTCCTTTAGCCAAATTGCCGGCAATTTTCGCCAAATCTTTGGGCAGAGCAGATACTGTTTGCAGCATCTCCGTAGTGCGCCGGAAAACATTTTCGGGCCTGAAGTCCGGTTCAAGCTTGCCCTTTAAGTACTCCAGGGCCAGGGGCTTGACCACTTCCACCACATTGATCTCCGGGTCAAGGCGTTTTGCCAGGCCTTCACCGGTGACAATGGCCTTGCCCAGGGTAAAAAAGGAGCCCGGCATTTTGACCCCGTGTTCCAGGGAAATATCAATCATCCCATTGATCAAATGCCCTAAATTTATTGAGCCGTTATTCAAACGGTAAGTCTTGTCGAGCATATCGGAAACATCTTCGTATAGTTTGGCGCTGTCGATAGGACGGGTTGCAATGCCCAGTTTGACTGTCAGTTCAGCCACTTTGGCCGCATCCCGCTCCTCCACGGCCAGCATCAGCTGGGCAATCTGAAAACGAAAGTCATTATCCAGCTTGCCCACGATGCCGAAATCAATCAGGGCAATCCTCTCCCCCGGTTGAAAGACCACGTTGCCAGGGTGGGGGTCTCCATGAAAAATCCCTTCCTCAAAAAATGGCAACACCAGCGCCGATAGAAAAAGCCTGGCCACCCTTTTGCCACCGGGGCTCCTCCGGTACCAGTTTTCACACGCATCTATCTTTACCCCGGAAATATAGTCCATGGTTAAAACTTCAGTGGTTGTGTACTGCCAGTATACCCGGGGCACTACCAAGTCCGGGTGTGAAGCGTAGACTTCCCGAAAGCACTCTTGGCAGAGAGCCTCAACGGTAAAATCCAGCTCTTTGCGAATCTGGCGGCTAAATGTTGTTATTACCTCATCCACATCGCAGACTTTGTTTAAAAGGGAACGTTTCAACAGGCCCTTAAAATCCTCCAAAACCGCCAGGTCACGTTCGATGACAGCTTTTAAGCCGGGCCGCTGGATTTTTACCACCACCTCAGTGCCATCAGCCAGGCGGGCCCGGTGCACCTGACCTATAGAGGCACTTGCCAGCGGCTTGTAGTCAAATTCGGCAAAGATTTTCTCCGGCGGGGCGCCCAGCTCTTTCTCAACCTGCTCTCTAGCTTCGGCAGCCCCAAAAGGCGGAACGGCATCCTGCAAGCGGCTCAGTTCCTTGGCTAAATCCTTGGGAATTAAGTCAGGCCTAGTGCTTAAAAGCTGCCCGAGCTTGATAAAGGCGGGGCCCAGTTCCTCAAACATCAGCCTGACGCGCACCAGCGGAGATCTGCTTAGGGCAGCCTGCAGGGGTTTACAGGAAGCTTGGGGCCACCCTTGAACTGATCCGGCATAGGCTTGCACCAGTTTTTTGCGGTTTACCACGTAGGAAAAACCGTATTTTGCAACTACTTGTAAGATTTCACGCAGGCGCCACAGGTTCCGGCAGCGCTTAATGAGTTTTTTCAGCATTCTACCTACCTCTGCCAAAGATGGACATAGGATTATTATCTATAAATACAGTGGATTTATGCACCCAGGGAGGGACGAAATTAGACGTACAGCCCCAGGAAAAAATTTAGTGGGTAGTAGCTGCACCACCCACTAACTATTGTGCTTTTAATTTCCTGGACCGGCTGCTACAGCAACTTAGCAAAGGGGTTGCGCCTGGCATTCCTACAAATAGTTTTCTGCAGCAATTTGGCTAAAATGCCGGTACTTCCGGCATTAATGCGCTTAATTTTGGCCGGACCGTAGAGGCGGTATTAACAAAGCAATAGCAAACATGTAGCTATACCCTACGCTCCTGGCCAGGGTTATACTTCTGCACTGCGTTGTCAACTAAAACTTGTACAAATTTTGAGCCTGCTTTTTCTAAAGCTAGTTCCACCTGTTTGTCGGTTAGCCCATAAACCAAAGCATTTACGTAAAAAGTCGCTTCACTAAATACATCACCCGTCATTCCTTGAACTACTATTCCTTTTTGCAGATCTACCAGGCTGCAATAAAATCCTTTTTTATCCGGAGCGGAGACGTAGCATTTTATGTGGCCGATAAAAGGAGTAATTTTTTCTGTACATTTTTTTCCGACGTCCAATAAAAAAACTTGAACGAATTTGATCAACTGGTCCGTTTTCAACATATGTCCAAAGGACACATTTTTTGACCAAGCGTATATACCAAACTCTTTATCATACATCAATAAACACCCTTATCATTTCATTCACGTTATACCCCTCAAGTAAAGAAATGGGTATCACTCTGGCCGTAGGAGCAATATCCGCTATAACGTTAGCAATATCGCTCAACTGTTCAGCTTCTTTCAACAATTGACATTTTGTTATAAAAATCACTTCTGCAGTTTCTATTTGTTTTCTAATCAGTGGATGAATTACTTGCCAAAGCTCTAAAAATCGGGGGGCGTCCACAAGTGTGATGGTGATAATTTTCCCTAAATCCCCCGAATAATGATTTAGTGCTTGCATAACACTCGACGAATCAGCAATCCCGGATGGTTCAATTATAACAACATCCGGATTGTAATTATGCTTCAGTTCATCTAGCGCCTTGACTAAATCTCCTGTTAACTGGCAACATATACAACCGCTATAAAGTTCCAATACTTTAGCGGAGGTAGCACCTAAAAATTTTCCGTCAACACCTATTTCTCCAAAATCGTTAACAATGATTGCGACTCGGCGTTCGGTTTCTGCCAGACGTAAAGACAGTTCTCGTATCACAGTGGTTTTACCCGACCCAAGAAAACCTCCAACTAAATAGACATCCATGAAGTTCCTCCTATGCAGAAGCAGGGGCCCGTAATTAGGCCCCGTAATAAATTTTATTGTTAATAAACACCATACTCTTTCGCAGCATCAATCATGGCTTGGACATTTTCAAAAGGCGTATCTAAAGGTACCTCACAACCGGTACTTAGGATGAAACCGCCGCCCTCGCCACAAACTTCTATCAACTTTTTGCATTCCTTCTTAATGTCTTCAGGTTTGCCGTAACGCATTATGCTTGAATCAACATTGCCCATTAAACACATTCTATCTCCTAACATTTCCTTAGCTTTAAAAATATCGGACCTTTCTAACTCGAGAATACACTTTCCTTTGGGAAGTTCTTTAAAATATTGGTACATTGGGGCCCAGTCCGTATCAAAATGGAGAAGGGAAATAATATTATGCTCCGCCAAAGCGTCTACAATTCTCTTGAGGTAAGGCCAGCAAATCTCTTCAAACATTTTCGATGAAATAAAGCTGCCTGACATACGTCCACCGTAAATGAAAACTATATTAACTCCGGCAGCAGCACAACCAGCCAGAGCCCATTCAATTGTTCCGGGAAGCATAAACTCACTGAATTCAAGTATCTTTTCCTTATGACGGTACATATCCATTGTAAAATTCTGCAGGCCACGGGCATACGATAATAGTTCCGCCGGTGGCATAACATAGCAAGAAGCCACAGGCTGAACTTTTCTAACTTCTTGCCATTCCATATTAACACGGCGCAACTTTTCGATTTCCTGTAATGGCTCCAATGCATGTTCAACAGGGATTCTTCGTAGGAGTTCAACCCAGCCTTTCTCCATTATTCTGTCATAGTCTTCAAACTGCATGAGGGGCGGGTATTCCCTTATTTGAGGTAAATCATTTCCATCCGGAATAACCCAGTTAAAGAACAAGGCACAGTGCGATGTGGGGAATGGTAAATAATGTAAAAACTTATAGGGAAACGTTACAATGTAGTCAACATCCTTTCCGTGCTTCTCCCAAACCCTGACTATGGCATCGCAAGCCTTATCAAAGTCAAACATGAATTCCTTGGTTGTTATACCTGCTTGCACGGGAAAATACCATTCCATCAGGGGTGCAACTGGTACCCTGTCAGGTTTTTCAAGATTGATGGCTGCGCGAACCCTTTCAATACTAGTCATGGGCATATCAGCTCACCATCCTTTCAACAAGCTGTTTGGCTACCCGAGCTGCCTGGGCAGCATCCTTGCAGTAAACATCCGCTCCTACCTTTTCAATCCAACCTTCGTTAACTATAGCGCCACCGATCATGATTTTTAGTCCTTCTCTTAAACCGGCCGCTTTAACCGCTTCAACTGTTTCAGCCATAGCTCCCTGGGAAGCAGTAATGAGTCCCGACAATCCGAGTAGTTGGGGACGTGTTTCGCGCACTTTTTCTGCAAAAGTAGCAGGAGATACATCAATGCCTAGGTTATAAACTTCAAACCCAGCTAAATCCAGAAAAGTAGCTACAATATTTAAGCCAATGTCATGTACATCTCCTTGTACTGTACCGATAACTGCTTTGCCAATCCTGGAAACCTGAGATTGATTCTCTAAAAGATACGGTTTTATCTGCTCTATGGTAGAGCTGACTATTTCGCCGGCCATAATTAATTCCGCAATAAATGTTTCCCCTTTATCAAACTTATCGCCAATCACCTGAAGCCCTAGTCTAATATTTTCAATTACTACTTCAGGACTTTCCCCAGCTTCAATTAAACTTTTTGCTATTTTACGCACCTTTTCTTCATCCAAAGCCACAATAGCATCAGTTAATTCTTGAGTCATACTTAACACCTCTCTATTCTTTAGCATTATTTTCTACAATACGATTAATGACCGCTTCCATTAACTTTTCAAAGCTTTCAAATTCCTGACTATCCCTACCAAAAAATACTTGAGCCAAACCTTTGATTCCGTAGCTGCCCTCACTCACTACAGGCACCTCCTTTCCTTTCTTTTAACGATTTAAATAACTAACCTAAAAATCCGTCTCTATGCGCAGCAATATATCGCTTACAATACGCATCCTGGTCTAACAAAGCTTCTGCGGCATACATCGTGGCCATTAATTCAAAATCTGTGGGATCGACAATAGCTGCATCAAGGCCAACTTCCAAGGCCATAGCTAAAAATGTTCTATTTATTAAGTGCCGCCTCGGCAAACCGTAGGAAACATTACTTAACCCGCAAACCACTTTAACTTCAGGCATTGATTGTTTGATAAGTTTTAAAGTCTCTAAAACAACATTAGCTAATTTAGTACCCGTACTAATAGGACGGACAAGCGGATCAAGATAAATATCAGCTGTAGGGATGCCATTTTTAACTAGCTCCTCTACCAATTTATATCCGATTTCAAACCTAGCCCGGGGAGTATCCGGTATTTTTCGTCCATCCATGCATAAGGCAATTATAGAAGCTTGGTATTCCTTCGCAAGCGGAACTATCTCTTCAAAACGTTTCTTTTCACCACTAATTGAGTTAATTAAGGCCTTTCCCTTGTGAACTTTCAGAGCTGACTCAATAGCTTTCGGGTTAGCGCTGTCCAAGCAGAGTGGCACCTCTAAAGCTTCTTGTACCGTTTTAACTAACCATGTAAGTGCTTCAGTTTCACCCTCTACTAGCGTACCGGCGTTGACGTCAACCAAGTTGGCACCTGCTTTGACTTGTAAGACAGCTAACTTTTTAATGCTTTCCTTGTCTCTGCTAATTACCAGGGGCTCGATGTGCTCGCGACTGGTGTTAAGTAATTCACCTATTACTAACATGCTGCTTTACCTCCTTTTCTCTCTTCTAAATATTCGTAATATTAGGAGATTATCCTTGCCCCTTTCTTGTTTCACTTGGGTACAATATTGCTTTGGTTTAATTTTAACTGCTAGCTATCTAAAACAAACAACCCCCAGAAGGGGGTAAGAAAAGCTATCCATCTAGTGCCGAAACTATTTTTTCAACAGCCGAACATGCATCAGGTGCGTAAAGGTCTGCCCCCACACTCCGGGCAAACGATTTGGTCACAGGGCCTCCCCCTACTATTATCAATATGTTCTGACGCACGCCTTCTTCTTCAAGCTTTCGAATAGTGTCACCAATTGCAGGCAGTGTAGTTGTTAAAAGCGCTGACAAGCCAAGAACTCTAGGGCGATACTCCTTTACGGCTTCAACAAAATCCTCCGGTGGAACGTCTATACCGATATCAATTACATGGAAACCTGCACCCTGTAAAAAGGCAACCACTAAACTCTTGCCTATGTCATGTAAATCCCCGGCTACCGTACCTACGACTATAGTTTCTCTAGGCAAAATATTACACTCTGACAGTAAAGGTTTTAAAATATACAAACCAGCATGCATTGCTCTGGAAGCCATCAAAACCTCGGTTATAGGTAACTCTTTATTTTTAAATTTTGTCCCCACTATACTCATGCCTTTAATAAGTCCATCATTTAAAAGAGTGAGCGGGTTGATCCCCATTGCGAGAGCCGACCTCGTTAATTCCATCACCTTGTCGGCATCACCCTGAGCAAGTTTTTCTGAAAGCGAGCAAAGAACCTGCGGTGAAGTCAACTGCCCTTTCATAAAACCTATTTCTCCTTTATACATACTTCTTTTTAAATATGCTAGGTGTAACTCCCTCAACCTTTTTAAAAACTTTGGCAAAATGACTGGCATCATGAAAACCTAAATTTTGAGAAATCTTTTCTATACTATTGTTGCTGTCTTGCAGCATTTTCTTAGCTTTTTCCACCCGGTATTTAGTAAGATATTCCATCACAGTACAACCCATTTCATTTTTGAAAAGATGGCTGAGGTAGTAGGGGCTCAGGTAAACTGATTGGGCAATTTCTTCCAGGCCTATTGGCTTTTTGTAATTGTTTTTAATAAATCGCAGCACATTTTCTATTATTATTTTGTTTTTAATGCTAGGGGTTCCTTTAACTTGTTTTAGAAAATACTCTAAATTCTCAACTATCCACAGGCAAATTTCATCAATTGCGCTTAAGCTATTCAATTTTTGCAATTGTTGATAACTTTGACGTGAAACGAACTCCAACTTTGCTCCCCCTTCAACAGCCGCTCTCGAAATCATTACCTGTAGTTCGTAAACACGTATTTTAAACATTTCCGGATCGGAACCGTATTTTTCAATTAAATCAGCAAGTATGTCTTGCAAAATTTTATGGGAACCCTCATCATCGGCCAGTCTTACACAACTGCAAAGCTCTTTTTCTTTATCAAGGTAGTTTTGGGCTGATCGTTGTTCATCTAGGTCGCGTAACAACTTTTCAAGCATTTTCCTTTTGTTAATTTCTTCATTTAACAGCGCTTGCTGCTCTTTAATCTTTCGTCTTTGTTCCAAGGTTAGCATACTAGTTGCCATTATATGGTTAGCTACGTTGAAAAGAAGATTTGCTGCTGCTTCTACTTTTTTGCAAGATACAACTTTCAATTTCTTTGCAGCCTCTATAATGTAATCAGTGTCTACTTTCAATCTCCTGTTCATTTCAGCAATTTCTATCCAGAAAAATTCCTCCGGCTCCCACATTAAGACTTGGCCACAAATAATAGAACCCACATGATATCCATCCATAAGGAGAGGTACTGCCCATTCTATAAGACCGGCATGGCAACGAAATATATATGGTTCTCCAAATTGCGAAGCCTGCTCACCAGCCCTTTTATATGAACCGTAACACTTTTCCCGACCGTTTGCGTAGCGCTGGATAAGCTGACAATATTCGCAATCTTCCGGAGAACTATCCGGGACAACTATTGGGTAACCATCGGCGCCCACAATTATTCCCCTTAAACCTGTACATTCAAAAAAGCCGTTTAAAATATTGCGCATTATGTCTAGCGAAAGCACCTCGTTTAGGGCGGACATACCCATGTATAACTCCCCCCTTTTTCCCATAATGAATCTTTTAAACGCGCTTAATTTTTTACCTCGCTAAACTTAGTTGGGTGGTGCCGTAGCCATGCACTAAATTAAAGTCATCTAATGTAACCGCCTTATCTGGCTTTACAATAACAAATTCTTCATCCCAAGGGCCTGTTTACAATTTCTTTAGCAGGCGGACAGATCCTTGAATTGTTTTCAGCTTCAAGTTAAGTTTTTGGGCAATTACTCTGGTTTCTTCAACACCTGTTTCACTGATGGCCTTTTTAATTTCCGCAGAAAGCGTATTACATGCTAAGACGACAGTTTTACCCAAAGAGTTCAACCCCTATTTGATAAAGTAATAGTTTCGAATGTTCTGATAATATATTGCAGATTACCCGATAATATATAAATTTTACCATAAAAATTAATATCTTACATACGATAAAAATGCTGTATCACTGTATCTGCTTGCTCTTATTATCTAGGTGAAATTGGTTTTTGTTAAATCCGCCGGTTTTGCTATCTTTGATGCGTGGTATTCCCTTTTACCCAAATTTTACTATTTAAGCGGTTTGTTTCAGCAGCAAAAAGCACATAATAAGGTACGAGGATATACTTCTGTTAAATGTAATGCTGGTTCACCAGCTTGCATGAACAGAATTAGTGCAAAAAACTGTTCATAACTTTTTAGCTGTAAAACAAGATAGAAAGGTTTAGGTAGGATATGGCGCAAAAATTAGCACTTCCCGTTAAACTGCCCGAGTTGGAAACAGTGGAAAAACAGCTGGAGGAGATAATTAATGAAACCCAAGGTCCTGCGGGAGAAATTTGCAGCTACATGCTGAGGGCCGGTGGCAAACGCTTGCGGCCTACGCTGGTGCTGCTCTCGGCACGCTGTTTTGCTGATACAGCGCCTCCTCAAGCCGTGACTGCCGCAGTAGCTGCCGAACTCATCCATCTTGCTTCTCTAATCCACGACGACATCATTGATAATGCCGGCAGCAGGCACAGCAAACCCTCCGTGAATTCCCGCTGGGGCAACAAAATCGCTGTTTTGGCGGGGGATAACCTCTTTGCCAAAGCCTTTGGGCTGCTTTCCAAGAGCAAGCTTTACAATGTGCTGGAACTGATGGTGGAAGCTATTGAAGATATGTGTTCAGGAGAGATCGAACAAGCATTGGACAGCTTTAATGCGGAGCAAAAGGAGGAAAACTATTACCGCACCATCAGCAAAAAAACCGGAAAGCTCATTGCCGTATGCTGCCAGTCGGGCTCCCTTTCCAGCCAGGCGGGGGAAGAGCATTCCCTGGCCCTGCGGGAATACGGGATGAACTTAGGTTATGCTTTTCAAATCGCCGATGACATCCTGGATTTTACAGGGAAGGTTAACGTTTTAGGCAAGCCCACAGGTCTGGACCTTGCTCAGGGTACTTTAACGCTTCCCATGCTGAACCTGTTGAAAAACTCCCGGTATAGTGCATGGGTGAAGAAAGTTTTGCAGGACAAGCAATTTAACGAGACAACGCGGCAGGCGGTAGTTGATGCTTTACTTGAGTCGGGCGCTTTGGAAGAAGCCAAAGCGGTGGCCCTTGCTTTTTCGCAATCGGCCCGCAGCTGCCTCTGCAAAGTCCCCGCCAATATTTACCGGGATACTCTGGAGCAGCTGGCGCTGACGGCTGTGGAACGACATAAGTAAGCGACCTTTGGTCGCTTCAGACCGTCGACAAACTATTATCAGCCCGCATGTATTATGGAGCGGGACTGGTTTCCTCAGCCGTCGGCGGCTTTGCCGCCGGTAACGGCGTAGGAGCTTGTCCAGAGCGAAATAATACATGCGGGCTTTGTCTACAAGCTGAAGCGACCTTTGGTCGCTTACTTATGTCGTTCGTCCTTCGTTGCATGTATTCTTCTGTGGACTTATGGAACCGTTAGTCACTAGTCATTAATAATTATGAGGCCGACAGGTGATAGCTGATAGCTGACGGCTGAAAGCTGAAAGCTAACGACTAAGAACTAAGGACCAACGACTCGACCGGAGGTCGCTGCTGGTGACTAAATTACATTCCTGGCCCTTAGTCTGCAGCACAGCTTGTGGAGGAGGGCAGTACGCGGGCCGGCAGCCTTGATAAGGCGGCTCGAGATTTTCGCCAGGCTGCCCTGACGTGCTTTGGGATCGGAGAGGTACATAGCCAGCAGGCCCTCAATCACTGTCAGGTGAAAAAGCGGATTTGGCAATGCCAAAGCTTTTTCCCGGGATTTGTGCCAAAAAAACAGCAGCCTCTCCTGGCACTGGGCTTCGCCGGAGTAGTAGGAAACAAAGTTAAAATCCTGCTCCTGCCGGTCCTCCTCCTGGTCGATAAAATAATCAAGTAGGATGTGCAAGCCGCAAATCCAAGGAAAATAAGCAGCAACAATCTCCTCCGCCAGCCGGCAGGTCAACCGGGGAGAGGCAGCCGCTGCGGCCAGCATGAAAATACCCAGAGTAGATCCGGTTGCCGCCGCGAACTCCCAACAGGTGATCTCCTTGTGTTTTTTCAAATACGGCCCAGCCCATGAAGATAAGAGTTTTTCTCTGCGGCTCTGCTCCACGTGTTTGTAGGTCTGCAGCTCGGAATAAAGCCTGGCTAAGTCAAGAACCTTTTCCTGCACCAAATGGTAAGAAGGGAGCTTCTGCACCTCAGCGCGGCACCTTTCCACCAAATCGGTTAAATAACCGCCATCTTCCTGGTAGGGATATAGGCTGTAGTAGGGCGATACTTTGTCACCGGGGCACAGAGCTTCGGTCATAGCCAGGTGCAACTGCCGGAAAGCTGCTTCGTCAAAGCAGCCCGCCCGGTCACAGAGGTTGTCCAGATAGTCGCAGATGGTTTGCAGGGACACAATCAAAGGGACCAAAGTCCCCGCAGGTACTCCCGGATAGAGGGCATAAATACTGCCGCCCTGGGCATGAAAGCGCTTGCTGTCAATACTTCTGAGCGCCTGGTTCACCAGCTCTTGACTCGGGCAGGACCTAAGGGTCTCACGGCAGACAGCCAGTTCCTGATCTACCCGGGGGAATATTTTGCTGACAAAATCGAATACCAGCTTTAATTGCCAGAGCGACGCAAACATTTTCCTGCCTCCGATAGTGAGTCAGGGGACGGTTCCTTGACTCATTTTTGTCGTGCGAAGTGAGTCAGAGAACCGTCCCCTGACTCATTTTGACGGCTTCGCAGCGGTAGATGGGCGAGCCCAGTTCTTGGAATTTTTCCTCGTACTCCGTGGTGATGTTGTCCTCAGGACCCCGCTTGGCTACATCCAGACAAATATTTTTTAATTTCCAGCCGTTTTCACTGAACTCGTTCAAAGAGAATTCAAAAAGCTCTTCATTGTCGGTTTTGAAATGGATTTCTCCGTCCTGCTTTAAAATCTTGGCGTAAATCTGCAAAAACCTGGTATGGGTAAGCCGCCGCTTGGCGTGACGCCGCCTCGGCCACGGGTCACAGAAATTAATATAAAGGCGGTCCACCTCACCAGGGGCGAAGATTTTGTCCAGCTCCCGGACATCAACCCACAGCAATGCCAGGTTTGGGAGCTGCAACTCCTTAGCTTTTCTGGCTGCTTTCAAAAGCACCTCTTCTACTTTTTCTACGCCAATCAAGTTTAGATTGGGGCAGCGCCGGGCCAAGGTTGTGATAAATTGGCCTTTTCCCGTCCCTAACTCTACGTGAATAGGATTAGAATTACCCCAATATTCTTTCCATTTGCCGAAATTTATAAAAGGATCATCCAAAACCAATCCTTTATGCTCCAGCAGCTTTTCAACAGTTCCTGGTTTCTTTCTTAACCTCATGTCAACTTCCCTTGCCAAAAAATTTCTAGAATACTTACCACTCGCTTTAAAGCAGCAAAGCTATGATTATACCCAAAAGCATGCCGCCAAACACCTCAATAGGTGTATGGCCGAGGAGTTCTTTCAATCTCTTCTCGGAAATAGTATGGCTTTTATAATAGTCTTCTACCAGACGGTTTAAAATTTGCGCCTGTTTGCCTGCCGCATGCCGCACACCGGCAGCGTCATACATCACGATCAAAGAAAAGACCAGGCAAATGGCAAAGAGCGTGGAACCAAACCCCTCCATTAAACCCACTTTAAGGGTCAAACTGGAAACAAGGGCCGAATGGGCGCTGGGCATTCCGCCGGGCGAAATGAACTTGCGAAAATCAATTTTTTTAAAGCGCAGCAAAGTGATTAAAAACTTCAAACTTTGGGCAATCAGCCAAGCAATTAGGGAGGTGGCAATGATCGGCATCTTTCAACTCCTTTAAAAAACTTTCAAACACTCTTCAATTCCTCAATCCTCAGCTATAATTGTACCATGGATTCTGTCAGCATCGCCGGCATCTTGCAGTTCAGATGTATATGTCTAAAGGTACACTCCACCAAATTAAATATTAAACCCTTTTCCAATTATAGCTGGAAAAGGGCATGGGGTCACGGCTATCATTTACCTGCCCGGGCTATAAATTCCAGGGGTAAGCTTGCACTGAGGCTGACTCCCAACTCCCGCAAGACCTGGTCCAAAGCTTTCATGGTCAAGTAGAGCTTATCCTCGCGGCAGTTCTCGCCCATGTGACCGATGCGGAAAACCTTGCCGGCCAACACATCAAATGCTCCCGCCAGCATGATGCGGTGTTTTTTCAGCATTGCCTCCAAGATAGTTTCAACTTTAACCCCCTCCGGCACCTGTACTGCGCTCACGGTATTGGCAAAACCCTCTACAGGGTAAAGCTTAAGTCCGGCGGCCAGCAAAGCGCCCCGTACCGCTTCCCCTAAGACCCGGTGCCTTTCAAGCCTGCTTTCGTCTTGCAGCAACAGGTCCACCGCCTCCCGCAGCCCGTAAATGTCACTGATGGGCTGGGTATAGGGAAACCACTTTTCCTCATACCATTTTTTCCACAGGGCCAGATTGCAGTAAAAAGCAGCAATAGGCTTTTTCCGGTTTAAAACAGCTTTCCAGGCATCGGCGCTGATGCTTAGAAAAGTTAGCCCCGGCGGTGCTGATAAGCATTTTTGCGATCCTCCCAGGGCAATATCGATTTTCCACTGGTCAACCAGGAGAGGCTCTCCACCGATGGCGGAAACAGAATCTACCACTGTGAGGATGCCGAATTTCTTCAGCACGGGACATAGTTCCCGGACTGGGTTCACAAGGCCCGAAGGGGTTTCACAGTGGACAACGGTGGCAAACTTAAAGTCGCTGTCCTGCTCTAGAAATTCCTGCAGCTCCTCTGGGCTGATTGGTTGTCTGTAGTCCCTGGTGAAATAGACAGCTTCCCCGCCGTACATTTTTACAAAGTCACCAAAACCTCTGCCGAAAATGCCGTTCTCCAGGCAAAGCACCCTGTCACCCGGCTCGATTAAAGAGGCGCAAGCCGCTTCCAGACCTAGGATTCCTTCACCGTTTAAAATCAGCACATCGTTTTTAGTTGCCAAAAGCTTCTGCAACTGCCTGGCAGTTTCTTTATAAAACTCGTAAAAGTCCGGGTCCAGGTCTGGATTGGTAATTGGTCTGGCCAGGGCTTGCCTTACCCGTTCGCTTACGTAGGTTGGCCCCGGCGTCATAATTAATATTTCATGCATTTGCCCTGTCTCCTTAAAGTTAAATTTTACCCAACTGCTTACAGCACTTATTTTAGCATAAACTTGCTGACTTTAATCAAAAAATATAGGTAAGTAAAGAAAACTTGGCTTGCGCCAAGCTGCGCTTATGCAAATCAGAAAGTCGATAAACTTCTGATTTGCCGAGATAAACGCTGCCTTAGCAAAGATAATTATTTAAAAAGGAGCTGATCCAATGGACTTCGCCCGTGCCCAAGAGATTTTAAATTCCCCGGAGACTTTTGAAGTTTTGTACCAAGGCTTGCCGGTCTGGATTGAATACTTAAATTCGGCAAATCAAACAGCCCTTGTCACTTCTGACTTTTTGCCCGGCGGCAGTTCCACCGTGCCCGTGGAGCAGTTGGTGGAGGAGGGCAAAGCTATGCTGCACTGAGATTTTGACAGGTATCTTAAAAAACCTTGGCTTGACGCGTTTGGAAATTTAGTTTACTATTAGTATTAACTACTAAACCTATAGAATTTCTTGGAAAAACACAGTTTATTAATTAAATAATGCTCAACACTCTTATCAAGAGCAGGTGGAGGGACTGGCCCAATGAAACCCGGCAACCGGCGGCCCCGGATAGAGGGATGTACGGTGCTAATTCTTGCGGAAGCATAGCTTCCGGGAGATGAGAGAGGTGCCAAATTGCTGTTCTAACCTTTCTCACAAGAGAAAGGTTTTTCTTTAACTGTAATTCTTAGTATTTAGAGGGGGTTACTTAACTATGAAATTGGAAAGCATATTAGCGCAAATTGGATCCCAAGCGGAACCGGTGACGGGGGCTGTCAGCTATCCCGTTTATCAAGCTGCTGTCTTTCGCCACCCGAAATTAGGCCAAAGCACCGGTTTTGATTATTCCCGCACCCAAAACCCGACCCGCCAAGTTTTGGAAAAGGCAATAGCCCGGCTGGAAGCAGGCGATGCCGGTTTTGCCTGCAGCTCAGGAATGGCTGCTTTGCAGACTGTTTTTGCTTTATTCAGCCAAGGGGACCATCTCCTTGTCTCCTTGGACCTTTATGGCGGCACTTACCGGCTATTGGAGCGCATCCTTTCCAGGTTTGGCATTACAGCAACCTATGTGGACACCAATAATCTTCGGGCATTGGAAGAAAATTACCGCCCGGAAACTAAAGCCATCTTAATTGAAACACCTACCAACCCTTTAATGATGATCACCGATCTGGAGGCAGTCTGCGGCTGGGCAAAACAAAAAGGGCTGCTCTCAATAGTAGATAACACGCTGCTCACTCCTTTTTTCCAGAGACCCCTTGAACTAGGCGCCGATATCGTAATCCACAGTGCCACCAAATATCTGGGGGGACATAATGATGTGCTGGCCGGGCTCATCGTCACCAAAGGCAAGGAGCTATCCGAAGAAATGGCATTCCTGCATAATTCAATAGGGGCCGTTTTGGGACCCCAAGACAGCTGGCTGTTAATGAGAGGAATGAAAACGCTGGCCCTGCGCATGGAACGACATGAATCCAATGCAGTTAAAATAGCTAATTACCTAATGGAACACCCCTTGGTGGAGCAGGTTTTTTACCCGGCGCTGGCCACCCATCCGGGCTATGCTGTACAAAAAAAGCAGTCTGCGGGGAATACGGGAATTTTTTCTTTCAGGGTGCGAGACGCCCGCTATGTTGAACCTATTTTACGCCACATTAAATTAATTGCTTTTGCTGAAAGCCTGGGCGGAGTAGAATCCTTAATGACCTACCCCGCTGTCCAGACTCATGCTGATATTCCGGAGGAGATCCGCCGCAAAGTAGGGGTGGATGAACGGCTGCTGCGCATTTCCGTAGGAATTGAGCATGTGGACGATCTCATCGCCGACCTTAGCCAGGCATTGGCAGCGGCAAAAAGGGAAATCGAGGAGGAAAGATGTAATGGGTGACAATAAAAAAAATAGCAGCGCCGAAAAATTTGCTACTAAACTAATTCATTTTGGCGGGGAAATCGATCCCAGCACCGGCGCCGCCAGTGTGCCTTTATACCAGGCTTCAACGTTCCATCATTTTTCCCTGGCGGACCCTCCCCGGTACGACTATACCCGTTCCGGCAACCCCACCCGCCAGGCATTGGAGGACTATATTGCCTTCCTTGAAGGAGGGGTAGAAGGCTTTGCCTTTGCCTCCGGCATGGCGGCCATTTCCACCGCATTTCTGCTTTTATCCAGCGGCGATCATGTCATTGTCACAGAGGATGTCTACGGAGGTACCTACCGGCTCTTGACAACCATTCTCAACCGGCTGAATATTGAATCCACCTTTGTAGATATGACCGATCTGGAAAAGGTAGTGGCCGCAAAAAAGCCTAATACGAAAGCGGTCTTCATGGAAACTCCTTCCAACCCTACCCTGAAAATTACGGATATCAAGGCGGTAACTGCATGGGCTGAAGCCAACGGCCTGATTACCATGCTGGATAATACTTTCATGACGCCATATCTGCAGCGTCCCATTGAGTTGGGAGTGGATATCGTCTTACACAGCGCCACAAAGTTTCTGTCCGGACACAGCGATCTGCTGGCGGGGCTGGCGGTAGCAAGAACCGAAGACCTGGCCCAAAGGCTAAAACATCTGCAAAATTCCTTAGGAAATGTACTGGGGGTCCAGGATTCCTGGCTTTTGATGCGGGGCATAAAAACTTTAAAAGCCCGTATGGACCAAGCGGAAAAATCAGCCCGGAGGCTTGCCGATTGGCTCTCCAAGCACCCGTCAGTTGTGAAAGTATACTATCCTGGCTTACCCAATCATCCCCGGAGAGAGATTCACGAACAACAGTCGCTGGGCTACGGGGCTGTAGTTTCTTTTGACGTGGGAAGCGGCCAAGCTGCCCGCCGGCTGCTGCAGAAAGCAAAAATTCCCTTGGTGGCGGTTAGTTTGGGAGCGGTGGAAAGCATCCTCTCTTACCCGGCCCTGATGTCCCATGCTGCCATGCCCCGGGAAGTACGTATGGAAAGAGGGATTAGCGACGGTCTGCTGCGCTTTTCCGTAGGGCTGGAAGATATAGAAGATATCATCAAGGATTTGGAACAGGCTTTACAATAGGGCATAAAATGCAGAAATAACGCTGTCGGTTTTAACGAATTCCAGAAATAGGGAAAGTTAGTGAGCTAAAGAAAGACCTTCCGGCAGGAAGGTCTTTCTTCAGTTCACTGATTAACAAAGCATTCACGGAAACACTACTCACCAGGGTAAAGCTCAAATGATTCCGGCCTTGGGCTTGTGTACACAGTCCTTTCAGTGCGCATATTGCTTCTGGCGTATTCGGGAAGCTGCCTTTCAATTGATAGTTCTGTGCCGGCCTCAAAATCGGCGGCTTTGGTAGTGGATCCAAGTTTCTTATATTTTTTGTCCCCGCTGGTGATCAAACCTCTGGTCCTGATTGCCATTTGTTCACCTCCCATCTCTTTTTTATTATTGGTTTTCTCCGGCAAAGTTATTATTTCAATTTATGAAATAAACATTTTTTTCTAGTTTCTGCGTTATTTAATCAAAAACAGTTTAACTCAAGTTCCCGATTCTAAATTAAGCCTTGAAGGCATATAGAGTACCAGGGATTGGCCCTCTCCCCCGTGAGGCGCCAACTATTGCGCGGTTAAGAGTAATATAACTTAGACTGTTTTCCCCCAAGGGGAGGGCACAAAAAATGAACAACGTGCAGCGGCGCGTGCTGTCAACATTCTTACCCCTTACAGTCCTGATTTTAATCCTGGATAATATCTACCCTTGCTCTAATGCCGTATACTACGTCAAATACACCACCACGGTCAGCCTTTTTTTAACTGCTTTCGCCCTCAGGAAAAAATACCCTGAACAGATACTGATGACAACAGCTGTTTTTTTCGTGGCGGCAGCCGACTTTTTCTTTGTATTTTCCAGGACTATGCCTGAACTTAATGTCAACAGGGAAGTGGCAGGCACATTGTTTTTCCTGCTGGCTTATTTGACATTGATTTATGCATGGCAAAAAAAAATCAGGCAAAACAGAAATGAAATACTGGCAGCGCTGGTGGTAACGACTATTTATACTCCTTCTTTTCTCAAACTTTACCCCCATATTGGCTGGACGCTGCTTCCCGGGGCAGCCTTTTTTGGCCTGGTGCTGTGTTATCTGGCCTGGACTGCATTATGCACTGTATTCAGGGGTTATTTCCTCCCAAGAGCTTCCTACTGCATTGCGCTGGCAGGGCTTTTGATGTTAATCAGCGATCTGGGGGTTGCCCATGCCGTTTTCAACCCGGCATTTGCGGGGCGGTTCGTGCCCTGGCTGTCCAACTTTATCTGGGCCACCTACGTCCCCGCCTGGACATTGGTTGTCTGCCTGATTGCCGAAGACAAACTGAAATAAAAACCCCCAGCACCACAGCCGGAACTCGTGGTCTGGAGGTTTAAGCTCTTAAGCCGGCATCCGCGTAAAGAAGCGGATTATATAATTTTTCCACATAGCCGCATTTGGGACAGCTGTAAACTGAATACTGCACTTCCCTGGCACAATGGATGAGCACCTGCCTTTTGCATGACGGGCAATTGCATCTCCGGTCTGTTTTTGTCCTCCCTTTAACTTTATACATTGCATCCGTTCTCCCTCACCACAAACAAAAAACCGAACCCCGGATGGATGCATTCGGCGGCCCGGCTGTCATAGACTCTGTCTTTAGACCCGCAGCTTTGCGCCCTTGCCTTTCGGCAAGTTTGCCTTTTTCTAACAAAACAAGACACTATTTAACCAGTGCATATACTATTCGGCATAAATTGCCAAACTCCTCTTTTGTTTTATAAAGTTAAATTAATGCTGCCCTTCTCCGGTTTTAATAGTTTCGCCCCTCAGCTTCCCTTCCAGATAGTCTACAAACTGCCTGGCCACCCTGCCGGAACGTCCGCTGTGCCGCAGTTCCCACTGGATTGCTTGCCGCTGTAATTCAGGCAGACTAACACTTAGGCCCCTCTTTTGGGCTAAGCCCTCCACAATTTTTAAATATTGCTTTTGGTCAGGAGCAATGAAAGTCACCGTTAAGCCAAAGCGGTCGCCTAAAGAAAGTTTTTCCTGCATGGTATCTGCAGGATGTACTTCATCCTGCTGCCGTTCTTTAAAACTTTCCCGAACCAGGTTGCGGCGGTTGGATGTGGCATAGATCAACACATTTTTCGGCCTGACTTCCACTCCCCCCTCCAGCACAGCTTTCAGCGCCTTATACTCCACCTCGTAGTCCTCAAAGGACAGGTCGTCAATAAACAGGATAAAATAAAGGGCATAATCCTTGATGTGCCGTAAAATAAGCGGCAGGTCCGCCAGATCCTGTTTTGTCACCTCCAAAAGCCTTAAACCCCGGCTGCCGCAAGAATTCACCAGTGCTTTGACCGTGGACGACTTTCCTGTCCCGCGGTCACCATATAGCAGCACATTGTTGGCCGGTAAGCCCGCCAAAAAAATCTCCGTATTCTCCAGCACCTGGGCCCTTTCCCGCTCATAACCGATTAAGTCAGAAAGCCCGATGGGGTCCGGAGCACTTACACCGATCAGCTGCTTTTGTTCCCCATCCCAGCGCAGAACCCGGTACCTGCCAAAAATCCCTATGCCTTCCCTGGCATAATGAGCACTAAGCAGCTCCAAACACTGGTTCAAATCTTCTGGAGAAAGCTTTGGCCGTTCAAATTTTTGCCTGAAGTCAAGGCATACGGCCCGGCGTTTTGGCAGAGCGGGGCCCAGCAGAGCTTCCCAGCCGGGGACTTCTAATCCCAAGCCCTCCCTGCCGGGAAATTTCCAATGGTAAAGGCGGTGTAAACACTGCAAATCGTGTAAAGCGGCATTTTTCACCCCGGAGCTGATCTTCCTTGCCCAGCCCCCGGCCTGCCTGCTGAAAGGGTTTTCATCCCACAGTATTAAATTTAGCAAATGGTTTTTCCAGCCATCGGCCAGAAAGTGTTCATCCTGCTCTGCCGCCAAAGCCAAAGTGAAAAATAGCCTGCTGTAGGCGGTCAATTTGTCGTTTTCAGCGCTTTGCCGGGTTAAGTCCAGCATTGCCTGGACTGCTTCGTCATTTAATATCCTCCTGAATAAAGTCAGCCTACCCGCCAGCAAAGTAAAATCGGCTTTGCTAAAGTCCTGCATAAAAAAGTCACTCCTAAAGAATTTTGTTTTTATTATAATTATGGCGACCGGTGAAAGCAATGCTTTGCCAGTAACACCAGTGCCTTCCAATTCATAAGATATAACAGGTATTATCAGTCGGACGATGGTCCGAAAAGAGAAGGGGTGAATCTCGCATGTCCTATTATGGTTGGGAACCGCCTTATAACCAGTGGAACAGCCATTACCCTGGTCCTGAGCGGCCCCGTCAATTTAAAAACCGGCAGCAATTTATGATGGATTTGGAAAGAGGTCTCCACGGCGAAGCGGAAGCAATTGCCTTTTATACTAGTTTACTCAGGATGGCCCCCGATGATTTGGCCAGACGAAATATTCGCCATGCTTTGGAGGACGAACGCAAGCACTATAGGCAGTTTTCGGAACTTTACCGCCAGCTGACAGGCATGTCGCCGGAGGTGCCAATACCTCCCCCTGCAGTCATACCCGACTACCGGAAAGGTTTAATCGAAGCTTTTGAAGATGAGCTGGAAGCTGCCGAACTCTACCGCGGCATGTACCTCAACGCCCTGACCAGGGCGGTGCGGGACCTGATGTTTGAAATTATGACCGATGAAATGGAGCATGCCGACCGCTTTGCTCTTCTTTATGCAGCAACTAAGGAGGATTTAGAGGAAGAAGAAAAGGAGGATTAGGGGCAAAGCAAACAGCATAGGACCGGGAGCAAAAAACCACCCCAGGGGGCTGGTTTTTGCTCTTTTCTATTTTACAACCTCCGGCAGTTCAGGTAAAATTATTAATAATATTAGCTGGGAGGTAGTTAATTTGAACTTTAAATGCTCTAACTGCGGATATAGGCTTACAGCCGATGCTCCGCCGGAAACCTGTCCTTACTGCAATTCAAAATGTTCCTTTGTTGACGACTCCTGCTATACCCCGGAATGCGGTTTGGCGGAAAAAAAGTAAGAAGTTCTTGACTGCATCTAAAATTTTGTTTATATTATTCTTAATTTATCAGTATTTGGTTACAATAATAGCAAAAAATCATACTGTAAACTGAATATCAATAAGTGCTCTTATCAAGAGTAGGTGGAGGGACTGGCCCTATGAAACCCGGCAACCGGCAGCTTTGTCAAAAGGCATGCACGGTGCTAATTCTTGCGGAAGCAAACTTCCGAGAGATGAGAGAGGTCTTAGCATTTCTAAAACCTTTCTCAGCGAGAAAGGTTTTTTTATTGCATATAAAGATTTTACGGAGGAGTGACCCAAAATGCCGATCAAAATTCCTGACAATCTTCCTGCCAAAGAGATTTTAAATAACGAGAATATCTTCATTATGGATGAAAGCATCGCCTTTCACCAGGATATTCGTCCGCTTCAAATTGCCATTTTAAACTTAATGCCCACTAAAGAAACGACGGAAACCCAGCTTTTGCGCCTGCTGGCCAACACTCCTTTGCAGGTGGAATTTGTATTGTTGCACCCTAAATCCCATACTTGCAAGAATACATCACCTGAACATCTGCAGATGTTCTATAAGACTTTTGACGATATTAAAAATGAAAAATTTGACGGCATGATTATTACCGGAGCCCCTGTTGAGCATCTGGATTTTTCTGAAGTCGACTACTGGAAAGAACTGCAGCAAATTTTAGACTGGACATGGGACAATGTAACGTCCACCCTGCATATATGCTGGGCAGCTCAGGCCGGGCTGCACCATCATTACGGCATTCCTAAATATATGCTGAACAAAAAAGTATTTGGCGTTTTTCCCCATACCGTAACCAAAAAGAATGTCAAACTGCTGCGGGGTTTCGATGACGTGTTTTATGTACCCCACTCCCGTTACACCGAGGTCCGGCGGGAGGATATTGAAAAAGTGGATGCTCTGGAAATCCTTTCCGAATCGGAGGAATCCGGTATCTATATTGTCAGCGCCAAAAACGGAAAACAAATATTCGTTACGGGCCATTCGGAATATGACCCCTTGACATTGAAGTATGAATACGATCGGGACATCAACAAGGGAATTGACATTGCCATTCCTAAAAATTATTTTCCCAATGATGACCCGTCCCAGTACCCATTGGCCCGCTGGAGAGCCCATGCCAACTTGCTGTTTTCCAACTGGCTTAACTACTATGTCTATCAGGAGACTCCTTATGACTGGGCCAAGCAAAGCCCCCCGCCCCAGAAGCTGTAATAAAACCCGCCCCCGGAGAGCTCTGCTTCGGGAGCGGGTTGCCAAAATTTATTTCCTAAGCATTTGCTTTGCTCCTTTAAAGCTATTCATGCAATCAGCAGTGGAGAGACAAAACAATAGCCTTCATTCCCGATGGTGAAGGCTAGGATAAATTGCTAAATTACATTATTCTGCCTGCATCTGCAGTTCATATCTTTGCCGCTGCTTTTTGTCCAAGCTGTTCAATTCTTTATACACAAATATTCCGGTAAGAATAGAGGAAACTAAATCAGAGACCGGACCGGCCATTAGAATCCCGTCAAACTGAAAAAACCTCGGCAAAACTAAGACTGCCGGAATTAAAACAATCACCTGCCGGGACAGGCTTAAAAACATAGCGTGCTTTGGCTTGCCCACAGCCTGAAAATAGTTGGCTCCCACAATCTGAAAGCCGATGATAGGCAGGAGAATTAGAAATACTTGCAGCGCATGGGCTCCAAGCCGAATTAACTCCTGGTCCTCCCGGTTAAAGAAGGCAATGAGCTGCTGTGGAATTAACATCACCAAGATAAAACCCATGCAAACAATACATGTTGCAACCGCCATAGCCAATATTACGGTATGCTTCACGCGGTCAAATTTTTGTGCCCCGTAATTGTAGCCGATAATGGGCTGGGCGCCTTGGTTAATGCCAAAGATAGGCATTAAGATCAGCATCGCAATGCTGTTCACGATGCCCATGGCAGAAATAGCCAAATCCCCGCCGTAAATGCTTAAACTGTTATTCAGGATTGTAGTCACTACGCTGGCAGCCAACTGCATGGCAAATGGGGCGGAACCAATGGCTAAAATTTTTCCCACCGTAGCAACCTTGAGCTGCAAATTTTTACGCCGAATTTTCAGCAGGCTCCGCCCGCCGAGGAAATATTGCAGCACCCATGCAGCCGATACTGCCTGGGACAAAATAGTTGCCAGAGCCGCACCACGGATACCCCAGCCAAAGACAAAAATAAACAGCGGGTCTAAAATTGTATTCAGCACAGCGCCAATCAGCATGGTCAGCATGGCAATTCGGGGGTTTCCTTCGGCCCGGATAAAATTATTCATCCCAAAACCAACTGCCTGGAAAACCGCTCCCCACAGGATTATACTCATGTATTCCTTTGCGTAAGGCAAGACCGAAGCGCTTGCTCCCAGGAGATGCATTACTGGATCCAGAAAAAGCAACCCCAGGGCAGACAGGCAAAGTGAGATGCCGATTAAAAGCACCATTCCGTTTCCCAGTACTGCTTCAGCTTCCGCCCTTTTCCCTTCACCCAGTTTGATGGAAATCAAGGAAGTGGACCCAATGCCCACCAGCATACCAAAAGCCATCAGGATAATCATGAAAGGAAAACTGACGGTAATGCCGGCTATGCCCAAAGAACCAACGCCATTCCCGATAAAAATCCTGTCCACCACGTTGTATAAGGCATTTACCAGCATACCCACAATTGCCGGCATGGAAAATTTAAAAAGCAGCTTGTAAGTTTTTTCTTCCCCCAGCTGTTTTGCATGATCCGTATTTTTCATAGCTATGACTCCTTTTTTATTTTTCCAAAAATAGCCAAGATTTTAGCCAAGGAAGCATGCAACTCTGCTAAATCGGACTCCTCCAAACCGGCAATCCGCATTTTAATTCTTTCCAGCAGCTGCTGCTTTTTATTTTCAATATATTCCTTGCCTTTGGCCGTTATCTCCACCTTGATCACCCGCCGGTCTGATTCATCTTCACATCTTGCAATCAAACCTTCTTCAGCCAGGCGGTTAACTAAAAAGGTGATGTTAGGTTTGGATACACATAGCAACCTGCCTAATTCGGACATTTGTTTTTTCCCCTCTTTTTCCAGGGCAAACAGCACTGCAGCCTGACCGGCTTTCTCAAACTCACCGTGTCCATCCTTCCTTTTAAATATATCCCGATGCAAAACCCCAGCAATTTCGAAAAGCTGTTCCGCGACTATGTCAAGAGCGCCTGTTTGTTCCATGCCTTCCTCCTAAGTTAAATCCATAAACAGTTAAATCATTTAACTATTATAGGGCGTAAAATATTTTACGTCAAGCAGGTGATGTTAAACTGAGAAACTAGTTTTAAGCGGTGCAGGATCCGGGTTTGTTTGAGTAAAAGCAAAAGGCGCTTTCCAGCGCCTCCTTATTTTCGCCTGTCCGATTATTATTCTTTCTTGAATACCACAGGCATGTTTATTGTTATGTAGGGGGAACTCCCCGAAAGAAGATCCCCGAAAGGAAACCACTTAGTCAGTAACGGCTTTTACTCTTTTACCAAAGTGCTCCGTTAGAGAAAATCAAAAGAATCAAGATTAAGAAGATAGCAAAGGCCCAAGAATTACCAAACCAGCCGCAACCGGGACCAATACCGCCGCCAAGTCCGAAACCCATATATAAACCTCCTTTCAATTTGACTTAATATATACTATTCCTTGTCGGGCGGTTGTGACACCCTAGGTAATATTTTTATCAACCAGTTAATTTTTCGCTGGCTGCAGCCTTCAACTTTGATTTTGACATTTTGTTTTGCTTTAATTTTTCACATTAAAGATGCGTCTATGTAAAAGGGAACTTCCAAATGGAAGTCCCCCAAAGGAGTCTAGTTTTTGGGCAACGGCTTTTGAGCTTTACCAAACAAAGCCACCGGAGAGAATTGCTTGGTCTGCTATATACTATTCCCTGCCGGTTGCAGTTGACACTTCCGGGCTAAAATTACATTATGGCATTTTTCCGCTGAAAAGGCCTTCCCCCAAAAGGAGAAGGCCTTTAAGTAGTGTCCCATTCAGGCACTCACCGGCTTAAAATTAGCATACGCCGCCCCAGCCGCCGGAAAAGATTAAAAGCACAAGGATTAAAAATACTGCGAAGGCCCAGCTGTTGCCAAACCAGCTGCCGCATTTCCCGTCCGCCATCTATAAGCCCTCCTTTCCTCACTTCTACTCTATACTATTCCAAACGGACCGGTAGTGACACGGGTATTAAATTAACTTAATTTGCCAATAAAAATAGAAGCGCCTGCCTTAAAGTCGTACAGGCGGAGCTTTTATAGTGTCAGATGGAAATGGTATAATCGAACTTATAGGAATGGAGTATAATCGTTTTAAAAGGTAGGGCTTATAATGAACCTATTAACTGTCGGAGACGCTCTGCAGCTGTTTGGGCCGTCATCCGTAGAAATGCTGGCCGGGGAAACAGGCTTAAACAATGTTATTACGGGTGTTACCTTAATTGAAACCCCTGATGTGGTTAACTGGGTTAAGGCAGGTGAAGTGCTTTTAACAACCGGATATATCTTTAAAGAAAATCCCGAGGAACTGGCTGTTTTAATCCGTTCCCTGCATGAAAAAAACGCAGCTGCCCTTGGGATCAAATTAAAAAGGTATATTATGGAGTTGCCGGCTGCAGTGCCGGCAACTGCTAATGAACTGTCTTTTCCATTGTTTAGCATCAAAGAAGGCTCTCTGTCCGACATCATGGCCAGGCTGTACGACAAAATCTCCCAGTCCGGGGGCCACGTCGCACCAGGGGAGGATGTGGAAGTAAAGCTGAAAAACGACTTGGTCAAGCGGCTGCTCTTTGGCGACTTTCAGGCGGAAAAGGAACGGATCCGGCAAACCGCCGATTACCTTCAGATCGACAAAGCCAACGAGAAGGCAGTGTTCCTTGTGGCCAACACCGGCAAAGAAATAACGCCCGGCAATTCCCGGCAAGACCCTAAAAAGATCTTTGCAGACGTTACGGGCTCGGACCTGGTAATCAGCAATTCCAGCAATGAGTTAATCGGCATTATCCAAGCCGGGAAACGGCTTCCGGCAGCAAAGGAAGCGGCCCTGCAGCTGGCGGCAGCATTGAAAAAAACTCTGGAAAAAATTTTCCCACAAACCGGCTTTGCTCTGGGCATAAGCCGCTTTTACCAGCAGCTCGACGATTTGCATACCTGCATGCTGGAAGCCAGAAAAGCCCTTGATATAGGTTCCACCGTCTGGCCGGAGAAAAAAATCTTTCACTACAGCGACATAGGTTTCTACAGGATTATTGCCAACCAGACACAGCACGATGAGCTGGAAACTTTTTACAAGGACTTCCTGGAGCCCCTGGTCTTACATGATGGGCAATACGGCGCCGAACTGGTCCCGACTTTGGAAATGTTTTTGGAGCTTAACGGCAATAACTCCTTAACGGCACAAAAACTTTTCGTGCACTATAACACTGTGAAATACAGGCTGGCTCAGATTGAAGAGATCCTCAACGTTGATCTAAGCTCAGCGGAAGACCGTTTTAACCTGCAGGCAGCCTTAAAGATCCGGAAACTCTTGGGCACATAGCAATGTGATCCCTATTTTCCCGCAGCGGCTTCAATCGCCTTGACAATGGAGATATAGCCTGTACACCTGCAAAGGTTGCCGGAGATGGCTTCCCTTATTTCCTCTCTGGTCGGGTTGGGGTTAACCATTAAAAGTGCCTTGGCACTCATCAACATGCCGGGAGTACAGAAACCGCATTGAATGGCATGGTTGTCAATAAAAGCCTGCTGCAACTTGTCGAGGCCATCTTGCGCTAACCCTTCCACAGTCAAAACTTGTCCGCCGTTAACCTGGGGAGCCAGCACCAAACATGAATTGACTGCCTTGCCATTTAGAATGACAGTGCAGGCCCCGCATTCCCCAATGCCGCATCCTCTTTTGGTCCCCGTTAAGTCTAATTTTTCCCGCAGCAGGTCCAAAAGGGTCATCTCAACAGGTGCGTTTAACTCTACCTCTGTGCCGTTAACTGTAAACTTGATTGAAACCTCACTCATTAACGGAACCACCTTTCTCCCAGGCTTCCTGCAAGAGCCTTGTCGTCAAATTCTCCACCACCGGCAGTTTATAGGCGCTGGATGCTCTGCGCCCCGTAACCTGTTGCACATATTCAGCGGCTATTTTTCCTGCTTCCCGAAACACTTCAGCGGAAGCATTTTCGCCTACCAAATATTCTTCCACCTTTTTAAACCTAGCCGGAGTTGGAGTGGCCGACCCCAGCACCAGACGGACCCGGCGGATAATTCGGCCTTCACTTTTCAGCAGGCAAACCCCGTTTAAACGGGAAATGGCCAGGGAGTTGCGTCTGCCTACTTTTGCAAAGGACATACCGGTTCCCGGCTGGGGGACCTTCACCTTGACACCGGAAATAAGTTCGTCGCAAGCCAATGCCGTCCGGTACGGGCCCGTGATCAGCTCCTCCAAAGGAACTTCCTTAACTCCGCCCGCTTTTGCCACTACAGCCACCCCTTCTAGAGCTACAAGCACGGGGACAACATCGGCGGCGGGGCTGGCGTTGGCAATATTTCCGCCTATCGTCCCCCTGTTGCGGATCTGGGGCGAACCTACAACTTTTGCTGCCTGGGCCAGCACCGGAAGCTTGGTTTGAATCAGCTTGGAGAGAGCCAAGTCTGCAAATGTAACGGTTGAGCCAATGCTAATCGCCCCTTCGCTTTCCGCGATCTCCCCGAGCTCCTGCACCCTGGTCAGATCGATGAGCACCTGCGGCTTAATGTGCCCGTTCCTCATATCCACCAGCAGGTCCGTTCCCCCTGCCAAGATTTTAGCTTGTTGCCCATGTTTTGCTAGCAGAAAGCAGGCTTCAGCAATTGTGGCAGGTTGTAAAAAAGTAAGTACCATTACTCTGCCCCCTTTCCAAAACCGTCGTTTTTCCTTTGCCCTATTTCAGCCATCACTTTTTCCAAATCTGCCGGCAAGTGATAAATCCTCCGGCCTAAGGCATGGGCAATGGCATTTAAGATGGCAGGGGCAACGATGGAAGTGGCCGGTTCTCCCAGGCCCCTGGCCCCCAAAGGGCCATGCAGCCCGGGATGCTCCACAATCACCGGCACAATGTCGTGAATATCCAGGGAAGTGGGGATCAGATACTCGTCAAGGTTTGTGTTTTCAATGACACCTTGACGGAGCTTGACATCTTCCATCAGAGCAAAGCCAATTCCCATGGCAACCCCGCCGCCAATCTGTCCTTTAACTTCCTCCCTGTTCATGGCATTGCCTACGTCATGGACAGCTACAAACTTTAGCACGTCTACTTTGCCCGTGGCCAGGTCAATTTCAACTTCTGCGCCGCAGGCCCCATAAGTGTAGGAGAAATATGGTTTTCCGCAGCCCTTATCATGGTCCCACCATAACTCGGGCGCGCTCCACCAGCCGTGCCCGTAAGCATTTTGCGACTTGGCATAGCAGAGGGCTACAACTTTTTCGTAAGGCAGCATTTTAGCGGGATCATTCCTCACAAAAACCTTTTCATCAGCAAAAGTCAGTTCCTCCGGCTCAACCCCTAGGGCTTTTGCCGCAATGCCCGCCAGCTTTCCTTTGACTTCTTCCGCGGCCAGACGGGCTGCATTGCCCGCCAAAACCGTTCCCCTGGAAGCAACTGTGGGCCCGCTGTCCGGAACGTAGGCAGTATCCACCGGGCTTACCACTATCCTTTGGGGGTTAATCCCGAGGATTTCGCTGACCACCCTGGCCAGCATGGTATGGCCTCCTTGACCTACTTCACTCAAACCGGAATAAAGTGTCACGCTGCCATCCCGCTGCACTTGCACGGTTACGCCGGCTGTATCTATCCCTTCTCCGCCTGCTCCCAGGGATTCTCCGCGGTGGATGCAGGCTAGACCTAAGCCTTTCACTTTGCCGGTTCCCTTATTCTCCTCTTTTATTTCCACCCGGCGCTTTTTCCAATCCAAAGCTTCTTCCAACTTATCCAGGCACTCATGCAGGCTTACAGCCTCCATCACCTGGCCGGTAGCAGAAACAGAACCACTTTTCAGGCCGTTGAGCCGCCTTAATTCCAAAGGATCAAGCCCAAGCTCATCGGCTAAAACGTCCATGACTGTTTCCGAGGCAAAGTCAACCTGGGGCGAGCCAAACCCGCGCAGCGCATCGGAATAAACATTGTTTGTATACGCACAAATCACATCGGTCTTGACATGGGGCACCACATAGGGACCTGCTGCCTCCACCGCCGAACGCCAGGCGATCATGGCCGACTTGGACAGGTATGCGCCCGCATCCCCGATAATAGTGATTTCCATGGCCGTAAGCCTGCCGTCCTTTTTGGCACCGACCTTATATTTCATTTTATAGGGCTGCCGCTTTGTTCCCTCAATAATTGATTCTTCCCTGCTGTAGACCATTTTGCAGGGACGGCCGGAAAGCTTGGCGGCTAAAGCAGCCCTGGAAGCCATTACCGACATATCGTAGTCCTTGCCGCCAAAAGAACCTCCAATGGCAGGCTGGATGAGCCTCACCTGGCTCTGGGTTATGCCCAATGTCTCAGCCACAACCCGTCGCACATTAAAGGGGCTTTTGGAAGGGCAATAGACGGTAACCCCTTCCAGGGTCGGCAGGGCAACTGCAGCTTCCGGTTCGATAGCCACATGCTGCACCCGGTGGGTACTTAACTCCCGTTCTAACACAATATCTGCTTCCCGGAAGCCCTGCTTCACATCGCCCTTACGCACTTTATGGTGACAGACGAGGTTGGAATCGGCGTGCAAAACCGGGGCGCCGGGCTGCAGCGCTTCCTCCGGGTCAAAGACAGCCGGCAGCTCCTGGTAAAGAACTTCTACCGCTGCCGCTCCCGCTATGGCAGCCTGCTCGGTCTCGGCGGCCACCAGGGCAACTCCGTCACCGGCATAACGTACAACCTCCGGGGCAAGTACCGGTCGCTCCTTGGGCTGTCCGGGTATGCCCGGAATATCTTTGGCCGTATAGACTGCCACGACACCCGGAATTTCCATCGCTTTTTGGCTGTTTATGCCTAGAATTCTGGCGTGGGGATGGGGACTTCTGACCACTTTTACATGCAGCATCCGCTCAAATTTCAGGTCATCAGAGTATTTAGCCCGACCGGTCACCTTGGCCAAAACATCCACTCTGGTTATTGATTTTGCCCGCAAAAAAAGCACCTCCTGTTTGGATCCGGATTAGTGTTCAGCTTTCAGCTTTCAGCTATCAGCTATCAGCCATCAGCAATTAGCCGTTGGCTTCATAATTACTAATGACTCGGCGTAGCCGCTGCCAAGGACTAAGGATGCGGCTTTAAGCCGACAGTGCTGATGGTGCTGACGATAAGCATGGGTATCTGCAGAAATAATTCGCTCCTCTGAGGCTCCATCCTTTATTAAAGATAGATAAAAAAGGGCTTGGATTTTTATTAAGAATTAAGTATATCCAGCAGAATATGTTAACAAAATTCATGCCTGATATGATAATTATCGATCAAGGGCTAAAGGCTTAAATAAAATAAAGGCGTTATACTTTTGTTTTCCTTCCTGACAGATCAAAAAGAGGCAGTTGTTAGCTGCCTCAATCACAAATGAAATAGACCTGTTTATTTCCAGCCGGCTATTTCTTTCGCGACCAGCCGGTAAAAGTCGTGCCAGGCAGGAGACAAATCTTTAAAAACAAGGCCCTCCGATTCGCATTCCGGCATTGCACCAACCTTTGCACGTTCCTGCGCTTCCCTGCGCCTCTTTTTCAGCAGACGTTTTTTCCTCTTCTCAACTTTTTTGGACATCATTGTTCACCCCTTCAGTCCACACTAACCCATTCTTTACGCAGGGCAAAGATTTCCCGCAGCTCAGCGGTAGAAAGTTCCGTAATCCAATTTTCGCCGACGCCCACAATCAGTTCATTTAAGCCTTGTTTTTGTTCAATCAATTCATCGATGCGCTCTTCCAAGGTACCTAAGGTAATGAATTTATGAACCAACACATGCCTGTTTTGTCCGATACGGTAAACTCGGTCCGTTGCCTGGTTCTCCACCGCAGGGTTCCACCAGCGGTCGAAATGGAAAACGTGATTGGCAGCAGTTAAATTTAGGCCGGTGCCTCCTGCTTTCAGAGAGAGAATGAAGACAGCACAAGCTTCTTCTCCCGAAAGCGTCCGGTCTTGAAAGCGGGCAATCATGGCGTCACGCTTGCCTTTGGGAGTGCCGCCGTGGAGAAACTGCACCGGCTCCTTAAGTTCTTTTTGCAGTATCTCCTGCAAAAGATGGCCCATTTCGGCAAACTGAGTAAAAATCAAGCACCGGTCCCCTTCCGCCCGAAGTTCCTCAACCATCTCCACTAACCGGGCAACTTTGGCTGAACGCCCGCGGCCTAAAGCCCCCCTATTTTCCTTTAAGATCAGGTTGGGATGGTCACAGACCTGCTTCAATTTTGTTAAGGCAGCCAGGATGATCCCCCGTTTTTCCATACCTTCGGCATGGGTGAGCCGCTCAAACATATCGGCAATGATATTTTCGTATAAAGAAGCCTGTTCCGCTGTCAAAGTAACGTATTCTTTGAACTCCTCCTTCTCCGGCAGATCAAGTTCGATGGCCGGATCCGTTTTCACCCTGCGCAGGAGAAAAGGCTGTACTAACCGCTTAACCCTGGATACAGCTTGTGCATCTTTGCTTTTTTCAATAACGTTCACAAATTTACGGGTAAATGCTGTTAAGCTGCCAAGGTAACCAGGATTCAGAAAGTCCATAATAGACCATAACTCAGTTAAGCGGTTTTCCATAGGAGTCCCGGTCAGCGCTATCCTGTGGTTGCCGCGCAGGCTGCGGATAGCAACAGCCTGTTTGGTATAAGCATTTTTGATATTTTGGGCTTCATCCAGGCAGATACAGCCCCAATCCAGGGAAGTCAGTTCTTCCCTGTCATGATGGGCCAGTGTATAAGAGGTAATTACCAAATCCTTGCCCAGCACCGCAGGAGCGAAATCTTCCCCTTTAACACGCTGGGGACCGTAATGCAAATAAACCTTGAGCCCCGGGGCAAACCGCTTCAGCTCCATCTGCCAGTTGCCGATTACTGAAGTAGGGCAGATGAGCAAAAAAGGATTTGCGTCCTGTCCCTCTTCTTTGCAGCCTAACAAGTAAGCTATCAGTTGAATGGTTTTTCCTAAACCCATGTCATCGGCCAGACAACCGCCTAGGCCGAACCGGCGCAAAAACATCAGCCAGGAATAACCAACCCGCTGGTAGCCCCGCAGCACCCCTTGAAAAGCTTGCGGCGGTCCTAACAGTGGCAGGCGGGAAATCTCAGTCAATTGACTGATCATCCCTCCCAGTTGGGAGTTTAACTCTACCTCCACGGGGAACGGATGCTCCATGGATTCGCTAGGCCCTGCTGAATCCTCCTGTCCCCCGTCACCGGCCAACAAATGCAGTCGCAAAACCTCCCCTAAAGACATCCCATTTCTTTTTGCTTTTAGGGTTTTTTTAATCTGCTGCAGGAGGAGGGGGTCAAGCTGAATCCACCGGCCCTTGATTTGCATTAGACGCCTTTTCTCTTCTGCCAGACGGTTGAACTCCTCCACCGACAGCTCCAAATCGCCGATGGCCAGTTTCCAGTCAAACTGGACTATTTGCTCCAACCCAAACAGGGAATTCTGCAAAGAACCCACCGATGATTTGGTTTTCGCCTTAAGTTTGGGCCTCTCCTTGCGCACTTGTTCCCACCAGGCGGGTAAAAAAACGGTAAAACCGGCTTCGGCTAACTGCATGCTGCCGCTGTTTAAAAACTCCCAGGCCTGCTCTTCTGTAAGTTCCCGGATGATGCCGCTTTCAACGGACTGGTCCTTTAACCAGGGTAAAAGCCGAGTCCATTTTTGGATCTGTTTTTCCGGCTGATCAAGGTAGGACCGCCAGTGTTCAGGGTAATTATCTTTCGATGTCGGTTGATTTTGCTCGTATGGAACAAGTAGATGGGGGTTTTCCTTATCCTGCAAAACAATATTTAGGCTCCAGGAGGAACTGCCTTCAGGCTCCCGCAGCTGTAGGCAGGTGATAAAAGGAGTATGATCCTGTTTCCAGCCTATAGCCTCTAACCAGTCTTCCTCGCTCAATAGATTTTCTACCCCATGGTTTTCCAAGCGAAGCAAAGGATAAGTATCCATAAGGGCTTGCCAGGCCATAGCCAACTCCTGGTTTTGCCCGATTAATTCAGGAATGATTGCATCAAGCCATTCCTCCAGGTAAGAAGGTGCGCCTCTCTTTTCCATCCCTTGCGGATAAACCAATTTCCATCCGGTTTTGCCCTTTTGCCACTTATCGTAGTCCGGCAGCCAACTGCCACTGACCAGCAGTTCCTTAAACACAGGGGCGATTTGCGCCAAGAGCTGTATTTCTTTGCTCCACTCTACCGAGAAAAACTCCGGCTCCGGCAAGTGGGCAAAAAAATCCAAGGCCGTAACAGGGGATAATTGGATGGCCTTTTTACCTTCGTAAACTGTTTCGGGAAGAAAAGTCCCGTAAAAGGAGGGACTGTGCCAGGCAAAGAGATTTAGTTTTAAGTTCAGATTATTCCAGCTTGCTGGCTTGCTCCAGAGCAAAAAGCCCTGGGATGGCTCCCACCGGCAAAACACTTTAAGCTTAGGTTTACCCTTCATGCCAATTTCCCTTTACGCAGTTCTTCTTGCAAGGCACGCAGCCTGCTGTACCGGCTGGTCAAACTTGCCATATAGCGTTCCCATTCCTCTGTGCGCTTCAATTTTTTATAATAGTTGCGCAATTTTCTCAAAAGAGGCACTGCTGAGCGGTAAGACTGGCGATTGCGCCGCTCAATCAAATTGGCCACATACTGGTGATAAAGGGGAAGAAGGAGCGATACATCGGCTGCTTCCACCCGGCGTACTTCCTCGGGCTCAATTTCCTCGTAGCTTTGCTGAAAAATATGGAAGTTAACCCAGGTTTTATATCTGCCTGACACCAGGAGCGCTTCTCTATAAAAACCAACGCTCTCCGGCAAGATGGACTGCAAAGCAGCCAAAGCCTCTTCCTGGCAAGAGGGATCCCCGGCTATTTGCAGCCAGTAGCCGCAGAGGGCTTGCAGTTCAAGATAGGAAGTGCGATCAATGCCAGGGGTGAGATGGCGCAGCCATTCTGCCAGCCTTTCCCAGGCCTTAGCCTCGTACAAGTTTTTTAGGTATGGAGCAGCAAAATAAATATTAAAGCCATTGTCCTTGTTCATAATTGCACAGGCCTTTGCATCATCCCCTGCCAAAAAAGCAAAGTGGGCCAGTCCCGTTGCCACGTTGCACCTAACCTCTGTGGTTAAATTTTTCCGGTTTAGAATTTCCTCCAGCTTGAACACTTCCACCGTAACCCAATCCCGGTGCCTGGCAAAAATTGTCCACAGCCTCCGGTAAGTCCAGGCCCAATCAAAAAAGGAGTTATTATCCTCACACAGTCTTTCCCTTAAATCGGAAATTGTTTTGCTAAAATACAATGCGTCTTCCTGCTTGTCCATTTCAGCGCTAAACGCTGCCGCTGTTTCACATAACAGGGTTGTGTAATAGTCCCGCCAATTTCCTATTCCTATATAGTTGTAATAATATTCCCTTTTTCTAGGATGCATGTCCAGCTGCCGCATGGCAAACAGAACAGCGTGAAATAAGAAGTAGTGTTTTGCGGGACTACCCCATTTGCGGCAAGCCCTTTCAACCTTGGCAAAAAAGTCCCGGCATTGCAGTTGCTCTGTGCTGAAATAATAAGAGGAGAGATTTTCAAAAGGACCGGCGCACTTGCTAAATTGTGCCTCGTAGTACATTTCCCAGTCTGCAAAGGTACCTTTTTCCTCCGGTACTGTTTCCTTTTTTGCAGCTTTGGCAGTTTTTAGCCGTTGTTTTTTGCTTTTGGCAATTTCGTCAACATTGTTGACAAATTCGCCGGGCCAACCATAAACAGCGTACAAATATAAAAATGCGGCGGCCACATGCTCGCACCGCACCCCTACCGGGCAACTACACCGGCTTAAGCTGAAATCTTGCAAATTTATATTTACCAGATAGCGGTACTTTCCCTGGACGGTGGCCTGCACCTTATCGGGGGTAACTACCACGTTATATACTTGTCCATTTCGATAGTAGTCTAACCCACGCCTAATTGTCTGATAAGTTAGTACAAAAGCCGCTTCTCCGGCCAGCTCCTGAACTTGCTCTTTGCTAATTTTGTCTTTTAACATCATATCACCCGCATATTGCATGCTCCTAACGACTTAATTCTAGCAAAACAGCGTTTCCGGAACAATGCTTTGTTGAACTCGCCATCGGTAACCATTGTCTACTGGCCGGACACGCGTAGCACGACAAAAAACAGCGTGACAATTATGTCACGCCATGCAATTAAATTCTTCATGTGTTTACCTAATTTTCAGCGAGACAGGAACGCAGGCTATTAGATGAGCCGGCCACTTGACGGGTCAATAACCCATCAAGTGGCTAAGAGGAAGCAACTTTTTCTAAAATACCTTTGTTACAATTGCTTTAACAAACACGCTAAAATCGTCCAAGTGTTCCTGAAGAATCTTATAAATTTCATTGTCGTCAACAGTGTGGTACAAATGAACCACTCTGTTCCGGAACTTGACCATCTGATTCAGAATGTTCAACTCTCTGGAGGTAAAGTAACCGTTTCGTTCGAGTATCCTGAAAGATTCAACACTTGTTTCCGGCGTCCTCCACCTGTTTCTGGCAATAATATGATTTGCTATATCAATCATCGCTTCCACATTGACCTGTAACAAATGCTTAGCCGCTTCCACGTTACGAAAATCTCCGGTAAACTCTTCCAAGCTGTATTTTCCAAGCTCCTTTAATTTTGTGAGATTTTGTTCAATGAGCTGTATTTTACTGCGGATTTTTTCCTTATCAACCATCGGTGTACGCCTCCTTAACAGCCTGATCGTATTCTTCGTAAAAGCAGTGCAGGTCAATGGCGTAGTCTTGGTACTGCCCTATTACTTTTTCAATATAATCACATGTGGCGATGTAGTCTTTTTCATAAATAATCTTACCTTCTACAATAGCTCTGAACTGAATACTGAGAGGAGCTTTGTTTAGGTTGACCAGATCAACCCTGTCAGTTCCAAGGAAAGCTGATAGTTTAGCCAAAATAGCCATTTCTTCAGACAAACCAATGTTTTTGTTAAAAAAGACAGCAAAATCTATATCGCTTAAAACGGTTTGTTTCTCTGTACCATAGGAACCAAATAAAAAAACTGCTAAAACGGCAGGTATTTCCGAGAAAAATGCCGGCAGATTTTGTAGTTTTTCGTCTAACTCAAGCTTTTTAGTCATAACAAAGCCTCCCCGCGATTAACCTAATTCTACCAGGAACACCGTTCGCAGTCAATGTCTGGAAATTGCTAGAGTTTACGGAAGCAACGTGGAAATAAAAACTGACCAATTAAACTCCATTCTAAAGCGTAACTATTTTATCGGCCACACATGCAACGTAGACAAAAAATACAGCGTGACAATTTATGCCACACCATGCAATGAAATGCTTCACGTTTTTACCTTATCCATTTTCAACAGGAACATTTTTCTTTTAAGATTTTTTCATAGATTTCCAGCGCCTGTGTCACATCGTTGGCGTAATAATCCACGCCGGTATATTCTTTGACCAGTTGATTAACCGGGTATCCCCCTACCACTACTTTGACTTTATCCCGTAAGCCGGCTTCTTGTAAAAGATCAACCACTTTTTTTACGGAGCCTACGCAAAAAGACAGCAAAACACTGATCCCCAGAATTGAGGCACCGGTTTCATTTACCGCTTGTACAAATTTCTCCGGCGGTACATCAACACCCAGGTCGTGAACATGAAAGCCGCGGGAGCGGAGAAGGTAAATCACAATGTTCTTGCCAAGATCGTGAATATCCCCTTCAATGGTACCCATCACAATAGAAAAGCCGTTTTGAGGGACGTTAACAGGAATATGGGGTTCTACAATGCGCATAACGCCTTTAAAAATTTCTTCCGACATAATCAGGTCGGATAGAAAATACTGTCCCTCACTATACCTTTTCCCGACTATTTCCACACCTCTCCTGCAGGTATCAACAATTTCCAAAGGAGTAAGACCTGCCTGGAGTTGTTTTTCGACTAAACAGAGTGTTTTATCTTCATCAAGGTCCGCCATGGCCGTTAGCAACTCGTCTTCCATCAAAGCCCTCCAGATATTGTTCATTCTTTTCGATACCACCCGTCATACGCCGTCAGCTTATAACGGTCTCCGCGATAAACGGACTTGCCCCACCCCACCGGCTTGAGCTCGGGGTCATATATAGTTTGTTCTATTACAAAAACCGGGGAACCCTGTGCAATCCCCAAGATGGAGGCCTCTTCGTCGGTAGAAACGGAAACTTGTAAGACTTTCTTGGAACTGACGGGCAAATAATCGCTGTGAGCAGTAACCAAACCAGGCAAAGTGGGGTCCTGCAGTTCTGATTCCAGAATAGGCTTACTCTTAGTATATATTGTATATTTCCTTTCATACGCCAAGGGTTCATCTTCTGCGGAAAGGACGATACGAAAAAACAGGAACCTGGCATTGTCGTCATTTATTTGAAACTTTTCTTTTAACTGTTCATCAGCCCTTACTATCCTTGCTTCTAACAGCGTAGTGTTAAATCGCAAACCTCTTTGTTTAATTTCTTCACTGAAATTATTCAGCTCAAAAACTATATTATCCAGTTTTGGAACAGCCACAAAAGTGCCTTTGCCCTGTTGGGCATATACCATTCCTGCCGCCACCAGCTCCGCAATAGCCTTGCGGACCGTCATGCGGCTGATCTGGTAACGGGCAGCAAGTTCCATCTCGGTAGGCAGCGCCTCACCCGGTTTTAATTCACCCCGCCGGATCTGCCCTTCCAGCAGTCTAGCTAACTGATAATAGATAGGTATCACTGAGTTTTTATCAATTTTCAATTCTTCTTGCACGTTATAAACACCTGTCTTGTCTGTCATACCCTCTAAACTTTAGCTCAATATTATCATGCCATAAATTGGGGGTCAATAGAATAGCGATTTCCATGTTACTTGCCGGTCCTGCTAAAAGAGAGCGACTTAACAAATTCTTGCTGAAATTCTTTGGTGTTGGAAAGCTCAATATGCTCAGCGCGCCGGGCCAGATTTACGGCCCTTTCTCTCTCCACTGTGGACAGCAGGGCCATTTTAGCCCCGTCACCTGCAGCGTTGCCGATGGCAACGATGCGCTGGAGAGGTACAGGCGGCAGCAGCCCTATACCCAATGCGCTTTCTTTTTTGATAAAGTTTCCGAAAGCCCCGGCCAGGAGGACTTGGTCAATGTCTTCTGGGCCAACCCCCATTTCCCTGAGCAGGATCCGGGCCCCGGCCATAATGGCCCCTTTAGCCAGCTGCAGCTCCCGTACATCCTTTTGGGTGAGCACAATATCCTCCCCCGTGGCCGAGTCTGTACCCCACACCAGGACAAACTCCATGCCCCGCCCCTCTTTGCGCAGGCGCTTGCGCACCAGAGGCGGCAGCTTTTGTAGCTGGGCATCGGCACTGGCCAAGCGTCCCGAGGAATCGAGGACACCTGCTTTATACATTTCCGCAATGGCGTCTATTAGGCCGGAACCGCAGATGCCACGCGGTTTGCCTCCGGCAATGACGTCCAACTCAACATCTGCGGAAATGCGCACTCCTTCGATGGCCCCCTCGGCAGCCCGCATGCCGTACTTAATCTCTGCCCCTTCAAAAGCCGGCCCAGCCGCCGTTGAACAAGTGAGAATTCTGCCTCTGCCAACCAGAACTATCTCGCCGTTTGTGCCAATATCTATGATCAAATTAATCCCCCGGAGGCGGTCCACACCGGCCGCCAGCATAACGCCAACTGTATCCGAACCGACATAACCGGCCACGTTGGGCAAAACTATCACTTTTCCCGTGGCAAGTATATTCAGACCCAACTCCCTGGCCTCCACCTCAACGGCTTGACGGAAAACAGGGATAAAAGGCGCCGGGGCTAAATAAGTGGGATCTATGCCTAAAAATAAATGGCTCATGGTGGTGTTGCCCACCACTACTGCCTGGTAGATTTCCTCAGGGCGCACATCATGCTCATGGCACAACCGGGCTATGACGTCATTTAGTCCGCCGACAACTTTCTCCTGCAGTTGGTGCAACCCTTCCGGCCCGCTGGCCGCGTGGGTTATCCTGGCGATCACATCGGCACCAAAAGCATTTTGGGGATTGGTAACTGCCCCGCTGGCCACAACTGTACCCTTGTTCAGGTCGAGCAAATAAACCACAACTGTAGTAGTACCTATATCCACTGCCAAGCCGTAACAACGGCCAAGCGTATCGCCGGGTTCCACAGCCAACAGGGTATCACCGTCAAGCACCGCCGTCACTTGAAAGTTACTCCTTCTTAAAACACGCGGCAGATAAGCTGCCACCGGGCGACTGAAGCGGATTCCCGGACGATCCAAAGCAGACAAAAGACGCTCCCAGTCCGGAGTCTGTTCCTCTGTACTTGGCTTTGGGAGAGAAACCAGGTACTTGCGCACACTGGGTGTCACCGAAGTTTGTTCCACCACTGGGTTAAAACCGATTTTCCGGTCATATGCGTCCTTCTGCTCCCTCAAGTTTACCACCGTATCTTCTTGCAGCATCCGCTGGCAGGCCAATACCCAGCCTGCGGACAGCTGGGCCTGGCTTAAAAATTTCTTTTCAACAGGCGAAGGAGGAGAAAGTTTTTCCGGGGAAAGCTGCACCAGGCATTTTCCACAGGTCCCTTTACCTCCGCAAGTGCTTTCCACTTGCACCCCGGCCGCTATAGCTGCCTGCAGGATAGTGGTCCCGGCAGGGACCTCTACCATTTTATTAGAAGGCAAAAATTTAACCCTGATCATTTCCAACAGTCCCTTCTATATAGATAAAAGAACAAAAGCATTTGATGCCTTTCGGCATCATGGGTAATGCTTTTGTTCTTTGTTCTCATCCTCAATAATGCGGCAAGCAATTGCCACTGTCCGCAAAACGCCGCCCCGCTTCCCTTAATCCTCCAACGCATCATTCCGGTATGCTTTAAGGTAGTTACGGGAAAACCGGTCCTTATTTAAAAGCAGTTCGGTAGTTATGACTGCGCTGGTGAGCTTGCGATCGGTGGAATCCATGATGGCCGCATCCATGCCATAACTCATGCAGATGGTTAAGAAGTATCTGTTGATTAGTTTTCTCTTGGGCATTTGATGGGATACATTGCTCAAGCCCGAAACAGTCTTAACTCCGTATTTTTTCTTAATTTCAGCAAGACAGTTAAAGAAAATTACAGCGTTGTCATTGCCCACCGCCAGGGGAAGCACCAGCGGATCAACGTACACTTCGTTTAAGTCGATTTTTTCCTTGTTCAGCACTTCAACCAGCTCTCCGGCAATCCTGATTCTCTCTTCAGCCGTTTTTGGTATTCCATTGTCATCCATAGTCAAGGCTATTACCGAACATCCATACTCTTTAATCAGCGGAAGCATGCCTTCAAGCCGGCTTTTTTCCATGCTGATTGAGTTAAGCATCGCTTTCCCCCGGTGGATTTGCAAAGCCCTTTTGGCCACCCGGGGTTCAGTAGTGTCAATACATAGGGGCACATCGACCACTTCTTGGACTGCCCTCACCATCCACTCCATATCCTCAGCTTCATCATTCCCCTGGGCAGTATTTACATCAATAAAACCGGCTCCTCCTTCCGCCTGCCTGCGCGCCAAGTCCTGCACAAAGGCAATATCCTTATTCTTAATAGCTTCACGGACAGAGGGGATAGCACTGTTTAATTTTTCACCAATAATCAGCATGTCGGTTTGACCTCCTGGTTGTCTTATATTTTTCTACTGCTCTACAAATGTTAAACCTTGCGGCGCTGCCGCTTAAAAAGCACTCTCATTTTGCCTTTCAGGCTTTTTCCCCATAATTTTAGCAAAAAGCAAACTTGTGGCAATGGAAATGGAAAGCGCACTTGTCAGCGGGATTGAACCAGCTCCCCAATTCGCCTGCGCATTATTGACAATTCCCCCCACCACAGGTGGCCCAAGAACAAATCCCACGTTAAACAAGAGATTGAGAACAGCCATGGCCAGTCCGGCCAGCTGCGGTGAGGCAACCGCCTCCGGCGCTAAAGTAAAAGTAGTGGTGGCAAAAAAACCAGGGAAAAAACCCAACATGAGCATCCATGGCACTATCCAGCCGGCAGACCCTAATAAAAATGAGTATCCATATAAAAAGCAGGCAACAACGCTGCTTATAACCAGCATAGTCTTAGGTCGTTGCAGTTTGTCAATCGCCCATCCGGCTATTACGGTAGATATAATGGCTACCATGGGACTCAGGCTAACGTAGAAGTTGGCCAGCTCAGGGGAAATATTATGGGCTTGTGTTAAATAGCTGGGCGCCCAGGTAACAAAACCGGCGTTGGCAAAACCAAACCCGCCAAATCCGGCAGCCAACAGCCAAATTGCAGGCCTTTTTAAGGCGGAGTTATATGATACCTTGTCAGTACTATTTGTCGCCTCTTGCCCTGTACCGGCAACCTTTGGGGGGTCCGCAACAACCAATGCATATACAATCAAAGCAGCCAAAGCTATTAGCGTACCAAACCACCATACGCCTCTCCAGCTAAAAGCCGGTATCAACAGGTTAGCAAGGTTAAAGATTAAAAAGCTGCCCACAGGCACCCATGAAGCCCAAATTCCCATGGGAACTCCCCGTTTTTCGGGGGGAAACCACATAACAATTACGGCAGGAGCCACTACTGCCATAAGTCCTAAACCGATCCCTTCAATAACCCGGCCTGCAAGCAGCACCGCGGCATTCATAGCAAATCCGCCCAACACCGAACCGATGACCGTGCAAATTAAGGCCAGCATGCCGCTTAACTTTCCGCCAACCCGGTCTAAAACCAGGGCTGCCGGCAGCGAAAGCACGACTCCCGCCACAGCAAAGACGGACATCAACCACCCGCCCAAGGCCATGTCGATGTGCAGCTGGTTAAGGAGGATATCCATAACGGGCGGCACTTTAAATTGGTTAACGACCACAGCTACACTGGCTAAATAGGCCGCCCACATTACTCCCCAAGCTTTACCCATGTAAAGCCTCCTTTTTTTAACAAAAGATTTGTCATAGTATTGCTGGGGCCGCACAACCGGCCCCAGCAGCAAGAGAACATATTTAAGTTGGTGAGAAACCGGCTGAAGCTAAGGGTAGCCTGTTAGTGAGCTGCGAAAACTTTTTCTGCAATCTTTACAGCATCACTGGCCGACTTGCCAAAGTAGTCGGCACCCACGCTATCTTTCACCATTTCGTCAACATAGTTTCCTCCGATGAGGACCGTAACATTTAAGCCGGCAGCCCTGATGGCCTCTATCGTGTCCTTCATGGCATCCTGGCACCCGGTGAGCAGGACGCTCATCCCTACAAGAGGTGCATTATATTCATTAATCGCTTCAATAAATTTTTCTGTGGGTACATCTACGCCCAGATCAACTACATTGTACCCGGCACCTTTGAGCAACATGACCACTATATTTTTCCCCAGGTCATGCACATCGCCACGGACCGTACCAATCACGATGTTACCGCGGTGTTCCTGTTGGGCCCCTGCCAGGTGCGGTTCCAGGATTTCCATAGCCTCCTTCATGATTTCCCCGCACATAACCAGTTCGCTTAAAAAATACTCGCCCGATTCAAAGCGGAGCCCTACCTCCGTCATCCCTTCCTGCAAAGCCCCTACAATCTCCAAAGGAGCGATACCGGCTTCCAAGCGTTCTTTCACCAGCTCCAGCACTTTTTCATCTTCCAACTCAGCGATAGCACTTGCTAATTGATCTGAAAGTACAGCCATTTTTTCAGTCCTCCCAAAAGTTTTTGTCCATTCAAAACAAAACTTACACCTTAGCGGTGAACCCAATACCAGAGGTAAATATAAGCAAAGGTGTCGAGCTTTTCCCATTCATTTTTTATAATCTCAGGGTTTCCGGCAATGGGCGCAAACTCTTTGAGCTTTTGTTCCCAAGGGATGCACACACCCGGTGGCATACCTTTTAATTCTTCTTTTTTCGGCATTTCCGTCATCAGCCTTACCTCCCCGGCTTAAAATCAAAGTTTTTATTCAAAACAACTGCCAACAGCAAAATTATAATGGCTGCTAATAAACTCCATATTCTCTTGCTGTTTCAATCAGGGCTATAATGTTTTCCGTCTTCGCATCAGACTGAATCACGCCTGCGGCGTCAATAATGAACCCTCCGTCAGCGGCATATTCGTCAATTAACTTCTTGCAATAGTCACGTACTTCTTCCGGTTTGCCATAAGAGATCATTGTATTTGGCACATTTCCGCTCAAGCAGAACCTGCCGCCCAAAATTTCTTTAGCCTTGGCCATATCAGTCTGGTCTACATGGAAGACAATGCTCTTTTCCGGCAGCTCCGCGATTTTCTCCAGGTAGGGAGTCCAGTTGCCCTCAGCATAGAAAAGTGTCCGTTTCCCTTGGGCCCACAAGCCCTCAATCACTTTTTTAAGCGTTGGCCAATAGAAACTATCCCACTGTTTGGGGTTGAGGAACGGATAGCTGCCACGGTGGAGCGGAAGAAAAGCCGGAAGCACGGTGTCTCCGCCAGCAGTGGCTAGAGCGTAGAAGATGTTATGGGGCACAAGCACTTCCATAGCTGCCAGCACTTTATCCGGGCGCTTGCGCAAATCCATCATGATCCCTTTTAGGCCCCGTAATGTGTCACCTAAAGTGTCAAATGGCGCCTTGAGGATCCCGCTAATCGATGTTGGGACGCCGTATTCCTTGGCGCATGTTGCTGCCGCCTGCTGCATGGCTCCGTTGGCCATCACCAAGGCAGCGGCACCTTTGATCAAAGCCAGATTGGCGCGGTATGAACCGGGCTCGGCAAATTCCTCGTGAATACGGGGCAGATATGTGTTCAGGATCCACTTGGTCGGGTCTTCGATAAAGGCATCATAATCCTCTGGCAGCATATACTCTTCTTCCACGTACTGAAACTGCCGGTTTTCCTCCAACTGCCTGCCGGCAAATTTTAGGTATTTGGCCCCTACCGCATCATGCAATGAGGCCCACCAGAGACTGGGAGCGCCGAATACGGCATCCACGTCAAAATCTGCTAGAAATTTATTAACAGCAGCATTATTTTTGTCCAAATCGTAGTAAATTTCCTGTAAGGTAAAACCGGCATATTTAGCCAAAAATTCACTGACTTGCAGGCGAATGGGGACTTTATCCGGTTTGCCTAAGTCCATGGCGGTCGTATAGCGGCTCAATCTTTCCTGAAAAACCTTTTCTTTCTCACTGGCCATAACAATACCTCCTGTCTTTAATCAGCAATGCTTAACACAGAGTAAAATGCACCATTGCTTCTACTTATTTTCCCGGCATCCCCCCGTTTTCCCGTCTTTTCCTTACTGCAGGGCCCAACAAACTTATATCTATTTTTTAAGTAAGCAGACCATTTTAAACCTGGCTTAAAGTTTAAAATACCAAAGAGCGATAATCTTCCAATAAAAGGAATTTCAAAAAAATTTATCTATTTGTTATATTGTATATACAACTGATTTTTCTTTATTTTAGTACAATTCAATTAAGTAGGTCAATAAAAAAAATTTTTGCTCCTTTGTCTCCGCGAACTTTAAACTAAAGAAACGCCCACATGGGCGTTTACAACTTTAGTACTGTTTTAGTAAACTCCTGGAGATCCTTCAAATGGTCCTCGATAATCTTCCGGACTATCTCAAGATTAATTGCCTGATAGTCGTGAATAGCAATATTGCGAAAACCAACCATTGCCTTTAGCTTTTCTGCCAAAGCCAGAGATATAATGTTATTTTGATAAAGCAGATCAAATGCCTCTCGGCTTGTTTGAGGTATTCCCAAATTATTTTCTGCAACAAGATGCATAGCAAGATCAATGCTTGCCTCACATGCCCGCTGGATATTTAGTATAATCGAGTCCTGTTTAGTAAAGTTTTGTAGGTTGTCAGGGTTATTGCCGTATTCTTCATGTATTCTTCTAATGCAGCGCTCAATTATCTGACTCTTATTCAAAATTATATCATTCTCCATAGATACTTCCTCTTTCCTTAATTCTCTCTAGGATACATTTTCGCTCTTCATTCAACTTAACATATTTTTTGAGCGCAAGGAGGTGGAAAAGCATTCTCCTGTTTTCATCGCTGCAGTAAATAACTTTTCCGGTCCTGATTACCTGCATTTGAAAAACTGTTGACGCCTGGTTTAAATCAATCAGATCAACATCTAAACCTAACAAGCCGGCCAACTCTTGAGCAGTGACAAAAATCCTGTAACTATCGTGCTTTTGTTCGCTTAAAAAAGCAATATCCAAATCGCTGTCCTTTCTTGCCTTGCCTTGAACATAAGAACCAAATATATATATAAGATATGGTAATATTTTTTTCTGCAAGTGCCCTACAATCAATTTTAGTTCTTTTTCAGTCAGCTCCATGATATATCCCCCCTGGGAATTTTATCCTTCCCTTTATTATACACCCAGGATCAACACAATAAACACTGATTACTAATTACGACACAAAGCCGGTCCTTGTCGCATTTTCATATTTCAGCACCGATGTAGACCCGAAAACCGACTGGGCACTTAGAAACTTGCAGCATTTTCCGGTTGAAATAAATACTGCTAGGCCAGAATAGGTATAAACTGCTGGGTTAAAACATCAACCAGCCCCATGTCAGTCATTTTGACCTCGGGAATTACGGCCAAAGCAAAAGTTGCTACCCGCAGCAAAGGATAATCCCCCAAAAGGCCTAAATCTTTTATTGTCTGCTTGAGATGGGAAGTCAGGGGTGCAAGCTCTTCGACCGTTAGCGGGGACATGAGTCCGGCAATTGGCAATTCCACCTTTGCCAAAACTTTTCCCTCCGCCACGCAGACAATGCCACCGCCTGACCTGGCCAGTTCCCTGGCTGCCAGCGCCATGTCCTCCGGCTCCCGGCCTATAACCGTCAGGTTGTGGCAGTCATGGGACACTGTGCTGGCAATTGCACCCCGTTTTAACCCCAACCCCTGCACCAGTCCCACCGCTACATTTCCGTTTTTGCCGTGGCGCTCCAGGATGCTTAAAAATGCAAGTTCCTGTTCCTGGCTGAGATCGATGCATCCCCCTTTTACCGGCAATTCCGCTTGGGCAAGCCTGGTCAAAAGGGGATTTTCTGCATCATAGACGATGACATTGACCCGGGCTTTTTCCTTCCCCGGTGCTTTGATTTGAAAGGTGTCAGCTGTCGGTTCATGCCGCAGGCAAACCGTATTTTTTCTTTCCACAGGATGGGAGGGTGCCGCCAATTCCACCGCCGGTTTGCCCTCTTTGGCCACCAGCCTCCCGCCTACGAATACTTCATTCACTTTAAAAGCAGCCAAATCCTCCAGCAGCACCACATCGGCAACTTTGCCGGGAGCCAGTGCCCCCAGGTCGTAAAGTTTCGTCACCTGCGCCGCGTTATAAGTGCACATCCTGATGGCTTCCAGAACCGGAATCCCCTCAGCCACCGCCCGGCGGATGACATGGTCCAGATGGCCTTCCCGCAGCAGGTCATCAGGTTCCCTGTCATCAGTACAAAGGGTGGTGTTGGGCGGATAATTGCACTCTTTCAAGGCAGGCGCCAACGCTTTGATATTCTGGGCGATGGAACTCTCCCGGCATTCTAACACCATCCCGGCCCGGAGCTTGTAAAGGGCTTCCTTTGTACCAGTAGTTTCGTGGTCGGAATTGACGCCGGAACATTGATAAGCCGATAGGCCCCGTCCGGTTAAGAAAGGGGTGTGACCCTGCAAAAATCCCCCGTGTTTTCTGGCTGCTTCCAGGATCTCCTGCATGCGCCGGCTCTGGTAAATCACCCCCGGAAAATCCATTACCTCCGCCAGGCCGATCACCCGCTCCCATCCCAGCATAGTGGAAATTTCGGGGGCATTAAAAGCAGCGCCGGAAGTCTCAACCCCTACTGCGGAAGGCACACAGGAAGGTGCCAGCACGAAGACCCGCAAGGGCAGGTTGGCGCTTGCTTCCAGGATGTACCGCACTCCCTCCAGCCCCAGCACATTGGCCAGCTCATGAGGATCGGTAACCAAGGTGGTTGTGCCGTGGGGCAGCACAGCCTTAGCCAGGTTCGCAGGGTTCATCATGGTGCTTTCAATATGAATATGGGTATCGATCATGCCGGGAATTGCATATTTTCCCTGGGCGTCATACTCCCTTTCCCCTTTTATCCCTTCCTCCCCGGGCTGGGCAACATGGGCAATATATCCTTCACAGATACCAATCTCCGCGAGATAGATTTCTTTGGTAAACACATTGACAAGCTGCACATTCTTCAGCACCAGATCACAGGGGATCTGGCCGTTGGCTGCTTGCATCAGACGGCTGCGGTTCATAAGACCCCTCCTCGAAAAATTTTCTGTAAAGAAAAAGGCCCACGAGATATAGGCGCAAATTCGGCGAACGATAGGCAGTTTCCTGCTAGAAAACTTTTGGTAGCCGAAAAATATGCGGAATAATTTGCGTCAAGTATAAAATTTTTACCTAAAAGATTTGGGCCAGCGGCGTGTTTGCTACGAGAGGCCTGACCCCGAATTCTCTGACTGTAAAAGTGCCGATAGCATCCATCATGATATTCCCCTATCTCCAGCTCCGCCGGAGCCTCCAAGAGGGCACGGCGAATTTTTTCCTTGCTGTACCTGATAGCCTTTAGAAACCAAAAAAGCTTCCAGCAGCTCGGCGTTCATTTTGTTATCTTCCACTACGGCAATCTTATATCTTTTATCCGGCTGGCTCATTTTTGCCTCCTAAAGAGTTAAGCAATTGCAGAAAGTTGTTGATGTTGACAGGCTTGGGCAGGTAGTAGTCGAAGCCGGCCCCCATAATTTTTTCCGCATCGCCCTGCATAGCATGGGCTGTAACGGCAATCAGAGGGGGTAAAGCCCTCCCTTTTTCCGCCCGCAGCTTCCTGGCAAAGGTAATTCCGTCAATTCCCGGCAGCTGAATATCGAGAAAAATAACATCCGGCAGGGAATCCTGCAGCATCTCCTCAGCTTCCTCGGCGTTTTCCGCTTTTAAGACATGATAACCCTGAGAGCAGAGCACTTCTTCCAACAGTTCCAGGTTTAAAGGGTTATCCTCAACTACTAAGGCGGTGGGCAACGGCTTCACCTTCCTCCATTAAACGCAGTACATTGTTTATAAAACTTTCCTTGCCGAACTCGCTTTTGCGGGCAATGTATAGGGTCCTTTCCTCCAAAAATCGTCTTTCCTCAGGTGTAAGATTTTTCGAGGTAACTACTACCACAGGAATAGCAACAATAGCTTCGTTTTCTTCCTTTGCTTTCAGAAATTCAAAACCATCCATTCCAGGCAGCAGCAAATCCAGAAAGATTATATCCGGCTTAATTTGTTTCGCCCGCTTTAAACCCTCCCGGGCATCAAAAGTGGAGATTACATCAAAATCAATGGATTTCAGGTAATTGTCCATCAGCTCAACGGCGCCGGAATCATCGTCAATGACCAGAGCCACGAATTTTCTTTCCCTGAGTTTTAAGATCCTATCCAAGCAATGGTTAAGCATCATTTTGTCGACAGGTTTAACCAGGTAATCCCTGGCCCCCAAAGCCAACCCCTTTTTCTTTTCTTCCAGGATGGAGACTACCAGGACCGGGATAGCACAAATTTGAGGCGTAGATTTTATTTGGAGCAGCACATCCCAGCCGCTGATCCCCGGCAGCAGGATGTCCAACACTATCAGCTCAGGCTTTCGGGTTTCAATGAGTTTGATTCCGTCCTCGCCATCTGCAGCCCACACCACTGTCAGCCCCAACTCCGTCAGGTAGGTCTCCAGCAGCTCGGCAGTACTCCTGTCGTCCTCAATCAGCACACACACTTTTTCGCTTTTAACAGCTGCCACAAGGCTCCTCCCGGCTTGCACCTGCTCCTCGGATACGGCTGTAAAGAGAGTAGGTTGTTCGGGTATAATAAATTTAAATACTGTGCTTTTGCCTGGCGCCTCTTCTATCCAAATTCGGCCCCCTGCCAGCTGCACCATCTTTTTCACCAGCGCCAGGCCCAGGCCGGAACCCTGGTGTTTGCGGGTCAGATAATTGTCTACCTGATAAAAGGGTTCAAAAACAGCTTCCCGCTTTTCCTTTGGAATCCCGATGCCCGTGTCCCACACTTCCACTTCCAGCAAAGAGTTTTCCTTCTTCACAATGATACCCAGCTGTCCGCCTGCGGGAGTAAATTTTACAGCATTGGAGAGCAAATTATAGGTAATCTGTTTCAGTTTTCTTTCGTCACCTACAAACTTCCCTACACCGGGATCTATATCCAATTGGATCTTCAGGCCGCTCTGGGCAGCTTTTTCCCGCAGTAGGTTTACTGCACCGTTAAAGAGCGCCGGCAAGTCGATTAACTCCTGCTCCCACTCCATTTTGCCTGCTTCCACCCGGGAGATATCCAGAATATCGTTGATCAAGGATAAAAGATGCTTGCCAGCAGTCAAAATATTGGCCGTGAAACGCTTTTGTTTTTCATTTAAGGGGCCGAAGGTTTCAGTCTCCAAAAGTTCAGCAAAACCGAGCACAGCATTTAACGGTGTGCGCAGCTCATGGGACATGGTGGCAAGAAATTCGCTCTTGCTGCGGCTGGCCTGTTCCAGCTGAGTTAAATTGTGTTTGATCTCTGTCAGGTCTTTAAAAATTTGTAGGATTTCCAGCACATTTCCCGCTTCATCCAGGATGGGTGTGGCGCTTAACAGTACCGGCACATAGTGGCCGTCCTTATGTACCAAATATATTTCCTTGCCGGTTACAGACTGTTTCTCCTTGGCCGCCTGGCAGATGACACATAAAAAGGTGCCGCAAAGGCTGTCAAAATCCCGGGAGTGGTGCTGCATTACCTCGCAGCAGCGTTTGCCTACCACTTCTTCCGCCGTAAAGCCGGTGATCTCTTCAGCGCCGCGGCTGAAGGAAGTAATAGTCCCATCGGTGGTAAGGATAATAATGCCGTCGGCAGAGCTTTTTAAAATGGAGTCCTTGTATTTCAGCTCCCGGTTGAGGGAATTAGTCTTCTTATTCAACTCCTGGGCCATCTTCTTCAGGTCCTCCAGCTGGCGCACCCGGTCCAAGACAATGCCAAGCTGGGCGGCGAAAATTCCCATAGTCCTTAAGAGTTCCTCCGAAGTATTAGCGGGGAAGGCGAAGACTACAACCCCATACATTTTTTGCGTGCAGACAGGGTAACAGCCTACCAGAGAAGGTTTAATTGTCCCCAGCCCTACGGTGATGGACATTTCCGGGTCCCTGATAAACACTGTTTTATTTTGGGCAGCCGCCTCGCCAATGGGTCCTTGCCCATAGGTCAATACTTTTTGGCCGCCTTCCGGGAAAGCGTAGGAAGCCTGCAGCACCAGTTTGTCGGTGAAGCTGTCATAGCGGTAAAAGGCACCGGATAGGATTTGTCCCGCTTCGCCAAAAAGCTTGAGGGAACCGGTCAGCACTTCATCTTCATTAAAAACCGAATTCCAAAAAGGGTAGATTTTCTGCCTGATTTGATCATTAGTTAAAATCCGATCAACCTTATTCAAGGCATTTAAGATAACCTCTGCTTCGCTGTCCTCTTCGGTCAGAGCAATTCCGTTTCTGGTTAACACGGCTAACGATTTTTCTAAGGGATTAACCACCTTGGTTTTGAAATGGTGAATATACCTGGCGAAAAGCAGTCCGAAGGCAACGCATAACACCAGCCCGCTCCAGATGAATATGGTGTATATCCCGTCAATCTCACGAGCATCCCGAACATTATGGAGCACGGCAATCAGGATCAGCAGAAAAGATAACAAGAATAAGCCGCCCAGATAGAGCATCTGCTTCAAAAACTTTTTGTATAACAAAACTTTGCCCCCCTCTGCATAAAGCAGGTTTTTCACCTTCAATTGCTCCCGTCGACAACTGCAAGTTCCATTTAGCCATGGGAGCAAACTTTTTAGAAATAATTACTATTGTTTATAATAATTGTATGTCTTTTTTCTGCATATTTCTACCAAACAACCCACATGTTATGAAAAATTTACCTGGTCAGAACAAAAATGGCGTTTCCTTCCTGTCAAACGGTTCCGGAAACGCCATATCTGGTATTCGGCTAGGCACTTTCAACGAAGGTTCCATTTTCCTCAGTTAACTCCTGAAGGCAACGCTCAACCAGTGCCACCGCACTGCGTGCTTCGGAGGCATAACCATCTGCATTGATCTTCTTGCCATATTCACGGGTAATAGGTCCCCCACCTACGATAACTTTAACTCTTTCCCGCAGTCCTGACTGTTCCAGCAGTTTAATGGTGCTATCCATCACAGGCATAGTTGTAGTTAGCAAAGCGGACATGCCCAGCACCTGGGCATTGTTTTTGACTACAGCCTCCACAAATTCTTCCGGATGGACATCTATCCCCAAATCCGTTACCTCGTAACCGGCAGACCTTAAAAATGTCACCACCAAGTTCTTGCCGATGTCGTGCAGGTCTCCGGCTACGGTTCCTATTACCACGTGGCCGGGGGTAGGCCGCACATCCTGCAACAAAGCCGGTCGGACAACCCGCATTCCCGCATGGAATGCCCTTGAAGCCAGCAACACATCAGGAATAAAAACCTCTTCGTTGCGGTAACGTTCGCTGATATTGTTCATTCCTGCCAGAAGACCCCGATTAAGAATTTCTATAGGGGGAACATCCTTCTTCAAAGCCTCTTCCACCAACTCAATGACTTTTGCTGCTTTTCCCTTAACCAAGGCGTTAGCTATTCTCTCAAACCTACGCAAAAATAACCCCCCTGAAAAGGAATAGATAATCTGTGAAAAATTTCTTATCAATATGCCTTTGTCCTGTACTCGCTGGGAGTGATACCTTCGTTCCGTTTAAATACTTTGGTGAAGTAACCAGGATCTTTGAAACCCAAGGCATAGGCTGCCTGGATCACGTTGTACCTGGGATCCCGCAACAGGTTCTTTGCTTCTTCTATTCTCACTTTAGTTACAAATTCCATAACGGTACACCCTAATTCCTGTTTAAATATGTTTCCTAGATGGCTGGGACTTAAATAAACAGCCCTAGACACATCCTCCAGGGTAATCTTTTGCTGGTAATTATCTCTGATAAAATCAACCGCCTTTTGAACCGCTTGGGAGTTATGGGCGGCTCTCCCTTCCCGGATGCATTTGATAAACTTGCCGGTAACATCTATTAGCCAGCGGCACATTTCCTCGGTTGTCCGCAAGGTAGCAAACTCTTCCACAAACAGGGAGTTTAAAGACATCAGATCCTTTAATTTGGCACCGCCTTCGGCGGATGCCCTGGATAAAACGACAACTATTTCCAGTATCCGGGCTTTAATCTCCCTGGTATCTTCACCGTAATCGGCCACAATCTGTGCCAAGATTTCATTTAATAAGCGGTAAGCTCCCGCCTCATCACCTTTGCGCACGCGGCAGGTCAGTTCCTGTTCCTTTTCCAGGGGGTAGCCTCTCGAAGTAAGATGGTTAACCTTTCTTAAAGCTTCCTCTAAAATTTTTCTCGATTGGATTTCCTCTCCCAGCCGGGCCTGCTGATCGCTGATCACCTTTTGCTGCTGCAAAGTAACCATGGCCGTCTTGGTGACGTGATTGGCAACCAGGAAAAGCAGGTCAGCGGCTGCCTGGACCCTTTCGCCCGAAAGGACTTCCAATTTTTTAGCAGCATCAATCAGCCTGGTGATGTCAAGATTTAAACCACGGGTCATTTCCTCTATTTCTTCCCAGAAAAAGTCCTCTGGTTCCCACATTAACACCTGGCCGCAGACAATGGCTCCGAGGCACTGTTTTTCTGCCACTATAGGTGCAGCCCAGACAATAAGCCCTGCGTGACAGCGAAAGATATACGGTTTACCGTATTTTCCTGCTTCATGGGCAGCTTGGGCATAAGAACGTTTACACTTACATACGCCTTCTTCACTGGACCTGATCAGTTGGCAAAAGTCGCAATACCTCTGCCTCTTTTTTCTGGACGTGACCAGCATGTTCCCTTCCGTATCAACAATGTAAGCCCTTAAACCGGTAGCTTTGCTAAAGGATAATAAAATCTGCTTTAATACATCAACTTCCACTATGCAGGTCAGCTTAATATTTTCGCCATCGTATGTCAACTCTTGCATTTCGGATCACCCCCGTTGGAAATCCCAAAACGCTATTGTGAATGTTCTAAAAAATTGCGTCTTTCTAAAATCCGGTGTCCTTTTTTTACATTCTAGTTATTTTAATAAAATCCTCCCTAGAGATAACAAAAAATGGCATTAACTTCATCCAGCTAAAAGGGTTTTAAGCTGTCCGCCGAAGCGGGCAGCTTAAAACCTGGCTTAACTTCAACTTTAACCTGAAGTTACCTTGTGACTCTAGCTAACCTTTAATGCATACTCAGCCGGGATCCACTTGGCAAGATCCAGTTCTTTTTGGATTTCGTACCATAATTTATCTGGGTCGTCAGGAATGGTGTCAATTTGCGAGCTCATGATGTCTAACCATTTCATTTCTTTCTCAGCAATGTTCAGCTCTTTGCGGGCGACCCCCTGTCTCAATGCTTCAACAGCCAGCGCAGCAGCCTTCTTAGTCCTGGCCAGCGGGCTGGTTTCTTTAACCATTTCCTTGCTGATTTCCAAGACTACGTCAGGTCTTAAAACGTAGGCCTGGGGATCCAATGAGGCATCGGACTTAGCCAACCAATCCCTCAGCTTGAAAGCGTTTTCGAGGCTTTCCTCTTTCGCCACGTTCATCAAACGACAGTCATAAATTAGCTGTTCTGTCGATACGGTGGGAGCGGGGGCGCTTAAAAGCATAACATTTTGAACCGATTCATTGCTCCACATGTCGGCAACACATGCAGCGATATTCCCCAAAGGACTTAAATGGGCACAGGCTGCAGTCTTTCCTTCCATGGAAAGCGGAATACCTGCAATAGCTTTAAGGTAGGGTCCTTCGTAAGCGCAGTCTTTGCTCGGTCCTACAGCACCCATTTCATAAGCAGCTAAACTTCTGGGCACGGTGGCAACCCTGTCAACGGCCGCAAAGACCCTTGGAATTAAACCTTGTTCTGCCAAAGCAAAGGCTGTGTTGCCAAATCCGCAGGCTGTATCACCAGCAGCGATGGAATTGTGCTCTTTTGCAATATCAACAATTTTGCCCCAGAGGAATCTCATGTCGTGTACTCCCAGGACGCCAAGCGCAAATATTGCTTTTTTCAGGTCACAGGTCATTAATGCTTCGTCATGGACTTCTTTCCCTCCGGTGGATTCAATGGATAAGAAATCTGCTCCATCCCGGGCGCAAAGAGCAAAGGTCTCAAGCATATTTTCGTAATATTCACCCTGCTTCATCAGAGGCGGACGCTGCATTTCCCTGGTATCGTTGGGAGTGCACCTTATGGCGCTCTTAAGACCATATTTTTCTTCATATTCGTACATCTTGTCGCGCAGTATTTTGTGGATTTCCGCACCCCACTGGGGATTGATGGTTGTGGGGGGCAACAGTTCCAGTTCGATTATAACTCCGGGTGCATATAATTCCTTGGCCCTTTTTAAAATTCCCTCAATCATGTCGTTGTAATGTCTTCTGACAATCTTCATGGTGCTTTCTGTAATATTCATCGGGGGAAGAGTTAAGTTCACCTCAGGGTAAACCGTTCCTCCTCCGATTACCAACCCGTTCTTTGTTTTGACCGGGTTTGGCGCTGTCCCGTACACAAACTCATTAAGCGACTTTACCGCCAATTCCCGAAATTCCCTTACCGGCTTAACCATAAGCCAATCACCTCGTTTTACTTAGTTTTTTAGACCGGCAATCTTGAGCTTGCAGTTAATAACCGCTCTGCTACAAAAAACTTTTGTTCCTGAAGAAAACTGTTTTACAGCCACCCCCCTCCCCATTTTTTCTGAATTTTGCCTGCATTCGCTCAAATTGCCTGACCCTTTCCTGTCGTCTATGACCTTTATTTTCTCCTCGCCTGTTAGAATCCCTATGTAAAATCGGCCAGTCAGTTGTAATTTCTGCCTAAGTTTACCTTTTTAAGACTTTCCAATAGGACCATAAAAAAAAAACAGGGCTAAGCAAACTCATTGCCCTGTTCCCAGCACTCCTAATTCCTGGCATTTTCTCTGCAAGCTTTTAAAATCTTCCCAGGCGGGGCGTTTTTTTGTTTCATCCCGTAATAGGGCTGCCGGGTGAAAAGTGGCCATAATGTGGTACCCTTTCTTCTCCACCCATTTGCCCCTGTCGCGGGTTATTTTAAAATCAGGTGCAATCACCGCTTTGGCAGCAATCCTGCCCAAACATACGATTATTTTCGGCTTTACCAGAAGCACCTGATTGCGTAAGTAATCCAAGCAGGCGTTTTGCTCCTCCGCCAGCGGGTCCCTGTTATAAGGGGGTCTGCATTTAACCACGTTGGCAATGTATACTTGCTCCCTGCTTAAATTTATGGCGGCCATCATTTTATCCAGCAGCAGCCCCGCAGGCCCCACAAAGGGTAAACCCTGCAAGTCCTCCTGTTCCCCAGGCCCTTCGCCGATAAACATCACATCAGCGTTTCTGTTACCCATACCCACCACCACGTGAGTCCTGTGATGATGCAGGGCACACCTTCTGCAGGAGCCACACCTGCTGATAAGTTCATCCCAAGTAAGCATAGCCTTCTCCCTACCCAGCTCTGACCCTCGTCATGGAACATCCCAGGCGAACGTCAGCATCTTGGTGTTCTATTCCTTTAAAAATATTAAAACAAAAGATGCGGCCCTTTGGCAACAAAAAAACTAAAGGCTGCTTCGGGATGCAGCCCTTATTTTTAAGCACAAACCGCGTTTTAAAAGATTTTTTTCAGGGCGGTGACTATGGGAAGACCTAAGATTGCCCCCGCCACAATCTGAATAACGTTTCCAGGGATGGAGGTAACAGGAGTCAGCCAGTTGCCGTAGAGGATAACTTCAGCCAAATAATAGCCGGCGAGCATCCAAATCCCACTCAGAAAAATAGCCACCAGGTTCCAGAAAATGTTTTGGCCATTGCGCCCCCCGGCATAGGCAATGCTGCCGATCATATAACCCATAACCCCTCTGATTACGAAGGTAAAGGGAGCCCACGCCATCCAACCTGAAACCACGTCAAACAGCCCCATGCCAAAAGCACCGGCCACCGCTCCCTTTTTCTTGCCAAAAACAAGGGCCGAAACAAAGAGCATAGTATTTCCTAAATGAATCAGCCCGCCGTTAATGGAAAGCGGCAAACGCAGGTTGATAAACTTGGTAGCTATAAAAACCAGGGAAATGAGCAACCCGGAGAGCACTATATCTTTAGCCGGGCTACCTTGCTGAGTCCTTTCCACATATGTATTTTCCATTTTCATCCTCCACTTCAAAGTAACTTGACAATGTAATTATACTATGCATACACTATAATTACAATACTTATTGTATTGCAATACGCAAGTTTAAATAAATACATTGGCAGCTAATTAACACGGATAGTATGACATTGCTTTCTGCAAAACAAAAAAGTATTATCACGATACATTTTATGATGATAATACTTTATAATTTCAGGTTTGCTTTTTAAAGCCAGATACGGCTTAGCCCAGCACATTATCTAAGAACATCATGATGACAAAGCCAAGGATCAAAGTATGGGTGGCCAATTTGGAAGAAGTATTTTTTTGTGTTTCGGGTATAATTTCGTAAGCTATGACAAACAGCATGGCCCCGGCAGCAAAGGCTAAGGCCCAGGGCAGCGCCGGTTTTGCTACTTGCACCAACCCCACTCCCAATAGTCCCCCTACCGGTTCCACCAACCCGGTACACATTGCCACCAAAAATGCTTTTAAAGCAGAAAAACCTTCCCGCAAGAGCGGCAGCGCCACGGCCAGCCCTTCAGGCATGTTTTGCAAACCGATAGCAATAGCCAGGCTTAAACCATTGGCTATATTTCCGTCGCCAAAACCTACACCCACTGCCAGCCCTTCAGGAAAGTTATGAATGGTAATAGCCAGCGTAAAAAGCCAGGCCCTGCGCAAATTGTCATGGTTTTGTCCCGGGCCCGCCATAAGGTTAGTATCGGGAAACAGTTTATCCACCAAATCCAGGAATATGCCTCCGATTACAATTCCGCCCAATGTAATTGCCGCGCCTTTAACCCCGCCGCCGGCGCTTTCTATGGCCGGGATAATCAGACTGAAAGACGTGGCAGCCAGCATTACCCCTGCCGCAAAGCCCAGCAGACAATCTAACAGTTTTCTGGAAATATTGCGCGTAAAAAAGATTGGCAGGGAACCTGCCGAGGTAGCCAAACCCGCCGCCAGACTGGCCAACATCCCTAGCAAAACAACATTCTGCGATGCCAAAAAGCCAAACACTTAAGTCACATCCTTTTTCAAGCTTAATCCAGTCTCTTTGCATTCTATGCGTTGCTATGCTGTTTTGCTATCAGCAAGAGCTTTAAGCATTGGAAAAAAGGAAACCCCGGGTTACCCCAGGGTCGATAATTCCAATAACTATTCACATTCATCCATATACCGCACACGATCCCTACCAGCGGCTTTGGTGGGATCCACCAGGTATCCCATATAGTACCCGCCAGTTCCACTTCGCTGTTTATCGGTTCATTTCTGTCCAAAGCTTCGTCTCCGCAGCAGAAATAGCATCTGGTGCCGGGTAAAGGACTGCCTGTTTTTTCCAATGATATCTTGTATTCATCAGTCAGGGATGCCGTACCGTGAATGCTTCCCCAGCAATAACCTCCTACTTTTGTTCCCACCATTTCCGCCGCTTTATTCTGTGCCAGAATACGGCGTTCCCTTGAAACAAGCCAGGCCGGGCTGGGAATGCCCTCCAGCATCAGGCGGCACTGCTCCTCTTTGCACCTTTTTTCCTCTTCCAATTGTTTTCTTTCGGTCAGGTCAGCCACCAGTGCCAGGCATAATTTTTCTCCCCCATAATCGAAAAGCTGTAAATTTATCTCCACAGGATACCGGGAACCGTCCTTCCGGCGGTGCACTGTGTTAAATAAGACCTGCTCCTGTTCCCCGCCGAGCAGTGGGTTAAGGAGTTCCCTGAAGCTCTGCAGGTCAAATTCGGGCTTGAGGTCAAGGGGTGTCCTGGTGCTCAGTTCTTCGATAACCATTATCTTCTCCTGGCCCTGGAAGGTATAGCTAACGATTCCTTCCTCTCCTCTGGCCATCCTTGAGATGATGTTTGCATTTCCACATTATAAATCAAGATACAATTTCAATATCAATGCTTTTATTTTAAATACAATCAAAAGAACCTCTCTCAAGTCATTTTTCACCAAACAGTTCTTTCATTAGATTATCTAGCGTTTTTTCGGAAGACGGTTCAAAGGATACTACTTTCTCTAACGTCAAATTGATGTTGTTTTGTAGTAATTTATCTTGTAGTTTATTAATAACAATAGTCAAATTTTTTTCTTCCGTTAGCGGTAAAACTACAAATATTTTATCTTCCATCACTAGTACACTATCAATTTTTCGAACGTTTTTCTTAATTATAGAACTTGCCTCATCCAAATAATTAATTTCTACTCCAAAAAGCAAAAAGCTTAAAGATGTACCAGCACGAGTTGCCCGATCATATTCATTTATTATAACTTCTTCTATTTTTGTTTTATTATCTTCTTTCTTACCTTTTATATTTCCATAAAAAGTCTCCATAACTTTTTCTATTCGTTTAGCCAGATAATCATGTTTAAATGGTTTTGCAATAAAGTCAATTCCACCAGCTTCAATAGCCTCTTGCACATTTTTGTAATCTCTATGCCCAGAAATGAATATAATGGGAATATTGCAATATGAGGGATGATCTCTCAGTTGCTTTGCAAAATCAATCCCGCTAATCCCTGGCAATCCTATATCTAAAATGATAAGGCTGACATCATTCAGATAAAGATGTGGTCTTTGACTGATGGTATTAGCAGAGCTTAATTCTATGATATTTGAAAAACCACTACCCTCTAATACTTTTTTAATTTGCAATCGAACAAGATGACAATCTTCAATGATCAATATTTTTTTCATACTGATATCAACACTACTCCTTCAGAGGTTACGTCAAAAAAATTGTAGCCAGCTTGGTTATAGGGGACAATGTTATGCTCAGGTTTTTGTACTACTACAATATCGGGGATACCGTCTCATCATCAAAAATTCCCAGCCCTTTACAACTTACGGCTGATTAAGGACCCCGTTATAAATATCTATCACTATTTCATGATTATAAGATGGAAAACTGCTTTCTTCTTTCACATAAATTCTGGTACCGTTTATCTTCATCGTTACTTTAGAACCCCTGCGGGTAATTCCGGCGGAAAGGCCGTCAATCAATCCAAAAAAACTGTGCATGGGCAGCAAGTAATCCGGAAAATCGGCTGGCAATTCATTCTCAGCATGATAATGATGCTTTATCAGATAATACACTTTATCATTAATGATACCTCCCATATTTACAAATTATGGTTATCTCTTCCTATTTATAACGATTTTACTTCTATTTTTCACAAGAATCAATACGTGTTTAGGTTTTTCAACACAAACACCACCTCCACCAGCGACTTTACCTGTATCTGCTCTACCATTGCCGCAAATAACTCCTCATCAAACTCCTCCAACACATCCCGCTTTCGCAGCAGCTTTAAATTTCTCTAACCTTTGAAAGAGCTTCTCCCCTCATAAAATTGATAACCAGCTCTCCATTTTCATCCTTGTCATAGCCCATGAACTTTTTGTGGTCGACCCTTGCACAGCCCGGAGCCTCGTAAACCTTCAGCTTCCTTCTTTCCAATGCTTTGACCTCCCTTCAAGTCAGGCAGGTTAATTCGAATTAGGGAAAATGTAGGGGTTTAGACAGACTTTCCGTTCGAATAATGTTCGATTTCCATTTAATTATTTCGCACGATTTATGATATAATATAAATGCAGATAGCACAAACTTTCAAATAGGAGGTTTTCATATGCTCATAACCGCTACCGAATTTAAAACCAATATAGGCAAATATCTAAAGCTTGCTGCAAAGGAAGATATCATCATTACAAAAAACGGCAAGCGTATTGCAAAGCTAACCAATGCCTCTGAAGATAAAACCGATATTGTAAAATCGCTTATCGGAATACTGCCGAACACTATATCTGAAAGCGAAGCAAGAGAGGAGCGGCTGTCGAAACATGAACGTAATGCTTGATACCAATGTGATTCTGGACGTGCTCGGCAAACGCGAACCTTTTGTCCAGAATTCTGCTCAGGTTTTAATGCTTGCCGCAAAGAGCAAGCTCTACGCTTCCATGACGGCAAACACTGTAACAGACATTTATTATCTGTCAAAAAAGCATCTTCAAGACCATGCAGCTGTCAAAAATGCCCTGCTTAATCTGATGGACATTTTAGAAGTTGTTGACGTTACGAAAGCAGACTGCGTCAAAGCCTTTTATCTGCCGATCAATGATTTTGAAGGTGCTCTACTTGCGCATTGTGCAAAACGCGTCAAAGCGGACTGCATCATCACGCGCAATGTAAAGGATTTTGTCGGCTCTCCAGTGGAAGCAATCACGCCAGAGGATTTCCTGAAGCGTTTCTCCCTGGAATAAGCTCCGCTTCCGAATTTGACGAACAAATCCTGGAAGATTTAATCTCGCAGAGCCTGTGTACATATTATTGAGGAATTTTTATTGCTCTCAGGCGTTCCTTAGTAACCCCTTGAACTGTTGAACAAAAAAACACTTGAGATGTTTCCTTTACGCATTGTAAAAATAAACCCCTGGTTATCCCAGGGTCGATAATGCCAAAACTATTCACATTCATCCATATACCGCACACTATCCCTACCAGCGGCTTTGGCTTCGTACATATAGTTGTCTGCCCTTTGTATCAATGTATCGATAGTATCTCCGGGGCAGTAGCCGGCAACTCCGAAGCTGGCTGTTACTCTGCCCACACCCGGTATATCCATACGGCTTATGCTTTCCCGCAGTTCTTCCGCCAAACGGACCGCATTTTTTACCGTTGTATCCGGCAGAAGTATGACAAATTCCTCCCCGCCCCAACGGGCCAGGGTATCTATTTTGCGGATCCTGTTCTTAATCAATTCTGCCATGCTTTTAAGGACTGAATCACCGGCATTATGGCCAAAGCGGTCATTGATGCTCTTAAAGCGGTCTATGTCCAGCATGATCAGGGAAAACTTACTGCCTGCCCGCTTGGCCCGTTCTATTTCTTCCTCCAGTTTTTGTACAAAATAGCGGCGGTTATAGCTGTTTGTCAGGCAATCAGTTACAGATAAACAGCGCAGCTCCTCTTCCATTTTTTTGTACCTGGTAACATCATTAGCATAATGAAGATAGACACCCTCTCCCAAAGGGATCCACCAGGTATCCCATATAGTACCCGCCAGTTCCACTTCGCTGTTTATCGGTTCATTTCTGTCCAAAGCTTCGTCTCCGCAGCAGAAATAGCATCTGGTGCCAGGCAAAGGACTGCCTGTTTTTTCCAATGATATCTTGTATTCATCAGTCAGGGATGCCGTACCGTGAATGCTTCCCCAGCAATAACCTCCTACTTTTGTTCCCACCATTTCCGCCGCTTTATTCTGTGCCAGAATACGGCGTTCCCTTGAAACAAGCCAGGCCGGGCTGGGAATGCCCTCCAGCATCAGGCGGCACTGCTCCTCTTTGCACCTTTTTTCCTCTTCCAATTGTTTTCTTTCGGTCAGGTCAGCCACCAGTGCCAGGCATAATTTTTCTCCCCCATAATCGAAAAGCTGTAAATTTATCTCCACAGGATACCGGGAACCGTCCTTCCGGCGGTGCACTGTGTTAAATAAGACCTGCTCATGTTCCCCGCTGACCAGTGGGTCAAGGAATTTCCTGAAGCTCCGCAGGTCAAGTTCGGGCTTGAGGTCAAGGGGTGTCATGGTGCTCAGTTCTTCGATTGTATATCCCAGGTTTTTTCTGGCAGCGCGGTTTACAGCAACAAATTTTAAGGAGTTCGGATGAAAAATATATAGTTCATTCAGGGAGTTTTCAAACAGCCGCTCAAACATCCTGGCATAAGCATTTGCTTCATGAAGTTTCAAAGCCATTTCCACTGTGGATAGCAATGCAGCTTTATCCATACCTTTTAGCACGAACCCATAAGCCTTGACCTCTTTTATTTTATCAATAATTTCGCCGGATGTGTTGGCGGTGAGAAATACAACGGGAATATCCCGGGATTTAATTATCCTGCGGGCCGCATCTATCCCGTCCGATTCCCCCGCTAATTCGATATCCATGAGGACCAGGTCAGGCGGGAAGCAGCCACTTATCTTTTGCACCGCTTCTTCCCCTGTAACGGCGGTTTCCGTCTCATATCCGTTTTTATGCAAGAAATCCTCTACAACCTTAGCAGTTAAGCGGCTGTCTTCCACCAGCAATATCTTTTTACTTTTTTGCAAATTCTCACCGTGCAATTTTTACCACACTCCAATTAACGCTTTACCCCACCAATTATTTACAGTTTAAACCTCGCCACCAGGGAACTGAGCTTCTCTGCCATTTCCGCCTGGGCCTGAGCAGTTTTGGCTACCCCTTCCAGTGCTTTGGTCGTTTCGGACATATGCCTATAAGACTTTAGTTGTTTGGTAAAATTATACTCTTTTTTTTCAACAAGTGTCTTTCTTTTTCTTCATATTTCTTGTTTTTTTTTACATCTTTTGCTATTTTTATAGAACTTCCCTCAACTTGAACTCTGTTTTTACTAAATTTTATCGCTTAGCTGCAAATTATGAGGGCTCCCTCTATAATGGCAACCGAGTTTTTCTTTTCCTTAGCTTTATATAAAGCTTTATCGGCTAACTCCACCACCCTTTCCAAATCCATTTGCTCCTCAATGATGGTAGCAATTCCTGCGCTTACTGTAACTTTAAAGCAAGTGCCTCTGCCAATAAAAAAATTAAAGCTTTCTACATTTTTGCGAATCCTTTCCGCAAATCTCAAAGCCCCTTGATGGTCCGTGCCCGGAAGAATTACCGCAAACTCTTCGCCGCCCCAGCGCACTACGCAGTCACTGGCCCTAACGTTATTTTCGAAAATTACAGCCAGTTGTTTAAGGACTTTATCACCCACCATATGACCGTGCCTGTCGTTAATGCTTTTAAAATTGTCCACATCGATTATTGCCAAAGAAAGAGGGGAGTTAGTTCTTTTCATCCTCTCCATTTCCTCAGCCATTCTTTCGTAAAAATAAAACCTGTTCCGCAAACCGGTCAAAGCATCGTGATACATTCCGTAATGCAGCTTTTGCATTACCTTGCCCAAAGCAAAGCCGGCCATTAGCTGTACTAATGAAACTAATGACCACAAAAAGATGCCCAATTTTGCAGGTGCATATGCATCTAGCAAAAAGCCTCCCAAACCGCCCAATAACCCCGCCGCAGCCAAAATAGTGGGTGCAAACTTAAAGAACAGGAGCTTCATATGAAAAACACCACCCGCAACATTTTCCCAATTTATTGACAACATAAATAGGTGTAATACATGTCCTTAAAGTATAGTTTATGCCTTTTTAACGCTTATGGCAAGAGTGGTAACGCTAACAGCGTATTAATTTAGTTTCCTTTTAACTTTATAGTTACTTGTAAGGGGATGAAGCCAATGGATTACCGTTTGCTTGGCGAAAAAATCAGAAAAGAGCGTTTAAGTAGAGGTCTTACGCAGGAAGTTTTGGCAGAAAAAGCTAATGTTTCGGTCTCGTTTATGGGCCAGATTGAACGGGGCGAAAGAAAACTGAGCCTGGAAACTTTGATTAAGATCGGCAACGTTTTAGGCTTAAGTTTCGACTACCTCTTACAGGATAGCCGTAAAACCAAAGAGCAGCCGGACACAAGTGGGCCGGTGTACATAATAAAAGAGTCCGGGAGCAGATTCCCGGAACCAAGTGCAGGAAATAGGCCAGAGTTGGATGAACTGGTCCATGCAATGCAAGAGAGAACCCCACAGGAAATCAAAATAATCACAGAGGTGGCCAAAACCATCTTAAAATACTGTAAAAATAAGTAATTTATTTGGCGTTTCTAGCTTGCTTCTTTAACTATATGTTTCGCACCAGCGGGACTATCGCCCCGCATGAGCGAAACGAAGGCCCCTAAGATGGCTATAACCATTGCCACCAGATAAGTATCACGCATAGCCCAGACAAAACTGTAGTGCTGAATTGCCTGCAAGTCGTAACCCACTGCTTGCAGTTTGCCGGTATAGTAGGCTAACCGGTTGCTGAAAACAGCCCCGCTTACCGCTATGCCCAGTACCTGTCCCAGGTTACGCATGGTGGCCAGCATCCCTGAACCAATTCCCATCTGATTTTTTGGCACGCTGCTCATTATAGCATTGTTGTTGGGTGAGAGAAAAAGTCCCGTACCCATACCTACTAAAGCCAAGCCGAAAATAACCAAGAGGAGGTTTTGGGTTAAATACAGCATACTCAAAAGCAGTGCTGCCAAGGATGTAATGCCCATACCCACGGATGTCAAAGCCCGGGAACCCATACGATCGGAAAGGATTCCGCTGATGGGGGCTGTCAACATCATCACCAGGGGAAAAGCGGTCATAACCAGCCCCGCCTGGTTAGCAGGCATTTTCAGGAAGTCCTGCAGATAAAAAGGCATTAAAAAGGTTACTGTATACTGACTAAGATAATTAAACACCGCTGCCAGGTTTGCTCCCGCAAAAAGACGGTTTTTAAAAAGCCCCAGGTGAATCATGGGATGCTCTACCCGGCTTTCAATCACCAGAAACAGAACAAAAGAGCAAAAAGACACTGCAAAAAGTCCCAGCACTGCCGGGGACCCCCAACCCCACTCTTCCCCATGGCTTAGAGCAAGCAAGAAAGTCATCAAAGCCACAAAGGTGGAACAAGCACCCGTTACATCAAATTTTTGCGGCTTACCCCTGTGGTAAGGCAAAACCCGCCAAGCCCAAATGGTAGCCCCTATACCGATGGGAATATTGATGGCGAAAATGGACTGCCAGCCAAAATAGCTGGTCAAAAATCCGCCGATAGTGGGCCCTGTAGCCAACCCCAGAGAAACAAACATGGCATTAATGCCAATGGCCTTTCCCCTCTCTGCAGGTTCGAAAGCAGCTGCAATAATGGCCTGGACCACAGCCATCATCATTCCTGCTCCAAGGGCCTGCACCGCCCGGGAGGCGATCAGCAGTCCGATAGTAGGGGAAATGCTGCTCAAGGCCGATCCCAGGGTAAAAATGGCAAAACCGCTGACATAGACGGGCTTATGACCGTACATATCGCCCAGGCGGCCATAGGTTAAAAGCAAGCTGCTGATCAAAAGCAGATAAACCATTACGACCCATTCGACACTGCCTAATGAAACTTGATAATAAGCGGTAATCTTAGGCATAGCGATATTTACTATGCTGGCGTCCAGGGTTGACATAAAAACTCCCAAAGAAGTGGTAGAAAGTATTAACCATTTTTGTCGCGGTGATAAACCTTTATTTGACATTTTTTCACTCTTTTCCTCAGCATATGGTGCTTAAATATTGACATACTTATTATCACTCTAGCAAAATTGTTCGTCAAGATTAATAATTTATCTTAGGAAAGCATTTCCGCCCAGCAATCATTTCTTTTTACTCCAATCCCGCACTGTTGGTACTATTGACCATGTACAATCGCAAATTCACGGGAATTTACCGGCTAAAGCACGCTGAGGTTTACAGCGCAGTCTGTTTTGCTACAATAATGAATATACTGCAATTCCATTTATGCGTCAGGAGGGCCTTCTTTGGAACAGTTACGAAAAAAACTGCTGGAAATTGACGGCAAAGGATATAAAGCATATAAGGATATTCAGGGTACATATCAAGGAAAAGGCATGAAGCTCCACATCGATTATGTGCAGGGCGACCCTTTTGCCAGCCCTTCCCGGATCAGGGTGGAACTGCCCAATACCTACCGGCAGGACTGGTACCACCCCAAGTGGCGGAAAATCGCCTTTGAGGATTTTCTTGCCCGGGAAACGGCTAAAATGGTCCGCTCACGGCCAACCGACAGAAAAGGTTCCGGCAAAAGCGGCTTAATTTTGATTGATACTCCTGGACAGGAAGTAATCCCGCGAACCGCAGTCAAAATATCTGCGCAAAGCATCGAGGTGCGTTTATCGGTGGGACTTCCCGCCGACGGCAGAAGAGTGCTGGGCAAACAGGCCGCCCAGCTGCTGTGCGATGCCGTGCCCGCAATAGTGCTGCAGGCAGTTTTGCAATTTGACCACCGGTCTCTGGTTAAACACCTGGAACTGGCAGACCGGCAGGAAACTATCCGGCAGTACCTGGATGAGCACGGCTACGTGTGCTTTATAGCCAACGGCTCGGTTTTACCCCGGGCCAGCGGTATAAGCAACTTGCCTTTAAAAGGAAACGTCATACCATTTCAATCTCCGCCTTCCCTGGAAATTGAAATCCCGGTCCCCCACGGCGGTACCATCAGGGGCATGGCTATACCCAGGGGAATTACTCTGATAGTGGGAGGAGGGTATCACGGCAAGAGCACTCTGCTAAAGGCGGTTGAGCGGGGCATCTATAACCATATCGGCGGCGACGGGCGGGAATACGTGCTTACCAATAGTACAGCATATAAAGTACGGGCAGAAGACGGACGCCGGGTGGAAAAGGTGAACATTTCGCCGTTTATCGCCAACCTGCCTTTTGGCAAGGACACAGTCCGGTTCTCCACCGATGACGCCAGCGGCAGTACTTCCCAAGCGGCTAACATCATGGAAGCATTGGAAGCGGGCAGCCAGGTATTGCTCATCGATGAGGATACCAGCGCCACCAACTTTATGATCCGCGATGTGCGGATGCAGGAACTGGTGGGCAAAGATAAAGAACCCATCACCCCTTTTATCGACAAAGTCAGACAGCTGTATGAGGACTACAAAGTTTCTACTATTTTGGTCTTGGGAGGATCAGGGGATTACTTTGATGTGGCCGACCATGTGATCATGATGGATGAATACAGGCCGGTAGATGTGACCGAGAGAGCAAAGAAAATCGCGGAAATGATTAAATATGACCGCAAAAAAGAAGGCGGAGAAGGATTTGGTCAAATTGCAGAGCGCGTCATTAAAAAGCAGAGTTTTAATGCCCATCGGGGCAATAAGGAAAAAATCGATGCCAAGGGACTTAGCACCATTATCTACGGGACGGATAGCATCGATCTGTCTTATGTGGAACAACTGGTAGACCCCGGCCAGACCCGGGCTATAGCCTGGATGATAAAATTCTTAGCCGACAAATTAGCCGATGAAACTACCCCGCTGCCCCAACTCCTGGACAGGCTGTACAGGCAGGTAGAAGAAAAGGGGCTGGAAGTGATATCGCCGTACTTCGGGAAACATCCCGGCGACCTGGCGCTGCCCAGAAAATTGGAGCTGGCGGCGGCCATCAACCGCCTGCGCACCTTACAAGTTAAATAAGTCAGGGAAATCCCTGACTTATTAAGCTGCCTTTTTTCCAATTCCTCAACTATGCTCAGGTACTTCTGCTGCACGCCCGTTTTTTCCGCGTCGGCTTCGATTTCCCTGGCTTCCTTTTCCAGCAGTTCCTTGCTTCCGTGGGAGAGCTGTTTTTCGGCAAATTGGTAAATGGCGGTATCTTCTTTGTCAATATGGTCCCCAATCAGCATATCTTTGGTAATCAATGTCGAATTTCGCCGGTCATCTATCATAATGAATCGCCCTGCTATTCGCCTCCCACTTTATAAAGCGGCTTAATAACTTGGAAATTTTCTTTGATTCTTTGGTTAACAGAGGGCCTAAAATCGCCAGGATAAGCACGTACAATGCTATGAAGGGTTGTAAAAACGGCAGCAGACCTCCTTGTTTGGCCAGCTTGGCCAGAATAATAGAAAACTCTCCGCGAGAAGTAATCGTTAGTCCTATATTGGCAGAAGCCCGTAGTGACAAACCTGCACTGCGACCGGATAACAATCCTGCCACAAAATTGCCGAGCAAAGTCAGAATTACAGCTATAATTGCAGGCCCCACGGCTCCCCCCAGAGTGAGAGGATCAATGCTCAGACCGAAACTGAAGAAAAAAATTGCACCAAAAAAGTCACGAAAGGGAACTACTAAGCGTTCAATCCGCTGCACATGCCGGGTCTCGGCCAGCACAAGGCCCGTCAACAAAGCTCCAATTGCCTCAGCAATATGCAGGGTCTCGGAAAAACCCGCAACGAGCGTAATAAGGGAAAATAAGGCCAAAAGAAACAGTTCGTCTGAGGGTAGGTCCAACAGGTAATTTAGAACACTTACAGCTTTACGCCCTACTATAATTAACCCCAGCATAAAACCCAAAGCCACCAAAGTAGCACCGGTAACCTTGCCAAAGGAAGTGGCCCCGGTTAAAACGATTCCGGACACTATGGAAAGGTAAACCGCAACAAAGACATCCTGGAACATCATTAACCCCAAAATGATTTCTGTATCAGGGTTGGCAGTACGTTTTAAATCCACAATCATTTTAGCAACTATGGCACTGGAAGATATGGTAGTAACCCCCGCAGCAACCAATGTCTCCCGCAAGGGCCATCCTAAATACAGTGGAAAGCCTATGCCCAGGGTGAGGTTGATGGCCATGTATATTATTCCACTGGTTAAAATAGTTCTTCCTGCCTTTAATAATCTGCTTACAGAGAACTCCAACCCAAGATAAAAAAGTAAAAACAACACGCCCAGCCTTCCCATAAAATCTATCAAGGGAGCACTTGCAATGAACCGAAAGTCTATCACACCAAGGTGAGGGGCATGGGGACCAACGAGCATACCTACCAGAATCAAGAGTGGAACAATTGAGAACTTTAAGTTGGATGCCAAGAGCCCTGCAGCAGCCATTAAAGCTAAAGCAAAGCCTATCTCAAGCACAATATGTTCCATTTTTATACGCTCCCGCTTTTAATCAGCTTTTTACAAGCCTTGATCTGCTCCTTTTCTCCTATAACCACAATAGTTGCTCCCTCGTTAATAACACGTTCCGGTCCGGGGTTAATCACCTTGCTATGATCTTTTTCGATAATCGCAATGATGGTAGCCCCTGTTGTTTTGCGCACCTGAGCTTCGCCTATGGTTTTTCCTATGCAGGGCAGTCCCGGCTCAATCTTGTACCACTCGATGACCATGTCATCCAGGGCAACTTCTATATTTTCCAAAGACTTGGGCTTATAAATTATTCCGCCTAAAATGGCAGCAACTTGACGGGCCTCGTTGTCATCCAAGCTGATCATAGAGATGCTGTCTTCGGGATCGTCGTGATCAAAATGGTACATCTCACGCCTCCCGTCATCATGAATGATAATAACCAACTTATCGCCGGAGCGGGTGATTATTTGGAATTTTTGACCAATTCCGGGCAATTCGGATTCGTGAATACTAAACATTATTGTTTCAACCTCCGTTCATAGCTAAATTCCTTAATCCCGTGAACTCTAACAATAATTTTAGCATACGTTCATGCAGAAAGGAAAATGCCACCGACCCTCACCGCCTCTTAGCGCATAAGACGCAAATATTGGTGTACAACTTGCTTGTAAATACCGGCAAGATAAAAATTTGCTTTGTCTTTAGCTCAAAAAAATTATATAATGATAAAAAATAAAATAAGACAGTTCGGAACCATCCTGTCTCTAAACAAAACTACGGGCTTAGACTATCAAAAGGTAGTCTGTTTTGTAATGGAGCGCTTGCGCCCTTTGCCTGATTCAGGGTTCAAAACAGACTGCCTTTTCTCTTAGTCAATATGTAAGGGTGGTCATGCCCTTTTTTTATTGCGTTTTTTTATGAGCACAAATTACCAGGAGGTTTTGGCATGCAGGCAAAAGGTAACCCAATGATTAAAAAGAGTGCATTCTCTGCTAAACAAATTGCCATATCAGGTGTGGTAATGGCAGTTTATATTGTCCTGATGTATTTGACCCAAAGCTTTGCTTTTGGGCAATATCAAATAAGAATAGCAACCTCACTATACGCCCTTAGCGCTGTTTATCCATTTTTAATTGTTCCTCTGGCAATAAGCAACCTCCTTAGCAATGCATTGCTGGGCGGGCTCGGAATGCCTGACATGATAGGGGGGTTCCTGGTCGGACTGATCACCAGTACTGCTGTTTATCTGATTAAAAAGTTTAATCTAAACGAACGGCTTATTGCTTTGCCCATAATATTCGGTCCGGGATTAATTGTCCCTATTTGGCTCTCTGTTCTTATCGATGTCCCTTACAGGATACTGGCTGCAAGCATCTGTATCGGACAAATTATACCCGGAATTGTCGGGGTTATCCTTGTGAAGCACTTACAAAACAAAATCCGGGAAAATTAATTACTAAAGGAGGAATTATGGTGGCTGGAAGAACGGATCAGGAATTAGAAGGTATAACTTTATTGGGCAACCAGGGCACAAAATATAAATATGACTACGACCCGTCTGTCTTAGAAACGTTTGTAAATAAGCATCAAGACAATGATTATTTTGTAAAGTTTAATTGCCCCGAATTCACCAGCCTTTGTCCTAAAACCGGACAGCCCGATTTTGCAACTATTTATATCTCTTATGTGCCCGATAAACTGATGGTGGAAAGCAAATCTCTGAAGCTCTACCTGCTAAGCTTTCGAAATCACGGAGACTTCCATGAAGACTGTATTAACATCATCATGAAAGATTTAATCAAGCTGTTGGACCCGAAATACATTGAGGTATGGGGCAAGTTCACCCCACGGGGCGGAATTTCCATTGACCCGTTTTGCAACTATGGCAAAGAAGGTACTAAGTGGAAAGAAGTTGCAGAAAACAGACTTTTTTATCACGATATGTACCCGGAAAAAATAGATAACAGATAACACCAGTTTGTAGACAAAGCCCGCTTGTATTATTTCGAACAGCGGTCAGGGGACACACCTCTTATGCATGTTGTTCCCCTTTGCTGAGGAATGTCCCCAATTAAGCTCGCACGCGTTGACCTTTGGCAAAGCTGCAAACCCAGAGCGAAACAAGTCCCGCTCCATAATACATGCGGGCTGATAATAGTTTGTCGACGGTCTGAAATGCCTCCCTTTTTTACAGGGAGGCATTGGAGCAATACCGGGACATTAGCAGATTTCAGGGCATCCATTTTGCACGATCTCCCCCCTTTGCAGGATGACTGCGCGGTCTGCCAGCGCTTGCGCGTCATCCCGGTCGTGGGTAACAAAAATGGTAGTTGTCCCGGTTGTTTTTAAAATAATTTTCAATTCATCCCGGATTTTGGCCTCTAAATCTTTGTCCAGGTTGCTGAAGGGCTCATCCAACAGCAATAAGGAAGGCCGCGGTGCCAAAGCCCGGGCCAGGGCCACCCTTTGCTGCTGGCCGCCGCTTAGCTCGTACGGGTACCTGGTTTTATATTCGCTTAAATTCACCAGGTTCAAGACTTCTTCCAGCCTTTCAGCTTTTTCCCGGCTGTTCATTTTCTTTAAGCCAAACTTGACGTTTCCTTCCACGGTCAGATGGGGAAACAGGGCATAGTCCTGGAAAACCATTCCCACACCCCGTTTCTCCGGCTCAACGAAAATGCTGTCATCGACCATGATCTTATCCCCGATTTTAATCATGCCGCCGGTGGGTACTTCCAGCCCGGCAACCAGCCTGAGGATAGTGCTCTTGCCGCTGCCGCTCTCTCCTAAGATGGATATTATCTCTCCTTCTGCGATTTGCAGGTTAAAATTTTTTATAACTTCCTCACTGGAATTCTTATATTTAAATTTTAACCCTTTAATCTCAACGTACATTATCGCTCCCCCCTGTCTACCACTTGATTGAAAAAATAAATTGAAACAGCACTTATGAAAATAATAATCAGCGAAGGGATGGAGGCTTCACGGATCATTTCGTCATTTGCATACTGGTAGACTTTAGTCGCCAGCGTATCATAATTAAAGGGTCTTAAGAGCAAAGTCAGGGGTAATTCCTTCATTATATCTACTAAGACTAAAATAAAGCCGCTGACAATGGCCGGTCTGATCATTTTCACATCTATCTTAAAAAAAGTCTCAGTTACTGACATGCCGAGCATCCTGGAAGCCTCGAAAAACCTCTTCCCCACTTTTTCAAATCCCGTTTCCACCGCATTAAACCCAATAGCCAGAAATCTGATTACATAAGCGAAAATAAGCATGGCCAGGCTGGTGCTGAGCACCAGTTTGGCTGAGTCCGGGTTAATCAGCCGGTAGAACCAAAATAAATTATTGTCGAGAGCCACAAAAAAGACAATGACTCCTATGGCGATTACAGCGCCGGGAATGGAATATCCCACTACCGTCAGTCTTGCACAAATTTTGCCGGCAAAGCTTTCATTCATTCTGCCGTAGTTGGCTATCACCAGGGCCACAACGGCAATTATGGCTGAGGCTAGCAGGGCTGTAAGTAAAGTATTTAGTATAAGCCTCCCGAAATCAACGCTTAAAATATTTTTATAAGTTAAAAAGGCCCAATGAATCAACTGCAGTAGGGGAATCAAAAAACCAAGGCCAAAAATTGCAAAGCTGTAAACAGAGGCCAGCGCCGCTTTTGCACCCTTTAACCTGATCCTGGATATGGGCCTGACTTTGGCAGTGGTATAGCTGTATTTTCTTCTGCCCCTTAAAACCCTTTCCAGCAGCAAAACGCCAAAAACCACAAGCAGCAAAAGGGCAGACAGCTTAATGGAACTTTCTACATCTCCCAACCCAAACCAGGTCTTGAAAATTGCTGTACTGAAAGTGGTGACTCCAAAATACTGGACAACACCGTAATCATTTAATACTTCCAGGATAACTAAGCTGGCCCCGCCGACAATTGCAGCCCTGGATACAGGAAGAATTACAAATAAAAAAATTTCCATGGGACTTCTGCCCAATACCCTGGCATTTTCTATCAAGGAAGCGGACTGTTTTTCCAAAAAATCCCTGGTAATTGTGTAAACGTAAGGGAACAAAAACATGGTAAAAATAAATATTGCCCCTTCAACGGACATAAGATCAACATACTTTTGATTAAGATGTATATTAAATTCATTTCTCAAGAAAGTTTGGATCACCCCGGTATAATTCAGCAAACCGTTATAGGTATATGCTGCAATGTACGGCGGGATGGCCAGAGGCAAAATCAAGCCCCATTTGAGAAAGGACCTAAGGGGAAAATCATAGACCGCCACCAACCAGGCCAGGCTGATGCCGCAAAGAACCGAAAACAGCCCGGTAAAAGAAACAAGCAGCAATGTGTTGGTTACATATTCTTGCAGCAGGAACCTCTTAATATGAATCCAATTCTCATTTGGTGCCTTAAAAACATTAATAAGAATATTCAAGTTCGGGAGCAAAAGCAAAATCACAAAAACAATGCTCAGGACGGACCAGGAATTAAGTGCTAATCTAAACTGCCTGATCTTTATTACAAACACCCCTTTCCAACGTTTATAGAGCCAAGTCAGGTAAACTTTAGGCCTAAAGGAAACAATTGGCCGGCGATTTTGCAAAAAGCAGCCTAAAAGGCTGCTTCAGCTTGTAGACAAAGCCCGAAGATGTTATTTCCAACCAACTTCATCAAATATTTTCACGGCTTGGCTGTTCAATTCACCCAGTTTGGAAAGGTTGATATTTTGGGTCTTGAACTCGCCCCATGATTTCAAGAGCTCAGCAGGCTCCACATTGGGATTGACCGGATACTCAAAATTGCTTTCCGCAAACTGTTTTTGGGCTTTTTCACTTGCCAAGAACTCCATGAACTTAATTGCATTTTCTTTGTTTTTGGATTCTTTAGTAAGTCCTATACCGCTGACGTTAATATGGGTCCCGGCTCCATCCTGATCCGGGAAGAAAACTCCCAGGCTTTCACCTATTTTTTTCTGTTCCGGATCGGAAGAATTGAGAAGCCTTCCGAAATAATATGTATTCATGATGGCCAAATCTCCCTGTCCGGCAGCAACCGCAATGGCTTGGTCGGTATCATTTCCTTCCGGTTCCCTTGCCATGTTGGCAACTATTCCTTTGGCCCAGTTTTTAGCCCATTCCTCGCCCTTAATTGCTATAAAGGAAGCCAGCAATGACTGGTTGTAGATATTGGAGGAGGACCTTACCAGGATTTTACCTTTCCATTTAGGGTTGGTTAAATCCTCATAAGTCGACAGTTCAGAAGGTTTGACTCTGTCTTTGGAGTAAACTATAACCCTGGCCCTTACAGTCAGTCCAAACCATTGATTATCAGGGTCCCTTAAATTTTCAGGGATACTGTTTTTTAAGGTAGCGCTGTCTACAGCTTGCAGCAGCCCTTCCTCTTTTGCCCTGTATAGCCTTCCGGCATCTGCAGTAATTAGCAAGTCGGCCTCAGTGTCTTTTCCTTCTCTCTTCAGCCTTTCAATTAATTCATCGGATTTTCCTTTAACCACATTAACCTTAACACCTGTTTCTGCTGTAAAAGCTTTATAAAGCTCTTCATCAGTGTCGTAATGCCTGTCGGTATAGAGGTTTACCACTTGCTCTCCACCACCGGCGTTACTCTGTTGCTTGTTACTCCCGGTCCCATCGCCGCCCACCGAAGATGCGCAGCCCGCCAGTGCAGCTAACGAAATAACGAACAGCAGACTGATTAAAATTTTAGATAGCTTACCTTTCATTTCGTAAATACCTCCTCTTGTTATTTGAGAACGACTATCAATGTCAAATATAAACGATAATAATTTTCAAGTCAACTGTACTTTAAAAATCTTCACAAAATATTTAAAAAATATGCCAGGCCTTATTTACTGCCTGGCTTTCAACGGGATATTGGGGGTATATAAGGAGAGGAGGCCTCCACAATTCACGTAACTTCTCTAAGCATTTGGGCTGTTACGTTTATAAAATGTTTTACTAAATCCGAATCAAACTGTCTTCCGCCATTCTTTTCCAATTCTGCCCAGCAATCTTCACAAGTCTGAGTTCTACGGTATGGTCTAGGAGAGTTCATTGCATCAAAGGCATCGGCAATACAAACGATCTTAGCGCCAATAGGTATATCATTACCACATAAGCCGATATAACCATGGCCATCTATCCTTTCGTGGTGATAAGCAACAATAGGAAGCAAACCTGCACTCCATTTGTAACGAGTTAGTATCCTCACCCCAAAATGGGGATGTCTAAGAACAAGTTCCCATTCTTCCGCATTTAAAGCCCCAGGCTTATCCAGGATGATAGGTGAAATTTCTATTTTTCCTAAATCGTGAAATAATGCCCCTAAAGCAATTTCATTAACTTCGTTCTGGGTTAAACCAATTTTTTTTGCCAGTAACACAGCCAAGCGGGAAACATTTAAGGAGTGGCGAAAGGTGCTCAGGTGATGCTGTTTGATCAGCCAAGCTAATTTTATGACCTCTCTAATCTTAAACGGGCTTAAATGATCGGCTTTAAAATTAATTTCTTTAAATAATTCGGGCAGGGTTAATACCTGGAACGCAGAGTAAGTGGCTGGCAAAAAAAATCCCCCTTCGGTAGCTGGCTGCCATAGCTTTTCAGCCGTAGGCCCTATAGCTTTGCGTCGCTGTCTTTCGACAGTTTAGCCTTTATCGGGCGGTAAGCGCAGGAATATTATGCCATATACTGTTGATCTATGTCAATATTTAACCACAAACAAGAGGTTAACTTATTCTTTTTTTCAAAGTTCCTCCTTGTCCTCTGAAAGGCCCTGGCACAGCGCAGAAGGTTCTAAAAACAACTTTTTCCCAAAATCCGATGCATAGAAAAGCCGTAGGTCAAAAACGCCGTTTAGCGCTTCCTGCGGCTTATCTTTCTTCAGTATCTTTAAATTTCGCCTCATTTGTGATACGGTTCAGCGTATCAATAATTACCTCAAACACAATTTTAGTACAGAATATCGATTCAAACTTCTCCTGCCAAAAATTATAAGCTTCTTTTTCAAGAAGCCATACAGCTCAATCCTGTCAAATAATTCAAGCATATTTTATATTAACTCGTAGAGCCTTTTCTTTACAGCATCTACAATGTATTTCTTTACGGCACCAAACTTGCTAATCACGATATTTTGAGATAACGTATAAATCTTGTCCACTCTTATGCAAAAATCCACCTTTAAGGTTCCCTCGTCAAGGTCGCTACTGGTCAGCATAACAATATAATCTTTTACTGCCAGGTTCGAAGTAATTGCTGCAACCACTATATCTCCTGTTTTGCTATTATAATTATCATTGGATAAAACAAGCACAGGACGTTTTGAAGTCAAATCGCTGAAGGGTATGGGAATTAGTAATATATCACCCTGTTTATACATTTTTCCATACCTCATCATCAATATCATTGTCCCAGAAACCTATGCTGCTCTCGCTTGCACATATTAAATCCTTGAATACTTGATTGTCCTTCTTATTCTTCAAAAACATGATAAAATCAATAACTTCTGGTATTTGACTTTCTGGAATTTGGTCAATCAATTTTATTAAAATGCTTTTGGCTGTACTCATTCATACCACCTCATATATATTATACTAATTATACTATAAATAATCTGATAAAGCCGTTTCTAAACTGCATTTTCCTTCCTTATTCTTTCTGAACCCTAATAAACAGTTTATCATATCCTATTCACTACAGCTTGAACTTATGCTTCTGGCCTCACTTATGATACGGCTCACCCCGGACAATCTTAAAGGCCCGGTAAACCTGTTCCAGCAAAATCAGGCGCACCAGTTGGTGGGGGAAAGTCATGGGGGAAAGGCAGAGCAAAAAGTCGGCCTGGGAGAGCAGGCTGGGGGCCAGCCCCAAGGAACCGCCGATGAGAAAAGTGAGATCGCTTTTGCCTGCCAATGTCAGGGTGCTTATTTTTTCCGCCAGCCCTTCGGAACTGAGCATTTTCCCTTCCAAAGCCAATGCGATCACATAGGTTCCCGGCTTTAGGTTTTTGGCAATTTTCTCCCCTTCCTTTTCCCGGACCTGCAGTTCCTCGGCAGCCGAGGCATTTTCGGGGGCCGGTTCATCGGCCACTTCAACAATTTCCACTTTGGCATAAGGGCGCAGCCGTTTGAGGTACTCGGCTATTCCTTCTTTTAAGTATTTTTCTTTCAGTTTGCCAACGGCAATAATTTTAATTTGCATTCAGGTCTCCTTCGCTAGTCTCCAATGTGAACAACATTTTGGTATCCTTGCCTTGCAATTTGATTTCCCCCTTATAATAGAGATTTGGGCAAGGACTACCATCAATCTCTATTATAAGGGTTTTTTCTTGCAAAGGCATGGTATTTCCACGTTTTTGTACCGATTTTGGAGCTTGACAAACACAAACTTTATTTATGCAACTCTAGTGATGAATAATGAAAATTTGCTTGTCGGTGCAGCTAAGAAAATCAGCTTTATTCAGCTAAATAAAATGAGTCAAGGAACCGTCCCCTGACTCACCGACGGACCTCCCCGGGTAAGAACGCTGTCTTTCCCTCCATCTACCCGCCACATTTACTCTCGGCAGCCTTTAGTAGCAAGGACTTTGCTTTGATTTACAAGCTCATCCAACTGCCGCTAGCCTCTTATGTGGTTTCTGTTCGTCGGGCCGGAGGTTTGCCGCCGACTTCCTTCAGATTCTACCTCGCGGTGGACACCCTTGTCTTAAGCTACGGCTACTGCTACCTTCACCGTTCGGGACTTTCACCCGTAAGCCTTCGCCCATGCCGGGCGCACAAAATATGCCAAGCCTTATTTACTGCCTGGCTTTCAACGGGATATTGGGGGTATATAAAGAGAGGAGGTCTCCACAATTTCACGTAGCATCTCTAAGCATTTGGGCGGCTTCCAATAGCCGCATCAATTTTTCATCTATTGTGGTAACACCTGATAAAACTTTAAAGAGCTTCAAACCATATGAATAACTTATTACCTCAGTTCGGGGACATTATATTCAATTTCTTCTATATTCAGTTTAGCATAACGATAATCACCTTCAGGAAAATGCCAAATAGCTTCTCCATAAGCGGGGAGCTTCATACCCTTTATTTCCTTATACTCTGTGACCGGAGTCGACCATCTTGCTTTTTGATAAGTTTTACCTGTCGGCGAATAGAACCTATCTTCTGAGACAAAGTTTATTAATTGGCCTCGGTCATTGAAATAGAGCTCTGCGGATATTACATAACCGTTATTATTAAAATGGGCTTTTACTGTGTGTTCATTTATAACTTCCCATTTGATCCTATCGTCAATAAGACTTGCCGGTGCCAATAGACACATATCATTAAAGACTGTGACGGTTTCGCCTTGGTTCATCTCTTGCCCCTTACCATCAGCAACAGTAACTAGTCCTCCCAGTTTTATTAGCATAGAAGCAGTTGCATTTGAATAAGAATGTAAGCCAATCACCGGCAACCCGAACATCCTCATTTTTAGAAAATATATTCTGGTAGGTTGTTCAAAAAAATTGTACTGATATGTTTTGATCCGGGACCATCCTCTTTTTGGATCCGTTTTAAACTCACCCTCCATAACAACCCTCATATTCTTTACTTTTTCCTTGCCTAAAGCACCGGTGTAGATAAGGTATTTTTGCACTGCATCAGGTAGATGTTTTATATCATCCTGCGTCAGAATGTTCTCTGTCGAGCTTATTGATTGGAGGGCCATTAATATCTCTTTTTCATACGCTCTTTTTAAATCTTGAGACCTGTACAGGGATAATAAAATAACCAATACCCCTATTAAAATTAAAACTGGCAATATTAAGTGTCTCATCATAAAAAAAGCCCCCAATTTAGTTAATTACAGTACAACAAACTTTTTGCAACCACGTTTGTGCCGATATAGTCGTAAAATAGCATCCCCCCGCTGATTATCTCCTCCTTTCTTAGTAAAAAATCTTAACTTAAAGCTTGTGCAAACCTGTATATTTTCTCTGAGGAAAGATTTGAGACATCATTATCAATCTTGGATACCTTCTTTACAATCAGTCGGTCCATAAAACCCATTTTTTTGAGAACAAATTCACCGCCAAAATAATCTTTTGCACTGGCTCTGGTCAATAATTCTTCAGGAAAAGCCTCATTTAATTCTGTTTCGGCGACCACTCCTTCCCACATACAACATATAAAAAGTCCCAGTTTTATATCTTTTAAAGCTCCGGCGTGGTTTGAACAAAATTCGGCAATCTCTTTATGAATCTTGCCCATATATACTGAACCGCCAATAATCACTCTGTTATACTGAGATAAATCTACATGCTTAACTTTATTTAAATTTATTAAATCAACCTCCCCTTTAAGAAGCTCGGATAAGATTTTTGCACACTTTTCAGTTGTTCCGTACTTGGTAGCATATAAAATTAACGTTTTCATTTTATGACCCCCATTAAACTAATTAACCCCTTTTTTCGCTTGCTTTCATTAGGAACTGTATTTCTTTGTGAACAGCATGGATCATTTCGTCTAGCCCCTCAGCGTTCCGCCTCTTGATAAAAAATAAGAGCTTTCCGTGAATAGATGAACCAATCAAATTTTGCAGCAATTCAATTTCCTCATGAGCTATGATACCTTTGTCCGCACATTCTATTAATTTTTCTCTTAATAACTTGCCTACTGAAGGCTGATTTGCATTTTTCATAAGCTCTTCTGGAATTTGACCCAAATCTTCTAAAGTTCTTGAAACAAAAAAATAAACTCTATTTTCACATATCGGGTCTAACGGCGAAATTTTTTGACCCCTTGATATAAAAAAAAATGTCATCCCATCATTCGGAGACGACATTTTAGAGTTCACAGTTATCGGTTTTTCTATCAAAAAGCACATCGAAATTTTTGAGGTGTTCCCAAGCTTTTTGCACATGCTCATACTTGAATAATTCACGTTTTCGTTCATTCCATTCCTGAATACTTAGAAAAATCGTCTGCAAATCAGTGTATTTCCCCTGATTTTCGTTGGCAACCCAATGCACGGTAGAAAGCAACTCTAAACCGTACGGTGTTTCAAAGCCAAAAATGATTTTTTCCACATCCTCAAGCCTTTTTCTGCTTTCTGGCTCCGCTTGCAAAAACTCTTCTGCCTCTTGGTAGGCTTTAGGCAATAACCTGATCTGAGCATTCCTACTGCGATCACCATAACCACGTATATAATGCCCGTCCAAATTCTGAAGGACAAAATTTAGGTTTTCAGCGTAGGGTCCATATTTCCCTTTGATAAAATTCAAACGCAACGGTTCACCAACCGCTTGGAGAAAATAAGCAAGTTTCTGGATTTCGAGCAAAGAGATCCTGTATCCAGGTACTGCATATTTTTCCATTAGAGCGATGAACAAAGCCCTCGCCCTGGTCATCCTAGGCCGTTTCGTATTGAACTTCATTGCTTCATTGTCAGGACTTCCAGCAGGTACATACAAACGCACACGCACCTCTGGCAACTGAACAAAAGCCGCTTCAATCTTTGGCTTCACAACTTCCCAATCCAAACCACCGTTTCCACATCCAAGAGGGGGAATGGCAATAGATTTAATCCCTAACCGCTTGACCTCTTTGACCAGTTCATGCAATCCCAGTTCAATGTCTTTCACAAGAGCCTTGCCCCGCCAATGCCGCTTAGTCGGAAAATTGATAATATATTTGTGTTTGAATAAATTTCCTGTATAATGAATGAACATCTTACCTGGCTGCATTTCTCCCTTGCGGCATGCCTTCTGGTATTCAAGGAAATTCTGGGGAAACGCTTGCTTAAACTGAAGCGCAATCCCTTTTCCCATTACTCCAACACAATTAACGGTATTCACTAGCGCATCTGCTTCATCCTCAAGCAAGTTACCTCTTTTATACTCGATCACCATTCCACCCCCCTTTCTCTCTCAATAATACCATTCCCTCTTTACACGTATTTTAGTAGTCACTTCGCCATTCTGAAGCATTTTTCCTACTTGCTCAGCAATTTTTTCGTCATACACTGCAATCCCACTAATCAAGCTCCACGGGAAAAACTTATATACCAAAAATTCCGCCTGCCTTCTTCTGCACTTATCGTTATCATCTTCTGTATCAGCCCAAAATTTGGCCCGCATAATCTCCCAATCAATTTTACAAAGGTCAGAAATGTTATTGTAGTAATTTGACAAATACATAATTGCGTGCCCATCAGTGAAGACAAAAGGCAAGCCCGCTTCTTCCACTTTTTGTACGGTGGATACCAAGTAAACAATAGGGTGTTGACCGCCACCATAACCATCTACATTCCCTCTATAAATACTATACAGCATGGGAGACCTAGGTGCAAAATAAAACGGCACATAGTCATGAACTGCTCCATAAGGAGGTAAAGGGACAGGAAAGATGTGGCGCCGATCCTGAATGCTTCGGTGAGCAATATTAACATGCCTGTCTGTTGCTCCGCTTGAACATGCAAAAAGGCCACCTTTCTCAATAATCGAAGGCAGATTATCAATATGAGTGATGTGGTAAATATTCGTAGGAACAGGGACCACACAAACCACATCCTTTTTGGAAGGCAATCACAAAGCTTCACTTTATGAAAAACAATACCTTTTTGAAAAAATTAATTTAGCAAATTGTACTCCTTCTAATGCAAATCTCCGTTAAATGCTTATGTAGTACAACTACTTAATTTAAATTTAATATAAAAATTTATGCAAAATTGAAGAAAATAGAATGTCAATCTCCTTTTCGCTCTCTGTCTGAAGTTGCCTAACAGTTTCTATTCTATCCTCAATTCTACTAAGTAAACTAACAATCTTACGTTGCTTATCTAAGGAAATGCCCATCGGAAATGGAAAAGCCAAAATATTTTGCTGATTTATTTTTTGTATATTTGGGTTAGTTCCTTTCATAGTCTTTTTAATATGTTGTCTCATTTTTGGAGAACGAAGCCAGTATATACAAAAAAATGGATCTACCTTTTCAGGATTTACTTGCATACGCATAAGAAGATTTGCACAAACCCACCCCTCAGCCTCTTTAGGAACAACTCCTGCATTCCCAACCTGGTCAATCTTATTACCGCGTGCAATAATAATATCATTTTCTTTAAGCCTGTCTTTCTCATTTATTAATTCTGAACCTACCCCGGTTAAATAGACACGTAAAACGCACAATACCTAGTTCTCTCGCAGTATAGCTCATTATTTCATTGGGTTCTTGATTTCGCTTATGTTTTTCCGACCGAGTTTACCCCTAGTCCCTAGGGGCCTGATTGTCAAGGGCGAGCGGTCCCGTCCGCTCGGCGTAGCGTACCCTTTACAATCGGGACACTAGGGGGTAAAATCACCGGCGTCGGAAAAAACATTATGCTGCTTTAAATACCTCCATCGGCACTCTGTATCCACTGCTTGAATGAGTACGCTGTCGGTTGTAGAAAACCTCGATGTATTCAAATATTGCTAGCTTAGCTTCTAGCCGCGTCTTAAACCGCCTGCCGTACAACCATTCTTGCTTAAGTTTACCCCAGAATGATTCCATCGGGGCATTATCATAGCAGTTACCTTTGCGGCTCATGCTGCAGATGAATCCATTCTTCTTCAATATTTCCTGATACTCTTGGCTGGCATATTGGACACCGCGATCAGAATGAACGAGCAGGCCTTCCTTCGCTCCAGTTCTGCCTATGGCCTGATTGAGGGCTTTTATGACAAGAGACTTTCTCATATGATCGTCCATGGAAAAACCAACAATTGCCCTGCCATGCAGGTCCATTACACCGGCTAGGTACAGCCATCCTTCATCAGTTGCGACATACGTAATATCGCTCACCCATTTCTGGTTAGGCTTGTCTGCTGTAAACTCGCGGTTTAGCAGATTTTCGGCAACCGGAAGTTTATGATTCGAGTTGGTAGTTGCCTTATACTTTTTAACCGTTTTTGATTTGATGCCATTTTTTCTCATTAGCCTATATACGCGGTTTTTGCTTGGTGCACCTTCATTCTCTAACTCTTTCGTTATTCGCGGGTAACCGTATATCCCGTGGCTGCGTTTATGGATTTCCTTAATCTTTTCAAGCAGCAGCTCATTCTCTATCTCTCTATTACTTTTAGGCCTGTTTAAGTAGGCGTAAAAACCGCTCTTGGACACATCAAGAACCTCAGCCATCTTCACAACCCGGAATTCAGAGCGGTGTGCTTCCATAAACCGGTAGCGTTCTATTTCAGGTTTTTCGCGAAGTAGGCTGCCGCCTTTTTTAAGATGGCGTTTTCCTCTTTCAAATCCATATTTTCTTTGCGTAATCTGCGCAGTTCATCGTCAGCTTCATGCAGGTTACCGCTGCCGGAAAATGCCTTATCGCCATGTTTACCGAATTTGCTAATCCAGCCGTGTAGCGTGTTAGGACTTAAATCTAACTCGCGTGCTACCTCAGCAACCGGCTTCCTGCTTTCCTTTACACGTTTGACAGCCATCAACTTATACTCTTTATCAAAAGTTCTCATATGGGGCACCTCCGTGATTTTATTTTATCACACGTTCTGTGTGTCCATAAAATCGCGGTAAGGTCATCAAGGCCCTGCAGAGCAAGTTAAGACGTCAAATATATACATCATTATAAAGTCCACGGCAGGACAATATTCGGTCGCAGCATTATGTACTTTTGCAGGAGTTTCTATAAGTGGATATTACAAATGGCTGAATAAGTCACGACTCTGACAGATAGGGATAATGAGAATACACTTATCAAGCATTACATCAAGGAGCTGCATGAAAAGTACCGTGGCACCTACGGCAGGAAACAGATATGTATATCAAAATTTCGCCGTTACTTATGATACGGCTCTCCCCGGATAATTTTAAACGCCCGGTAAAGCTGTTCCAGCAAAATCAGGCGCACCAGTTGGTGGGGGAAAGTCATGGGGGAAAGGCAGAGCAAAAAGTCGGCCTGGGAGAGCAGGCTGGGGGCCAGCCCCAAGGAACCGCCGATGAGAAAAGTGAGATCGCTTTTGCCTGCCAATGTCAGGGTGCTTATTTTTTCCGCCAGCCCTTCGGAACTGAGCATTTTCCCTTCAAAGCCAATGCGATCACATAGGTTCCCGGTTTTAGGTTTTTGGCAATTTTCTCCCCTTCCTTTTCCCGGACCTGCAGTTCCTCGGCAGCCGAGGCATTTTCGGGGGCCGGTTCATCGGCCACTTCAACAATTTCCACTTTGGCATAAGGGCGCAGCCGTTTGAGGTACTCGGCTATTCCTTCTTTTAAGTATTTTTCTTTCAGTTTGCCAACGGCAATAATTTTAATTTGCATTCAGGTCTCCTTCGCTAGTCTCCAATGTGAACAACATTTTGGTATCCTTGCCTTGCAATTTGATTTCCCCCTTATAATAGAGATTTGGGCAAGGACTGCCATCAATCTCTATTATAAGGGTTTTTTCTTGCAAAGGCATGGTATTTCCACGTTTTTGTACCGATTTTGGAGCTTGACAAACACAAACTTTATTTATGCAACTCTAGTGATGAATAATGAAAATTTGCTTGTCGGTGCAGCTAAGAAAATCAGCTTTATTCAGCTAAATAAAATGAGTCAAGGAACCGTCCCCTGACTCACTAACTCATTAATGTTCATATCAGAATAGCTTCACCTCATCATCTGCTTTTGCGCTCCTGCATAATCAACCCCTTTGCCTGCCCATTGTTAAAAACCTCCTTCATTTTACATAGCCTGTCAGCACCTGGAAAATAACATTATATATTATATAATAAAGCAGCCTTTTCATGGATCCGGTCACCAGAGTGCTCTTTGCCGGAAATAGCCTTGCTGCAGTTCTTCTTTTATTTTCCCCAGGGGAATCCGTTCCTTGACCAGTGAGGTCAGCAAGCCCGCCTGGGCAGTCTTCCCGACCATGATGTATCCTGCCAGGCAATTACCTTTAAAAACCAGCCGCCGGTATAAATTTTTGCCCGGGAACAGCTTAACAACTTCGTATCCTTCATTCTGACCTGCATTGGCCCGACCGGCAGCGATGGCAGACAGGCCAAAAAAATCAGCCGAGTTCATACTGATGGAGCCGCTATAGGATGTGGGCAAACCGGCCATATTTTTACCGGCCACTGTACCCTGCTCGGTAGCATTAGGCCAGATGGCGTTAAGTCTACGCTCGCCGGAAATCAAATCAAATCCCCGGGCCACATCCCCTGCAGCGTAAATATCAGCAAGGTTGGTCTGCATGAACTGGTTTACAACTATGCCTTGGTCCAGCTCAATGCCGCTGCCTTCCAGGAAACCTGTATTCGGCGTGACCCCTTTCCCAATAATCAGCACATCGGCAGGGAGTTCCTCACCGCTCTTTAGACGGACGCCGCTAACCACATCGCCTTTCATACTGTCTTGCCTAAAAACTACTTCAACTACATCCGTATAGTATCTTATCCGGAGACCATGGGCACTCAACTTCTCTGCCACCAGAGCAGCGGCTTCCCTGTCCAACATCTGCGATAAGAGGTGCCCCGAAGAAACAACACAGGTGACTTCTGTTCCCGCTTTTAATAAAGCGTAGGCAGCCTTAAGGGAGACAAAACCGCCTCCCACCACCACAGCGTGTTTGCCTGGTCCGACATAAGCCAGGATACCTTTAGCGTCACCCAATGTCCTGAGCCCAAAGACTCCTTGACTATGCATTCCGGGCAGCTTGGGCATAACGGGAGAAGCCCCGGTGGCAATCAACAGCTTATCGTAACCATATGTTTCCCCGGATGCGGTATATACCTCCCTTTTTCCCGGGTCCACCTTGACTGCTTTCTGCCCGGCATGGAGATGGAGGTTATAACGGGTATAAAAGTCTGTAGGCCTGATCAACAGTTGTTCCTCCGTCATCTTACCCGTGAGGTAATAAGAAGTCAGACACCGGGCATAGGCCGGGTAGTGTTCTTCACTGATGATATCCACCCGGCCAACCTGGTCCAGCTTACGGATAGCTTCCGCAGCAAAAATTCCGGCTGCGCTGTTGCCTATAATCACATAGCGCAATCTTTCCACCCCCAAGCTATATGCCCAGGGCTTTGCGTTTTGACTTGATATGCTCGATAAGTCCCTGGGCTGCCTTGATGGGATCAGTCTCCACGTAGAACCTTCCTCCCAGCAGTTTCTCGGCAGTTTCTCCGGTCAATATTTCAGTGACTTTTTTCCCTCCCAGGACCTGCGGAATAACTCCCAAGTGCGTCAAAACACCCAAGGATACTGCCCAGGTACCGATGCTTAAAGCTTTTTCGTGCTGGTGCTCCGGCGCGGATGCTGCAACCGGCAGGTCTTTAATGGAGACCTTCAGGTAAGCGGCCAGGGCAGTCAACAAATCGCCAATCCTGGAATTATCCACACAACTGCCCATGTGCAGTACCGGCGGCAGTGGAGCATTGAGCCCGGCAGCATTACCTACCACAGTCAGTACTGCTTTAAGAGTATCACCTGCATATTTTTCACTAGCTTCCGGGAGCATCAGGCCGGCTTTGGCCAGTGCCTGAGCAGAACATCCGGTGGTCACAACCAAGACGTTATTTTTAATCAGTTCCTTAACCAGATTCACATGGAAGGAATCATGGCGCACCTTAACGTTGTTGCAGCCCACAGTGCCTACAGCTCCCAGAATATTCCCGTTAACAATATTGTCCACCAATGGTTTCAAAGGATTTTCCGCATCCAGCTTGGACAGGGCACCGACAATGGCCTCCACACTGAAACCGCCGAACATCTTTGTTTTCACATCGGGGATATCCACCCGGCTTTTATCCCGGCGGCTGAAGTTTTCAATTGCTTTGCGCACAATTTCTTCGGCTTTTCTATCGGCTTCCATCAGGGAGAAAACCACATGCTCCGCACCGGGCATTTTGACTATGGGCATAGTGGTGAAGATTTTGGTATGATAGCAGGCGGCAACCCTGGACAGTGAGGGCATGATGCACTGTACATCCACAACCATAGCATCCACCGCCCCGGTAATAATGGCCAGTTCCTGGGCTAAAAAGTTGGAAGCAAGGGGTATACCCTGCCGCATCAGAGTCTCGTTGCCGGTACAGCAAATTCCGGCCAGTTGAATGCCTTTGGCTCCTTTAGCGACAGCTTCACCCTCAAGCTTTTGGGCCCATTCAACTATTTTTTCCGAAAGCATGGGTTCATGGCCGTGGACTATGATATTGACATGGTCCTCCCGCAGCACTCCCAGGTTTGCTTCCGTAACCACAGGGGCCGGTGTTCCGAAGAGGATATCCTGGAGATCAGTTGCCAGGTGTAAACCGGCATAGGCATCCACCAGCCCCTGCTTTACAGTGGCAAGAATCAGGTTTACCGGGTCTGCGTCCATCCCCATGGTAGTTTGATGCAAAGCTTCCCTGATTTCCCTGTCAGGATTGCGGGGGAGCACCCCCAGCTTCTCCCAGGTTTCCACCCTTTCTGCAGGAGCAGTAGCCTTCAGCCACTTCATGGGAGTGCCGTGGTGGTTACTAAAATCACTGTAAGCTACGTTCACTATTTCTTTCGCAATCTGGTTATCACTCTTACCCGTCGTCTCAAGTCCCAACTTGGCAGCTACTGCCTTTAGCTTGACAGTATCCTTGATGGTATAAGGGGTGTTTTCCCGCGCAGCTAAGCTTAAGGTTTCTACAGCTTCATAAGCGTGGTCAACATGGGCGGAAGCTCCGGCGGCCACCTGTCGTAACAGGTTACGAGCTACAATCAGATCAGCATCAGCACCGCAAATTCCATACTCAGGTCCATCGCCAAAGGGGTCGATCCGGCAAGGTCCCTGGTTGCAGTGGCGGCAGCATATTCCCAGCAGGCCGAAGCCACATTGGGGCTGCTGCGCCTCAAAACGGTCCCAGACTGTTTCTACCTGGTCTCTTTGGGCTTTGCTAATCATTTGACCCGCTGCAGGGTCCATAGTCTTTCTTAAATAGTCCATCATCAGGCCTCCTCACCCATAATGAATTTGGACAGAAATTCCTGCTTGACAACCTTGTCAAATGCACTGATTTCCATAAACATAATTGCTTTGGTCGGACATGCCTTGACACAAGCCGGTTCATGGCCTTCCGACAGGCACTGGTCACACTTGATGGCCACCTTCTGCTCTTCACTGGGAACGATAGCTCCATAAGGGCAGACCATCACACACATCCAGCAACCGACACATTTTTCTTCCCTATTCAGCACCAGTCCTGTCTGATCATCCAGGTGCATGGCCCCTGTCATGCAAGCGTTAACACATTTGGGCTCGCGGCAATGTCTGCACTGGACGGGCAGGTTGATGGACCTTTCAGCGTTGGTTTCAACCTGTACTCTGCTCACCGCTTTATCGCCGCCTAAAAAAGCGCTGAAGATGTCCTTGCCGGCAGAATGGGCAATAGTGCATGCCAACTCGCAAGTTTTACAGCCCAAGCACCGGTTTGAACGCACTAAAATCTGTTTCAACGCATTTCCCCCTTTCCCATGTTCAGAATTTTTCGTGACCTTTCCAAAGTAATTGTAAAATAAACAAAGCGGGATTACTGTCATCCCGCTGACATTAATAATTGTTTTTGTAACTAACACAGTTCCTGCAGTTTTTCCATGCTTTTAACAATGATCTTCTTTTTCTGCATGCTTATAATTCCATTTTTCTCAAAGCGATTTAAGATGGTGGTTACTGTTTGCCTGGTGCTGCTGATGAGGTACGCAAGTTCTTCATGGGTCAGGTCCAGCTTAAATGCTATTCCGTCCCCAGTCGCCGTGCCTTTTTCCCTGGCCATTTTTAATAACAGAGTTGCCAGCCGGGAGTTAACTTCCTTAAAAGCCAGGTTCAATAAAGCATCATTGGTGTTTTTCAGAATTCTACCCAGGATCCTGATCAAATTCAGGGCCAAATCCGGATTTTGCAAGACAATTTCTTTGAAATCATTGACCTCGATGTACCAGATTTCTGCCGGTTCCAAAACAGTGGTGGAGGCTTCCGAATGCATACTGTACATATCCCCCGGCTGGAGAATAGTCACAGTAATTTCTTTGCCCTCGGGCGAAAGATAAGAAACTTTTACCCGCCCCGACCTGACCAAATAAATGTAGTCATGACCCAGCCCTGGAAAATATATATGCTGTTTCTTGGCAAAACGGCTTTGTCTGAAATATGGTAATAATTTTTCGTTTTCCTCTGGGGACAAGTCTTTGAAAAGTCTGAATTCTTTTAACATGGAGCATTCCTCTCCAAATGTTTTTGTTTTTAAGCTCCTTCAGTTTTACTAAGTATATTAAATATTCGGGCAATAAATCCTGCTTAAGGCCAAACATAAACAGTAAAATAACTTGGACTTCTTGACCTGTTTTATAGGCCCGGTTTCCTGCAAAAAAAGCGTTGCAAATAAGAAGACCTTAACAACAGCTGAACTGCGTTAAGATCCTAACGATAATTGTGAAAGGCGAATTCTTTTTGCCTTCATATCCTACTGTCGGGGCATTTCACCCAAGGTAACCTGCAAATCCACCTTTTTGCCCCGCCTGACTACTGTAATGCTCACCCTGTCGCCTACCTTTTTTTGGGACAGCACACCCTGCAGGTCCGAAAAAGTGCGAATTTGTGTCTGCTCGACAGCGACAATAATATCACCCGCCTCCATGCCGGCTCTCTCCGCGGGGCCTCCCGGATAAACTCCGCCTACATAAATGCCTACGGGCAAATCATACCACTGGGCCATTTGCTCGGAAATTTCCCGGAAGTTATAAATTCCGATAAAAGGCCGGCTTACATAGCCTTTTTCAATCAGCTGCCGGATAATAGGTTTGGCATCGCTGATGGGAATGGCAAATCCCATCCCTTCAATATCGGTGCGCAGGATCTTGACGCTGTTGATGCCTATAACTTCACCCCGGCTGTTTACCAGTGCCCCACCGCTATTTCCCGGGTTGATGGCGGCGTCAGTTTGGATCACGTTAAGTGTGACTTCCTCCCCAGGCCTTGCTTCCACTGTAATTTTGCGATTTAAGGCGCTGATAATGCCAGCCGTAACCGACCCGGCAAACTCTTCCCCCAAAGGATTGCCTATTGCTACAGCCATTTCCCCCACGCGCAGCTTGGTTGAATCGCCAAGTACAGCTTCCGGCAAATCGGGAGCGGCAATTTGCAACACTGCCAAATCTGTTTGCCTGTCGCCCCCAACCAACTTGGCCGCATAGGAGTTTCCTCCCTTTAAAGTCACTTCCAGACGCTGGGCGCCCTCTACCACGTGATAATTGGTTACTATGTATCCCTTCTCACGGTCAATTATTACCCCGGAACCCGTCGACTCAACAGGACCGGCAAAAAAATCCCGCCCGGAAATATTATTAATCCTGACCACAGTAGGGCCTACCCGCTCAGCAATGGCTACCACAGGTGATTCCCGGGGGTCAACCTGGGACGATGAGGATTTTTGGGGCGGAGCTTCTTCGCTCAACTCCTGCCTGGGCGCAAGCCCATTGTTTTCAGCTTTGAGAAAGGCCTGTGCTAAAGTGAGGGCTAAAAGCCCTCCCAGAAAGGCACTTACCAAGACAAGGCCCACTATTCCTAAATAATTAGGCCTTTTCCAGCGGTCATAATCATGCTCAAAGTAGCTCATGCTCAATCACCACCGATTTTATGAACAGCATGGTTTTGTATACTACTATCATTACTGTTTGTTCGGCCTTTTATGCCTGGCCCGGGATGAAAAACAAAGCTGCCTACCTGATTTTATGTAGAGGAACCGCTTCATGCCGCGGAGCCACGGAGATCTCGGGACACTGCACAAACCCCTGTTCTTTCAGCACCTCTTTAACTGTTTCCAAGGCCAGGGAGGGGTGATTATTTTCCGCACTCAAGTGGGCCAAGAGCACTTTGTGCGTTTTCGAGCTAATAAACTCCGCTAAAGCCTCCCCGCTCATCTGATTGGAAAGATGACCCACCACACTGGCAATCCTCTTTTTAAGGTAAAAGGGGTAAGGTCCCTGACGCAGCATCTTGGCATCGTGATTAGCCTCCAAGATCAAAGCATTGCATCCAACAACATTTTTCCTGATGCTGGGGGTAATTTTACCTGTGTCAGTAGCCATCCCGAGGCTGGCTTTTTGGTGGTGAAAAGCAAAAGCTGCCGGCTCCAAAGCATCGTGGGAAGTAGCCAAAACCTCAACTTTAATATCCCCGATTTCCCGGCACTCTCCCAATTCCAAATGCTTTTTATTGTGTTCGGCAATCTCCCCGATTTCCTGTTCCATGCCCTGCCAGGTCCCTTCTGTGGCAAAAACAGGTAAATCAAAGCGCCTGGAAAGAACCCCAACCCCTTTAATATGGTCCTTGTGTTCATGGGTTACCAGGATGCCTGTTAATTCAGAAGCTTCTATACCATTCTGCTCCAGCCTTTTTGTTACCTCTTTGCCGCTAAGTCCTGCGTCAACCAAAAGGCTTGTCCTTTCTGAACCCACAAAAGCAGCGTTACCGGAACTGCCGCTGGCCAAAGTGCAAAACCTCAACGGCACAACCTGGCACCGCCCGTATTAAATGCTTTCAACAACCTGATCTCCTCCAACGCCTTTCGTTTCTGGGTCAGTTATAAGTTGACGTTTCGCCTGTACTGGTTACGTCAACATCATAAGCGCCATCCCATTTTCAGTCGACTGAAATTCGTCGCATATCAGCTCCTAAAGAACGGAGCTTTTCTTCCAGCTTTTCATAACCCCGGTCAATCAAATGGACCTGGTTGATGCTTGTCTCCCCTTCCGCCGCCAGCCCGGCTAAAACCAAAGCGGCTCCGGAGCGCAGGTCACAAGCCTTGACTTCGGCTCCATAGAGCTTCTCAACCCCGATGACTACTGCGGTTTGCCCCTCTACCTTGATGTTAGCTCCCATGCGTTTTAGTTCTTCACCTAACTGCAGGCGGTTTTCAAAAACGGTTTCCACTATCACACTTGTTCCCTGGCTTAAAGATAAAAGCGCCATCATCTGAGACTGCATGTCTGTGGGAAAGCCAGGGTATGGCAATGTCTTAATATCTGTAGGTTTAATTTCGGCTGTACCTATAACCTGAAGCTCCCCTTCGCCTTCTATTACCTGAGCGCCGGTTTCCTGCAGCTTGGCAATTATAGGCTGCAGGTGACGGTTGATCACATTTTGGATTACCACGTTACCGCCGGTAATGGCAGCAGCCAGCATCATAGTGCCTGCCTCAATCCTGTCGGGGATAACACTGTAGCGGGTACCGTGAAGTTCAGGCACCCCCTCTATTTTGATAAGATCCGTACCGGCCCCCCGGACTTTCGCACCCATGGCATTGAGGAAATTGGCCAGGTCCACTATTTCCGGCTCCTTTGCCACGTTTTCGATCACAGTTATCCCTTGTGCTCTGGTAGCAGCCATCATGATGTTCTCCGTGGCACCTACGCTGGGAAAGTCCAGGTAAACCCGGTTTCCCTGCGGGGAACCGGAAGCTTTGACATACCCGTGTTCCAATTCAATAGCGGCCCCCAACGCCTGCAGCCCTTTCAAGTGCAAATCCATAGGCCTTGTCCCGATATTGCACCCGCCTGGTAAGGGGACCTGGGCCTCCCCCCTGCGGGAAAGCAAAGGCCCCAGCAGCAGGTTTGATGCCCTTAATCTTTTAGCGAGATTGTAGGGAGTAGCTATACCAACTGCAGCAGGTATATTTAAAGCTAAAGTATTTTCTTCCAGCCACGACACTTTTGCCCCTAAATCATCAAGAATATGCAAAAGCACTTCCACATCGGCAATGCGCGGCACATTTTCTAAAACGGTTTCGCCTTCGGCCAAGACAGCGGCGGCAATTAAAGCCAGGGCCGCATTTTTGGCGCCGCTGACTTTTACTCTGCCCTGCAGCTTTTGTCCTCCGGCAATCAGCAATTTATCCACATTACTTCCCCCAATACAATCCCGGCTTTAAAGATAACTATATTCTTGTTCGGAGGGCAACATTCCTGCTTAATAGTTGTTAGTTTTTAGTTGTTTGTTGTTGTAAAAAAAAATAGACATGCAAGCAAAATCTGCATGTCTGGGCTGCAATTATATTTGTGTAATTTCATCATGATATTTTAAATGTATTCTGTTAGGAGAAAATGAGTCAAGGAACCGTCCCCTGACTCATGACTAACCTGGAGAAAGTGAGTCAAGGAACCGTCCCCTGACTCACTTTACTGACAACTGTATTTTAATGCCGTGCTACGAAGATATCGTTGGATACGCCTCTGATTCCCGGAAGCCTGCCGGCTGCTTCCTCGGCAGCCTCTTTGGCTTCAATTGAACCTACTTCCCCCGACAGATAAGCTGTGTCACCGATGACGAAAGCCTGGACCTGGGAGGGTGAAACCCTGGGGTCTTCTCTTAATAGTTGCCGGAGTTGCAAGGTTAAATCATTATCCCGGTCGGCGCTGTCGTGCCTTGTCCTAAGCTTCATTACCACCGCTTTTACCCCTGGGACTGAAGCAGCAATCTGGTATACTTTAGCCACCTCTTCCGGCGAATCCACTTCACCTTCCAAAGTCACAACTCCGTTTTTAGTGCTGGTCTTGACCATCCCTGCCTCCACTTTGTCCTGCCTTGACAAAGCCAACTCCACGGCGTTGGTGAGGCTGGCATCATCCTGCCGTTCCCTTTTTTTAACACCTAAATGGGATATTACAGCGCTGACCCCCCGGACACTCTGTGCTACTTTGGCGGCCTGGTGTTTTTCCCACAGGGAGTTGGCGTTTCCTTCCAAGTAAACAACCCCTTTATGGGTTGTCACCTCGATGTATTTCAGCACATCGCCTAAATGGGCCTGCAACCTTTCCTGCACCACATCGGTAATCTCTTTGTCGTCGATGAGACGGCCATCGGTGGACACGGTTAAATGGTTTTCAATGCCCCGTACACCGGAAATCTTTTTGGCAATTTCCTCTGCCTTGACCTTCTCCGCCAGTACATCTACTACGCCGCTCAACTGAACAACGCCGTCTTTCACTGTTACGTTAATATCGAATGAGCTTAAACGCATTTGGTCAGCCAGCGCTGACTCAACCGCTCCTTGTATCTTTTCGTCTTCCCGCTGCATTGGTACACCCCCCTTGTTCGAGTCCTTAGTCGTTAGTCCAAGCCCTTAGGCTGAGTCCCTAGTCATCAGTCCCTAGTCCCCAGAATCGGCTAAAAGCCGCGTCCTTAGTCATTAGTCATTAGTCGTTAATCCTTAATTGTATGTATGGCTTTTTCGGAAAAAGCCAGGGGCTAACTGCTGAGAGCTGATGGCTGACAGCCGAAAGCTGACGACTAACGACGGCCAGCTAGCTGGCGACTGAGGACTGGTGTCTGATGACTAAAGGCTGGTGACTCTTAAAGTATTTTTTGGTTCGAGCAGGCAAATTATACATATCGGAGCTAAAAGCGATTGCTTTCAAAAATTAAAGAGCCACTTTTAATGGCTCTTTCCAATGGGCAGTTTAGCGTCTTACCCAGGACTTGGTACTGCAGCCTTTCTCACAATGCGCTACAGGGCGCAGGAGATAGTGTTTTCTTAGCAACTAACCACCCCCCACTGCGTTTTGGTAATCCCACTACAATACTATTAAAAAGCAGCCTTTTAATTCCAGGATATTTTTTCCATGGGCAGAGGTAAAGAAAACTTGGCTTGCGCCAAGCCTAAAGCGCGCCAGAATTTCTGGCATCATATATTGCTGATGGCTGACAGCTGAAAGCTAATGAATCGCCAAAAAAGCATCAGCCCTAAACTTCTTGCTAAAGCATCTGGGCTCTTATTAATTAGGCAGTTGCTAAACGTAAAATTAGTATACCGGTTAAAATTGCATATTTAGGGGACAAAATATGAAAAATTTGTCAATTTATACCTGCCGCAGCGCTTCCACAGGGTCAAGCCGGGTAGCCCTGTAGGCAGGGTAGATAGCTGCCGTAAGCCCTACCAGAACAGATACCGCCAACACTACCAACGGGACCATGGGGCTCCAGGCTACTCTACTCCCCGTATCCGACAGAAACGGCAAAATAGCGGCTCCAATGCCAAAGCCGGTCAAATACCCGGCTGCACCCCCCAGGCTGCTGATAATTCCTGCTTCCAATATAATTATCTGCATCACATGGCTTTTTCGGTAACCGATAGCCCTGAGAATCCCAATTTCCCGAGAACGCTCGTTTACTGAAGACATCATGGTAATAGCCATGATCAGCCAGCCGATTATAAATACCACTATAGCTACCAGGGAAGCAAAGCGGGCAAATTGCTGAATAACTGCCTGCCTGGCCAGGGTTTCATCTTTGATCCTTGCTACCCGCACACCCGGCAGTCCTTTCTTAAGAGTCTGGCTGTATGCGTCAATTAAGTATTCGGCTTCTTTGCCGCTTTGACTTACTTTGAAACGCAGTTCGGCAAAACTGAAGTCCTGTTCACCGCTGAGGTTCTGCAGGGTATGCAAATCGACAAAGACCAGCCTGTCTTCGGCCTGTCCCGACTCTTTCAGAATGCCTGACACCAGAAAATCCTGCCCGAAAAAGTTGAGCTTATCCCCTGTTTTTAGGCCGGTCTGCATTGCACTTTTAGAGCCCAGCAGGAGTTCATCCTTTTTTTCCGGCAGCCTCCCTTCTTTAACCTCCCACCAGCTTTTTAAAGCCAGCTCTTGTTCCAGTTGAATGCCGCTCAATAAAACATTTGTTCCATTCATTTGGTTGGCGATAACAAGCTTGGGCGAAATAACATCTAGACTTGGAAGGTCCATATCTTTAATTTGTTCAACAGTTTCAAAAGGTAAAGTCTGCTGCTTGGATACGGTCGTATCCCCCACGACAATGCCGTTATATGCATAACTAACCGTTTCTACAGCTGGTGTAATTACAAACCTGACTCCCATCTTTTCCATTTGCTCCTGCAGCTGCACCTGCAGGCTGCTGATCAGAGTATAGAGCGATACAATAGTACCCAGTGACAGCACAATTCCCAAAAGCAAAAACGCCATTTTAACCTTGCGCACTTTCAAGTTAGCCAGAGCTACATCTGTTAGCCGCATTTCAGTTCACCATTTATGGAAATTTGCTGAATCTCCCCGTCCCTGATCTGCACCGTTTTATGTACATAGTGCAATGTTTCCGGATTGTGAGTAACCATTACTATGCTCATACCTTCATTATTTAATGTCCTAAAAAGCTCCATTATTTCCTGTCCCGTGGCTGTATCTAAAGCCCCGGTGGGTTCATCGGCTAAAATAATAGGCGGTTGGTTGACAATAGCCCTGGCAATGGCGACCCGTTCCTGCTCCCCTCCGGAGAGCTGGTTCGGCAGGCGGTTAAGTTTGGAACCGAGGCCCACTTTTTCCAGCACCTCTTTGGCTTTTTGCAGCTGCTGGCTGTGGGAATACTTTAAAATTGCCAGGGGCAACATCACATTTTCCACTGCCGTCAGATAAGGGACTAAGTGAAACTGCTGAAACACAAATCCCAGGTAACTGCTTCTGAAATCCGCCCGCCGCTCCGGTTTAAGGCCATAGACGTCAATGCCGTCAATCAAGAGTTTACCCCGGGTGGGAGGGTTTAAGGCGCCTAAAACACCCAGCAAAGTACTTTTTCCAGAACCCGACGGGCCAACCAAAGCCACGAAATCTCCTTCCTCGATCTCTAAGGAGATATTGTTCAGGGCATTAACGTTGCCTTCGCCGCTTTGATAGGTTTTGCAAATATCTATTGCCTCAATCTGGCTCATGACTCTCCCCCATTGTTTACAGGTTATTCTTTCCGGTCAGTCGCCAGTCGCCAGTCACCAGTCATCAGTCACCAGCTAGCTGCGCCGTCGTTAGTCGTCAGCTATCAGCTATCAGCAGTTAGCCCCTGGCTTTTTCCGTAAAAGCCATACATGCAACTAAGGACTAACGACTAATGACTAATGACTAAGGACGCGGCTCTTAGCCGATTCTGGGGACTAGGGACTGAGGACTGGGGACTCTTTTTTACACAAACCTCAGTGCTTCCGCAGGGTCAAGCTGTGCCGCTTTAATGGCAGGATAGAGGCTGGCTAAAACCGTAAGCACAGCAGCTCCCACCACCACAGCAAAACCAAGTACCGGGTCCCATGTTATATAAAGCCGTAGGTCAGAAACATAAGGGGCTGCCAACCGGGCCAAAGGAATCCCCGCAGAGAAGCCGAAAAGGCCTCCCAAAAAACCTACAGCAAGGGCTTCGGTGAGAATAATCTCAAACACGTGGCTTTGCCTGAACCCCACAGCCCTAAATATCCCAATTTCTGCAGTCCGCTGGTTGACAGTAGACATCATAGTCAGCGCAATCACCAAAGCACCGGCCAGAATAATGACTATGGACAGTACCAGAGCGAATTTGAAAAACTTGCCCACTGACTCTTCCCTGGCTTGCACAGCTTCAGCCAGAGTAAGCACCTGGGCGCCGGGAATCTGGCGGGAAATTTGGGCGGCAATCTGCTCAATGGGGCAAGTGGTGCAATAGGCTGCCACCTCAATGAAGCTGAGCAGGTTTTCCCGTTTCAATAGCTTCTGGGCTGCCAGAAGCTGCATAAAGACAACGCCGTCGTCATCGCTTCCCTGCTCATCCAGGATGGCGGCAATTTTAAACTTGGTACCATCCAGTTCCACTTCCTGCCCTAAAGACCAGGACATCCTTTTGGCCAAGCGGTACCCCACCAACAGATCTTCCGCATTGTTGGGCTTTGTGCCTTGGTAAGTCCACCATTTTTTCAGTTTCAATTCATAGGGAAAGTCTACTCCCACTACGGTTATTTTATCTTTTCCCGCTTGGGCAGTTCCAAGCAGTTTGGGAGCCACAACGGCAATATTCTCCCGGTTGGGAATAGTATTGATGGCCAGGATATGCGCGTTAGTCAATTGAAAACTACTCTTGCCGGCAGCAGGAATAACAACGCCGCCGTAGCTGAAAGCTTGTCCGTCTTCATCAGGCTTAACGATTAGATTGGGACCGATTTCATCAAAAGTGTCACCAATCTCCTTTTTCATCGACCCGGCCAGCGAATAAAGACTTGCTACCGTCCCCATAGCAATGATGATAATCAGCAGCAAAAACAAGGTCCTGGTGCTGCGCCTGGTTAGATTTTTCACAGCTATACTATCTAACCGCATAATTTCCCTCACTTTACTCCCTGGGGTTCCACGACAGGATTACACTTTCATCGATCATAACCGTACCTGCTTCAACCTGGTATGGTAATTCTTCCGGCGGGTAGAGAGTGCACCCTCCGGAGATTCCGGCTAAATCGTTTAACAGCCACCTGGTGCCACATGTATCACAGACCAGTTTATTGCCCTCAATGTGGAAGGACAAAGAACGGCACGGTTCACAAATAGCTAAAGCGGTCACCAGTCTTCCGGCGGGGCTGATATATGCCAGAAGCGGCGTCTCCGTGCCCACCAGAGGCAGTTCCCTGCCATCTTTATTTTTGTAAACGGTATAAACCAGTTCTTTGTTAATTACCTCTTCCAAAGGAAACTTTATTTTGCCGTCTTCAACGCTGTTAGCAACGGTAGTCATATTGATAGTTCTGCCATCGTAATCCCGGCTTTTGCCGATATTGTAATTTCCGCCTTCCCAACGCTGAACGGCGGTAACTGAAGATTGGTTGAGCAATACAAAAGTAGCTACACCGGCAACAGCTACCAAAACAAACAAGAGAATAACAACCCTGTTTGGACCTTTATACTTGCTTTCCCCTTGCAGGAACTCTTCCTTTTTTCTGCTTACCATCTTATCCTCCGTCACTGTTGAAATTGAAGACTAAAACAGGCTAGCACACATACGCCAATACTGCAATAGTTACAATGCCAATGGTTAATAGGAGCCAATAACAGTCTCCCTGTTTGCCGCCTGTTTCCCCCCTGATAACTCTTTCCACCCGGTCGGAGATACGGGCCTCCGCGGCAAAAGCTGGCACAGGATGGATTTGGGCTTTACTGCTTTCCTTGCTCTTGCGCCAGGCTTTAATCAATGCTGCGCTGTAGATCAAAGGCTTCCGGGTGATGTTAATGGCAAATTCATCAGCAGCAAATTCCTGTTCAGCATGGAGCATGCGCAGGGCCAAATGGGTGAAAGGCAAATAAACGCTCATGTCCCTCAAGGCAACAGCGATCCAGTTTAGCAGGCTGTCCCGGTGGGCGATATGGCCCAATTCGTGGGAGAGTACTGCTTGGAGTTCCTCCTCGCTTAAAATGTCCAGCAAATTAGCTGAGATAGCTATGGCAGGTTTAAAAACACCATAGGTAAAACAGCTATAACCAGTCCCTTTTAAGATCTTTAAAATGGGCGTTTCCACACCGGCTGCATTGGCCAGCTCCGATAAAATTTTTCCGGGCAACCTGTAAGCTTGGGCGCTGAGGTCTAATGTCTGAAAGGCAATTTTACGGCAGTGCCAATAATAAATTCCCATCCTGTACAGTCCAAAAGCAATTAAAAGCAAGAGCGGTAAATAATACATTGAACCAAGGACGCCTAAACTGCACAGGTAGGCAAAAACCCTGTTAGAAGGTTCGAAAAACGTGGCTCCATGCTGTAATTTTAAAACAGGTGAGATGAAATAATGAAATAAATAGGCAAGGAGTGGAACGATTAAAGTTAAAAAGAAAAGTTTCGTTTTAACCGCGGGTTTGCCTATTTTAAAAAAGGCACAGGCAGCCAGCGACAAGGCAAAGGATACCGCAGTGCCCACCACTGTGTAAACAACTAATGTATGTAAAAAAGAGATAAGGGAAGGCATGGGTTATTCCCCTTTTTGCATTTTTTCCTGGAGCAATTTTTCCAGCTCGGCCAGCTTAGCCTCGTCGTCTTCTTTCAACCGACCGATAAAATGGGCAAAAGCCAAGTCGGAATAATCCTCCAGCAGCCCGTCAAGAACCTCTTGCACTAAAGAGCGAGTAAATTCGCTTTTACTGTAAATGGGGGTATACACATAGGCCAGACCTTGCTTTTCTTTGGCTAAAAGCTGCTTATCAGCAAGCCTGCCCATAATAGTCATCACAGTGGTATAAGCGATTTGCCTCCGTGAGCGCAATACATCATAAACATCCCGCACGGAAGCGCTCCCTTTTTGCCAGACAACCTCCATCACCTCTGCTTCAAGCTCCCCTAAGACCTTGCTCAGTCCTTTTTTGTCGGGTCTAAAACCGTAAAAAAGTTTGTGTAAAGACATGGCAACCCCCTACTTTCCTTTATTCCCCATTTTCATTATAGCACATGTTATACTACTCACAATAGTAGATGTAGAAAAAACAATGACAGCCCTTAGCCGGCTTTGGCCGACTTAAGGGTTGCCATAAACCACTTTTGAAAGTCCTCTTCAAACTGGTCAAGGCCCCTGCCTGTATTAAGCAGAAAGGCATGATGCAAGTCTTTGCCTTGTCCTAAACTCAAGAGCAGGCCTTGTAAGGAGTCAAACCCGTAGCGTTCGATATAATACTCCACGGCAGCCAGTGACTGACTGTATGCCAGAGCTTGGTTGGGCAAAGTGTCAAAAAGTCCATCCATTTGCTTGAAACCATAAAACTCCCTTTTATCTTTTACTTCTACAGCGGGGAATTGAAAACCTGTCACTTCCCTTTCCAAGTACTGAGCCACTCCTTCCGTCAGCCAGCGGGGGTAATTCCCCCGGGTCAGGTAATCCACGACCAAATGGGCATATTCATGCGTAATAGGGCCGTTTTGCATAAACTCCTGCGCTAAATGCTTTTTATCCTGTACCCAGTCGTTGGGTGAAGTGATTCGAATAACACCGGCCCAGTACACGCCCATGGCATTTTCATCGGCATCCCAGCCAAAGCTTTTGTTCAGTGCTGCTTTATCAGGGTAAATAATAACCGGAATCTTTTCCACCGGCCTATAATCCAAGGCTTCGTTAACTGGACGATATGCCTCTTCTGCCGCTGCCAGCACAAGCCTGGCCACATTGGCATCCTTATCTTGGTATTTAAGCAAAAAATGTTCTCCTTCCAGCGTATTCCATCCCCAAGTTTTGAAGTAGATGCTCTTTTTTACCGCCTCCCGCAGGTAGTTATATGCTAAAGCGCGCGGGGCGGCAGGATTTCTGATGGTCACGCTTACGAATAAGAACATCCCGGCCAAAATTATATTGAGCAAAAATTTATAACCAAAGGACCATCTTTTCCAAGTATAAATAAAAGTCTGCACGGTATCCCCTCCCCCCTGGGTATTGCCGTTTAGGCTCTATTAATTATACTACGATTGATAGGTTTTCTCATTGGAAATTAGTGAAAAAAAAAAAGAGGCGGCAGCTTAGGAAAAGTCCTTAAATGCTTTAACCACCTGTGGGAAGAGTTTCTCCGGCTCCCCGCCTGTTATGCCAATCCAGTAAACCTCTTTACCCTGGACATAGTAATAATTGTCCATGCCGGCGCCAGAAACATATACATACTCTAATCCGTCTGATTTTTGACGTGCATAATTGGTAAACACACTGTTTCCGGGCATTTTTTCATCCATAATTTTAAAAAGCTGCTGTGCCGCTTTTTCATCTTTAGACTGGCTAACCCACACCACAATCTTGATCTGCCGTGCCGGGTCAAAATACATGGCCATATACCCGTTTTCTATTGCAATCTCGGTCCCGTGCAGCTGGCTGATATGGCGCATGGCCTCTTCGCCGCTCAAAAGGCCCTGGAGCTTTGCGCCCGCCAGTTCCTGGGGAAAATTGTTTTCCGATAAAGCAGTGTTGGTAGATGGGCCGGCTTGCCAAAAATATACGGCAACAATGGCAATAGCAACGACCGTCACCAGCGCTGCCAGTATTTTTCTCTGTTTCATTGGCCTACCTTCCCATCTGTTTTTCTAAAGTTTTTTGCAACATGCTGACTTCCTGAGCCAATTTACTCTGACGTTTGCCTAAAGTCCAGGTGTACAGAAAAATAAGCACCATGACTATACTGTAAGCTGCCCATACATATTTCATCAGCTTTACCTCCCTAATCGAATTGTTTCCGCAGCCGCTCTTTAATCGCCTGTACTTTAAGCCTGAGATTTTCCAGGGCGATTCCCTTTTGCAGCAGGTAAAAATAAAGAGCAGTAAAAGCAAAAACGGTCAAAATCAAGGTCTGCAGCATCTTGGGGTGCAAACCGCCGCCACTGGGGCCGAAAAGCACCGGGTGGTAACCCCCCCAGAGCTGCACTGCAACATATACTATAGGCACATCCAAAAAGCCGATAATCCCAAAAACCGCCGACAGGGTTGCCCGCTTGTTGGCTTCAGCCACGGAATACCTGATTAGCAAGTAAGCAATATAGATAAACCACAAAACCAGGCTTGCTGTCAGTTTCGGCTCCCATGTCCACCAGGCATTCCAGGAAGAGCGCCCCCAGATTGGCCCGGTGATCATCACCAGGGTGATAAACAGCACCCCAATTTCCGCAGAAACGGAAGCCAGGATGTCCCAGCTCTGTTCTTTAGTTTTCAGGTAGAAAAGGCTGGCGATAAAAACTACAAAAAATGCCAAAAATGAATTCCAGGCCACGCCCACATGGACGTAGAAGATCTTTTGCACTTCCCGCATTATTTTCTCCATGGGCGCATACCAAAAAATAGCGTAAGCTGACAAAAGCAGCAAGGTAAACGTCAAGATGGACAGAACCTTTTCCCAGGGGCTTTGCCTGACTTCCACGCTCTACACCTCCAAGACAAAGTCAAAAAGCATAAAAGGCACCACTAAAAAAATCAGGTCATAGACAGCCAGGAGTTTCAACCAGAGGAAAAATTCCCCGGTTAAGCTGCCGCTCAAAACCAAAGCAGTTGTTTTGACGGCGCCTATAATCACCGGCACCAAAATGGGAAAGAGCACCAGCGGCAGTAAAATTTCACTGTTCCTGGTATTGCTGGTCAGTGCTGCTAAAAATGTGCCAATGGAAATAAAGCCTACGGTACCTAAGACAATTATTAAAATAAATAAGGGCAATGAACCAGCCATCCGGTAATCAAACAATATGAAGAAAAGTGGAAGGGAAGTGAGCTCTATGAGCCCTGTAAAAACTAAATTGGCCAGGAGTTTACCGAAAAAAATCACGGTACGGTCCGCAGGTGTCAGCATCAGTCCCATTATACAGTCATTGACCTTTTCGCTGGTAAAAGACTTGCTTAAGCCAAGCTGACAGGCAAAAAACAGTCCCATCCAGATAATACCCGGAAAAACCTGCCTGGTAGTCTCTTTCAAAGGAGGAAAGGCAAAAGCGAAAATTACAATTACCAGAAAGGCAAAGATAAACATGGGGCTGATATTCTCTTTCGCATGCCATTCATTAAGCAGTTCTTTTTGCACAATGGCCATGACTTTACGCCAGTAACCCATCACGATCGTCCACCCACGTGTTCCAGATATAACTCCTTGAACCGGTCTGCCGTAAGGCCGGCGGTTTTTGCTTCATAAACCAGTTGACCCTTGACCAAAATCAAGACCCGCTCACTAAGCTCCAAACCCTGCTCGTAATTGTGAGTCACCAGAAACATGGTACGCTCCCTTCCCACCGATTGAGCCAAAACGTTGTTCAGGATGTCAATGGCATGCTGGTCCAGCCCCGTATAGGGTTCATCCAACAGCAAAAGGGCCGGATCATGCAGAATTGCCCTGGCAATGGAAAGCCGCTGCTGCATCCCCCGGGAGAAAGTGCGTACAGGGTCATTCCAGGCATATTCCAAGCCCACCTCATGCAAAACCTGTTCGATGCGCTCCTGCAGGCGGGGGACATCGTACAACTTCCCGTAGAACTGCAGGTTTTCCATGGCTGTCAAATTGTCGTACAAGAAAGTATTGTGGGAAATTACCCCTATTTTTTTGCGCAGCTCATTATTATCCCGGTAAAGCTGCCCGTCCACGTAAATTTGGCCGCCAGTAGGCTTGTACAACAAAGAAAGAAGTTTAAGCAAAGTAGTCTTGCCGGCGCCATTAGGGCCTAGAATTGTTACAAATTCCCCAGGAGCGACATCCAGATTGATATCTTTTAAAATGCTCTTGCCACCAATTTTGTAAGCAAGATCTACTGCCTTAATTATGGTCGGTCCCCCCTAGTCCGTAAAGCTTTTTAACTGCGCCCGGACTGCCAGCAACTGCTTTTTCATAATTTCCCGCACTGCTTGGTACTCCTCTTCATCTACCTTTTGGTCAGCGTAATTTTGTTCCAGCTCCACCAATTTAGCTTTCAGGGTTTTCTCTTTTATTAACAGGCGGCGGAATGCTTCTTCCTCTGCTTGTGCAGCGCTTTTCTTGGGAGCTTCTCCTGCCCTTTTGCGATAGAAATGGTACCCTAAGCCCAATATAGGCAGGGCAATAACTATTGCCAGGAACAAATGAGCGTTTATTCCACTGAAAGGAGACTGGTACCAAAGTCGGATATGCCCTGGATTATGAAATTTCGGAGCTTCCTTGGTCACAGGGCCCGCGCTTTCTGCAGAGGTCCCAGCGGTGACAGGCTGCACAGCCACGTTGACCACGGTATCGGCTGTAAAACCGGTGCCTTCATAAAGCTGCAGTTCCTGGTCACCCATAGTTAAGGGTCCAGCGTCTTTCAGCTTGTCGCTGATAACTTCCAATGTTCCTTTTTGAGTCATGACATAGAAAGCTTTAGTAGGCATAGTAAATTTTTTGTTAATCAGAAAATGGGGCGCGGCGCCCGGTAAAAGCTTATACTCCAATTTATAAGTAGCCTGACCGGGTGGTATGGGTTGCTCCACAATCAGCAGCCCGTCCTCCAGCTTTGTTTTTTCCTGGTCTATTCCCTCGATCAACTGCAAATCGGTAAAGCCTTCCGGCAGGGCAATGCTGAATTTCTCCTGAACAGCATTTTCGGAGCTGTTAGTGACTACAACCTGCTCTCTCACAGTCAGTGTTCCATCGGAATTCAAACGGAGCATCAAGTGATGGATATCACTTGTTAAAGCTTGGGCAGAAGCTGCCGCCGGAAAGAGCAGCACCATCAGCAAGGCAACAATAATGGAAATACGCAAAGTACGCATCCTTTCACCTCCAGCAAGTGTCATTAGCCTGATTTCTTAATGCTTTTCCTGATTTCGGCAAGTTCTCTTTCCAGCTCAGCTTCCAGTTCTGCTTCCACTTGCTGTTCCAGAGCCCGTTCTTCATGCTTAAAGATGCCCAAATCCTCTTCTTCCACTTTTAAAATGTCAACAGCCTGCCGTTTATATTTTTGCTGCAAAAAATTGTAATCTTCTTCACTTAATTTGCCCATTTGGTAATCAAACTCTATTTCAGCCAGGGCAGTAAAAACCGACTCTTTTTCCCGCTCCAGGACATCTTCCTGAAGAGCGGCGTAATCCTCAGCCTGTGGTTCGTTTGCTATTAACGGTTTAATCACCAGATAAATGGCCACAGCTGCAACAATAATGCCCAAAAATATTCCAATTGCATTCATTGCTTTACCTCCGGGCTAAAAGTATTTTTTTATTTCCTCGTTCAGGATTCCCTCATACTCCACAGGCACTTCCTCCACAGCTTCTGCCTGAACGGTTGTTTGCCGTCGGTTATTAAATACCCACCTGTCCAAAACCAGGTAAATCACCAACCCGCCTGCCAGGATGAGCAGGAAGGGCAGGACCCAAGCGGAAATATTGAAAGCATTGTCTTTAGGCGGGGCAGCCATAACCTCCGGGCCATAGAGGCTGATCATGTAAGCATAGACCTCTTTTTCCGAAGCCCCTGCCTCCAGCTGGCTTCTGATCTCAGCCCGCATCTTTTGAGCTGTGTCGTTGTCACAGGTAGGCAAATACATGCCGCACCCGTCGGTACACATGAGACTGGCTTCGATCTTTTTGAAAAGTTGCTCGTCGATCGCCCAGGCGGATGTTGTGCCCAAAAGCAAAATCATCACGGTGATAACAAGGACCAGTATTTTACGCCCTGACCGCATTTTTTCTCACCCCATGGGAGTACTTAGGACCTAATTCACTGCCTTTACCCGGCCATACGGCAAAGATTGTGCCAAATACCAGGATGTATCCGCCAATCCAGATCAGTTTCATTAATGGGTTGATATTGACTTTAAAGGTGGCTTCTTCGCCCCCTTTGTCCCAGGTGGAAAGAATAACATACAAGTCTTCTTTCAAATTCGTCTTCAGTGCCACCTCGGTGGAAGGCTGTTCCCAGTTGGCGTAAAAAATTTTTTCCGGGGTTACGGTACCAATGCTCTTCCCTTGATAAGTTACGGGCATTTCAGCAAAGACAACAGTATTCTCGCCTTCCTGCTTCTCAAACAAACCATTGTAGGTTAAGACATAATCGCCAATTTGAATTTGCTCGCCGTAAGTGACTGTCTTAGCCACTTCAACTTTGTAAGCGTTGGAGCCAATAATGCCAAAAGCCATAAAGACGATGCCCAGGTGGACAATGTAACCGCCCCACCTGCGCCTATTCTTGAGGCACAGCTTATAAAATGATAACAGGATACCGTCGTTTGTCATCCGGTGACGGGCCATGGTGCCGCGGTAAAACTCTTGAATAATCGTAAATAAGACAAAGAAACTAACAGCAAAACCAACTGATGCATAAAGCTTTTTCGGCTGAGCGAGGAAATAAATAGCCACCCCAGCCAAAAGAGCCAATAATAGCGGAACAAGGAAATTATCCCTCAATTTTTTCCATGACGATTTCTGCCAGGCTATGAGGGGGCAAACTCCCATCACAAAGAGCATGGCCAGCAAGATGGGCGCATTGACTTGATTAAAGAAAGGCACGCTGACCGTGACTTTTACTCCCCGCACCGCTTCAGAAACCAGAGGGAAGATTGTTCCCCAGAAAACGGCAAAGGCGGAACCAACTAATAACAAGTTATTCATTAAAAAGCTGCTTTCCCTGGAAAGGTAGGATTCAAACTCATTACCCTCTTTCAAGAGGTGAGCCCTGTCAATTAGCAAGTACAAAGAGAAAGCCAGCATTATTCCTATAAAGACCAGGAACATTGTTCCCAGGTTAGAATCACCGAAAGCATGGACGGAAGTCAGCACTCCGCTGCGGACCAGGAAAGTTCCGAAGAGAGTAAGCAAGTAGGTTACAATAATTAAGACCATATTCCAGCCTTTAAGCATATCCTTCCGTTCCTGAATCATCACGGAATGGATAAATGCAGTTCCGGTGAGCCAGGGAATAAAAGAAGCATTTTCAACGGGGTCCCAGCCCCAGTAACCTCCCCAGCCCAGTTCCACGTAGGCCCACTGGCCGCCATAAAGGTTGCCTAAGGTTAAAAACATCCAGGCAATTACCGACCAGCGGCGAGTAACCCTGATCCATTCATCATCTGCCCTGTTGGTTAAAAGGGCTGCCATAGCAAAGGCAAAGGGAACGGCAAAACCTACATAACCCAGATAAAGGGTTATAGGATGGAACACCATGCCGGGATTTTGCAGCAAGGGGTTTAACCCCGCTCCTTCCGGAGGTACAAAATCCAGCTTCTTAAATGGATTGGCCACAAAATTCAACAGGAAGAGGAAAAAGAGACTGTTTATTAATAAAATAATAAGGACATAAGGTACAGTGGCATTGGTGGTATGTTTTTTGGAATAAGCCACGATTGTGGTATAAATCCCTAAGAGCCAGGCCCAGAGAAGCAGTGAGCCGGCATTGCCTGCCCAAAAAGCTGATAATTTATAGAACGTGGGTAAATTTTTGCTTGTGTACTGATACACATATTCAACTGAAAAATCGCTGATGAGCAGCAAATAAAATAAGACAACTGAAGCCACCGTGGTCAAAAAACCGATAGCCAAAACCCCGCCTTTGGCGCTCTCCAGCAGCGGCTTATTATTTGCCCTTAGCCCAAAGATGTAGGCAAAGATAGCATAGACAGTAATGGCCAGGGCCACTAGTAAAGAAAGTTTTCCAAGGTCTGCCATTCGAAGTTCCTCCTCGTAGTCTCTTTCCATAAGGGTTGTCCAACTCTTAACAACCCTTGCATCAGGTTGATAACCAATGCCTGCTGCAACTTCAAGACAACTCTACAAAAGTAACCGGCCGGGCTAGTATAAAACAGGAGTGGTTAAAACCATGCCCACAGCCGGTTCATTTTTACTCTTCTGCAGCTTCGTATTTGGACGGGCACCTTGTCTCTACTTTGTCGGCGTAAAAAACGCCTTCAGCAGCATTCCATTTACCCTTCAGAATCAACTCAGCCTCGGGGTAATCAAAGTTATCCGGAGCAACATCATTATAGACCACAGGGACTTTGACCTGCCCGTCAGTTACCTCAAACTTCAGTTCAATTTTTCCCCCGTCCCACTGTTTGCTTTCAGGGACTAGTTTCCCTTCTGCCAGGATGTATTTACCTTCAAGCTCCGCCCCTTTGTTGATTAGATCCGCTAAAGTTACCTGGTATCCCGAATTACCTCCGAAACCGGTAACAATCAGGAAACCTATAGCAACAGCAATGACCAAAACCCCAATGCTGATCTTATGTTTCTTTTGCATAATCCACCTCCCAAAGATGGTTTAATCCTGGCTAACTGTCCAGCTCTTTCATTAACTGGTTATAAGTTTGCTCACTAATCTTGCCGTCAATAAGTAACTTGCGAATTTTTTTTCTTTCATCTGCGTAATCCTCTTCAGGCTGTTTGCCTTTCTGGGGCGCTGCTTTGGCTTTAACCTGCTGAACGGGGCGGCTGGAATTATTTTTTTTGCTTTGTTTATTCTTTGCAGGAACTTGCGGTCTGTTGTTTTTCAAGGCAAAAACGAGCACCAAAGCAAGCACGGCCAAAATAACCGTGAAGAGGATAATCAACATGGTATTGTTTTCTTTGTTTTGGCCTGAAGTCTGTGGGGCAACATTTTCTTGAGCTTCGATGGACGGCTTGTTATCCGCTTTGTTATAACTGATGGTAAATTTCAGTTCCTTTTGCTCTTCCAGGCTGGGATACTGCAAAATATGACCGGTAAATCCTTCAGCATCCTGCTGCGTTTGCTGGGAAGCCGGTTCCATCTTGAAGTCGGTGGAACGGAGAGGTTGTTTAATTTCTACCGTTAAATTCTGAATGGTTGAATCTGCTTTAAACTTTACGGGGAACTCCCTGGGGCCTGCCTGGCTAAAAGAGTTGTATGTATACTCAAACATAATTGGAAACTGCTCGCCCGGTTTGATGGTACGGGTAGGTTTGTATTTAATAATCCTGTAATCGCCTTCAACGGTGCTGGCATCATATTTGACGCATATCATTCCGTTTTCAGTTTCACACACCATGGAAATTTGTGCATCTTTAGGAGTATAATACCATATTTCTCCGTTAAAATCAGCGCCGGTGTCGTTAACGAAATTGCCTGCGAAATTCACAATCACATTATTGCTGTCGTATTCGGGCAGCACCAGCAGATAACCGTCTTTCATGGACATTTTCACCGGAGCAGCCATAGCTACATTTGCAATTGTAACAAAAACAAAAAGCAGCAGCAGAACTGTCAATTTTTTATAGTTAAAACTCATGTGTTTCCTCCCAACTTTACATATTCAGTTATGTTGATAAATGCTATAAAAAAAGTCCGGTTACAACTCAAGCTTTACTTGGGGCTAATCAGCCACAAATCAGATTATTCTCCTCAAAAGCGTTAAAATCCTGCACTCCAAGCGGAATTTTTCCTCAGCCGGCTAGTAATTTATAGCAGATAATTCCCAGGAAAGATGCCGTTCCGGATGTTCATTCACCGTAGGCGGATTCTGAATAAGTGACCAAAAGAACAAACCAACCAGTAAAAGCAGGAAAAAAAGGCTCATAATAGCTCTTTTCGACATTTTCACCACCCCTTCTTATTTCCCGAGTATATTACAGCTTAGGCACATCATAGCACGCCTTGCTACTACGGTCAATAGTAGCTGTTGGTGTTAAAAAAGCCGGGACACCCCGGCTTTTGTTTAATCCACTACGTCATAACCCGCTTCTTCAATAGCCTGTTTCAGTTTACCCCGATCAACCAGCTGCGGGTCGAAAGCTACCTTGGCGCTGTTTGAACCCAAATCAACTTCCGCCGACTTTACCCCCTGCAAGGTCTTCAAAGCCTGTTCCACAGCCATTTTACAGTGGTTACAGCTCATACCTTCAATCTTCAATACTAATTCCTGCATGATTAATTCCTCCCCGTGATAATACCTTATAGTTTTTCAGCTTTCAGCTGTCAGCTCTCAGCTGTCAGCCATCAGCTGTCAGCAATTCCCTGCTGGCTTGAAAATTACTGATGACTAGTGATTAACGGTTTTAAAAGTCCATAAAAGCTATACATGCAACTAAGGACTAACGACTAAGGACTCTAGTAAATGTCGGTAAATTGCCATTTCTTCAGGCGTAATGCATTGAAAACCACGGAAACCGAACTGAAGGCCATTGCTGCACCCGCGATAATGGGCGACAGAAAGCCAAAAGCAGCCACCGGGATGCCCAAGGTATTGTAGATAAGCGCCCAGAACAGGTTCTGCTTAATGTTGCGCATGGTTGCCCTGCTCAAGGCAATGCCGGCCACAATGCCCCGCAGATCCCCTTTCATCAGGGTGATGTCTGCAGCTTCCATAGCCACGTCGGTCCCGGTACCAATAGCCATGCCGATATCGGCTGTGGCCAGGGCCGGGGCATCGTTAATACCGTCGCCTACCATGCCCACAATCCTGCCTTGATCTTTGAGCTTCTGCACCTCGTTAGCCTTATCCTCGGGCAAAACTTCAGCCAGGACGTTTTTTATTCCCACTTGTTTGGCAATAGCTTCTGCAGTGCGCCGGTTATCGCCGGTTATCATCCAGACCTCGATTCCCATGCGCTGCAAAGCTGAGATTGCTTCCTTGGAATGTTCTTTCACGGTGTCGGCCACAGCTATTACAGCTTGCGGCTTGCCTTCCACCGCCATCAGCATGGCTGTTTTGCCTTCGTTCTCCAGAGCCTCCACTTTCTCCAGGAAAGCCCCCAAATCTATTCCCTCTTCTCGCATCAGCTTGCGGTTGCCCAAAAGAACCTTTTTAGCTGCAACTTGCGCCTCAATACCATGGCCGGGTATTGCTTTGAAAGACTCCGGTTCAAGGAGATTAATTTTCTCCGCATTAGCTTTATCTACTATTGCCTGTCCCAGGGGATGCTCGGAGTTTTTCTCCGCCGCGGCTGCCAAACCCAACAGGTCTTTCGCTTCCAGATCACCCAGAGAAATTAAATCGGTGACTTCCGGTTCACCCTTGGTAATGGTGCCGGTTTTATCCAGCACAACAGCCGTCAGGCGATGGGCTTTTTCCAGGTGTTCACCGCCTTTAAACAGGATTCCCATTTCCGCACCCCGACCCGTTCCTACCATGATGGAAGTAGGCGTAGCCAGACCCAAAGCACAGGGACAGGCGATTACCAGTACTGCAGTGAAGTAGGTCAACGCCCTGGGGAAATCCCCCGGCGCTCCCCAGAAATACCAGGCCAGAAAGGTAATGACTGCTATGACCACCACGCCGGGTACAAAGTAACCCGAAATAACGTCTGCAATCCTCTGAATAGGGGCTTTTGACCCTTGGGCTTCCTCCACGATTTTGATAATTTGTGCCAAGGCAGTATCTTTGCCAACCTTAGTTGCCCGGAATTTAAAAGAACCATGTTTGTTAATCGTGGCACCGATAACCTCGTCACCAACCTTTTTATCCACAGGCAAACTTTCCCCGGTGAGCATGGATTCATCAATGGCGGAACTGCCTTCGGTAATGATACCGTCCACCGGGATTTTCTCGCCCGGGCGGACAAGGATCAAGTCGTCAACTTCCACCTCTTCAATGGGTATATCTTGTTCTTCCCCGTTTCTCATGACCCTGGCGGTTTTCGGCTGTAATCCCATCAGCTTCTTAATAGCCTCCGAGGTCCTCCCTTTGGCTATGGCCTCCAGCATTTTACCCAGGATAATCAGGGTTATTAAAACCGCCGCTGTCTCATAGTAGAGAGGGCCTTCGGTTACAAAGGTATTATAAACGCTGTATAAGTAAGCAGCCGATGTGCCCATGGCCACCAGAACATCCATGTTGGCGCTGCCGTTTTTCAAGGCGTTGTATGCCCCCCGATAAAACTGCCAACCGGCGCCAAACTGCACCGGAGTGGCCAGCACAAACTGCAACACCGGGTTAATCAGGACCATGGGGTACCAGTGCAGGGAAAATAAATGAGCAATCATGGCAAAAAGGAGCGGCAGGGAAAGCAGGCCGGAAACTATGAGCCAGGTCCTCTGCCTCGCGATTTCTCTTTGTCTTTCCTCCCTCTCCCGGTCAGGATTAACCGCCCTGACTTCTTCGGCATCATAACCCAGTTGCACGACCGCTTTTTTCATATCCGCCGGCCTGATCTCTTCCGGGTTGTACTCTACCGTGGCCTTTTCCAGGGCAAAATTGACGTTAGCTTTAAAAACGCCCGGTAAACTGTTCAATTTCTTTTCAATGCGGTTGGCACAAGCGGCGCAGGTCATCTTCTTAAGCTGCAGTTCCGTCTTCTCTTTGGCCACACCATAACCTAGCCCTTCAATGGTTTGAACAAGCTTTTCAGGGGTAACCTGTGCGGGGTCATAGGAAACCGATGCTTTTTCCACAGCAAAATTAACCGCCGCATCACTGACCCCGGAGAGCTTACTCAAGCCCTTTTCAACTCTGGCGGCACAAGCGGCGCAGGTCATGCCTTCCACTTTTAATGTTAGTTTTTTTAGTTTATGGTCAGCCACACCGGGTTCTATCTTTTCAGCAGCATGCGGCATCTGCAAAACCTCCTTGCTAATAGTTTAAACATAATTTGCAACAATATACAACATACCCTGCAGGGGTAATGCCCTGCTGCTGATTATAGTAGCCAATGCCGCTCCGCCAGTCAAGCTTTTCCTTTCAGCGCGGACAAAAAGGGTAGCGCTGACGCTACCCCCTTTGCTCGCTTTCAATCAGATATCTTTCGGCGCTCATGGCTGCTACCGCCCCGTCCCCCACAGCCGTGCTGACCTGGCGCAAGGTTTTCTGGCGAACATCACCGGCGGCAAAAACGCCCGGGAGGGAACAACCCATAACATCATTGGTAATGATATACCCACGTTCATCCATTGTCACCTGGCCACCAAGAAATTCGGTATTTGGTTCGGTGCCTATAAAGATGAACACGCCGTCTACTGCTTCTTCGCTGATTTCTCCCGTCTGCACATTTTTATATCTGATTTTTTCAACTTTGTTCTGCCCAACAATCTCTTCGATCACTGAATTTAACCTAAAGCTGATTTTCGGATTCTCCCGGGCCCTGTTTTGATAGACGTTGGCAGCCCGAAATTCTTCCCTCCGGTGCATAATCAGTACCTCGCTGGCGTATTTGGTCAGGAAAATGCCTTCCTCAAGGGCAGAATCACCGCCGCCTACCACCACCACTTTTTTATTCCTGAAAAAGGCACCGTCACAGACTGCGCAATAGGATACTCCCGCCCCCGTGAATTTTTCTTCGCCCGGGACTCCCAGCTTTCTAGGACGGGCACCGCTGGCAATTATTATTGTCTTCGCCAGGTACTGGCCTTCATCGGTGATTACCCTTTTCGGGTCGCTTTTTAAATCCACTTCTTTAACTAGACCCATGGCAATTTCCAAATCAAAGCGCATGGCTTGCTCCATAAACTTTTGCATTAATTCAGGTCCTGAGATACCATCGGGAAAACCGGGATAATTTTCGATTATATCCGTATTGGCAGCTTGTCCGCCCGGCATTCCCATTTCGACCATTAAAGTCTTTAGCCCGCCCCTGGCCCCATACAAACCCGCAGTTAAACCTGCCGGCCCTCCTCCGATAATCACCAAATCATATTCCATAACTATTCACCCCTGTAATTATAAAATTATTTCCCCTTCACTATAGCCTGAAAGCAATCTGGCCATTTTATGCAAGATATTGATCTGCTGAAGCCCTTTAAGTTGCAAATAAGCGAAAGCGTCATATACAAATGAAATCCTTACGTGTTACGTAAGGATTTCAAAAGCTATTTAAGGTAACGGGATGGATTGCGAAACTCTCCGTTTACCAACACTTCAAAGTGCACATGGGAGCCGGTGCTCCTGCCCGTATCGCCCACAAGCCCGATGATCTCTCCTCTTTTTACCTTATCGCCCACCTCTACTTTATTTTTGGAATTGTGGGCGTACCTGGTCACCAAACCATCGCCATGGTCTATGGCAATCATATAACCATAGTTGCCGGACCAACCTGAAAAAGTAACCACACCGTCTTCCGCAGCCCGAATCGGATCGCCGGTCCTGCCATCTATATCCAAACCGCTATGAAACTCGCGTCCCCGGTAGCCATACCCGGAAGTTATGGTACCCATTTTCGGCCAGGCCAGCTGGCCAGAGCCACCGTCACCTCTGGAAGCCAGCACCAGCTTAGTGCCCCTGGCAACAACTTTAGTCACAGGTTTTTGCACAACTTTTTCAGCTAATTTTTCTTTAGCCACCTGTATACCGTTGCGCTCTACCACTTTATATTCCACTTCTTTTTGGCCGTTGACCCCGGGCTGTTTGACTTTCTCCTGACCCCGATACAAACTGCTGTCTCGCTCCACTTTCACTTCAAAAGGTATATTTTCAGTCACCTTATAGTTCACCGTTGTCAACACATTCAAGAGCGGCTTGGTTTTAACCAGCTTCAGGGTTTGCCCTATGGACAGCTTTTCCGATTTAAGATCGGGGTTGGCGGCCTGCAATTCCTCTACGCTCATCCCGTTTGCCCGGGCAATAGTCCAAAGAGTATCCCCTTCTACCACCTCATATGTTTCCAACTGCTCGACACCATGCAAAAGGAGCGACTTAACTTTTTCCGGAGAGGAAATTTGGGCCACCGGAAGTTCTGCGGTTTTAAAAGCAACTGCCTCTGCGAAACTTACGTCAACAACATTGTGGTCTTCGTCTTCTTCGGGCAGATATGCTTTTTTGACTTCTTCTAAAATCTCATTGGCAACCGCTTTACTGGCAACAGAGGCCACAACTTCCCCGTTTACGATGATCATGATACCTTGACCGGTAAATACTAAATTATCGCGCAACACAGTCTCCAACTGGGCGGCACCGGTAAGCTCACTTTGATCAACCTTAACTTGGCGGAATTCCAGTTTGCCCTGATAACCGATTTCAGCTAAGTTCTTACTTTCTTTGAAAATTTTTTGTAAAGCGTTATCCACAAGAGCTTGATCTTCAACTATAGCAATTTGTTGCCCGTCGAGTATCACTGCATAGGCGTTAGGTTTTTTATACGCGGCAAATAAACCTATAGCCAAAGCCAGGATTAATACTCCTGCAATTACATTCACTGGAAACCTGGACTTTACAAAGCGATTAATTAGCGTACTCTGTTTTGCTCGCCACTTAGCAATGTCCTCTTTGGTAAAGGCGAACATCACATCCCTCCTTTTCCTTCAATATATCATATGCCCAAAATGTTACCATTACCATACGTCTTCTGCCAAAAATTGTCTAAAGGGGATTTTTTTGATTGGCAAGGTTGTCCATCCGGGCCAAAAAAAATAACTGCCGTATAAAAACCATATTTGATAACATTCGCCGCCGGCAGCCATTTTCCTGCCACAATTTAGCTTAAAAGCATTATTTATGGCCGGTCGTTAGTTTTCAGCTTTCAGCTTTCAGCTTTCAGCCGTCAGCTCTCAGCAGTTAGCCCTTGGCTTTTTCTGTAAAAGCCATACATGCAACTAAGGACTAAGGACTCGGCCAAAGGACGGTGCTGGGGACTGATAACTAATGGCTAAAAAAAGGCTGCCGCCAAGGGCAGCCTTATTTCGTGCTTGCCAAGCGCTTCATTACCTGGACGTAGATAGCACACTCCAGACGCTTTTTCTGCAATTCACAGCCAAATTCATAAGGCTGCCAGATGTTTCCATTATGAGCATGGGCGTTGGCATGGCACCCCCCGCTGCAATGAAAGCGGGCCCAGCATGTCCGACATGCCTCTTTATTGTAAATATGGGCCTCTCGAAAGCTGTTGCTCAAGTCAGGTCGGATAATCCCTTGTTCTACATTTCCCAGCAAGTATTCAGGCCTGCCTACAAACTGATGACAGGGGTAAAAGTCCCCTTCCGGTGTCACTGCCAGATACTCGTACCCGGCGCCACAACCGGTCAACCTTTTAGGCAGGCATGGGCCTTTATCCAGTTCAACATTAAAATGGAAAAAATCCATCTCCTGCCCGGCGAAATACCGTTCCAGGTAGATTTGGGCTAACTTTTCATATTCCTCTTTGAGGATATCCAAATTTTCCGGCCGGAAAGCATAGTCCTCTTCAGGCGGTGCAACTACCGGCTCTACAGAAAGATGGGTAAAACCCAGATCAAACAAATGGACCACGTCGCTGCTAAAGTCCAGGTTGTACCGCGTGTATGTGCCCCGCACGTAATACCCTTCGTTGTTTCTGGACTGGATAAACCTTTTGTACTTAGGAACAATTTGGCTGTAGCTGCCACGCCGTCCTGCGGTTGGACGCATCCGGTCATTGATCTCGGGCCGACCGTCAATGCTCAAAACAACGCTGATGTTTTCCTCATTTAAAAACTTTTCAATTTCTTCGGTCAAAAGCACTCCATTGGTGGTAAGCGTGAATTTAAAAGATTTTCCGGCTCCTACTGCCGCTTCCTTACCGTAAGCCACCAGTTCTTGAACAACGGGGAAATTCATTAGCGGCTCTCCGCCAAAGAAATCCACTTCGCAAACTTTACGACTGCCGGAATTGGCCAGAAGAAAATCCAGCGCCTTTTTCCCGGTTGCCGGGTCCATTAACAACCTTTCCCCGCCGAAGTGGCCGCTGGAAGCAAAACAATACTTGCAACGCAAATTGCAGTCATGGGCCACATGCAAACAAAGGGATTTGACTACCGGTGCATCCGGCAGGCAGTGCTCACCGTCATCGGCTGTGAACAATACCTGAGAGTCTGCCAAAGCGTCAAGCTCAGCTTTTACTTCTTCCAGAGCCTCGGCGCCATATACAGCTTCCAAGCGGCGCTGAACCGGCAGCCATTGGCCACAAGTTTGCTCCAGAGCCTCCAGCACATCCCAAGTCAGTTGGTCTACCACATGCACGGAGCCGCTATTTACATCCAATACGATATATAGATCACCGCATTGGAAGCGGTGGATGTCTGTAACGTTGAAATAGTCCATCTGTTTACCTCCCTAAATAAAATTAATCCCTGGTGAATAACAAAAGTCCGATCAACTCACTTCCTGAAAGTGCAAAAATATAGCCCTATCATAGGGATAGGGCTCCACACAATTTACTTAACGCAGACCTGATTGCCAACTGTGCAGGATGTTTTGCATGCTGACTGGCAGGATACCTGGCAGGCACCGCAGCCACCTGTCAGCTTTGTCTGCTGTAATGCAGGAGAGGCAATAGTTTTAATATGTACCCGCTTCTGTGTCATGAGATTTCCTCCTTTTGCAAAAATAACAAAATTATTATATCACAGCATTCGCTTCCAGTCATTAGTCGCCAGTAGCGTCCTTTCGGCCGGTCCCCAGTCCTCATTCGCCAGCTAGCTGCGCCGCCGTTAGTCATTAGCTTTCAGCCGTCAGCCATCAGCTCTCAACTCTCAGCAGTTAGCCCTTGGCTTTTTCTGTAAAAGCCATACATGCAACTAGGGACTAACGACTAATGACTCAGGACTCGGCTGTTAGCCGATTCTTGGGACTAGGGACTAATGAATGACCCTAAAGTAATACTACATTTCAGTTATACCACTACCATATAGCCTACAGTGGGCACCGTCCTGATATAACCTGGTTCGTCTTCGGCAAGGTTTAACTTCTGCCTAATCCTCCCTATGCAAACCCGCAGGTAGTGGGTGTCGTTAGCATACTCGGCACCCCAGACTGCGGTTAAAAGCTCGCTGTGGGACAATACAGTGCCTGCATTCGCCATCAACCGGGCCAATAATTTAAACTCCGTGGGAGTCAAGCGTACTTCCTGTTCTTTAACTATAACCCTGTGCCCGGAAAAATCCATTACCACATCCCCGACTTGCAAAACCGGTTTACTGGACATCTCTTCTCTAAAGATAGAACGTCTAAGTACCGCAGCAATCCTGGCCAACAGCTCTTGGGTGTTAAATGGCTTAATTATATAATCATCAGCCCCAAGCCCAAGACCCTTGACAATGTTTTCCGACTCGTTTTTAGCAGTAACAATAATTATAGGCACTTGGGATGATTGCCTGATGGTTTCACAGAGCGTAAAGCCGTCAGTATCCTCCAGCACAACATCCAGTAAAATCACATCAAAATTTTCCCGTGCCAACAAGGTTAAAGCACTCTGCCCGTCTCCAGCCGTCCTGACTTCGTAACCGTTTGAACCTAAACAGGCTTCAAATAAAAGCCGGGTAGGCCGGTCATCTTCCACGACTAAAACCTTGTATGACATGATTATTCCCCCTAAGGCCAGGCTAAAATAAAATAACGGCTTGCCGCATTAGTAAAAATAACTTCTCTAATTATTCTATTATAAGAGTACTACATTTAGGAATATTTCCCTGCAAAATTCTTTGATATTATTTAAAAATCCGTCGACGCTCCGGGGCTTGACTACAGGAGCGCTGGTTGACGCCGAGAGTTAAAAAAACGTCCACAATGGACGTTTCAGCTTGTAGACAGGGCCAGCATGTATTATTTCGAGCAGCGGTCAGGGGACACACCTCTTATGCATGTTGTTCTCTTTAGCTGAGGAATGTCCCCAATTAATAAGCTCCTACGCCGTTGACCTTCAGCTCCGCTGCCGACGGCTGTGGAAACCAGTACCGCTCCATAATACATGCTGGCTGTTAATAGTTTGTCGACGGTCTAAAAAGTCCACAATGGACGTTTTTTCTGGAGCGGAAAACGGGATTCGAACCCGCAACCCCCGGCTTGGGAAGCCGATGCTCTACCGTTGAGCTACTTCCGCATCTATGTTCTGTTTAGTGCTAGGGATTTTCTGCTTACACGCAATATTATTATAAATCCGCAATGAAAATTAGTCAAATGGTAGATTAGAACCTAACGCCGGTGGATTTAGTTGAAAAGATGGTGCCTCAGGGCGGAATCGAACCGCCGACACGAGGATTTTCAGTCCTCTGCTCTACCAACTGAGCTACCGAGGCAGGATTAGCCATCGGCTGTCAGCTATCAGCCTTCAGCTTTGTTGAGCTTAGTACTCTTTAAAAGCATGTTTGACATTCTTTTGGATGCATACGAAACATCACTTAGAAAAATTAAAGCCTGATAAGCAGGCTTTTTAAAAGCTATTGGCTGACAGCAGCATGTGGTGACCCGTAGGGGATTCGAACCCCTGTTACCGCCGTGAAAGGGCGGTGTCTTAGACCACTTGACCAACGGGCCATAAAAATGGTGAGCCATCCGCGACTCGAACGCGGGACACCCTGATTAAAAGTCAGGTGCTCTACCGACTGAGCTAATGGCTCATGGGTCTCACAGGTTCATATGATACTATAGTTCCAAACTTATGTCAACCACCTTTTTTAAAATTTTTGGCCAAAAACGTTCACTTTTCCTTAGAATAACTCCCCAGATACCACGCTCCCGCTTGCAGCATACCACTTACCTTATTTACCGGATCGGGGTGAGATAGAAGTCCGGTTTTATCATCCCTAAAATTCGCCTGTATTTCAAATATCTCATCGGTGGCTTTAAAGAAAACCTCCACCACTTCAGGATCGAAATGGCTTCCGGAAGACTGGCGAATTATACGCAAAGCCTCTTCATTGCTGTAAAGCGGCTTATATACTCTTTTATTGGTAAGGGCGTCAAATACATCTGCCAGGGCAACAATTCTGCCAACCAATGGTATCTTTTGCCCCGCCAGTCCAAAAGGGTATCCGCTGCCATCAAATTTTTCGTGGTGGGAAATAGCAATCTGCTCAGCCACCTGGAGCAGCCGGTTATTGGAACCCCCTAATATTTTAGCCCCGATCACTGTATGCCTGCGCATTATTTCCCATTCAGCTGCGCTTAATTTGCCTGCCTTTAACAGCACGTGGTCAGGTATGCCGATTTTACCCACATCATGTAACGGGCTGGCCCGAAAGATCATTTCCGTGAGCTCAGGAGATACTCCCAATTTTGCGGCTATAACCGCAGAGTAATGGCTGATCCTTTTAATATGCCCAGCCGTATCCTCATCCCTGTATTCCGCAGCAACAGATAAACGGTACAAGGTATCGAGATAGGCTTGTGTCAAACTAAGGTTGGCCTCTTGCAGTTTATTTAAAGCGCTTTCTAGTTGTGCTGTTTTTTCTTTAACCGCATCTTCCAGGTTTTGATAATAATCCTTTAAGCGGGCATATTCATAATAAGCTTTTACTTTTAATAGTGACTTTACCCTGGCCACCAATTCTCCTCTGTCTACGGGTTTAATCAGAAAATCATCGGCCCCCGCTTCCAGTCCTTCTATACGGGATTGTTTATCACCGTAAGCTGTAACCATAACTATTGGAATGAGTCTAGTATCTTCGCTTTGTTTTAATTCCCGGCAAATTTCTAAACCGCTCATACCCTCCAAAATCAAATCTAAGACGATCAAGTCGGGCGGTGTGGTTTTTACAGTATCTAAAGCTGCATTGCCGTTTTGCACCTCAATAACCTCGTAACCATGGGGCATCAGGTAAGCGGCCATCAACTTCCGCTCCAGTTTGCTGTCATCCACAACCATGATTTTAGCTCTATTTTGTTCCATAACCGCGCCCCCTGACCCTTATTTCAAGCAGCCTCAAGACCACATCCAGGACAAATCGGCTCTGAAGGTAGCAATTCTCTTAATTTAAACAAGTATATTTCCATAGTTAATTTCTAGCTTTCTTCCCATATTCCTGCAAAAAATGTCTTAATGCTCCTGAAAAGTATAAGAAAAACCGGCTGAAATTCCAGTTGCAGCATAAACTAAGCCCGGCTGATTGGACATTCTCCATTCCTGCCGGACTTAAAAAAGCATTAAAATATAGGTTCCAACATTATAGTTTGCGTGCGCTTCGGACCAACAGCGATAATAGCAACTTTTGCTCCGGATAACTCCTCTATTCTCTTGATATAGTTCCTGGCATTAACTGGCAAGTCCTCATAGCGCCGTGCGCTGCTTAAATCCTGTTTCCAGCCTGGCAATTCCTCGTAAATTGGTTTACATTTAGCCAGTACTTTTAGGCTATGAGGAAATTCGGTAATCTTTTGGCCTTCATATTCATAACCGGTACATATTTTAATGGTATCCAGGGTATCGAGCACATCCAGTTTGGTTAAGGCAATTGCGTCAATACCACTGACGCGCACCGAGTATTTTAAAATCACCGCATCCAGCCAACCGCACCTCCTGGCACGACCGGTAGTTGTCCCATATTCTTTACCTATGTCTCTAATGAGGGCTCCTGTTTCATCAAACAGTTCAGAGGGAAAAGGTCCCTCGCCTACACGACTGGTATATGCCTTCACCACGCCAACCACTTTGGAGATTTTGGTAGGTCCTACCCCCGCGCCTATACAGGCCCCGCCTGCTACCGGATAGGAGCTAGTTACATAGGGATAGGTGCCATGGTCCACATCCAGCAAAGTACCCTGAGCTCCCTCAAAGAGCACATGTTTGCCTGCATTAATGGCTTCGTTGATAATAAAAGAGCTGTCGGCCACATAGGGACGGATCTTTTCCGCGTAACTCAAATATTCAGCCAGAATTTCCTCCGTGCTGAATCCTTCAGTCTGATAAACTTTGTTCAGCAAATGGTTCTTTTCTTGCAGATTGCGTTCTAACAGCTTCTCAAATTCTTCTTTATCAAGCAGATCAATTATTCTGATGCCGACGCGGGCAAATTTATCCATGTAGGCGGGGCCAATACCCCGCTTCGTGGTCCCGATTTTAGCCGCTCCCCGGCGTTCTTCCTCCACCTCATCAATTTTTTTATGATAAGGCATAATCAAGTGGGCCTGGCTGCTGATCCGGAGATTGGATGTATTAATCCCCTTTGCCTCCAGATGCTCTATTTCTTGCAAAAGCACCTGGGGATCTACCACTACACCGTTACCAATCACGCAAATCTTGTCGGCATAGAGTATCCCTGACGGAATTAGATGCAGCTTAAACTCCTCTTCGCCCACTATTACTGTATGGCCGGCATTGTTCCCGCCCTGATACCGTACCACCACATCAGCCTGCTCCGCTAAATAGTCAGTTATCTTTCCTTTTCCCTCGTCGCCCCATTGAGCCCCAATTAGTACCGCTGTAGTCATCACAGCACCCCCGTTTTAGTCGTTAGTCATTTGTCGTTAGTCCTTAGCGTCGGCCTTCTACCGATCCTTAGTCCTTAGTCATTAGTCGTTAGTTGCATATATGGCTTTGGCGGGAAAAAGCCAACGGCTAATTGCTGATAGCTGAAAGCTGATGGCTGGCAGCTAATAGCTATTGACCAATGACCAGGCGTCAGCCGCTGCCAGGGACCGCTACGCTTTTGCGGCGATATCCCGAGCCACCACAACTCCGGTTACCGAGGCTTGCATTAATCCTCTGGTAATCCCTGCACCGTCGCCGATAGTATACAGGTTACGAATATCAGTTTCGAATTTGTTGTTCACTTTCACTTTAGAAGAGTAAAACTTAACTTCTACACCGTAAAGCAAAGTATTCCTGGAGTAAATTCCCGGCGCAATGTTATCGAAGGCTCTTAAAGTTTCCACTATAGAGGTAAGATAACGCTGTGGTAAAACGTAGCTTAAATCACCTGGCACAGCGTTTTTCAAGGTTGGCACGGTTGTCGACTTTTTCAGCCGGTCATAATCTGTGCGCCTTCCTTTCAATACATCGCCCAGCCTTTGCACCATCACGCCGCCGCCGGTCAACATGTTGGCCAGCCGTGCTATATACCTACCATACTCGATAGGCTCATTAAACGGTTCCGTAAACTTGGTTGATACCAGCAAGGCAAAGTTGGTATTATTGGTCTTTAAACTGGGATCTGCGTAACTGTGGCCGTTAACCACCGCAATGCCGCCGTCATAATGCTCCTCGGCCACAACCCCTCCCGGATTCATGCAAAACGACCGGACTTTGTTGTCGAAGGTATCTGAATAATAAACCAGCTTTGCTTCGTACAGGTCCTTAGTCAAATGGTCCATAATGGAATTGGGCACCTCAACCCTGACGCCAATATCCACTTCATTGTTTTCAGTTTTAATTCCCAGCTTTCGGGTTTGTTTGGCCAGCCAATCGGCCCCTCCTCTGCCGGGCGCAACTACCACAAAGCCAGCAGATACTTCAACCGGCTCTTTTCCTTTTTGCTGGAGCAACACACCTGTCACATTACCGTCTTCTACCAAGATATCCTGCACTACTGTAAGCTCTTCGAAATCGGTTTTAGTGTTAGCAATCAAGTGCAAATACATGCTTCTTAGCACTTCAAAAGCCAGCTCTGTACCCAAATGTCTTACAGCGCAGGGTATCAGCTGAATACTGTATTTAGAAGCTTCGTACATGATGTCATCAACCCTTTTGCTGTCCAGACCGTGTACCAAGTCCCTGGCCCCAAACTGCAAATAAATTTGATCAGTATAGTCAATAAGCTTTTGGGCTTCGTCTTCCGGCATATAGTCGGTGATCCGGCCTCCTACCAGTGGAGACTTGCTGAGCTTGCCATCGCTGAAAGCTCCTGCTCCTGACCATCCGCTAGTAATACTGCATGGATCGCAATTAACGCAGACACCTGTTTTTCTTGCGGGGCACACCCTTTTCTCAATATTCCTTCCTTTATCGACTATGAGTATTTCTAAATTTTCATTTAACTTGGTCAATTCCAAAGCTGCAAAAATGCCGGCAGGCCCAGCTCCTACAATTATAACATCGTATTTAGTCTTCACCGGACTACCCCCCTTTATTTACGTTGCTAGTTGCTAGTTGTTAGTCCCCAGCACCGACCTTTGGCCGAGTCTTCAGTCCCTAGTCCCCAGTTAGACTTAATACTAGTGACTTGGGACTGGCGACTGGTGACTGACATATGGGCATAAAAATAACCCAAATAGAGGAACCTACGCTTCTATTTGAGTCTTAAACCCTTATAAACTCAGCACATTTCCACGACAAATACATTTTAGCGGCTGACAGGTTATTTGTCAAGAAAAACCGAATAATAATACGGTATACAATCTTAATCATTCGGATTGAGGGCTACCGTGAACTTCACTCTTCCTGGCATAATTTCGATAGATTGCACCCTGAGCCCCTGCCACTGCCTCCCCAAACTAAAGGTGAGGGAGTAGTCTTGCTGCAAAATTTGAAAAACTTCGTGCTGCACAGGGGTGCCCGCCACTTCCAACCCTTGAGGCAAATAAACAATCCTGCTTCCTTCCGGTTTCAAGCGGCCCCAGATTTTAAAGCCCAAGTCTCGCTGACTTTTTTGGGTCACAGAGAAGCTATCGCTGTTCAGTTCAAATTTTAAGTCCTGCAGGCGGGAATCCACAGCCGTCAATTGCCGGTTTAAGTTTTCCTCTGCAATCTCAAAGCTGGCAGTAGCTTGCAGCAGGTTAAAAGTCAACTTATCTGGTTCTATTTTATGCCAGGGCAAGTTTGGGAATGTACGCAAAATATAATCCAGCTGCGGAAAAATTTTAGCCCATTCTCTTTCCAATAAAAGCAGCCTCTGATATGTTTCGAGCGAAAGCTGTTTGGCTGCTTGCAAGGCTTTTTCCCTCTCAACTTTACTTTTTACCAGGAGTTCATTTTTTTGCCGCACTTCTTCGTATGTTTTCGCCAGTTGGTTTTTTTGTACCATCAGCTGTTCCTGCTGCTGCCTTAGCTGCCGGTCCAAAGAAGCGGTCTGGTTAATTAAAGCGATGCCATAATCCATCAGCCTTTGCACAAGCCGGAACCTGGCAATAAAATCTCCATAACTTTGGGCGCCCGTGATTACCCCCAAGTATGATAAGGTCCCTTTGACGTAGTAGGAGCGAAGCCACCGGTTCAAAAATTGGCGCCGGGTCTTTAATTCCGATGCAGTGGCCCCTATCTGCTCGCTGGTTATGGTTATCTTCTTCTTGTTTTGGTCCATCCGCTCTTGAAGTTCATTTAATTGCTGGGTCAATTTATCCATCTTCATCCTAAGCTGCAGCAGTTCTTGCATTATTAATTTTTCCTCTTGGGAAGCTGCTTGCCTTTGCTCTAGCATCTGCTTCCTGGTGCTGCTCCAGTCCTGCCAACCGGGCACCTGGCCTTCAGCAGTTGACAACGTTCCAAAGAGAAAAAAAGCCGGCAATACAGCACCGGTAAAAAATTTCTTAAAAAAGACATTGTGCGTAAGCAGGCCACCCATGAATAAACCCTCCAAACAGCAGGATTTGAGGGGATTCTAACTCTCACTTTAAAAATGAGTTTCTGTCCCGCTTATACCTCTTTAAAACTGTAATAAGCAGATGCCCCAGAGTAAATACAACCAAAGCTTCGCTTAAGCCGATACTGAGGACAGTGGCCCAGTAAGGCCATTCAAAAAACAGGTGAAGGTATAGGCTGACAAAAATTGCATTTAAAACAACAGGGGATAAATAGGCTAAAACAGAATTCCTAAAAAAATAGGTACCATAGGCCGCCACCAAAGTAGTCAAGCTACCGCCTATTACATCTACCATTCCCACCGGCCCATAAAGATTGGCCACCAATGCGCCGATAAACAACCCTGGGATTGCCTCCGGGAAGAGCATGGGTAGCAGGGTCAGCGCTTCTGCAAACCTGATCTGAACTACTCCGTAAGACAAAGGTTGCAAAGCTATGCACAGCACTATGTAAATTGCAGCAATTAAGCCCGCCCTGGCTATTTTGATTCCCACCTTATTCACCTCTTGTTAGCCAATTGCTAAAAGCTTACGGCTGATTGCTGATGGCTAAATATCCTCTTCGAACAATACGGCAGTTCCGGAAGCAGTGACCATCAGCATTCCTTCCCTGACCACTTCGTAATCGATGTCAACGCCTACCACTGCATTAGCGCCTAATCTTTTAGCATGTTGCTCCATCTCCATTAAAGCTAACTGTCTTGCTTCCACCAATTTGCTTTCGTAAGCTCCCGATCTCCCACCCACAATGTCGGTAATGCTGGCGAAAAGGTCCCGCACAATATTAGCCCCCATGATAGCTTCGCCCGAAACTATCCCTAAATATTTTTTTATGGGCCGGCCTTCAATGTTCTGCGTAGTAGTCAAAATCATTTTCCTTCCTCCACTTCTCACAAGAATTTTTAGTGGTTGTTTTAGTTGTTTCCAGTGGTTCCACTACCAATTTCCGGCAGAATAGCAACTTCTGCCAAATTAAAGTGACGATCAAATGAGAATGCTTGGGGAATGCGGTAGTGCCTGATCAGCGCAAAACTTACTGCATCAGTATAAGAAAGATCATACTCTTTAAAGTTTATAAGCAATTCCCTGGCACTTTTCTCCACATCACTGTTCACTAATTTTACTTCTATTCGACCCGAGTTAGAACTATCCTCTAAAACTTGTAAAAATTTTTGACTGGGCGTCGCTCCTAGGCGATACCTTAATAAAGTATAAGTCTCGCTTACAATATAATTAGTTATAATGATAGGCCTCTTTTCGTTCAAAAGCTCGGACCACTGTTTATAAGCAACCACATGGTAAGGATCGTCACGGTCGATTAATGCGTAAAAAGCTCCGGTGTCAACAAAAACTGCTTCATTGTTCATTGTCATATTCTCCTCTTTTTCTGCCACTGGCCGCGATCCCCGCCAGAGAAGCAATGGGTTCTCCCGCCGGCATGGAAAACTGTCTCAGCATATATTCTTCCAAAGCCCTTCTGATAACTTCCGCTTCGGATAAATCGTTTTTTTGGGCAATTTCCGCCAGAAGCCTGCTTTGTTCAGGCCTTAAGTAAAATTGTTTTCTCACAGCTTTAGCCAATTTTTTCCCACCATTCTGTCTGGAATTAGCTGTAATAGTTTTTCCCGCAATTGCAAAATACTATTGACAACAGGCGTTGGGAATCTTTAGAGAGTCTTGACATCCCGTTTTTTCGCCGATATACTTAACTTGGATAAAATACCGTTTTTTTATAATCGAGTAGAAAGGAAAAGAGGCCTATGGAAATGACGCAAGAACAACTGGCCCTACAACTGGATCTGGTTTTTTCCGAACTTCTGCACAGGCTTCGGGTTTCGACCGCCAAGGACGACGGTCTAACGGGGGTACAATTTTTCACCTTACGTTATATTGCCAGGGAAAAGCAACTAACAGTAACTGATCTTGCTTCCACTTTAAACGTAACTCTGAGTGCAATCACCGGTTTGATAAACCGGCTGGTAAATATGGGACTGGTGGAACGCCAGCAGGACCAAGGTGACAGGAGGGTCGTCTGGATCCGCCCCACCGAAAAAGGGCTGGCCATAGTGGAGAGCGCTAATTTCCATCGTTCCAAAGAACTTGCCGCCTATTTAAAGAAAGTGCCGCCGGAAATAAAAGACAGTCTGGCATTATTCTGCGCTAAAATGGCGGAAATCATGGAACTTTCCCTCTAAATGGGGAAAACAAAATACTGCCCTTGGCAATCCAAGACACCTCGGTAACAAAGTCAGGGCAAAGGAGCGATTAAATTGCATAAACTTTCAACTTCGAGTAAATTTTACCATCGCAATTTTTCAAAAACGGTGCTTGCCACCGTTTTATTTTTAAGCACTTATTACTTGCTTTTGCCGGCCCTGCCCCTCTATATGCAAACTTTGGGGACCAATAAGTTCGAGATCGGTTTGATCATGGGCATCTTTTCCATCAGTTCTTTAATCTTGCGCCCGATCAGCGGCCAGCTGGTTGATGTCTACGGGCGCAAAAAAGTGATGCTAATCTCCATTCTAATCTACCTGGTAACACCACTGTTCTATTTTTGGGGAACCAGTATTGCCGTTCTGGCTTTTATTCAAATTTTTTACGGATTTGCCATGGGCAGCTACACCACATCATCCACCACTTATGTGGCTGACATAGCCCCAGCTCACATGGTAGCCTCTGTAGTAGGCTGGTTCAGTATAGCCATTATCTTGGCCAAGGGAATTGCCCCGGCAGTAGGCACCCGCTTTTACCAAAGCGCCGGGTTCATGTTGCTCGTTTGGTTTTCGGTGCTGATTGCTGTTATTGCTCTGTTCATAACCCGCCGGATTGAAGAGCCGACGCTTGCAAAGGATCCGGCAAACCAATCCATTCCCTACCTCAAGGTAATCACCGACAAGAAGATCCTGCTGCCCACTTTAACCTTGTTCTGCGGGCTTATCACTTTCGGGGCCATTAGCGTCATGTTGCCCCTCTTTGCGCACAGCAGGGGAATAATTAATATCGAAAACTTTTTCGTGCTGCACACTTTAACCGTTGTCTTCACCCGAGTATTTACGGGTAAACTGGGACAAAAACATCTTAGTACACTGGTCATAATTTCTATGCTTCTGCTGATTTTATCTTTAGCTCTAATGAGTATCGTCAATACCATGGGGCAGCTGCTTACAGTGGCTGTCATCTACGGTTTGGGCTACGGCGCTTTCTACCCTGTATTAAGCGCTCTAGTAGTCATCCATACTCCTATCCACCAGCGCGGAACTACTTTGGGCTTTTTTACAACCGCTTTCGATTTAGGAGTCAGTGCGGGAACGGTACTGGGCGGTTTAAGCGAGTTTGTGGGATTTAGGGCGGTTTATTTGGGAACTTCGCTGATTCCTTTGGCCGGGCTGCTGCTATTTATCCTGGTCTATTTACCCCATCTCAGAGCTCTTGGCGCCAAAAGCTCCTCCGTTTAAAAGGAGGAGCTTTTTTCAGTTATTACTTTCTGCTATGGCTGACCAAACAGGTGCAGGAATTAGTCCTAGCCTCCACAGAGAAAATCCGGCCAACTTGTATTTTTTCACCAATTCCAGTTTTCCCATGATGCTTAAATCGTTTTCATACCACACTTCATGCATAACTCCCTCGCTGTCCAAGTACCGCAGCCCGGGGGAGTATGCCTCCTCATCCCAAACGGGCGAACCTGAATCCACCGAAGTATTCACCTGCTCTAAATCCACAACTCTGCCTTTTCCGCCTACCGGCCAGTCATAGCCGTACAAGCCCAAACCCAGGATGATTTTTTCGCTAGCAACCTGGCTGGCAGCATAGCTGGCTACCCGCTCAACCCAACCCAGCGCCGCCACCGGTCCGGGTTCACCGCCGCTATAATGCTGGTCATAGGCCATCAGCACCAGGTAATCGACCGCTTCACCCAGCGCTTGATAATCGTATCCTTTCTGCCAGCTAAAATTGTCGTGGATTTTAGCCGGGACCGACAGGGAAAGCTTATAGCCTTCTGGACTGAGCCTATGGTGCAAACCTTTAACCAGCGCCGTATAGTTATCTCGGTCCTCAGCGCTAACCCCTTCGAAGTCAAGGTTAACCCCCTGATACTGCCTGTTTGCCAGAACCCCATAAACCGACTCGATAAAATTAGCCCGGGACTCTTCGCTGCTTAACAGTTCATGCAGGGTCTGTTTGTCGTTCTGGAAAATCACAGCGTAGACTGGAATTCCGTTCCCCCTGGCCAATTCATACCCTTGCGCAAAAAATACTTTTTCCTGCACGCTCCCATCGCCGCTCACAGTATAAGAGAACGGCAATACGGCACTAACCTTGTCCAGGTTATTTTGCAGCGACCCCAGAGATTGATAGTCAACGTAAAATCCCCAGCTTTCCTTGGGTGATTTGTTTACCTGAGAATTGATATGTACAGCCTGGGTAGCTCCATCCCACACCACATGGGCTCCCAAAGCCTGGCTGATAAAACGCAGCGGCACCATAGTCCTTCCGTTAACCAGGCGGGACGGAACATCTACCTGGTAGCTCACTCCGTTGATCTTAGCATCGGGAGAGGCGATGGTGAGATGAATCCGCGTACTGCCCCGCTTGATCTCCACCCTTTGCAAGAATTCATTCCAGTTAACTTCTGCCCCCAAACGCTCAAAGACCGAGCGCAGCGGTACTAAAACCCGCCCGTCGACCAAAACAGGGTTTACCCCTAAGTCAACCTCCTGCCCGTCCAGGTATAAGCTGATTTCTTGGGCTGATGCCGGACCTGGCCACGCCATTAGTACAGCAATAGCTAAGACAAAAATAATTATTTTTTTCAAATGCAGTCCCCCTCTTCCTGCCATACAATCTAAAAAGCTAACAAGCTGGTAAATGTCGATTTGCCAACCCTCCAGGTGAAATGTAATTACCCTTACACCGTATCTTAAGACGTTTCCCGTGCCATAAAAGTTCCCCATGCTAAATCTCGACGTCGTATGATGCCTATTTCAGCCCCACTTTAAAATCTAAAAGTAAGCAGAAATTTCTGTTTCGTCTAGTAAACAATAAAAAGAAGCAAATATGAGTTCGAATGTATTATGGAGCGAGACAGGTTTCGCTCCAGGCTGGCGGACCGGCAGACCCAAACCGTCACACCAACAAACGAAAGAAATTAGAAGAAATTGTCCATTGGGATGGCTTTAAGAAGTGATTTAAAAGATTGCAGAGCCATCTTCTTGTTCTGAAAAAATTTATACCCCAAGTATAGTAAAACCGGCAGTAAAAGCAACTTTTTGCTTTTATTGCCGGCTTTAATTTTCAGGCAACAAAATTCCTTTCCAGTTATTGACACCAGTTGAAGACTAGAGTATAATCTGCTTAATAAATTATATAATTCTGATCGGTTTAGTTGGTTTTCCCGCTCTTTGGAAAAACCGTCCGATCATACGCATTAGGGCAAAACATTTTATGGAGGGAGGAACAATATGAAACTAATCATTAACGGAGAAAGCAAGGAGGTCCGTAACGAAATCACTGTTCAGGAATTGCTTGAAATTGAGAAGGTTGAAATGCCGCAGTATGTTTCAGTACAGTTAAATGAAGAATTTGTGCGCAGCGATGCTTTTTCCGTCACCAGACTGCGGGATGGCGACCGAGTTGATTTTATGTACTTTATGGGTGGAGGCAGCCACCCTGAGGAGGTGGCTGCAGTGACATTGACAGCGGATCAAGTGGAGCGCTACAGCCGACATATTATCTTGGAACAGGTAGGGCTAAAAGGCCAGCAGAAGCTGTTGGCCGGTAGCGTGCTTATTGTAGGAGCCGGAGGACTGGGTTCTCCCGCCGCCTATTATCTTGCTGCTGCCGGAGTGGGAAGGATCGGAATTGTGGATTTTGACCGGGTGGATTTAAGCAACCTGCAAAGACAAATTGTCCATACCACTGCAGATGTTGGTCGGCTAAAGGCCGAATCCGCCGCCGAAAAACTGCGTGCTATCAACCCGGACGTGAAAGTGGAAGTTTATACTGAGCCTCTTTCCTCCAATAATGCAGTAGGAATCATCGCTCAGTACGATTTTGTCATTGACGGAACTGACAACTTCCCTGCCAAATTTCTGGTCAACGATGCTTGCTACTTTGCCCGTAAACCCTTTTCCCATGCCGGGATCTTACGTTTTGCAGGGCAAACCATCACTGTCCTGCCGGGAGAAACTACTTGCTACCGGTGTATCTTCCCTTCACCTCCGCCGCCCAATGCAGTTCCTTCCTGCGCTCAAGCCGGAGTACTTGGAGTTTTGGGCGGGGTTATGGGCACAATCCAGGCTACTGAAGCGCTGAAATATTTGCTGGGTACAGGGGACCTGCTGACCAACAGGCTGTTAACTTACGATGCACTGATTATGAGAACGAGGGAAATCAAAGTAAAACGCAGCGCGGACTGTCCCCTTTGCGGTGACCGTCCCACCATTACGGAGCTGCAGGATGAACAGCCAGTCTTTTGTACACTGAAAGGAACAACAGGTAATGCCAATGCTTAAAATTCCTGAGGATATCTACCAGAGGCTCTTTAGAGAAGCCGTAAAGCATGCTCCCCTTGAAGCATGCGGTTTACTGGCTGGCAAAAACAATGTAGTTACTGAATTTTATCCCCTGACCAACGTGGACAAAAGTTCCGAACATTTTTCCATGGATCCGGTCGAGCAGTTTGCAGCTGTCAGAGAAATGCGCCGGCACGGGTGGGAAATCGTGGCCATCTGGCACAGCCATCCCGCAACTCCGCCACGGATGTCCGAAGAAGACAAGAAACTGGCGTATATGCCCAATGTAAGCTATGCCATTCTTTCCCTGGCAGAAGAACATCGGGGTAAGCTGAGGGCCTTCAGGCGGGAAAACGGGGACTTTAGCGAACAACAAATAGAAATTATCAAACGGGGGAGGGAATTAAATGCATAAAACATATGCAATTCCACAATATGTTCTTGATGAAATAGAACAGCATGCCAAAGACGTAGAGCGCTATCTTTCCGGCCAACTGTCCAGTGACCTGTTTAAAGCCAGGCGGGTACCGCGGGGTATCTATGAACAGCGGCAACATGGGCTGTACATGGTGAGGGTTAGGGTAGCGGGAGGATTTTTATGGTCGTCCCAGGCTAAAAAACTGGCGGAACTCAGCCGACGCTATGCCAACGGCAGGGTCCATGTTACCACCAGGCAGGATATTCAGCTCCACGAAGTAAAAATCGAAGACACTTACCCCATTATGAAGGGCCTATTGGAAGTCGGACTGACTCCATTGGGTGGCGGCGGAAACACAGTACGCAACATCACCGCTTGCTCTCATGGGGGCCTGCTGCCGGGCGAAGTGTTTGACCCACAGCCATATGCCGTGGCATTGACAAATTACTTATTGCCGTTCCAAAGTTCCTATAATCTGCCGAGAAAATTCAAGATTGCTTTTTCGGGCTGCGCCACTGATTGCTCGCTGGCCCAGGTAAACGATCTGGGCTTTTTAGCAAAAATCAGGAACGGACAAAAGGGTTTTGCCGTTTATGTGGGAGGCGGTATGGGCACGCGCTCCCGTGTGGCTGAACTATTCAAGGATTTTATCCCCGTTGAAGATCTCCTGCGGGTTGCGGAAGCTGTAAAAAGGGTCTTTCTTAGATACGGCGACCGCCGCAATCCCCACCGGGCCAGGCTGCGTTTTGTGGTTGAACGTTTGGGCGTTGACAATTTTTTACATGAACTGGAACAGGAATTGCTTAAGGTAACCGCGGAGGGCATACCCAACGCAGTCCCGGTGGAGCTGGCTGCAGAGCCGCTTCCGCCAGCAGCCCCGCCGGCTGATGTCCACATTGACGGGGATGCCTTTGAAAAGTGGCGGAAAATCGCTGTTAGGCCCCAGCGGCAGGAAGGTTTTTTCCTGGCTACGGTCCTTATCCAGCGCGGTGATTTAGCTGCTGACGACCTGCAACGGTTGGCAGAAGCTGCAGAACGCCATGCAGGTTCGCAACTCCGGACAGACCGCTTGCAAAACCTGCTTATACCTTATATTCCGGCAGCCCATTTAGCATCTCTTTACCATGAGCTACAAAACCTTTCTCAGAACGTGACCGTCCCTCATCACGGCGAATCCCTGCTGGTGTCCTGCAAAGGGGCAGCCACTTGCCGTCTCGGCATCTGCCGCTCCCAGGACTTGAATGCGGCCATCAGCCAGGAAGCTTTGAAGGCGGGGCTTGACCGTTCAGTTTTCTCGGAAATCGAAATTCATACCAGCGGATGTCCCAACAACTGCGGGCAACATGCTATCGCCCCGCTGGGATTCTTCGGTGCAGCAAGGCGAAAAAATGGCCGCAGCTACCCGTGTTATACCATAGTGGCAGGAGGCCAGGCAGGAAAGGACGGTGCCACTCTCTCCCAAAATTTGGCTGAACTTCCTGCAAAACATATTCCGGCATTTACCGTGGAACTGCTCAAGGATTACGCCAATAGCCAGCTGCGCCCGCAGGGCTTTCTCGCTTACTGGGAACAACGAGGCAGAGCTCTGGCCTTAGAGCTCACCGGGAAATACTCGGTAATCCCTGCTCCAGAGGAGGCACCTGACTTTTACAGAGATTTTGGGACAGAGGAAGATTTTTCTTTGGCCGGCAGGGGACCGGGCGAGTGCGGAGCCGGTATTTTTGAATTAATAGCTCAGGAACTGAAAAAAGCAGAAGCAGAGTTCTTGGACGCAAAGCAGCTTGTAAAAGAGACCTCGGAGCGTGCCCAAAAACTCCTCCATGCTGTTGTCCTGGCCGCCGGAGCCCTGCTGGTAACCAGAGGAATCGAACCGGGCAACCCGGATGTGGCCCTGAAAGAATTTGAGAGACATTTTATCGACCAGGGGTTAGCAGATAAAAAACATCTGGAGCTGTTGCTTTTAGCCCGTTCTGCGCTGCGTGGAAAAGCACAGCTGCTGCTGGATGAGGAAGCAAGGATCAGGGCTTTGTTAGATGAGGTGCAAGCTTTGTATGATTCCATGGACGCAGCTTTGAATTTCCCTGTCAAGTTGAAAGACCAAGCTGAGCAAAAAACATGTACTTTCAACAAACCGCCGGAGTTAAATTTGCGCGGCGTTAAGTGTCCTATGAACTTTGTCCGTGCCAAGATAGCTTTGGAGCAGCTGGAAGAAGGTCAGGTGCTGGAAGTGATACTGGATGAGGGCGAACCGATAAATAATGTGCCTGCCAGCTTCCGGTCCCAAGGTCAGGAAGTGATTTCCATTACACCAGAGGACGCTGACTCCTACAGGGTGAAAATTAGGCGCGTCAAATAGCTGATATTTTTTTAATTTCAATGCCTAGTTTGCCTATCGGTTAACCATAGTTAAGCTTGGACGGGGAGGTGAAACAATGAAAATAACCTTGGACTGGTGGACGGTTTTGTTTGCTTTAGGGTTAATGGTACTGGTTAAGGCAGGGGTCTTAAGCTCCGTGCCCTGGTAAAAACAAAAGCTCTCAAAATAATTGTAAAGGAGAGGGAACTATGGCTGTCAGAGAACAAGATTTACGGGTTGGAAACCCTACCGGAGAAAATTTTGGGCGCTGGCTGCAGTATATCCCGGGGCTGCTGGCATTGCTGACGGTCGGATATGCAGGTAAAATTGCCGCCAAATATGTGCCCCACATGGAATACGTGCTGTTTGCAATTGCCTTCGGCATGATTATCAGCAATACTGTCGGCGTACCTAAACTTTTGGAGCCTGGCATTGCTACTTACGAATTTTGGTTGAAAGCCGGCATCGTCTTAATGGGGGCCAGGCTGGCGCTGCAAGATGTTTTTGCCATTGGGCTCAGCGGTGTTGGTTTGGTAATTGTGGAGATAGTGATTTCAATTGCAGCGGCCCGTTTCTTCGGCAGGTTGTTCGGGCTTTCGGAAAAGCTTAGAGACCTCATAGGAATCGGTGTCGGGATCTGCGGTGTCTCGGCTATCATGGGTGCCATGGGAGCTATTGATTCCAACGAAGAAGAATCAACTTATGCTATAGCTACCATCCTGATTTTCGGCGCGGCAATGGTATTTATTTACCCACTGCTCGCTAATTTCCTTGGGCTTTCTGATCAGTTTTTCGGCTATTGGGCCGGCTTGTCAATTGACAATACAGCAGAAGCTGTAGCTACAGGATTTGCTTTTTCGGAAGCAGCAGGTAACTATGCCACTACCGTCAAGATGATCCGGAATGCCCTGATGGGTGTCGTAATTCTGCTTTTTGCCTTGTCCTACGCACGCAAAGGGCTGACCGCAGAAGTGGAAAATAAAGGCCGTTTTCTTTGGGTGCGTTTTCCAAAGTTTCTAATCGGCTTCTTACTCTTTTCTGTCCTGGCCACCCTGGGCTTTTTTAGCAAAGAAAATATAACTGCCATTAAAAACCTGAGCAGCTGGGCCTTTTTGATGGCATTTGCCGGAGTAGGTTTTAGAGCCCGTTTTGCGGAAATGAGGGCGGGTATTAAACCATTCCTGGTCGGCCTTGGCGTCGAAACTGCCGTTTCCATGGCCACCTTTTTAATGCTGCTGCTTGCCGGACCATATATTTTCTGAGAACAGTGAAGGAGGGGAATGTCCCCCTCCCAGACCGTCGACAAACTGCTATCAGCCCGCATGCATTATGGAGCAGGACTGGTTTCCTCTAGGCCGGCAGCGGAACTGAAGGTCAACGGCGTAGGAGCTTATTAATTGGGGACATTTCTCGGCAAAGGACAGCAACATGCATATGAGGTGTGTCCCCTGACCGCCTGTTCGAAATAATACATGTGGGCTTTGTCTACAAGCTGTAGCAATATGTTTCATAATGCCTAGAAATTCCAATCCTTTAGGAGCGGCAGAAGCCTAGTCGCACTTATGCGGTCGTTTATAAGGCTTGCATAGAGCCTGAAAAGTTTATGCGCTTTTGGCAATAGTCTTTGGAGCAGCGGACACAAGGGTTACATTTGCAAAGTAGCCTTATTTGCTTAAAGAGATAAACAAGAATTGGCTAGCCCCGGTATTACTGAAGCACAAAAGCCCGTTTTTCAGCATTCCAGATGTAGACTTCCTTGATCTTCTCTTTCTTGGTAATTTCATATTCACCGGCCAGATCACCTAAATTTTTGCTCCTGCCCTGGGTTCGAATACCGGTAACTTCAATCTTGCCTTCCGGGCGAAAAACTATGGCTGCCTCCTCTTTGCGCATTAACCAGCTGGTTTGGTCTCCTTTCAACTGCCCCCCTTCCGGCCAGTATTCCTTGCGGTACCTGTCCCTTTCCCAGACTTTTTCCAGAGCTTCACCTTTAAAAATATATACCGACTTGGTCTTAACCTTGAAAAATGCCCCCGTCATCTCATCCAAGTATTCGTCGATTACCAGGGCTTTGTAGTCAAGTCCGGGAAGCCCGATTACCCCCACGTGAGTAACTGGCACCAGGTCAGTCAACGCTCCTATAAGCTCATACCCTTTGGCGCCTGGAGAGAAAACCGCCACCAATCCGTTGTCTTTACCTGCTGAAACGCTGATAACCAGCTCTTTCCCGGAAGCAGGGTGAATATCAACAAAGTTGAACTCATACCTTAAGCTGTTTAATTCCAGCCAGTGGGATAAATCCAAAGCCTTCAACGCAATTTCCAGGGCCTGTTGCCTTGCCCAAATTTTATCTCCTGCCGCTCCTTGTAAAATTTCCACAATCTTGTATTCCAGGCTGTTTCTGCTTCCCTGCTTTGGCACGATATATTTCCCCGAGGCCATAATAGCAGTAACATCTTTTTTACCGGCTCCCCACAAACTGTCTTCCCCTTTGTCGCGGAAAAGGTTCCACCCTATCGAAAGTTCAACAGCCAGCATAGCGGCAATAATAGTCAGTCCAAGAGTTTTTCTCATCTTCCTCCCCCTTTGAAATATTGTCAAATCCCATCGTCAAAATAATTGTAGTCGCCGCCGGGCTGCTATAGTACTAAAATCTGTTTTTTAACGTGCAGAATTCGGACAGCGGGAGCACCCTGATTAGAGCCGCCAGTTTCAAAGAAACGGCCTGCAGAGCGTTGTTAGTCCTTAGTCGTTAGTCCTTTGTTACATGCCTACTAAAAAAAGCACCAACGGATAACTTCCGTCAGTGCTTTAACCTACCTGCTGGGCCAAATCCACAAATTTAGTGAATTCCGCCAAAAATCCTACCTCTACGCTGCCGGTGGGTCCATGGCGGTGCTTGGCCACAATAATTTCTGCAATTCCCTTTTTATCCGTTTCCGGGTCGTAATACTCCGGCCGGTGTATAAACAACACACAGTCACTGTCCTGCTCTAAAGAACCCGATTCCCTCAAATGGCTTAAAGCAGGTCTTTTATCATGGGTCTGCTCCACAGCCCGGCTCAATTGGGATAAGGCCAGAACAGGGATATCCAGCTCCCTGGCCAAAGCCTTGAGAGAGCGGGAAATATCGGAGATCTCCTGCTGGCGGTTTTCGGTCCTTTTACTGGACTGCATCAACTGCAGGTAATCTATAATTACCAAGCCCAAGCCTGTTTCAGCTTTCAGCTTCCTGGTTTTCCCCCTGATTTCCAACACGCTGATTGCGGGTGTATCATCGATAAAAATTGGGGCCTCAGCGAGTCTTCCCGCAGCAGAAGCCAGCCTTTTCCAATCCTCTTCCTGCAAGAAGCCGGAACGCAGTTTGTGCTGATCTACCATAGCCTCCGAAGAAAGCATCCTCTGCACCAGCTGCTCTTTGGACATTTCCAGGCTGAAGATGGCCACGGGAAGTTTCTCCTTAATTGCTACCTTCTGCGCAATGTTTAAACAAAAAGATGTCTTGCCCATACCCGGACGGGCAGCGCAAATAATCAAATCGCTTTTATGCAGGCCCGAGAGCAGCTTGTCCAAATCACGGAAGGTAGGCACACCCGTCGCTTCTCCCTTATGTTTTACCAGATATTCCAGGTGTTCTATAGTGTTAATTAAGAGCTCTTTTATTGGCGTAAAGCCCTCTTTACGGCGGCGTTGGGAAATATCCATGATCATTCGTTCCGCATCATCCAGGAGCTGGGACAGATCCTCTTCGCCTTCGTAAGCCTTTTGGGCGATCTTAGTAGCTGCAGTTATTAAGGAACGGAGGGTTGCTTTCTCCTCTACAATCCTGGCATAGTGCTCTGCATTGGCGGCAGTGGGCACAACGCTGGAGAGAAAAGCCAGGCTGGATACCCCGCCTACCTTGTCCAGTAAACTTTTCCGCCGCAGTTCTTCTGTAAGTGTGACCAGGTCCACCGCTTGACCTTGTTCATTCAGTTCTACAATAGCTTCGTAAATCACCCGGTGGGCTTCCAGATAAAAATCGGAGCTTTTCAAAATCTCGATAACATTAAAAATGGCTTCCTTGTCAAGCAGCATGGAGCCCAGGACAGCCTGCTCCGCTTCAATATTCTGAGGTGGTACCCTGTCTATCAGCATAATCTGTGCTCCTCCCGACAGTTCGGCCTTCGGCCAAGTCATCAGTCCTCAACAGCGACCTGCGGTCACGTCCTTAGTAGTTAGTCCTTAGTTGCATATATTGCTTTTGCGGAAAAGCCAACGGCTAATTGCTGACAGCTGACGGCTGAAAGCTGTTTAGTCTGAACTGAAAGCTTCCCCCATTGCTTCTTCAATAGTCGCCACCGGAATAATTTCAATCCCCTTTAACCCTACAGGCACATCTTTTTTATTGTCCGCGGGGATCAAAACTTTACGCATACCCGCTTGCTTTGCGCCGTAAATCTTTTCAAATACCCCTCCGACAGGCTTAACCCTGCCCTGAATGGAAATCTCCCCGGTAATGGCTATGTCCTGTCTCAAAGGTCTGTTCTGCAGAGCGCTGATGATGACAAGACAAATGGCGGTTCCCGCAGAAGGACCGTCTATATTGCCCCCGCCAACTACGTTAACATGCAGATCATAATCATCCAGGTCCAGTCCGGTAACTTTGCGAATAACTGAACCGGCATTGAAGACCGAATCCTTGGCCATGCTGCCGGCAGTTTCATTAAAACGCATCCTGCCCTTACCTTTTTCTCTGGCGGCAAAAGCTACCGCTTCAATTTCTATTACCGAACCTACAAAACCGGCAACCCCCAAGCCAAAGATACGTCCTACCTCAGGCCGGGAGCCGGCTTTCTGCGTTACATAGGGAATTAAACGGGAGGCTTGGACAACGCTATAGACATGTTCCGGCATAATAGCAATACCGTTTTCCGGCAAAGTCCCGCTTGTCTGGGCCTGATAAAGGGCCAAACCGTAAGCATCCGCCAGGATATTGTTGGCTTTTCTGCCTTCGATTGTATATTCGCTAATAATTTCAGGTACTCCCGGGCCCAGTTGCACTCCTAATTTGGGGGCAGCTTTCATAATAATCTCCTGAATGTCGGCGGGAGTAAGGGGCTCGAAATACACTTCAGCACAGCGGGAACGCAGGGCCGGGCTTAATTCCGCCGGGTCCCTGGTAGTTGCCCCGACTAAAATGAAGTCTGCCGGCGCCCCTTCTTCAAAAATCTTTTTAATATAACTGGGCACATTATCATCGTGGGGATCGTAATAAGAAGATTCAAATTCCACCCGTTTATCTTCTAACACTTTCAGGAGTTTATTCAAAAGGAGCGGGTCCATCTCCCCGATTTCATCAATGAAAAGAATGCCACCATGGGCATCAGTTACCAACCCAAGCTTAGGCTCAGGGATCCCTGTTTCGGCAAGATCCTTTTTAGCTCCCTGATAAATGGGATCATGGACCGAACCAAGGAGTGGATTAGTCACATCCCTGGGATCCCAGCGTAAGGTAGCGCCATTTACTTCCACAAACGGCGCTTCACTGTCAAACGCCGATCCTGGAATCTTCTTTGCCTCTTCCAGAGCCAGCCGCGCCGCTGTGGTCTTACCAACGCCGGGCGGGCCATAGACAATAATGTGCTGGGGAAATGGTGAAGCCAGTTTGGAAACTAAAGCCTGTACTGCCCGCTCCTGGCCTACAATCTCAGAGAGAGTGGCAGGTCTGAGTATTTCCATGGCCGTCCTGGCAAGCCTAATCTGATCCAGTTTTTCCAGGATTGCCAAACGCTTTAAGGTCTGGGCATTCTCGGGACCGGCATTTTCCTTGAGGATTTGCATTTTGATCTCCTGCACATACTCCTCATGCCGCTCCTGCATTTTTTCCGCAATCTTTCTTTCCAGCTTGTCTTCCACAACCCTGCGGGCCATATAGTCAGCCAGTTCTTCTTCCAGTTCTTCCAGTATAGCCGGTAATTCCTGTTGCGATGGCACCCGGTCAATAGTAGGGTCCTCGTACACTATTTTTTCCAGAGCAAGCACTCGCTCAGCAACTTCCTCGGAACGCAGCAGTTCCAGGGCTTCCAGCTTGCTGGCCTTTAATACCAAGCGGTCTGTCCCGTAAATATCACAAAGGATTCCGTACAATGCAGCTACCTGCCTGGAAACTGTATCGCTTTCAGCTTCCAACATATTCAGGATCTCTTCAGAGGGGTTATGCTCATGCTGTCGTAATTGTTTATCCAAGTTGATACCCCTTTCTATCAAGCCTTTAATGTCCAGCTAACCGCGTCCTTAGTCATTAGTGGTTAGCTTTCAGCCGTCAGCTGTCAGCTATCAGCATTTCCCTGCTGGCTTGATAATTGCATGATTAGTGACTAACGGTTTTACAAGTCCACAAAAGCTATACATGCAACTAAGGACTAAGGACTCGGCTTCTAGCCGCTAAATTATTCCCCAAGAACTTGCACGGTCAGGTTAGCGCTGACCTGGGGATGGAGGCGCACCGTTATAGGATAAACACCCAAAGCTTTGATGTTTTCTTTAAGCTCAATTTTTCTCTTATCTACAGTTACCTCATACTGGGCTTGCAGAACTTCAGCAATCTCTTTGTTGGTAATGGAACCGAAGAGCTTGCCGTTTTCCCCTACTTTGCTGGTGATTTTTAATACTTTTCCCTCTATTTTTCGGGCAGTTTCCTGGGCGGCCATTAGCTCCTCTTCTTTTTTACGCTCCTGCTTTTGTTTGAGCATTTCTATTTCCTTAAGGTTACCGGCAGTTGCCTCTTTAGCCAGACCCCTGGGTAAAAGATAGTTTCTGGCATAGCCGTCGGAAACTTCTACTACCGCACCCCTTGTCCCCAAGCTTTTAATATCTTTATTTAAAATAACTTTCATCCCTATCACCCCTTCTTCTCGCGTAAATAGTTCCCAACCTCCGGCTTACAGTTATCAGCTTACACTAGTTGCACACGAAAATCCATAGATAAAGTTTGCCTACACTTTATCTATTAACAAACAACTGCAAGCTATATCGGGCGGGTAGCTAAAGGCTTACAGCTGTTAGCTGACGGCTAATTTTGCCCCAGTTTGCGGTAATCAAAAAGGGTATCAAACATCCCTAAAAAGGCCAGACTGAAAGCAGCTACAGGAAGATACATCAGTACTACAAAGGCTATAGCCAACCTAAATACAGGTTTTAAGTTAAATTTCTGCATATAGAATTTTAAAATGGCCAGTCCAATCAGGAAGAAGACTGGGAAATAAACTGCTAAAACATTTTGCCCAACCAGTTTGAGGGTGTCTATTTGATAATAATCCCCAAGCAAAAGGGAACCAAGTCCCAGGATGAAACCCCAGATAAAATACCAGGGTAACCTCCAGGTAGTAAAAGGCGGAATTGCCGGCAGCGAAATTCGCATTTTGCGCAAGATTATACGGCTCAGCAGGAAGCTGGCCAAAGCCGTTGCCAGCGAACTCACAATCATAACGCCCGGAATTAAACTAATGCTTAAAGCTGCCGCCTGGCTAAAAATTGCCCTGAGCTTTTCTTCGGTCATTCCCTGCTGGGCCATCCGGTCCAGAATGCCCATCTGGCGGTACATTTCTATAGCGGTGTCAAGCATAGCCATCATTTCCTGCCGCATCTGATCCAGGGAAAAGCCAACAAGCAAAATTGAAAGGCCAATGACCAGTACCGTGCCGGTTACAGCTGCCAGGGCACCGTAAAAAACAGTCCGACCCACAGGCCAATTCTTTTTAAAAGCCAACCCGTAGATTAAGGACATAATCCCAAATTCCAAGGCCAGGGACAGTCCCCTGAAAGGAGTGGCAAACATCATCAAGAGCAGGGTTGTCACTATAAAAGCCAATATCCCTGTCCGCAAATCGTGGCGAAGACAAAGCACAATCAGAGGTATTGGCCAAAGAAAATTGGTAAGCAGACTCAGTGGAGGAAGAAAAAGCCCTACAAGACCCAGTATTGTGGCAATAGCAGCTAAAACTGCGCCCTCCACCAGGGCGTTGATTGGACTGCGTCTATGCTCCAAATTATTTTCATTCACCGTCTTGAGACCTCCAAATGGTTCAATAAAGCCGATAAATCGCCGTACCATTCTTCCGCAGCATGCCCTTCAGCGATTTCCCGGCGCAGTTTTTCCACCAATTTCAAGTCAATTCTTACAAAGTTTATGCCTACACGTTTTCCCAGGATATATGCCGAAATAATCACTCCGCCCAAGGCATCCAGAATTGCCTCCTGACTGCCTTTTACCATTGCTTTAAAGAGCGCTCCTGTAGAACTGATCAAATCGGCCTTCAGCCACTCTATCATGCGCAGGTTTCTGGTTATATCCAATTCCCGGTAACCAATCCCCAAAGTAAAACCCCTCCACCACCAGTTTAGATACCACTACACTGTTCGCTTTTGTGTAAATTTCTCCTACCCAAACATACTTGACAATGTTATTCTCCCTAGATCGTAAAATTCCCCTGTTTTTACAAAAAATATAGCAGCTTATTCTAAACAAAACAAGAGGAGCAAACGCCCCCCCTTGCAAATGGCAAAAACTATTCTGTTTGTGTAAACGGCAATAACGCTATGTGTCTTGCCCTTTTTATAGCCGTTGTCAACTGTCTTTGGTGTCCTGCACAGTTGCCGGTGATACGTCTTGGCAAAATTTTACCGCGTTCCGTCACATATTTCTTTAACCTGTTCACATCTTTGTAATCAATGTATTCGATCTTATCCACGCAAAAACTGCACACGCGTTTCCGGGGACGTCGACGATCACGTTTCATCCACTACCCTCCTAAAAACTAAAATGGCAGGTCATCGGCTGGAAGGTCAAATCCTGAGCCGAAAGGATCCTCTTCTCCGCCAAAAGGCGCAGCCGACCCTTTGCCTCCTTCCTTGGGCCAATCCAAAAAGCGGACGTTTTCTGCAACCACTTCCGATACCTGTCTTTTTTGCCCTTCCGGAGTATCATAACTCCGTACCTGCAGCCTTCCTTCCACTGCCACCAAGCGGCCCTTGCCAAGGTTGTTGGCACAAATCTCAGCAAGTTTTTGCCAGACTACTATGCGAATAAAATCTGCTTCGCGCTGGCCCTGCTGGTTGACAAAAGGCCGGTCCACAGCTAAAGTAAATGTGGCAACAGCCACTCCGTTAGCGGTGTATCTCAATTCAGGATCCCTGGTTAAACGCCCGATAAGTATCACTTTGTTCAGCAAAGCATTACACACCCTTTGCTAGCTTGCTTTTTTTTCATCCAGCCTGATTACGAGGTACCTTAAGATCTCATCAGCGATCTTAAAAATACGCTCCAGTTCGTGTGCTGTTTGAGCTGGGCTCTTGAAATTCATCAGCACATAATAACCTTCGCGGTGTTTTTCTACCTCATAGGCCAGCCTGCGCTTACCCCATTCATCAACATTGGTTACCTCACCGCCGTTGTCCACAATCAACTGCTTAAACTTCTCCACAACCGCAGGAATCTGCTCTGCTTCAACGGAGGGTTTAATGATATACAGGGCCTCGTAACTGCGCATGACTATTCACCTCCCTTCGGACTGACGGCCCCCTTACGGGGCAGGGATATTCTGTGGCCATTTATTATACAACCACTATTTTAGAATTATAGCACTAGAACAGGGAAAATACAACGTTTAACTTGGGATTTATTGGTGACGGGCAAACCGCTCGGGTCCTGACCCTGCTGCTTTAACCGGGCCATATCCCCCAGCTTCACCCCGCCACGTACTCCATGGTGAGTACGCTGGAGCGGAATACTCCCAGTAAACCTTAGGGATGTAGACGGTATCATCTCCCGCAAAGTTCTGCCGGAAGCGCTCGGCATTGCGGCCCTCCGTCAGGTAGTGCTCCATTTCTTGGAGTAGCAAAGAAAAATTACGTGGTTTTTTCCAGCGCCTCTTCCAGAAAATCCATCAGCAGGGCCTGTTCGGATTGGTTGAGGTCGGCCAGATTGTCCTGGAACCTGTCCAGGTGGCTGGCGATCTGGGACAATAACGGGAACTGGGTGGCTGTTTTCAGCATGCTGCCCATGGCGGCGCCGGCAAGCATAGCCAGTCCTATTTCCGCCTTCGCCGCGCCCAGCACCACGTTTTTGAACAGCCCGAGGCTCTTTGCGCTCAAGGTTTGCAGTTGCGCGATCAGGAGGGCGATCATGTAGGCGCTGAAAATCAAGGGGCGTTCCAGGCCGGGCAGTTCGGCCATCAGTTCTTCGATCAATTCCCTGGGATTATTTTTTTTCAGCTCTGCGCACAGGGACAAAAGCCGTTGCTTGACTTGCCGCCATTCCTTGACAGGGGCCTTCTCCTCCCAGGTGTTGCCGGATAGCACCGCATCAGCCAGACGGGTAGGCGCGAACAGTACCATCGCCCGACCGGGAAACTTCTCGCCCTGGTTGACCTCGTACTGGCTGGCCAGTAAGCCTTCCTTTTCCAGCGTCTTCAGCATCTCGTAAGCGCTCCACTTGCTGACTCCCAGCAGTTCAGCCACCCGCGCGTAATGTACTGGCAGGTTGGTGGCCTCGTAGAGTTGTTTAATCTTTTGCAGGAAGTCCATTCGCCGCCGAGTGATGCGCATCACTTTCCCTCCAAGTTAATCGTATCGTCAATTTATATTATCACCCTCCTGTACGTGTCTAGTCAAGGGCTGTAAGGATTCAGGCGAAACGCGATTTTTTTCGAGTTAACCGACAGTCCTCATGGTTTGCCGTGACCGTACCTCCGCGGTCACCGCCGCCCAGGCCGCCGCCCGCCGGTCCAGATGTTCGCCCACTTCCCCTTTCAGCACTTCGTCAGCGCCGGCGTGGGTGGGCCTGGCCCCGCTTTCCGCCACGATGTCCCGGAGCGCGGAGGGCACATCGATAATGGGGCATGGCCGCAGGTGGTCGCCGCAGAAGGGCTGCCTTTTTTGGAAGGCGGCAAACAACGGTGAGCGCAAAATCTCTTCCAGGCTGTGCTCATTGATATTGTGGGTGGAAAAGTGCACAAAGGCACACGGCTCCACCGCGCCGCTGGCGGTCACGTGGAAGTACCGCCGCCCGCCGGCGATGCATCCCTGGGTCAGTTCCCCGTCGTTCCAGAAGTCGGCCAACACGATGGGCTTGTTCTGGCGGATAGTGGGTACGCGCGTAGCCATGTAGGCCCGCTGTTCCGGTGTCAGCATCAGGTCCGGATTGGGGTTGCGACCGATGGGGATGTAATGGAAGACCCAGCCGTACCTGGCCCCTTTCTCAACCAGGAAGTCCACGAAGCCGTCGGAGGTAATCTCTTCCATGTTCTCCCTGGTGGCGGTGAGGGAAACGCCGAAGACCGCTCCCCGCTCCCGCAGCCGGTCCATGGCGGCGGTTACCTTTTTGAATACCCCCGGCCCCCGCCGGCGATCGGTCCTTTCCTCCCAGCCCTCCAGGCTGAATGCCGGCGACAGGTTGCCCACCTCCACGATCTGGTCCGCTACCCGGTCGTCGATCCTGGTGCCGTTGGTATACAGCATGAAGGCCATATCATTATGTCTGGCGGCCAGGTCGAACAGGCACGGATACATGAAGGGCTCCCCGCCGGACATGACGATCCAGTAAATACCGAGTTCCTTGGCCTCAGCACAAAGGCGGTCAAGACGCTCAAAGGAAAGCTCGTCATGCTGGGCGTAGGCGCCGGCCCAGCACCCCTCGCACCGCAGGTTGCAGGCGCTGGTGGGGTCAACCAGGATGAAATGGGGGATGTTATACCCCAGGGTCTCGGAAAGATGACGCTGACGGGGGACGCCCAGTAGCATCGAATTAACAAAAAAGTTATATAACAGCCCCTGCAAAATGTTAGGATGGGCATCCCCTAACACCCCCTCTGCGAGCTGCCTTATTGCCTGATTAGAGTTAATGGCCTTTTCCAAAGCAACGATATTTTGCTTGTGTCCCTCCTGCCGGGCTAAAAGCTTACCAATACTGAGCAGCCGTTCTATATGGTTTACCGGGTCGCTACTCAGGTAGTTTAACAACTCTCGCAATACCTTTTCGCTTACATATCGCTTGGCGAATTCCAGGTTAGTTCCCCACTTTTCCATCATAGCGGTCCTCCTCTATGTTGTTTTAGTTGACATGGAACGTTCTAGCTAGCTAGATATATATTTTCTTCAAACCATTTCCCGTTCACCCCCCGTACCGGTTTCTCTTCTACCACCGTTCGTCTTGGACTGAGGAGCGGTGACAGCTCTTCCGGCAAGGTCCCATGTTTTCAGCAAGATCTTAATCTCTTCGGCCACCTGCCGGCCCACTGCTTCCCCTGCCTGGATGCACTCACTGACCCGGTGAAACTCATACCACCTTACATTTTCCACCGCCGGCTTCAACATCCAGTAATGCACGGAGGGAGTCCCTAGCGTGGAACCCTCCATGTAACGGTCGTACAGTTCCAGTGAACGGCCAACAATGTTGATGCTCTCGGGCAACCCCAGCTTTAGGAAGTGTAAGAAAGCCGGTACCCCTGCCAGGCAATAAGTTTGCCTGAAAGGTATCTCCTTTAACCACTTCCATGCCTGCACCAGGACATCAGCCCGGTCCACCGGCGAGCAAACATCCACGGCCACCACCACCTCTACCCCCGCTTCCTGGGCTGCCGACACCGGCACCGGGGCGGTTATCGTCCCGTCCACCAGCAGGTGCCTCCCTGACTTGACCGGGCAAAAGATCCCTGGCACCGCAGTGCTGGCCCGCAAAGCCCGGGCCACTGGCCCGGTGTTGATGCGCACTTCCTCGCCGGTAGCGATGTCGGTGGCAACGACGATCAAAGGCTTCTCCAGTTGATTGAACTCCCTGCCCCCGGTTAAGGTATCAAAGTATCTTTCCAGCCGGTTGCCGGCAATCACGCCCTGGCGGGGGATCTTCGGGTCTGCCAGGCCCAACAGCCTTCGCCCTCGCATCTCAAGGGCCATATCTATCAATTCATCAATCCGGTATCCCGAGGCATAGGCGGCGCCCACTACCGCCCCCATGCTGGTCCCGGCAATCACATCAACAGGGATGTCTGCCTCCCGGAAAGCCTTGAGTACTCCCAGGTGGGCATAGCCCCGGGCGCCACCGCCCCCCAGGGCCAGGCCGATGCGCGGCCTCCCTCGGACTGGTTGTCTTTCCTCCATTTTTTCAACGACCCCCAATGATCCTACATTTCACTCAACATTTGCTGCATTTGGCTGATCAGTTTAGTATTCAAAGCTGCCATGGTTTCCTGCCCCGGTCGCAGGACCTTTTCCAGCATCCACGGGGCAGCGACTTGCATGTAGATTCTACTGCGACGCGGGAAGACGGCGCCCGCCGGCAGCGCTGTCCTGGTCCCCTTGATGACCACCGGCAGCACCGGCGCCCCTGTCTTCAGGGCGAGATACGCCCATCCTGTTTGGAATGGACCAGACTTGTCCGTCTGGCTAACCCGACCCTCAGGGAAAAGACCGAGGGTACCCCCTCCCTGCAATATCCCTAATGCTTTCCTCATTCCCGCCAGTTCACTCCCCTTGTTTTGCACCGGGATGGCGCCCATAGCACGCAAAAACGCTCCCACTACTGGCAACCTGAACAGGTAGGCTGCCGACAAGAACGTAATCCGCCGCGGCAAGCAAGCCGCCAGAAGGAAGCCGTCCAGTAGGCTGGCGTGGTTGGCCACCACAATCACCGGGCCTGTTCGAGGGATATTTTCTACCCCGGCAATTACCGGCTTCCCCAAAAACCCCAAAAACCACTTAGAAATTAACTTAACCAAGGGGTAGATCATTAGTTCATTTTCCACCTTTAAGCCAAGTTACCGGGAGGCTGGGCTGATCAGAAGTTGGCAAACGGCCATAAGGTTAACCCCAATTTCCCAAATTTCCCCGTTTCCATAACTATAATACGGATGCCAGATGATGTCAAGATGGTTAACAGGGGGTCACAGGGATCGTTAAAGTCGTTCTGAGAGAAGCACAGTGTAATTAGGTGAATAATTTTTTGAAGTTTGGTTCCCCGATAGTTTGTAAAACTACGGGCTCCCGGCAATACTGCACAGATATGCGTCTGAGCTGTTGGGATTTGTATTGGTTAGATTTATAAAATTTATACAAGTAACACAAAGGATCTTTTTGTCGTTTTTGGTAGGTTGTTACGCTTAATTCACTTTTTTTGACAAATTTCACAATCAGCTGCTGCTATACTTGAATTGTCAATTAATATTAAGCAGATTGGGGCGAACTTAAAGTGAAACAGATGGGCATCATTGCCTGCGGCAAAAACTGGAGAAAAGGTTGTCCGGGCCTTTGCTCCCATGTCTTATGTTTTGAAGCACTGGCCCACAAAGCAGGGCCCTTTAAACAATTGGGAGAAGACAGCGAATTAATAAGCATAGTTCCTTGTACAGGTTGTCCCGGCGATTCAATTTTACAAATAGCGGAGCAAATGGTAACGCAGGAGAAGGTGGAAATAATCGTTTTTCCATACTGTGCTATCTATAACAGCTGCCCCGGTTTAGCTGAAAAAGCGCTGGAAATTCAAAAAAAATACAACTGCACAGTGGTTTTGGGGAATTACCCTAAATATTCCGAGCTGTTAGCCTACCTACAGCCCCCACATAAATGCTGCTGGAAAGAGCAAAGGGTTGCTTACGCCTAAGAGCATTAACATTCTTTTACGGGTGAAGCAGCTGTGGTGATTATTTTTTTAACCCCTTTTTCAAATTTAACCCTGGGGAGCATGACCATGCGCCCACAACCCAGGCATTTTATCCTGAAATCGGCACCAACGCGCAGTATTTCCCATCGATCGCTGCCACAGGGATGCGCCTTGCGCATCTGCACCACATCACCCAAATTGAACTGCATATCCGGTTCCTCCTTTCGGCCCGCGTTGGAATTATTGGCTGCTATTGCCTGCTGGTTTCAGAATAAACCACCCGCTTGGGGTAAGGAATTTCTATGCCGTTTTCATCCAAAGCTTCTTTCAGGCGCTTGCGCAGTTCCCGCTCCACAGCCCATTGCTCCCCGGCCACAGTGCGGGCAATTACCCGAATTACCACATCGAAGTCCCGCAGGGCAACAACTCCTTGCACCACAGGGGTTTCCACAATGGCCGCCAGTTCCTTGGCTGCATTTTCACTGGCTCTCCTTAATACCTCGAGAGCTTGGTCCAAATTGGCTTCGTAGGCTATTCCCACCTCCACTACCGCCAGCATCTGGCCCCTGTTAAAATTGGTAACCTTGGTAATTTCACCGTTTGGAATGATGTGCAGTTGCCCGGTCCATTCCCTGATCTTGGTGGTCCTGAGGCCTAACTCTTCGACCACGCCCGTAACCCCGGCTGTAGTAATATATTCCCCTACTGTGAACTGATCCTCAAAAATTATAAAAAAACCTGTGATTATATCCCGTACCAGGTTTTGCGCGCCAAAACCCACTGCCAAGCCTACAATCCCGGCTCCAGCCAGAATTGAACCGGTGTTTACATTGAAAGTTTCCAATACCATCACGCCGGCAATAAAGTACACGACGTACATAAGCCCGCTGCGAAGGAGCGCCCGCAAAGTCCCGGCCCGGCGATGCCTGGCCAAAAGATTTCCTTCTTCCTGCTCCAAGAACAGATGATCAATTACTGCCCATCCCAGTTTTAATATTAGCCTTGCGCCAATGATAATGAGTATTGCCTTGAGTAATTTTAGGCCATAGTTCTTAAGTTCCTGGGCATCAAGAAATTGAACCTGCAGTATTTCCAAAGCAAAAATTGCCGCCAAAAAATACCCGCCATATACCAAAACCGTCTTTACCAAAGACCGGATATTTTGCAAGAGGTTATGATCAACGCTGAGGTTGTTATTTTCCTTGGTAATCTTAAAAAAATGGTCAAAAAGAATATATATGAGCTGAACCAGGATTCTGATGACAATAAAAATGGCAGCAATTTTAAGCAAATCACCGATTATGTTTTGTTTGAAAGCAAATTCCCAACCACTCACTTTTGCTCCTCCTGCACTTCCACTGTTACACCCATCTGCTCTAAAGCTTCCCGGGCATTAGTCCGCACATGCCACTTTTCATCCCCGCACAGGGTCTTTAAGGTGGGAATTGCCGCCTTACAGCTTAGCCTCCCTAAAGCCTTGGCGGCGGCAGCCCGCACTTTCCAATAGGAGTCCTCCAAAGCTTCAATCAGATAGGGTGTGACCCGAGATGAACTTAAATTGCCTAAAGCTTCAACAACTTTGCACCGCACTTCACCTTCCGAATCCGCCAGGTGAGGGAGCAAGACAGGCAGGGCTGCATCATCTTTGAATTCTCCAAGAGTCTCAATCAAAAGCAGCTTCGCAGGCGGCCCTGCCTCTTCCAAGGCCTGGGCTACCGCTGTCATGCCAACACGCCCCAAGTTCAAAAGTATTTCCGCGCTTCTGGCGGGCAAAATCCGCTCATGGCTCGTCAAGGATTCTACCAAGGGCTGGGCGCTTTCGGGAAGCTTCAGCCGCTTCAACGCTTGACAGGCTGCCAAGCTGTATTTTTCATCCTTGTCAGCCAAAGCTTCCAAGAGCAGCGGCAGGCTCCTGGCAGTGCCAATCAGCCCCAATGCGCCCAGTGCCAGCTCCTGCTTTAAGCCTTCCTGCCTTCTTCCTGCCTGTCCCAAAGCGGCCAGATAGATACCCTCGTAGCCATGTTCTTGCAGGGCAGCCCTAAGGCTGGGCCAGAGATCTTCCTTGCCTGCGAAATTTTCCAGGAGCCAGAAAGCAACTTCCCAGGGATCGTGGTTGGCAAGGAGGGAGACAGTTCTTGGAATGTCGTCTTCCCTCCGGGGCCAGGACATTTTCCTCTGCTCGTCTCTTGAAGCTAGCGATTTAAACAAATACCAAAATAGCCCTATACCTGGTAATAGGGCTATAATCCATAGCAACCCCACGCCCTTCCCACCTTTACAAGGAGATAACTTTGGCTGCCAGGTTAAGGTGTTCCACAATGGCATACATATTGGTAACCTTACCCACGCAAAGTTTCTCCTTCAGACGGTAAAAGTCCAGGCAGGTGCCGCAGGCTAAAACTTCCGTCCCTTTTTTCTCCAGCGCAATTAAATCGGAAAGAACAGGAGAACCTTCGCAGGCCAGTTTAACTCCCGCATTCATCAAAATCAGGGTATCTGGCCTTATTTCGCTCTCTGCCAGGCTGTAGAACAAGCTGCGCATCAGAACAGCGCCTAATTCTTCATCTCCCCGCCCCAGCTTATCTCCGGTTACCAAATATAAGGCGCCACTGCCGGTATCCAGGGTTGTTTCCACTCCGGCCAGCTTTTCTTTAGTTATATGAATATAATATTCGCCACCCTTTTCTTCCACCTCTACCTGGTAATTCATGCTTTTCGCGAATCTCACCACATTTTCCTTGGCTGCCTCGTTATCAACAATTGTGACCAAATTACCGGCATCCATTTGCTCCAAAGCCTTTTTGGTGGATATCACCGGTTCAGGGCAGGCTAACCCCCGTACATCCAAATAGTTCTCCATTTTTAACTCCCCTTTACCTTGATTTTGCCCGGATTTCCTTCTTCAACCGAGCCAATAACATACCCTGCAACCCCCCGCTCTTTTAACACAGACAAATACCGCTCTACATGCTCTTCCTTGATGGCCAAAAGCAAGCCTCCAGAGGTCTGCGGATCGCACAGTATATCCTTGTCTTCCGGGGTGATCTTTCCTTCCCACTCAAGGTGCTTGTCCAAATAATTCAGATTCCTTTTTGCTCCCCCCGGAACTATTCCCATAGCTGCATATTTATAAGCACCGTCTAAAACCGGTATGGCTTTTAAGTCAATTGTAAAACTCACTTGACTTCCGCTTACCATTTCAAAAGCATGGCCCAAGAGCCCGAAACCTGTTATGTCGGTGCAGGCATGGACTTCGACCGCTTCCGCTGCCTCGGCTGCAAGCTTGTTGAGGGCGGTCATGCTCCGAACAGCGGCCCGTTCCTCCTCAGGGGATACCAGCCCCCCCTTGAGAGCTGTCGTCAGAATCCCCACGCCCAAGGGTTTGGTTAAAACCAGCAGGTCCCCCGCTTTGGCACCCTGGTTAGCCAGCACTTTTCCGGGATGGACAATGCCTGTAACCGCCAGGCCATATTTGGGCACATCATCCTCTACTGTATGCCCTCCCACCAGGAGCGTATTTGCTTCCCTCAGCTTATCAGCCCCTCCCGCCAGGATATCCCGCAGAATGGTTAAATCCAAACAGCTGGTGGGAAAGGTAATGATATTCATCGCAGTGAGAGGCCTGCCTCCCATGGCGTAGACATCACTCAGGCTGTTGGCAGCTGCCACCTGTCCGAAAACATAGGGATCGTCTACCATGGGTGTAAAAAAGTCGACCGTTTGCACCAGAGCCAGCTCATCGGTCAACTGGTATACACCGGCATCATCCATAGTAGAACCGCTGATTAACAGCTTCGGATCTGAAAAGCTGGGCAGTGTGGCTAAAATATCTGATAGGGTCCCCGGACCCACTTTGGCAGCTCAGCCTGCAGCTTTGGCATACTGGGTGAGTCTAACCTTTTCTGTCATCTCTGTCACCTCTTTCAGCTTACAGCTGTCAGCCGTCAGCCGTCAGCCAAAAACTCATTCAATTCTACTTTTTTATTAATTACATAATATAAAACAGACCAATTAATTAAAACGAAAAATGATACAATCATTATTTTTTTCATAGCACGAGCTTTTCCCAGTCCAAAGCTGATAGCTGAAGGCTGCTAGCTGATAGCTTAGCGACTAGCTACTGCTCAAGAAAAACCTTATACGCCTTATAGGCCATATATACATCGGCCTTGCTGGCTATTTCCAGCGGGGAATGGATGCTTAAAAGAGCCGGGCCGCAATCCAGAGTCTCGATGCCCAGGTTAGCCAAAAACTGGGCTATAGTACCACCGCCGCCCTGGTCCACTTTACCCAGCTCCCCGATCTGCCAGATCACTCCGTTACGATTGAACAAATTTCTGATCTCCCCGACAAATTCGGCGTGGGCATCATTGGCTTCATATTTTCCCCCGGCGCCGGTATATTTAGTGATTACTACGCCCCTTCCTAAGCCGGCAGCGTTGCGTTTATCCAATACTCCCTCGTAGTTGGGATCTTCAGCTGTGTTGGCATCGCCCGACAAAGCCTGGGAATTAGCTAAAACCGTTAGGACTGCCTGGGGCCCCTGCAGCCCCGCCAATGCACATAGCCTGGAAAGTGCATATTCCAGGAAACGGGATTGAGCTCCGGTATTGCCGGTGCTGCCAATTTCCTCTTTATCCACAAACAATGCCAGGGCGGTTTTCGTGGGCGTTTTCAGCTCGCATACTGCCTTGAGGCTGGGAAAAACACATACCCTGTCATCTTGGCCGTAAGCCCCGATGAGTCCCCGGTCAAACCCGATATCCCTGGCCTCCCCAGCCGGCACTACTTCCAGCTCTGCGCTGATCAAATCTTCTTCAACCAAGCCGTACTGCTGGTGTAGGTACTCCAGAACGGCCAGCTTCACTCTCTCTTTAACTTCCTCATCGGCATGAGGTATGCTGGCCACTAATAAATTCAGGTTTTCCCCGGGTATTGCCTCTCCCATGGTTTTTTTCATTTGCTCTTTGGCCAAATGGGGCAGCAGGTCAGTAATCGTAAAAACCGGATCTCCGGGTTTCTCTCCCACGTTAAAGGTAATCTTTTCCCCCCGGGAATTAATCACCACACCGTGAATTGCCAGGGGTATAGCCGTCCACTGGTATTTTTTTATGCCGCCATAGTAATGGGTTTTTAAAAGGCCAAAACCTTCGCTTTCATAGAGCGGATTGGGCTTTAAATCCAAACGAGGGGCATCCAGATGGGAACCAACCAACCTTACCCCCTGGGAGATAGGGGCATGGCCTGCCACCCCCAGGATAACCATCTTGCCCCGGTTTACCAGGTAAAATCTTTGTCCCGGGTTTAATTTACCGTTTTCTTCTATAGTGTCCAAGGCTAAAAAGCCTGCGGCTTTAGCATGCTCAATTATACTTTCCACCGCTTCCCGTTCAGTTTTGGCCCTATCCAAAAAACTTTTATATTCTTCTCCCAGCTGAAAAATCTCCTCCCGCTGGGCGGCCGTGATTTTGTCCCAAACTTTTCGCTCCTGCCTGGCTAACTTTTTCTCCAACTTTTGTCCACTGCTCAACTCCTGCATTTATTTTTATCTCCTTTTCCGCGTTTTCATTCCCCAGGGGCAAGCAGCCAAACAGCGGCCGCAGACCCTTTTACCAAAAGAAACCCGTACTTTGCTGAGGTATTTATCACACTCTCCGGCATGCAAACGCTCCTCCAAAGGATCAGCGGGATGGAATGCTTTGCCGGTAATGGCCGAAGCAGGGCAAGCCTCTACACAGGCAGTACATCTGCCGCAGCGCTCTTTAATAGGTTTATCCGCAGGCAGCGGTGCATCAGTCAACACTGTTACCAGCCTGAGCCTGGGCCCGTATGTCGGGTTAATCAAGGCGCTGTTTTTGCCAATCCACCCCAGCCCGGCCAGACTGGCCGCCAGGCGGTGGGAAAAAATCCCCGCCAGTTTATCCTCAGTAACCCTTTGGGAGGCCGGTACGGGGAAGGCTTCATATCCCTCATCCTGTAATAAAAGCGCTATCCTTAAGGCTAAATCATCCAGCCGGGAATTGAGAATTTTGTAATAATGCAGATAGGTATGAGTTGGTCCTGCCTGCAGTTGATTTACCACAGCGGCAGGATATGGGACTGCCATTACGACCGCCCGGTCCAAATGCAGCAATTCATCGCCGAAAACCTCTTCTATGTAGGCCTTGGCGGAACTTAAATCGGCAACCCCAAAAAGGCTCGCCCCCCATTCACGGGCTTTCCTTTCCAACTCCTCCCGTAATACCTGTGCTTCCTCTTTCAACGCTAATCCTCCAATCAGTATTGTCCCCGTACTTGCTTCCAACACATCCTTAGCCCTTGGCAGCGGCTTATGCGGAGTCATTGGTCGTTAGCATCGGCTAAAGCCGCGTCCTTAGTCGTTAGTCCTTAGTTGCATGTATAGCTGTTGTGGACTTGTAAAACGTTAGTCACTAGTCATTAGCAATTGTCAAGCCAGCAGGGAATTGCTGATAACTGATAGCTGACAGCTGCTGGCTGACAGCTGAACACCAACGACGGCTTTGACATGCCACACTATATTTTACCTGTAATTATACTATAGATTAGGATTGCCCAAAAGAACAGTCTTTAAAATGCATGAAAGAAACAAGAGAAACTAGAAATAATAAAGAACCGCGTTAGTTGCATGTATTTTTATCTGGACTTATGGAACCATTACTTACTAGTCATCAGTAATTATGGCCGCCAGGTGATAGCTGAAAGCTGATGGCTGACGGCTTACGGCTGTGGACTGGTGACTGGCGACTGCTCCAGAGAATTACATGCAACTGGGGACTGGTGACTGAGGACTATATCAGGCGAGTGCTCACCTTATTAAGCCCGCCAGCTGCAGCAGCAGGGCAGCAATTCCCCCTGCCATCAACGGACCTACGGGGATTCCGCCAAAGGTAATCACCCCGATAATTGAACCTACCACCAAACCGATCATCAAATAAGGTTCCCGCTGCAGGAGACTCAGACCGTGCCCGTTTAAAATAGTGGCCAAAGCGCCGCTGATAATGGCAATAACCCCCGGCAAGGTAAGAAAGGATTTAATAATTTCTCCTATGGAAACCCTGCCGGAAGCAAAGGGAACTAAAACAGCGATCACTAAAAAGACCAACCCTATTTCCAAACCGCGCCGTTCCAAAATTGGCAAGAAAGTATGCAAATTTATAAATTGCAAAACTAAAAGTATTCCGGCCGCTGCTGCAATTATATTTGATCTGCCCCAAATCCCCAAAACGAGAATTAAAAGCATCAGGATAGTGGAATTTTGCATTTTGTACGCTCCCATAAAGATCTTTATTAACAGCACAGCAGATGGTGTAGTCTTAAGCTATGTATATGCCAGAATTTAGTATTTAGAAGGAGCGCGCGCAATTTAAAATATATGTCCTTAGTTATATGTCGCCCTTGTATGCATTATCTTTTATACGGTAATACTACCCTCATTTCACGGCAAACCGGGACTAGCTCAAACTTATCTACACAGGCACAATACTCTACATCCTGGCTGAAACCCAGGTCCGCCAAGTCTCGGGCATGATGTCCCCGGTATAGGGCCTCTTCAACATTATCCTGATGCTGCAGGTATACTGCTTCGGCAGCTACAGCCCTATCTCCCATGGAGATATTACTTCTTATTTTGCTCAGTTTATGTAAGATCACTCCAGCGGCCAGGAAATCTTCCAAAGTAAACTTTCCTCCGGTCCCGGCACAGGCAAGTAACACATCGCCCCCTTGCCCCGCTAGGAATTGGGCCACCGCCCCCGCATTTAAAAAGGCACCGATTATTAGCTTCCGTGCGGCGGCTGAATTGGCTAAAGCCAGAGTTCCATTGGTAGTGCACAAGACCACTTTTTTACCTTCCACCACATTTCTCGTATATTCCAGCGGAGAATTGCCCAGGTCAAAACCCGGTATTTTTAAACCTCCCCGTTCCCCGCCAAGCAAATAACCTTTTTCATCCCTGTATTTCATCGCTTCTGCCGGTTCCCGGACAGGTATAATTTCCTGGCAGCCGTTAACTAAAGCCGTAATGATGGTACTGGTAGCACGTAAAGCGTCAATTACCACCACATTTCTGCCTGCTACAGTCGCCGCTTCAATCTCTTGTGCTGTAAAAGTTACATCGACATGCATTTTATTCCTCCCTAGCGGGCTACAGCGTTTCCGGCCTCGTCTTTTCCGCTTTTTTCCGCCTCCATTGCTTTTTGCGCTATAATAGCAGCCCGCAAAGTGTCTCCGCGCAAGCCAACCCGCAGCGCTTCAAGCGACATAATATCACCCGGCGCCACGTTACCGATATTGACGTTAGGCCCAAAACGCATGATCAGCTCCTGCTGCTGGTTTTTCAGTGGCGCTTCCCAAAGAATGGCATTTAAGTCAGGAATGATTTTAAGCATATCCTGCAGTTCCTGTTCCTTAATAGCGCCTTCCTTGTCGTAAATTACCACACCTTTTCCCGACTCCCTCCCCTCGACGATTACTTTATATACTCCCAGGGCCAAATCATCCCGAATTTGCCGGTGCAGTTCGCTGGAAGCTACGGTATCTCTGGAGTCCTTCTTGCCTACTTCAGAAATAACAGTAAATCCGGCTTGCTGGGCTTTTAAAATGCATTCAGCCCTAAATTCGGGACTCATTTCAATAGTACCGTCAGAGACTTCCATAAAAGTATACCCCAACTCCCTGGATTTTTGCAGATATAAATCCAGTTTGCCCTGTAAAACCGCCACTTCCAAAAAAGTGCCACCGGGGAATATATCAACCCCATAAGATTTGACCAGTTTAATTTTCTCCTGCAGCAGTTTGGCAGAATAGAGCGCAGAGGTACCAAAGCCCAGTTTAATTAAATCAATATAATCAGCCGCCATCTCCAGAAGCTCTCTCGTTTCGGTGAGCCCCAGACCTTTATCAATCACCATGGTAATTCCTTTGACTCTTGGCTTGGAGTTCCTGCCGCCCAGGGGAAAATCGAGCACTTCCCTCCAACTGCTGAATCTTTCTTTGTCACGCATACTCTCATCTCCTTATGTAAGATTATCTTGTGATAAGGGCTACACCTCCTTCCCTCCTTCTAATTTATTCGCTGCGTTGATACGTGTTACATTGTCTTTAAAAAATGTAACTGAAGCATTAAAAGATAAATGCGACAAAAGGAACCGTCCCCTTGTCGCATTCCTGCTTACTAACTTTTATTGATTCCATAAAAAATCAAGCCTACGCCTAAAATAATAAACAGCATCTTTTGCAAAGAAACCTTCCCCGCGAGCCCTATAATGCCCAAGGCCATGACTGACATCATAATGGTGGGGCCGATTACGGCCAGAACCGCATTTACTTTTAATGCCTGGTCCACCCTGTTCAATTTCAGCATCAACATGGCTGCGGAAAATTCGATGATTCCTGAAATGATGCGCAAAATTGCCATCCCGGCAACATGTTTGTCACAGCTCCAAAAAAGCATCTTCTACCTCCGCGCTGCAGTCCTCTCAACATAAATATTCAGTTATTTGCCTTTCTAGAATCGTGCCGGAGGTAAATTTAAACAGCCCGTTTTGGCAATAGCGGTCGTTAAAAATTTCCGCCAATCAGACTTCTCGAAAACTTTTATGCGCCCGTATATATTTATGGAGCTGGACTGGTTTCGTTCTAGGCTGGCGGCTCTGCCGCCGCAAACGGCCAGCGAGCTTGTCCAGAGCGAAATAATATATTCGAGCCTTGTCTAAAAGCTGATACGTCAAAAATTTCCGCAAATATTATTCTTTTTGCAGGAGAAAATAAGTTTACAGGGCTGACTCAGGAGGAAAAACAAAAAGCTTTTTCTTGTGCTTTTTGTCTCCGAAAGCAGCTCTTTCACATAGAAACCACCCGGCGCCGGGTGGTTTCTAGGATGTTTAGGCCTCTTTGTTATTAATTAAAAACAGGTATAGTCCTGCCAAGATAATTATACCGCCAATAAGCTCCAAACTGCCGGGCATCTCCCCTAAAAGCAGAAAAGCTAAAACCGTTGCCCCCACTGCTTCCCCCAAAATGGCGAGGGAAACTACGATTGACTGCACATAAGCCAGTGCCCAGTTAAAGGACGAGTGGCCGCCTAAAGTGGGTATGAGGGCTAACCCCAAAAACAACAGCCAGTCCCGGGCACTGTAGCCGAACAGGGGGATTCCCCGACCGGCGGTAAACAGGAAAAGAAGAAGGGCGCAAGTCGTATACACCACGTAGGTATAGGCCGTTAAGCTTAAAATTTGACGCAGCGATCTTCCCACCATCCAGTAGGCGGCTGCAAAGACAGCACCTGTAACCGCGAGGATATCCCCCCATAAGGCGGTTTTTCCTAACTCCAGATCGCCGAGGCCGATAACAAACGTCCCGCTTAAAGCCAGCATTCCGGCCAGGAGCGCTTTCAGCGGAATTTTTTCTCGAAAAATAAAAAAGGAGCCCAAGGCCACAAACACAGGCTGAAGAGCCACCAATACCACTGAGCTGGATACGTTGATATACTTCAGAGAACTAATCCAGGTAGCAAAGTGCAGGGCTAAAAAAGCACCGCTTAAAAGCGCCCATAAAAAAACCTTCGGTGACAGCTTTTTTAATTCCTGTCTGTTTTTCCAGAGCGCATAGGGTGTCAAAAAAAGACTTGCAAAGGTCAACCTGTAAGTTGCAATTACTAAGGCCGGCGCTGCCGACATTTTGGCAAAAACGGAGCCAAAGCTTATACAAATTATACCAAAACCTATCATCACATAGGGGTTAACAAGCGGCTTAACATTTTTTACAGTCGCTATCTTATGCAAATCCTACACCACGCTCCCTTAGTTCTGAGCGTTAATTAGTGTTGAGTTTTGAGTTTTGAGTGTTGAGTTATTTTAAAACTCTTCACTCTTCACTCTTCACTCTTCACTCTTCACTCTTCACTCTTAACTCTTAACTCTCCCCTAAGTATGCTTTTTTGACTTCCGGATTCTCCGCCAGATCTTTGGCTGGTCCTGATAAAACAATTTCACCTGTTTCCAACACATAGGCCCTGTGGGAAATGCTTAAAGCCATCCGGGCGTTCTGCTCTACCAATAAAATAGTAGTTCCCGCCTCATTAATCTCCCGGATGGTTTCAAAAATTTGCTGAACCAGCATTGGGGCAAGGCCCATGGAGGGTTCATCCATTAAAAGCAGCTTTGGCCGTGCCATTAAAGCCCGGCCGATAGCCAGCATTTGCTGCTCTCCCCCGCTTAAAGTGCCTGCCAACTGGCGCTCCCGTTCCTTCAGGCGAGGAAATTTGGCATAGACCCGCTCCAAGTCTTCCTGCTTGCCTTTTTTATCCTTACGGGCATATCCACCCATTTCCAGGTTTTCGGCAACGCTCATCAGCGGAAAGACCCTGCGTCCCTCCGGTACATGGGAAATGCCCATACTTACAATGGCATGCGGGGGAAGGTTGTGCACAGGTTTGCCTTGAAAAGTGACGGTTCCCCCTTCTTTATCCACCAGCCCGGAAATGGCCCGCAGCGTAGTGCTCTTGCCGGCGCCGTTAGCCCCAATTAAAGCCACAATTTCTCCCTCTTGCACATCGAAACTAATATCCTGAATTGCCTTAATGGCCCCGTAGCTGACGGAAAGCTTTTCAACTGTCAGCACCTAGACCACATCCTTTCCTAAATAAGCCGCAATAACGTCCGGATTCTGTTTAACTTCGTCCGGGGTTCCGTCGGCTATTTTCCGGCCGTAGTCAAGCACTGCCACCCGGTCGGAAAGCCCCATGACAAACTTCATATCATGTTCTACCAAAAAAACAGTAAGTCCCATGTCCCTGATTTTGCGAATCATCTCAGCCAAAACAGCTTTCTCCTGCGGATTCATGCCGGCCGCAGGTTCATCCAAAAGGAGAAGCTTAGGGTCGGAAGCTAAAGCCCTGGCTATTTCCAACCGTCGCTGTTCGCCGTAGGATAAATTTTTGGCCAGTTCCTCGCACTTATGGTCAAGCTGCATCAGCTGCAGGCACGCTAAAGCCTTGTCTGCAATTTCCCTTTCTTCTTTTTTGACATATGGTAAACGGGACAAAGCCCCGAAGAGTTCGCTCCTAAAACGGCAGTGACAGCCAATTTTCACATTGCACAGTACACTTAAATCTTTAAACAGCCGGATATTTTGAAAAGTCCTGGCTATACCCCGGGCCGTGATCTGGTAAGGCTTCAGGCCGCTTATTTTTTCCCCGTTAAAGTGAATTGTACCTTCGGTGGGAGGATATATCCCTGTAATCATATTAAAAATGGTGCTTTTCCCGGCACCGTTGGGGCCAATCAGGGACAGGATTTCCCCCGGTTCAATGGCCAAATCCACATACTCCACTGCAACCAAACCGCCAAACCTGATTGCGGCCCGTTCCAATTCCAGTAAACTCAACTTACTCCCCCCTTACCCGGTGGGCCACTGCTGCTTTTCCCCTGACCCGGTCCAGTTTAAACGTTTTCAACACCAGCCGGGTAAAATTGACTCCTCCCAAGAGACCGTTTGGCCGGAAGATCATCATCATCACCAGCATGGCACCGTAAAAGAGCATTCTGTACTGATCCACGAAACGCAGCGTTTCCGGGGCCACGGTCAGGACCACAGCTCCTAAAACAGTGCCTGGAATGCTGCCCATACCTCCAAGCACTACCATATTCAAAATCTCAATGGACTTCATAAAGCCAAAATCAATGGGGTTGATGTAGGTTATAAAATGGGCATACAGAGCTCCCCCCAGTCCGGCACAAATGGCTCCGATGGCAAAGGCCATGATTTTGTACCTGGTGGTATGAATGCCCATGGCTTCAGCGGCAATTTCATCTTCCCGGATAGCCAGCAAAGCCCGGCCGAACCGGGAATTTTCAATACGGTACATGGCTAAAACAACCACCATGACCAATATCCAGGTCAGCCAAACGTTGGTTTTAGTGGGTATGGGTGAAAGACCTAAAGCACCGCCGGTAATTTCCATATTTACCAGCACCACTCTTACTATCTCGCCAAAACCCAAAGTGGCTACCGCCAGATAGTCCCCCGATAAACGGAGTGTCGGAAAACCAAGGATAATGCCAAATATGCCGGCAGCCAAAGCACCGGAAAGCAAAGCCAGCCCGAAAGGAAGGCCCGTTTGCATCGAAACGAGAGCGGAAGCATAAGCCCCAATGCTCATAAAGGCAGCGTGTCCCAGGGAAAGTTGGCCTGTTACCCCTGTAATCAGGTTTAAGCCCAACGCCATGATAATGTAGATGCCGATGCTTATTAGAATGCGCAGATTGTAGTCGTTGAAAATAAGGTCCAAGCTCCTCACCTACACTTTCTTTTGAATGGGGCGGCCTAACAGTCCCGTAGGTTTGATTAAAAGCACCAAAAACAGAATGCTGAAAGCAATTGCGTCAGTATAGGATGATTTTCCGGCGGCAATAGCCGAGATTTCCGCCAGTCCCAGCAGGATTCCACCCAGCATTGCCCCGGGGATACTGCCTATTCCTCCTAACACAGCGGCGGCAAAGGCCTTGAGACCTGCGGAGAGACCCATAAAAGGCCCTACAGCGTTGAAGTAAATGCCCACCAATACTCCGCCGGCAGCGGCCAAAGCCGAGCCCAAGGCGAAAGTGAAGGAAATAACCCGGTTAATATTAATCCCCATCAGGCTTGCCGCGTCATAGTCCTGGGCTGTGGCCCGCATTGCCTTGCCGATCTTTGTATACTTCACAATCAACTGTAAGCCTAACATCAAAAGGGCGGAAACCACAATCATTACCAGCTGCAATTTGGACACCTGGATAGATGCAAAATTATACACGGTATTGGCAATAATCCCGGCAGGGTAGTTGGTAGTTTGCGGGCCGCGAATCAGCTGCACCAGAGTAGCCAAAAAGATGGACACCCCAATGGCACTGATCAAGGCCGACAGCCTGGAAGAACGCCGCAGGGGACGGTACGCAACCCTTTCCACAACAATGCCCAAAACCATGCATGCCAGCATTGCCCCCAGGAGGGAAATAAAAATATTGGCTTTAACGATATACGTCAGAGCCAAACCTACAAAAGCGCCTACCATAAAAATTTCACCATGGGCAAAATTAATTAAAGTAATAATGCCGTAAACCATAGTATAACCCAAGGCGATCAGCGCATAGGCCGCTCCCAAAGTTATGCCGTTTAAAAGTTGTTGAAAAAACATCTTTCTACACCCCAAAATAAAACGGTCGTCAGTCGTTAGTCATTAATCGTTAGGTTTCAAAAACTAGCAACTAACAACCAACAACTAACAACCGTATTTATTCTCTGCTTACTCTGCTTCCACCGGTATTTTAGCCAGCAGGCGGAACTTGCCGTCTTTAACTACCAGCAGACTAATCGGGCTCTTGACAGGTTCCCTGTTTTCCCGGAAAGTGGTGTTGCCTGAAACACCGGGGAAGTCCTTTGTCTTGGCCAAAGCGTCCTTAAACACGGTGGGATCGGCGCTGCCGGCCTTTTCGATAGCGGCAGCTATAATTTTAACCGCGTCGTAACCCTGGGCAACGAACATATCGGGTTCTTCACCGTTATGCTTTGCTTTGTAAGCTTCAATAAACTTTTTAGTTGCTTCGTCAGGCTGCTCCGGTGAGAATCCGGCAAAAACCATGCTGCCCTCAACTCCCTGGCCCCCTAACTTCATTAACACATCGGAAAGCAGCCCGTCTCCGCCGACCATGTCCACATCCAGCCCCTGTTTATGAGCCTCGGCCATAAACAGGCCGCCTTCGGTGTAGTAGCCGGTAAACACGATGCCGTCAGGATTTTTAGCCTTGATGTTGGTAACCTGACCGCTGAAGTTGGTATCCTTGTCCTGGATAAACTCCTCGGTTACAACTTCCACTCCGTTTTCCGCCAATGCCTGTTTAAAAACTTTTGTCTGCCCGACGCTGTAATCGTTGTTTTTGGAGGTAACGATGGCTACTTTGTTCCAGCCCATGTTTTCCTTGAGATATTTCACTACAGCCGGTGCAGCCACAGAATCAAGCAAAGTGTTACGGAAAATGTAGTCGCCGATTTCCACCACGCCGGCACCAACCGCGCCTGCAGAAAGCAGCACCGTTTTGTTAGGCTGGGCTATTTGCGCAGCCACCTTGGTCCCGCCGGTAGTAGGGTCGCCGATTATGGCAGCTACCTTATCCTTGGTGATGAATTTCTGGGTAACGTTGGCAATTTCACCCTTGTCACCCCGGTTGTCGGCTTCAATAATTCTGATCTTTTTGCCCAAAACACCGCCGGCGGCATTTATTTCCTCCTCGGCTAATTTCATGCCCTTTAAGGTATTAATGCCGTAGGATGCCACCTCGCCGGTCAAGGCTCCCAGGAAACCGATTTTAATCTCTTCCCCCGAGCTTTGGGATGTGGCCCCGCCGCCGCATCCTGCCACAAAGGATAGCAGGAAAAGGCTAAGCACGACCAACGCTGTCCATTTTTTCCGTTTTCCCAACATGTTCTAACCCCCATTTTCCTAATTTAGTTGATATATGTAATCACAGTTATCAGCCGTCAGCTCTCAGCTGTCAGCGGCCAGTTACCGGCGACTGACCGTTGACAAACGAGTAGCCATAGGCCTGTGCAGAGACAGTCGTTCCCTTCATCAGTTTAGTGCCTACTTCCTGCTTTTGTCCAGAGCTTTTGCCCAATTTTCCGCCATCGGTGTTTAATTTTTTGACACCTGAAGGCAAAAAAATTAAAGCAGGTTTAAGTTCTTCAGTTTGTAATAAAGTGTGCTGCGGGGGATCCCCAGTAGCTTTGCCGCCTTGGATTTGTTCCCTCCGGCTTCCTCCAGGGTCCTTAAAATCATTTGACGCTCCGCCCGTTCAGTAAGTTCGCATAAATTTGAGACGTTTTCAGCATCAGCCATAGCTTTAATATTGCGCAAAGAATCAGGCAGGTGAGCGGCAGAAATTTTCTCGCCTTCAGCCAGTATGACCAAACGTTCAATAACATTGCGCAGTTCCCGGATATTCCCCGGCCAGGGGTAGCTCAGCAAAATGGACATGAGCTCCGGTTCAATTTCCCGAATTTCCCTGCCATGGAGGGCGGAAAACTCCTGGACGAAGAGATAGACTAGCTCGGGAAGATCATCTTTCCGCTCCCTAAGGGGAGGTATATCCACCGCAACCACATTTAATTGGTAATACAGGTCTTCTCTGAATAACCCCTGGGCAACCAGCTTTTCCAGATCCCGGTTGGTAGCGGCCACAACCCGCACATCCACCATAATTGGCTCCTCCGCACCAAGCCGGTAGATCTTCTTAGTTTGTAACGCTCTTAAGAGCTTGACCTGCATATCCAACTGCAGGCTGTCCACTTCATCGAAGAAAATGGTGCCCCCGTTAGCCAGCTCAAATTTTCCCGGCTTGCCTTTCTGATCGTATCCTCCACTGCCTTCCTGGCAGCCAAAGAGCTCGCTTTCAAACAGGCTGGGAGGGATCGCTCCGCAGTTAACTATAACAAAGGGACCTGCCCCTCGCTGGCTTTCCTGGTGAATTGCCTCAGCAAACAACCCTTTGCCCGTACCGCTTTCACCCCTGATCAGCACTGCGGCGTTGGTCCCGGCAACCTTTTTCGCCAGGGATACAATTTCTCCAAGTTTTTTGCTCTTACCCCGGATCTTGGTAAAAGATTCGCCCGGGGCAAATTTCTTGATCTCCTCTTCCAAGAGGCGTACCTGATGGCTGGCCTTGGACAATTCATTATGCAGGTAAACTGTTTCCGTAATATCCCTTTCGGCCCCCACACTGCCAATAATCTCCCCACCCAGTCTGATGGGGGAGGCGTTAATCAGCACATGGGTTCCCCGGCAAGGTTGATGGTACGAATCCCGGACTTCCCCATTATTCAAAACCCCGGTTACAACCAAGCTGGAAAAAAAATCCTCTATTTTTTGTCCCAAAATGCTTTCGGGAGCAATCTTGTACATCTCCTGCGCCCTGCGGCTCCAACCTACCACTACATCATCCCGGTCGATAATGGTCACCGCCTCGTTTACGGTTTCCAACACAGCCTCCAGCTGGGCTTCCAGGGTCAATAGGTACTGCCATAAAACAGGGATGATCTTTGGATCCGCCAGATCTTGCGGATGAATGTTTTGGCTTAGTTTCTTCAACATTGTTCACGCCTCACGTGGTAAAACAAAAATCACTTTGTAATCTTAATGTAAATTCTACTTTGCACCCTGTTTTCCTGCCACAAATATTAGATACATTTACCAAAAAAAGTAACCCAGGCGCATGCTCAAAAGGATTTTAACTTTTTATGGTGAATACCTTTATAAAATACCATATTAAAAAAGTGTTGAAAACATCGGCACTTTTGTAAATTGGGAGGGAGCAATATGGCCAACGAACCTCAAACACCGCTCTTGCAGGAGTACCCCACGCCAAAAAATGAGCGTGAAAAAGCAGAGTATACGTGGAACGCCTATTTCTATTTCTTGCTGCTGGCTGTTATAGCTATTCTGCTTACCAGGTTTAACCTTTATTAGATCCCATGCTGCTGTCAGCAGGCTAGCGCAGTTGTTAGTTGTTAGTCTTTAGTCCTTAGTTGCATGTATGGCTTTCGTGGACATATAAAACCATTAGCTACTAATCATTAGTTATTATGAGGCCAACGGCTAGTTGCTGAGAGCTAAGGCTTTTAGCTGAAAGCTGAAAACTAACGACTAAGGACTAAGGACGCGGCTTTAGCCGATGCTAAGGACTAAGGCCGCGGCTCTTAGCCGATTTTGAGGACTAATAAGGCGCGTGCCGCCGGAAGTGAAAGTCTGAATTGTTTAAACGCTCTTGGCGATAGTCTTTGGAGCAGCGGACACAAGGGTTATTTTTTACGAAGCCAACAAAAAAACCCTGAACCCGACTGGGACAGGGGTCTGGTAATATTGCTTATGAAACCTGGTTCATCTCCTGGACATCCTGCCATTTTCTCTCTTCCAGGCATTTGTCACAAACGCAGAAACAGGCGGTTTCCTTCTTGCCTTGTGCATCAGGCGCAATCATGCACTGTAGGCCCACTTTGACTTTAGCTGTAGCTTCATTGTCGCAAAAATCACACTTGCTGCATACAACCCCGGCAATCTGTTCAAAATACTCCGGGCACTCGGGGTTATCAGGCTGCAGATTTTCCTTGCAAACATCCTTATCCGGGTCATAGTAAAAACAATTCCTGGACTTGCACACATCCGACATGTTTTAAGCCCCCTCCTTGGAAATGTAACTATATTCTACCTGAAATTGTTTGTTTTTACAACCTCAACACCGAACGCTGCACCTCCGGTGCAAGAATGTAATCCTTGAAAGCGCAAGCCAGGGGGCTTAAGGTCCTGCGGTTATTATATGCCAAGTACAGCTCCCTCCGGATGGTAAGACCCTCCGTCTGAAGTTCAGCCACACGGCCCAAACTCAGCGCCTCTTGAACCGCCCAACGGGAGACCCAGCTTAAACCTAACCCTGCTTCCACCGCAGTAATCACTGCTCTAGTACTGCCAAGTTCCATGCTTATTTTTAGTTCCCCCAGCCTAAGACCGCACTCCTTTAGCTTTTCTTCAATGACCATTTGGGTGCCGGAGCCTGCCTCCCTGGTAATAACACACTGGCCTTTTATATCGTCCATGCTGATGTATTCTCTTGCGACCAGAGGGTGAGTGGGCGCAGCAACCAGAATCAACTCATCCTGTAAAAAAGGTTTCAATTCCAGCTTAGGCTCTTTAATTTTAGCCCCAATCACACCCAGGTGAACCTCATCGCCAAGCAGCAGTTCGACGATGGCCCCCGTATCGGCGATTTGCATGGCCAGTTCTACCCCGGGATATTCTTTCTTAAAGGCGCCGATAAAAGCAGGCAGGATATACTCGCCGGGTATAGTGCTGGCGCCTATAATCAGCCTGCCCCGCTCCATGCCTTTAAATTGTTCCATTTCATTCAGCAGCTGCTCATACAGTTTTACCAGCCTGCGGGCATGACCGTAAAACAACCTGCCGGCTTCAGTCAGCAGAACATGCCTTTCTTTGCGCTCAAAAAGGAGCAGCCCCATTTCATCCTCCAGCGACTTAATCTGCCAACTGATGGCAGGTTGAGTCATATAGAGGTTTTTGGCTGCCTTGGTAAAGCTGCCGCTTTCCGCTACTTTTACAAAAGACAAAAGTTGTTTATAATCAAGCATACCATCACTCACCCATTATATTAGTTAAAAAGCTTTCTTCCCTCACGTTAATTGGAATACTAATTATATTTACTATTTAAAATACTTTTCCTGCTGCCTTCAAAGAAATTCCTAGCAGGAATACTCATGACCTGTCTTGAAAAAAATTAAAAACGTGTCCTTTTAAAAAGGAGTTATCAACCATGCGGTTTAAAGTAGCTAACGGTGGTATTAAACCCGGCGACAAACTGGAAAATGTACAAAGAAGAGTCCTAAAGCTTGCCACAAACGGGGTAAAACTGGTACTATTACCTGGACTGGCGGGGCTCTGCCTACAGTCAAATTCTACTTCGAAGCCTGCCCACTGCTTTAAGGAAATGCTGCTTGGCCACAGGCAAGAGCTGCCCAAGCTTAACGCTTGCTTTTTAGATTTTTGTTCTCGTCTGGCCAAAGAAGCAGCAATTTATCTGGCATGCGGGACTGTCCTGGAGCCTGCCGGCGAAGGTTTTAGGCATCAAGCCCATTTATTCGGACCCGATGGCACCCATTTAGGGGAACAGGCGCAAACCCACTGCAGCAGAACCGAGCAAACCTGGCCCCTGGCACCCTCCCACAGCCTCCGTGTCTTTGAAACCCCTTTGGGCAAAATAGGCTTTGTAGTGGGCAGCGATGTTTTTTTCCCGGAGGTAAGCCGTATCCTCGCCCTGCAAGGGGCGGACCTGGTCCTGGCACCGGCAGCAATCCCGGCACCCTATAATCCCTGGCGTCAAGTTTCCGCCATGTGGCAGGAAGTGCAGCAAAATCAGTTTTTCTCCCTGGAAAACTGGCTTAACTCAAGTTTCTGGGGAGTTCAGTTTCAAGGCAGGGCCCCTATCCTTGGACCCTGCGAAATCACCCCGGAGGAAACAGGATACTATACCTGTGGTGAAGGACCAGAGCAAATTGTTGAGTTGGATTTCACCGCTTTGCAAAAAATCCGCCGGGAATATCCTTTGCGCTCCCACTTAAACGCCGGCCTTTATGCCAAGTTTTTGCCAAAAAAATATGCTGAGAGCTGACAGCTGACGGCTGACGCGGAGGTGAGCTGATGAGCATTATTGCACGTTTAAAAGAAAAGGCATTCACTCTTTACCTGCGCCACCTGTGCAGTCCGCGGCGGATCAAAAACTACCTCCGCAACAAAATACCGGAGCATCCGTTAAACTGCGCGGGCATAGATTTACAGCGGATAAAAGTAGCTGCAATCCAGTTTGAATTGAGGCTAGTCTCAAACCCCGAGGAGTATGCCGGAATGATGCTGGACAACGTGCAAAAGGCAGCGGCTGCCGGCGCGCAGTTAATTGTCTTTCCCGAAGACAACATGCTGCAGTTGTTAGGGCTGTTACCGGGAGTGGCTGATTTAAAACAAAACAGCGCTCCTGAAGCGGCACTGGAGTCCTTGCATCCCGGGCTGCAGCTACGGGACATATTTGGTTTTTTAAGCCCCTATGCAGAGAGCGTTTATCATGCCACTTTCTCGGAATTAGCAAAGGGGTTTGGCGTTTTCATCTTGGGGGGCAGTATACTTTTAAAGACCGCAGACAACCGTCTAATCAGCCGCGCCTTTTTATTCAACCCTGAGGGCAAAGTTGTAGGATACCAGGACAAAAGCCATTTGCTGCCGCTGGAAGCCTCCTGGGGCATGTCTTGCGGCTCGGATTTAAAGGTTTATACGACATCCTTGGGCAACCTTGCTTTCCCCATTTGTATGGACGCCACTTATTTTGAAACTTTTCGCATCCTGGCACTGCTGGGAGCAGACCTGATCATGCTGCCAATTGCCAACCCCGAACAGTACAATTACTGGAAAGCGCTGCGAGGCATCTGGCCCAGGGTGCAGGAGAGTTACGTCTACGGCATTAAGAGTGCACTGGTCGGTTCAAACTTTTTTGGTTTTACTTTTACCGGTCGTTCGGGAATCTATGCACCGCTGGAACTGACCCCCAACAATGATGGCGTTCTGGCGGAAGCTTCGTCCTGGGATAAAGAGGAAATTGTGCTGGCGGAGCTTGACATCCAAGCTTTAAGAACAGCAAGACAAAAAGCGGAGTTTTTTGGCAGTTGGAATAAAGAACTTTATGCTCATTACTTTCCTAAGGTATACTTTTAAAAAGCTGTATTTTAAACAACAGCACTAAAAAATAAAAAATTGCTAACAATAAGCATATGTACCGCTGATGGCCTTATAATAAAGGTAGTTTACATTCTCGGCAGAAAATGTTACCATAAATTACGCATTTTTTGGTACATATCTGTATAAACTATCCCCGAAAGAAACCAGGAGGTGAATAGCTTGAAAGTAAAAGTAGATCCCGATCTTTGCATTGCTTGCGGCGCATGCATTGACATTGCCCCCGAAATCTTTGACTGGAATGATGAAGGATTGTCCTACGCAACAGTTGATGAAGTGCCTGAGGATAAGGAAGAAAGCGCCAAAGAAGCTGTTGAGTCATGCCCGACAGAGGCCATTAAAGAGCTGTAAGCGAAACGAAAATTTTTCATAATAAAAGAAGCGAGGGATAAACCACGCTTCTTTTATTGTCTAAAATTCTCGTTCCACATTTGGATATTCCATTACTTTTTTCTCCCAGGTACGGATGAGGACTTTGTTGCTGCCTGCGGAAATCAGGTATTCCGGCAGCATGGGAGTCTTGCCGTAACCAAAGGGCGCATTAATTATATAAGTGGGAATAGCCAGCCCGGAAGTATAGCCCCTCAGCTGCTCCATAATTTCGATCCCCTCTTCCACTCTGGTAATAAAGTGTTCAGTACCTTTGACCGATTTGGCATGGAAGATATAATAGGGCCTTACCCTAATCTTCAAAAGCGCATGGTTAAGCTTTTTCATCACATGGGCGTCGTTATTGATATTTTTCAGCAAGACAGCCTGGTTACCCAGAACCACCCCTGCCTTAATCAAACGATCACAGGCCTCGGCAGCTTCCCTGGTAACCTCCTGCGGGTGGTTAAATTGGGTATTGATATAGAGAGGAGGATGTTTAGCCAACACGTCACAAAGTTCGGGGGTAATCCTTTGGGGCATTGTCACCAAAGTCCTGGTGCCTAACCTCTTAATTTCCACATGGGGGATGTTATCCAGTTCAGTTAAAAGCCAGTCAAGGGTATCATCGGGTAAAAGCAGTGCATCGCCGCCCGTAACCAGCACATCCCTGATTTCCGGGTTCTGCCTGATATACTCCAGCGCAGCTTCAATTTGCTTCCGCGGCTTGTGTTGATCGGTTTCGCCGATATTCCTCCTGCGCTGGCAGTGCCTGCAGTACATTGCGCAGACGTTGGTAACATTGATGATCAGCCGGTCGGGGTAGCGGCGGGTTATACACGGGGCCGGCGAAGTGAATTCTTCGCCCATGGGGTCTTCCTTTCCTTGGGTTGACTCAAGTTCCAAACCGGATGGAACAGCTTGCAGGCTTACCGGGTCCAGCGGATTGGCGGGATCAATGAGGCTGGCATAGTAGGGCGAAACAGCCCAACGATAAGACTTACCTACATGGCTAATTTCTTGCTTTTCCTCTTTACTCAAACCAAGAATTTCACCCAGCGTTTCCACATCGGTAATCCGGTTTTGCATCTGCCATTTCCAGTTGCCCCAATCCTCCTCAGTCCCACCTAAGATGGACAATATTCTCTTTTTCCTGTCTTCCAGCTCCCGCTCTATTTCTAAGCCGCACACAATCTTGTCTTTAACCTGCAAGTAGTCGCTAATTCTGCTTTTAAGTTCGGCAGCTCTGCGTAAAGCTATTTGCCTTTTCTCCTCCTGGCTCAGTTCCGGTTTAACAAAGTGCAAATTCTTCTTCTCTGCTACGGTCTTAATACCTTCAGGTTGTAACATAGAAACGCTCCCTCCCTCATAAAAAATTAAACCCGGCAAGAACCGGGTTGTAGATAGGTACGCAAGAAGGAAGTGCTGCCTGAAAGCACACCAAGAAAACTTAACTCTCCTTCCTACGCTTACGAAGTTAGCTGACGGATTCGGGTCAGAAAGTAACCCTACCTATTTGAGTAGCAGAAGCACTGCTCGAACAGGATTCACCCCACAAGTTGGTTCCCCCGCTTCTTTTACAAGAATTCAGCGCTATAGAGTTAACACAGTCATATTTAGTTTGATGTCTTATTATACCAAGTATTTGTGTTGAAGTAAAGAAAAATTTGACTGCCGGTCGGCTAATTCCACTTGCCTTTGCTGATATGAGTCTGGATTTCGGCTTTAACCATCTGCTTCAAGATTAGCGCCTGTTCCTTGGCCCTTTTGAAGACGGTCAGGCAACCGGGGTCGAGGTTATCGTCGATCCCGGCAGTGGCAATCTCGATGATCTTGTCCAACTTAGCGGAGAGCTGCATGTGCAAATCATTGGAAAAACGGGAACGAGCTGTTTTTTCCACATCTGTTTGCTCTAGCTGCGCAAATTTTTCTTTCGGAGCGCCGCATTTGGGACACTTTTCCGGGGGACTATCTCCATCATGCACATAACCACATACGCCACAACGCCACATCATTTTAATTCCTCCCTACAAACCGGTATGGTATGTACCCTAATCTTCACATCCTATTTTTCCCTCTTTAGTAGTTTTCAACCATCACTTCGTAATAAGCCTGTGGATGGGCACAAGCGGGGCAAATTTCCGGTGCCTCTTTGCCTGTATGAACGTAGCCGCAATTGCGACACCGCCATTTTACCTCCCTGTCTTTTTTGAACACAGTGCCTTGCTCGATATTTTTCAGCAATGCCAGAAAACGCTTTTCATGTTCCGCCTCTACTTCGGCTACTTCGTGGAAAAAATCCGCTATTTCAGCGAAACCTTCCGCCCGGGCTTCCTCTTCAAATTTTTTGTACATATCGGTCCATTCATAATTTTCGCCTTGTGCAGCCGCCTGCAAATTAGCTTTGGTATCGCCAATACCGGCTAAAAATTTTAAGGCTCGCTTGGCGTGTTCTTTTTCATGATCCGCTGTTTCAGCAAAAATAGCTGCAATCTGCTCATAGCCCTCCTTCTTGGCCACGCTGGCAAAATAGGTATACTTGTTCCTCGCCTGGGATTCACCTGAAAAAGCAGCCATTAAATTTGCTTCGGTTTTCGTACCTTTTAATTCCAACTTAATTTTTCCTCCTTCAATTCACATACTTTGCTTCAATCCCCTCAACTAATGATAGAAACCATTCGCGATATTTATTACATTTCCTGCCCTTAACATGTAAATAATACATAACAAAACACCTCAAAAAACCTGCCTTTCATAGCGGAAAATTTTCAATAAGGAGCGTCAGCTATGGAGCTGAATTGTGAAGAAACAGTGCAAGATGGTATCTCAAGAGCCCCAGAGAAACAACCTTTTAACTGGATGCAGGAGGAATTCATTTCCGAACTCACCTCCATGTGGCTGTATCTGGAGTTTGCCTTTGCAGTCCCCAAGCAAGTCTATGAAATAACTTATTTCGGCCAAAAAAAAGACCTGCACCGGCAACTGCTTTGCCACGCCATTCACGAAATGCGCCATGCGGAAATGCTGGCCCGGATCATGCTGAAATGGGGTGGTAAACCAAAATGGCAGCTCAGCCGGTTGCCGCAGGCTGAAAGCTACCGGGATTTTCTGAACGCAGCAATGTCTAACGAGGCTAGAAATCTGGAAAGCTATCAACTGCGTGACACGGAAGTAGGCGATCATGAGCTGAAAGTGCTGCTGGCAAATTTGCTGCGGGAGGACAATGCCCATTTACAAGTTGACCAGGCAATTCAACAAGTATTGACTGCCCAGGGGGTGATCGATGGGCCACTGCCTCCGCCCCGTGGAAACGGGCAGTTCGGTGAGGATATTAAAAAGCTTGAACAAGCAGCCTGGTTGGAAATCAAAAGCATTTCCAGGCTAATTTATGCCTCGCTGCTTCTTGGTATGGATCAAAGCATCGCCCCCCGGGCCCGCGCCCTGGCTATCGAAGATATGCAGCATTTAAACCGTATTGCCCAGGAAATAACCACCACGGGAGGGCGGTTAACTATTCCCGGAGAGGTTTTGGAACTGGAAGAGTCCGATGATTTTGCCAAGCTTTTGCAGGACGTAATTGGCTTAAAAAACGACAAAGTCCGCACTTATAAGGAATCAAAGCCACAGTTTAACGTCCCCGGTGGAGGGCAGCTTCTGGGAACATTGCTTGCCAAAGAGGAAGAAAACATCGTTGACCTTGAGGCTTATCTGCAGTCTTTAAAACAGTACCCACTTACGGTGCACTAAATTTTTTCCCTCGGCAGGATTTTTTACCTTGAAGCACCAATTAATAATGCAGCAGTCTCCGGTCTTATAACAATATTTAAAATGCAGGCCTAAAACCGCTTCATTGTGGTGGATTGCCTTCTGCTGTATGGACGAGGTGGATCCTGTTGAAAAAAATAACTTTTAATTATTACTTGCTTTTGCTGCTTTTAGCCCCTCTGGCACCCCGTATTTTGCTGCTCACGAATAGCCTTTATCCGGGTTATTCATTGCCGTTAATAGGGGAAACTTTGCTGCTTGTGCTCCTGGCCGGCGGACTTACCTTTCTTGTGCTCCGGACAACAGGGGTGTATTGGGAGTTGGCCCTGGCAGGGCTATGGGCTTTGTGCCAGGCCCGCGTCCTGGACTTGGGACTCACACCTGTCACTTCGGCCTGGAAAGCATTCGACGCCGGACAAGGGGTGAAGTATTTAGGTGCCATATCCTTGGGCCCAAACTTATTAGCAGCGCTGTTTTACCTGGCCCTCCTCTTTGCCAGCATTAAAATAGCCCGGTTAAAAGGAAAACTCGCGGTGCAATTCGCCTTCCTGTCCCTTGCTTTTTACCAGCTAGGCTACCGCCTGATCGACTACAAATTTTAAAGCCCAGGGCTTCCTGGGCTTAAAACTCACAGTTTTTATTTATATCCTGGGTACTTGTAGGCAGGAGGTCTGTAATAGTCGCGATCGGAATCTTCAAGGGAATTTTCACTTTCAAGTTTTCCGAAAGCCGGTTCTTTGTAGCCAGGTTTATCGTCGTAACCCGGTTCACCTTCATAGTCAGGTTCACTGCCATAATCAGGCTCGCAATCGTAGCCAGGTTCATGTCCATAGCCAGGTCCGTAGCCGTAACCCGGCTTATAACCGTAATCTGGCTTATGGCCGTAGCCAGGTTTACAGCCTTCACCGGGATATTTGTGTCCATGCTCATGGTGGTGCATCATGGCGCAGCAGTGTTGATGCATTAGATACTGCAGATACATGGCATGTCTGGCTTCGTCGTGCATGGCATCAAAGAAAATATTCCGTAACTTCATATTTTCAGAGCATAGGTAGTATTCCTTGTACTTTTTGTAGGCGCCTGTTTCGGCATGAAATCGGTGCTTCAAGGCTTCTTTGTACCCTGAAACCATAGGGTGATGCTGCATTGGTGACGGCTGCTTGCCGGTCATTGCCCTGTAAACTTCAGTAAACTGCTCAGCATGACGGGTTTCATCGTCCGACATGCTGGTCAAAAGTTCTCGGGCTTCATAATCAGGCGCCATTTTTGCCATTTCCCGATAGTAAGCGGCATCATTCATTTCATCCATAATGGCGTGGTGAATTAAGTCGATCCAATCCCTCCGAGTATATTCAGGCATTTTCTTCCCCCCTTTCCTTATCATCTTATGCCTGAAGCAAATAACTTGACAAAAACCCTGCGGAGCATTTTAAAATTAAGAAAATAATTGAACGATCAAGCCGAAAAATTTATAATGCCATGGAGGAAAAGCCAATGGATGATCGTTTTTTAGTGTTCAAGACAGTGGCAGACAAAAAAAGCTTTTCCCAAGCCGCCAAACACCTGCATCTAAGTCAGCCTGCCATAAGTTTGCAAATCCAATCTTTGGAAGAATTTTACGGGACAAAGCTTTTTGACCGTACCAATAAGCGAGTCGTTTTGACTGAAGCTGGCAGAATCCTCTACGAATATGTAGAGCAATTTACCGAATTGCATGAACAAGCAAAAAAATCTATCAGCGAAGCAACAGGAATGGTAAAGGGGAGACTCCACTTGGGAGCTACTTTGACCATTGGGGAGTACCTGCTGCCAAAAGTCATCGGCCTCTTCGTAAAAGACCACCCTAACGTTAACTTCAGCATGGTAATAGCCAACACTGAACAAATTATGCAAAAATTACTGGAAAATAACTTGGATCTAGGGGTTATCGAAGGTCCCGTAGATCACCCCAATCTAATAAAGGAAGAGTTTTTACGGGATGAACTGGTTATAATCGTCCCTCCTGCCCACCCCTGGGCTAAAAGAAAGGAAATTGAACTGAACGAGCTCTTGCAAGAGTCTTTAATTTTACGCGAATCGGGCTCCGGGACCAGGATGGTCATGGAGGCAAGGTTAAAAGAAACAGGGGTTGATCCTGCTAAAATCAAGATAGCCATGGAACTGGGGAGCACCCAGTCCGTTAAAGAAGCTGTTTTATCCGGGTTAGGCATCTCTATTGTGTCAGCTTGCACAATTCAAAGAGAAATCAAATTCGGCCTTTTAAAAGTTGTCAGGATTAAAAATGTCCGGTTCCCACGTTCTCTGAACATCTTTTATAATAAAAACAAATTTCGCACTGTGACAGTTGATGCTTTTCTTGAACTGCTGCGTTCCAGCGCAATAAAAAAAATGTTAGAACTGCCCCTGGATTAACAGCGCCAAAATTTTGTATTATAAACTTTGCTTATGGACTTTATTATTATTTAATATTTTTTATTACACTTAATTAATGTTATGCTATTAACGACGACAATAAACTATACTGAACAGGAAGGACGTGTATAATGGAAAATAACGCAACTGTTGCAATGGTGGACAACAAAAAAAGCATCGCCCCCGGAGTATGTTTTTGTTTTGCTCTGGCTGTTATTGCCGCCTTTCTGGGACGCCAGTTTCCTTTAATCGGGGGACCGGTATTTGCCATTATTATAGGTATGATTATCCGCAATACAATGGGCGTTCCCGGATTCGCCGGCACCGGAATTGCTTTTACTTCCAAAAAAATCCTACAGTGGGCCATCATTGCCTTGGGCGGAGGTTTAAGCCTGGGCCAGGTTTGGCAGGCTGGCGCTGAATCATTTGCTGTAATGGTCACCACTCTCTGCTCGGCATTTGTCGCTGCTTTCACTCTCGGCAGGCTTTTTAACATACCCTGGAAGCTGACCAGCTTAATCGGTACAGGCACTGCCATCTGCGGCGGTTCAGCCATTGCTGCCGTTGCGCCTGTTATCGAAGCCGATGATACGGAAGTAGCCTATTCGATTTCCACCATCTTTTTGTTCAACGTAATTGCGGTGTTAATCTTCCCCCCTATTGGCCACCTCTTAGGTTTTGCCGACAGTTCCTTCGGGTTATGGGCCGGAACTGCAATCAACGACACTTCTTCGGTGGTGGCTGCAGGATATTCTTACAGCCAGGCTGCCGGGGAGTACGCCACTATAGTCAAATTAACCAGGACTACCATGATCATTCCCATTGCAGCCTTATTTGCTCTATTTACCGCTTTGCACAAGAGAAGGACAAACAGCGGTTCCGGAGTAGCATTTTCGCTGAAAAAACTTATACCCTGGTTTATCGTCTGGTTCCTGGTAGCATCACTGCTAAACACTGCCGGCATTATCAGCGGCCCCGGAGCGGATTACCTGACTAAGTTAGGCAAGTTCATGATTACCATGGCTTTGGCAGCCGTCGGCTTAAACGCAGATTTCCGCAAGTTTGTAAAAACAGGCGTCAAGCCCCTGCTTCTGGGATTGGCAGTTTGGTTCGTGGTGGCTGTTACCAGTTTAATTGTGCAGTCTTTGACCGGACAGCTTTAAAGACAGTTGTTAATTATTGGTTGTTAGTTGTTAGTTGTTAGTTGTTAGTTGCTAGTTGTTGGTTGTGTAGATGAACCCCCAGTTGCTTAGCAGCACCAGCAGCAAAATGAACATTATTTCAAACTAGCTTAGCCGTACATTGTGCGGTTTTTTTATTACGGCTGGCAAACACTCCTTTTTAAACATAAGCTGGTTAAAAAGGGGGAAAAAAGATGTCAGTTGAAATTATTCCGGTGAAGGGCTATCATGATTTTAAAGTTTTTTTGCAATTACCGCTGCTGCTGTACCCTGAAAATGAAAGGAGCAAAATACTGCCTCCCAGGGTACTTCAAGATAAATTTAATCCAAACCTAAACCCATTTCTCCGGCATATCGCCTGGCAGCCTTTTCTTGCTGTTCAGGGGGAGAATCCCGTAGGCAGGATAGTTGCATCCATAGATGAGCATTTTCCGAGGGAAAAAACAGGTTTTTTCGGCTTCTGGGAAACTATAGATGACAGGAAAGTAGCAGGCGCCTTGTTTCGGGCAGCGGAAGAATGGCTAAAACAAAGAGGAAAAGAAGAAATCATAGGGCCTGTGGATCTAACTCCCAGTGATAACCTGGGACTTTTAATCGAAGGCTATGCCTTACCTAATTATTTCTACCTGACTTTTAATCAACCTTGCTACCAAAAGCTAATCGAACAATCCGGTTATAGTAAATTTTTAGATTTGTTCTCCTACTCCTGGCAAAGCAATCAGCCCGTTTCCCAGCGCCTGCTGCGCATCAGCGCCCGTTTGAAGCGAGCTAAAAATTTGACCATCAGGCCAATCAGATATCGCAAGGCAGATGACGATGCAAAAGCATTCCTAAGCATCTATAACTCTGCTATGGTCCAAAACTGGGGACATGTCCCCTTAACTATGGACGAAGTCAAGTACATCATCACCATGCACCGCCGGCAAGTTAAACCGGAGTATTTCCTTTTTGCTGAAGCAAATGGGGTCCCGGCAGGCATGTGCATGGCAATTCCCCATCCCCCCACCCACTGCTTAAGGTTGGCACTCTTAGCAGTTCACCCTGAATTCAACCACCTGGGTATAAGCGCCATTTTGATTATGGAAATAATGCAGACTGCCCTCAATGCAGGGCTGACCTGTGCCGAGCTCTCTTATGTGGAAGAGCATAACAAAGCGGTCAATAAATTAATTCAGGAAGATATAGGCAGTAAAGCAGCCAAACGCTACCGACTTTATACAAAGAAGTTGTAAAGTGATTTTGTGCCGGGCTCCAAGCCCGGCATTTTTCTCAACCTGGATATAAAAAACTGTCGGAAACTGGAATTGGAGCGCCAATATAAATATTACCCCAAGAACAAATTCAGCTTGTCTCCTATTTACAGTTCACCACCCAAGAGTATATAATTATATCCGATTATTGTATTATTTGAATATATGGATAGGAGGTAAAGCATGAATAAGACACCGACGTTTTACATTAAAACCAACAGGGTCTTTAATAAATTTAAAAGGATTTCCTGGACCCTGGTACCCCTTATCGCCTTTGGGGGCCTCTTTTATCCCCGCTTAGGGTTACTTTTGATTCCTATCATGCTCTCACTTGTAACCCTGGGGTTTTTTAAAGGAAAATATTGGTGCGGCAACCTCTGCCCCCACGGCAGCTTGTTTGATTCAATTATTTTACAATTTTCCCCCAACAGTAGTATCCCTAAATTGTTTAAGTCCAAGACCCTGAAAGTGCTTTTCTTTATCTGGTATATGAGCATGTTTACCAGCAGGCTGATCAAAGTGTCCGCTCTCTGGGGCACCATGACATTTATCGATAAACTGGGTTTCGTATTTGCCGTAAATTATCTAATTCCGACTACTGTGGGAACTATCCTGGCACTCTTTGTCAACCCCAGGTCCTGGTGTTCTTTTTGCCCAATGGGCACCATGGAACAGCTGGCTTATAAATTAGGGAAAATAGCCGGACTCAATGGAAAGACTGACCAAAAGGTATCTGTGGCCGCAATAGAACAGTGTCACAAATGCGGCAAATGCTCCAGAGTTTGTCCCATGCAGTTAAAACCGTACCTGAATTTTTCAGGGAATAACCAGTTCGAAAATGAAAACTGCATCAGGTGTTCCACCTGTGTAGCCAACTGCCCCGCCGGAATCCTTTCCCTGGCTAATACCGAGCAGGCATTGTCAATCAAAGCCTCTACCAATAACAGCGGCTTTGAAAAACGCAGAAAAATTACGGCACTGCTGGTGTGAATTTGCAAATTAAAAGGGATGACATTTTGCAAAATAAAATGGATTAAAATTAGCTTGAATTTATCGGTTTTTGCGAAATAAATTAGCCAAATGGGCAAAATTTTTTCACATAGTCACAGTATTTTAGTTAAGATTTTTGCCAAAAAAAAAATGCAGCTAGGATGCCCCTAACCGCATTCTGACATATATTCCTCTGCCAAGAATCACTCTTTCTAAACCCCTCTTACACTGTACCTTGATGCCGGATGCAGATAAAACATAGAGTTAGCAAAGTACAATACCCAATCCCTATCTATTTCAATACGACAAGGCAAGAATGTTTCCCCAACCTTAATCTCAAAGCATTCCCCACAGTGTAGAGAGAAAGGTTCGTCGTCTATTCCATGGATCTCCCAACGGTCCTTTTGGCTAGAGTATAATAGTTTACCTTGTTTTAGCATTTTAATTTAAGCCTCCCTCCTCGGGCAGATGCCTAACAGTGAAGGATATGTGGCTTTGTCATATCATAAGCCTCACATACCATTTTCTTTAGCAGCAGGGCGAATTAATCTATCAATCTGCCCAGTTTTTTTAAGCAGCCGTAGTTCTTAAGTTTAAAGACCTGCTTCCTGAGCAGATTTAATTACCGCCTCTTCATCAATACATTCAAGTCTTTTCTGGCACCCATAAAGCAGGCAGTTAGTAGCTAAATTGTTGATGAGTCTTGGCCATCCCCTAGAACGGGTGGCAATAGCCTCCACTGCTTGTGGAGAAAATATTTCAAATTTAGCACCTGCTAACTCCAGGTGATGTAAGATATAGTTTTTCACCTCTTCTTTATCTAAGGGTGTGACCTTGTAACGCATGATAATACGCTGATTTAACGACTGATTATGGGATAAAGCTAAACGATCCAGTAGATAAGGCAATCCCGCCAATACCAAAATAAACGGATTATCCGAATCCATTGTAAAATTAAACAGGATGCTTAAGTCATTTAGAAACTTGTTGTTAGATAACTGCATTTCATCTAGAATAAATACAGGAGTTATCTTTTTTTCTTATAAAATAGGCTGGTTACTCCCTCTTGAATTTGCTTAAATAGATCAACTTTTCTAAAGGTAGGTTCTTCACCTAGCCCATAGCACAGTCCCCGGTAAAAATCCATCACCGTACCTGTAGACAAAGGAAAATAAATAACTTTGTAAAGTGAGGGATTTAAGCTTAAAGCAAAGTTTCTGAGGACAGAAGTTTTACCGGCACCAGGCTCACCCACTACCACCCCAATGCCCCTTGAATCTTTAAGGTAATTAAGCCGTGCCATTAATTCAGTAAAGCTTTTAGAGGGAAAAAGGTGCTTTGTCTCAATTTCTTTGGTAAATGGTTTTCTGCTTAGAGAGTAAAATGCTCTATACATTATGTTCCCTCCCTGGAATCATACATTTCCTGAAAGGATAGCGCGGCTTCTTCTTTTTCCTTTTGCCTTTTTTCCCTTTTAATTCTGGCGTTATCACTGTAAATTACAGGCAAAGCTTTGGCCACTTCTTTCCCCTCTACATAGATAAACACCTGTTCTAGTTTTTCAGGATCAAAACGAACCTCGATTTGTTGCCCAATAAACTGGGGAGGCACTTCAAAAAGCAAGGAATTAATTGAGATAGTGCCATCATGCTTAACCTTACGCTTTTCTCTTTTTAAGAAAAGGGCGTCCAAAGCTTTGGGGTTATCTATCATTTTTACCCGGCTAAACTGAGACATAAACATGTCTAGTGGGCTCATCTCAAGAGCGGAATGAACCTTTCGATGATAATCTTCCTCCAGCCAACGCCAAAAGGCTTGGTTTAAGGTCTCGATTGAAGTAAGAGCATCTTTAGTTAAAGTAGGCAAGAACCTCTGGCGTACGGTACCGAAAAAACGTTCGATTTTCCCTTTACTTGCCGCATCATAGGGTTTGGTATGAATTAAGGTGATACCTAACGAAGCACATGCTATGCTAAACTGGTCCGATTTGTATACTTTACCGTTATCCACATAGATCATCTTAGGAATGCCTCTACGTATTAATGCTTCTTTAAACACATGCTTTAGGGAATCAAATTTCTCGGATAAAACGAACTCAGCATAGGGAACAAGCCTTGAACAATCATCAATAAAAGCAAATAGATTTGTCCTAACCTTTTTACCGGAAACAATAATATAGGGGCCTACTGCCATATCGCCTTGCCAAAGTATGTTCACTTCTTCATAACTGAATCTTTTTCTGTCGGGAGATTTAGTTTCTACTTTCCCTACCAGCCCTTCATTTTTTAGAAACCTATATAGGGTCGAGTATGAGATATTTTGAGGCAAAAAGAGTGCATCTTTAACCAGTTTTTCATAAAACAACGTTACATTCAGTTCCCGATGTTCGCTACGCAAAGCCAAAATTTTTTCTTTCAATTCTTCGGGATGTTTCTTACAGAACCTTTATCAGACCGACCCTTAGGCTTTAATCCCTCAAAACCACATCTACGATATGCTTTAACCCAAAATTCTATCGTTTTAGGGGCAAATTCTTTTACGCCGTAGTGGGGCACATCATGGGGGTGACTAGCAATTTGAGCTAGATAGTCTTTTTGACTGGTAACCTGTCCATTTAAAATGGGCGCAATTAGGCCGTAACGAAATAGGGCAACTGCTTCTCTTTCTTTTTCATCCATTTTTTCTTACTCCTCATAATGTTTTTTGTAGCTAGCCGGCTAGAAACTCTCAAAAACATTTTAGAGGAAGAAAGACCGTGGCTCCACGCAAAAGTTATGTGGTTCAAGATTTAACTTAATTTTTAACGCTTTTTGTAGTAAAATTAATTTGCATTTGGTTGGGCCATGAACGCTCTTAGGAAGTGATTATGAAACCTTTGGCTGAAGGTTTCCACTGTGGCTGCAGTGTTAATCAAATCCATGAGCTTCATGGCTTTTTCTTTTTTATCCTGCATAATATAACCGCCGTAACCCTTATCCCTAAAACGGCCTCTATCCAGTTTAATTTATTCATAAATCTTTTTTAATGAACTGTAGATGCTGGCGTTTCAGGTTTAGAAGAACCTGTTTACCTGATGCAGCGCATTGGATTAATTTCATAATCACTCTTAGAGGTAGCTGATAGTAGGGTAATAGGAAGATCGGCAACAGGGAAATAGTTTTACAGCAGGAGGGGCAGAAATACCTGCAAACCGGTACTTTTACTGCCTTCTTTATGAGGTGTATATATCTCCAGTAAAAGCCATGCCTTTTTAGTTTTACTTTAGCTTTGCAGCTAGGGCATACTTCAAATGCCGGGAAATGATTCTCTATGCCTAGTTTAATGTATTTGGTCATACTGATTTTAAAGTCGTAAAGTATTTGCAAGATGCTCACCCTAATTCACTTTGACAAAATTATATCAAATAAAATTAGGGATGCTTAGCCTTAAAGGTAAATAGAAAATGAAAAATCTACTCCGGTTTTGGAGTAGATAAATTAAAAGTTTACAGCTGGAAAAGGTTACTCCTTTGGCCCCCGACATTAACGAATATACCTTTAAATTTATTCAGCCGGAGCGGGTAGAATATAAGGCAGGGCAATTTATTCTGGTTAAAATCATGGATGATCCGGTGATGTTCAGAGCCTATTCCATCTCCTCCTACAACGAGGATGGCAGAAGAGTCAGCATCACCGTTAAAAAGATGGCCGATGGTTTCGGCACAAACCTGATTTTTGAGAACTTCAAAGCAGGAAATATAGTTGAACTGGAAGGTCCCATGGGCAGAGAACTGGTGGTGGATAAAAATACACCAAAGGTACTGCTGGTAGCAGGCGGAATAGGCATCACCCCCTTTGTCCCCATCGTCAGGGATCTGCTGGAAAACCACAGCTCCGTGGAAAGTGTTAAATTGATATACGGCGTCAATAAGGAAAATGAATTCATCTACGACGATTACTTCCAGGAGCTGGCCAAAAAACACAGTAATTTTGAATATTTAAAAACAGTGGCTGTACCCGAGGAAGGCTGGACCGGACACAGAGGTTTCGTCACCGATGTGATGGATACCCTGGGCTTGGACGGATACAAGGTTTATATGTGCGGACCAAAGCCTATGGTGAACGCCACAATGAAAACCTTGAAGCAGAAAGGCATAAAAGAGGAAAATATTTTTGCTGAGAGCGCGTAGAACTTAAAAAAGCTCCAAGAGGCCCGGGATATACCCGGGCCTTTCAGACAGTCGACAAACTACTATCAGCTCGCATGTATTATTTCGCTCTGGACAAGCTCCTACGCCGTTACCGGCAGCATAGCTGCCGACGGCTGAGGAAACCAGTCCCGCTCCATAATACATGCGGGCTTTGTCTGATAGATGAGCCCAGGCTATGAGTCAGAGAACCGTCCCCTGACTCATTCGATATGGTGTTTGACAGCCTCCGGCCCCCTGGAAAGGGAGATTTTGCCCGTGCGAACAATTTCAATAATGCCATGCTCTTGCAAAACCTCGCACAGGGCGTCTATTTTGTCCGATTCGCCGGTAAGCTCAATGACCATTGTCTCCCGGTTCACGTCTACAATCTTAGCCCGGAAAATATTGACGATATCCACGATATCGGTACGCCGCTCCGGAAGGGCCTTTACTTTGATCATGGCCAGTTCCCTGATAATCGAGGGGGTGGCGGTCAAATTGCTGACATGAATCACATCGACCAGCTTGGAAAGCTGCTTGATGACCTGGTCGATCTCATCTTCCTCGCATTCCACTACCAGGGTGATCCGTGTCACTTTTGCATCTTCGGTAGGTCCGGCCGCAATGCTTTCAATGTTATATGCTCTCCGGCTTATAAGACTGGAGATATGGGATAAAACCGTCGGTCTGTTGACAACCAACAGCGCTAGGGTATGTAACATAGTCAACCTCCGTAGTTTTTATTAGTATTGTATAACCGGCGCACGGATAAAGTCAAACATTAATTTCGGAAATAATTGAATTTTTAGGGTATCCTCGCGCTAAGATTTCAACAATTAAATTACCTTTTAGAGGAGGATGACAATTGCATTTTCCGAACATTTGATTATAATATTTATATAAATATTCGGTTATGGGGGCTAGTTTGATGGAACTCTTGAAGAGCAGAATTCGCCATGAGGGCAAAGTAATTTCCGATTCCATCCTGAAAGTGGATTCTTTTCTTAACCACCAGATAGATCCGGTCTTGATGCTGGCTATCGGCGAAGAATTCAAGAACCGTTTTAGCGACTGCAAAATTACCAAGGTTTTAACTGTAGAAGCTTCAGGCATCGCCGCGGCGTTGATGACCGGGTTGGTACTGAAAGTTCCCGTTGTCTTTGCCAAGAAAAAAACACCGTCCACTATTCCCAACAATTCATATGTAGGTAAAGTGCAGTCCTACACCCGCCAGGAGCCGGTAGAAATTGTGGTACAGGATGCTTATCTGCAGCCCGATGACCATGTATTAATTATCGATGACTTCCTGGCTACAGGCGAAGCCAGTTCGGGACTGTTAAATATTATTGAGCAGTCTGGCGCCCACCTGGTAGGCGTGGGAATTGTGATTGAAAAAATATTCCAGAGCGGGGGCCAAGCCTTAAGGGATAAGGGAATCCGAGTTGAATCCTTAGTACAGGTGGCCAGCCTGGAAAACGGACAGGTTAAATTTGTTTAGAGTCAACTTAAGACAAGCCTTGTCAAAGCAAAAAACGGGGAGGTAATGCAAAGAGCAAGCGTTACGCTTGCTCTTGTTAAAATTTATATAAACCGGCAATCGCCGGTTATTTTCAGCCCCGTCAGGGGCTAAGAAATATAACTGCATCTCTTGCTGCGGACAGTGCTGCGTTGGTTACATCGTATGTTGCCAGATTTAAAGTACAGTTGCTACTGTGAACTGTAGTTTGTCGGTTGCTTAATTCAGTGAGTCATAAACAAGCACATTTACTGCTGCAAATAGTAGTGTGATTTTTGTGGGAGGTCATTAATGCGTCTAAACAAAGGCCAGTGCTTCAACCTTGGATTAAATATTACTTCATCTGGTGTTATTATAGCACAGTGATATTTAAATTTGTGTTAAGATTTTGTTAAGATTTAATTTTGTTTGTTAAGTTTAATATCAGTTAAATCTTGATTGCCTTATTAGAGACAGCTGATTACCTGGCCTGCATCTTCCGCTGCTATCTTCCCCTTTTGCACCGTTATTCTACCGTTAACCACTACATAGCTGATGCCCTCCGGTATTTGAGCCGGGTTGCTGTAGTCCTCCTTATCATTGATCGCTTCAGGGTCAAAAATTACAATGTCAGCAGCCAGCCCTGCTTTTAAAAAACCTCTGTCCCTCAGATTTAACCGCGTGGCAGGGTCGCCCGTCAACCGCTTAATAGCCTCAGGCCAGCTCATCACCTTTTTGTCCCGCACATATGTCCCTAAAAATTTCGGGTAGGTACCGTACAACCGGGGGTGAGGAGTTCCGGTAGGGATGCCGTCGGACCCAATTTGGCTTAATGGATGGCTGACAAGTTCGATAATGTCCTGGTCAGAAAACAAATTCAACATTACCATACAGCACTCCGCGTTCTCACTGATTAAAAGGCGAGCAGCAGCTTCCACCGCATCCACACCTAGTTCCTCAGCAATTTCAGCCATGGTTTTACCCTGCAAATGCTTATTTTCCGGTTTTTGCACCGAACTAACCAGAATATTTTCCCAACCTACCATGCCCACAAAATTATCCCAGCCGGGGTAGCTACAATCAGAGTTGTACAGGTCATATCGCAGCCTCTCCAGCACATCCCTGTTCCTTAGACGGTTGACTATCTGCTGTCCGCCCCCTGCTTTTGCCCAGGGAGGCAGTATTTGGGTTAAAAGGGTACTTCCCGCTAAATAAGGATGTTGATCGAAAGTGACGTCCACTCCCTGCTCTCTGGCGGAATCAATCATTTCCAACAGTTGTCCGCCGCTGATACCGAAGCGGCGGTTGGCATAAGAGCGCATATGGGATATCTGAAGCCTCACCCCAGAGGCCTGGGCAATATCCAGGGCTTCCTGCATTGCTTCCACTACCTGACGGGAGTGGCTGCGGATATGGACCATCATTATCCCGTCATATTCAGCCACTACCCGGCACAAAGCTACCAGCTCCTCTTTCGGGGCAAAAACTCCGGGCAAATACGCCAGGCCAAAGGAAATGCCCAGTGCCCCATCCTCCATGGCCTCTCTGACTATAGCTTGCATATGGGCGATGTCATTTTCTGTGGGCTGCACATCCCCCAAACCCAGCACCTGGGCACGGACTGCACCATGGGAAACGAGGGCAGCCACATTATGAGGTTTTTTGGCTTTGGACAAAGCCTCCAGGTAGCCGGAAAAACGCCGCCAATTCCAGTCCACCTCCGGACTGCCCAGAATGGCTTTCAGGTACTGGCGAAAGTTTTGCATATTTTCTTCCAGATATGGAGCCGGACCCAGGCCGCACTGCCCCACCAGCTCTGTGGTTACCCCTTGCAGCACTCTGGAGTATTTGATCTGCCCTACCATAAAAGGCAGCAAGTCACAATGGCTGTGTACATCAATAAAGCCTGGCGCCACCAGCAAGCCGGCTGCATCTATCACCTGCCGCCCCTGGTCTCCCAAATCGGGCCCAAGGGCACTGATTTTGTCGGCTGCAATTCCAACATCAACCCTCCGCGGCTCACCTCCTGTTCCATCCAGAACTACTCCGTTTTTGATGACCAGATCATACATGGCATGCGCTTCCTTTCAATTGCTGACAGCAAATTTAGTAAAATTAAAATTCTTCTATAAAAATCATACCACATTGAATATAAAAGAGTATAAAAAAACTTACTTATCCAATACCTAAGTAAGCCTGTAGACAAAGCCCGCATGTATTATTTCGTGCAGTGGTCAGGGGACACACCTCTTATGCATGTTGTTCACTTTTGTTGAGGAATGTCCCCAATTAATAAGCTCCTACACCGTTACCGGCAGCAAGCTGCCGACGGCTGAGGAAACCAGTCCCGCTCCATAATACATGCGGGCTAAAAGTTGTGAAAAACATCAGACAGCCCGGTTATAGTTCTTTTTTCATTTGGCTGAGCTTTTTAATATGTTCCCTTTCCTGGGCAATAAGCTTATCAATAGCTTCATGCTCGCCCTGGGGCACAAAATTTTTCATCTCGTTAAAGAATAGGATGGAGTCTTTTTCAAACCGCAGGGCCATATCTATGGCTTTTCCCGCATCAGCCATTTGTGGGGCCAGGTCTTCAAAGTTCAGCCCTTTATGAAACACATGGTTCTCCACCAGGGCCTTCAAATATTCTTCATATTCACCGGGATAGCTTTCCGGTGAATGATACTCTCCCAGCCCGGCAAGGATACGCTCAAAATCACCTACGTGCTTGGCTTCCTCCTCTGCCAAAAAGAGCAAAAGGTCTTTTGCTTTGGCATCAATCACATTTTCAGCCAGCTTTTTGTAAAACTCCCGTCCGTTTTTTTCTACCTGTACGGCAAAATTCACTACATCATTGCTTTTAAAAATTGACCACATTGTAAACACTCCTTACTAAAATACTTTAACAAATATACTAGATGGCATATAAACTTTCCTGCTGTATTCTTCCTATTGGACAGCCATTTAGTATAAAAATTATGCAACTATCTGTACTCCAGTAAATAGTATGGGAACTTGTTTATTTATATAAAATAATGCTTAAACCCAAAAAGACCGGCCAGACCACCTGTATGAATGAAGAGCACTTTTTCTCCTTTTTTGAAGGTGCCTTTTTTGATTTCCTCCACCAAGCCGTACATGGCCTTGCCGGTGTAGACCGGGTCGAGAATAACGCCTTCCATCCTTGCCAGTTTCAGGATTAAGTCAATCTCCTCCGCGCGGCTTAAGGCGTAGCCTAAGCCTGCATATCCGTCGATGATACGAATATCGCTCTTTGCAATCTCCAGCGGTTCCGGCAAATAGCGGTAGCTGTCCTGCAAAATGCCCCAAATCCGCTCTACGAAAAAGCCGGCATCAGCCGAAATATTTATCCCCTTGAGGCTAATCGGGCTATGCAATGCTCTGAATCCCGCCAAAAGCCCGGCAAAGGTACCTCCTGAACCGACCGTGACCACTACATGGTCAAACTTCAGCCCCAAATCTTCCTGCTGCTGAACGATTTCCTGGGCCGCCAGGAAATAGCCGAACGTACCGATGCCATTGGACCCCCCTTCCGGAATTAAGTAAGGGTTGTGCCCCTCAGCTTTCAATTCAGCTTCTACTTCAGCAAAAATCTGTGGGAGCCGGTCCCGATAGTCTTCTTTGGTTATAAATTTAATCCTGGCCCCCAAGATTTTGTCCAGCAGGTAATTGCCCTCAATTTCCGCCTCAGGGCTGCCGCGCAATATTAAATAGCATTTGAGCCCCAACTTGGCCGCCAAGGCAGCCGTGGCCCGGGCATGGTTGGACTGCAGGCCGCCGCAGGTTACCAGGACATCAGCCTTTTGGCCCAGCGCTTCCGCCAATGCAAACTCCAGTTTCCTCACTTTGTTGCCCGATACTTCCGACCCCGTCTCGTCATCCCGTTTAATGTAGAGCTCAGGACCCCCTAATTCCCGCTCCAGCCTTTTCAGTCTGTCAATCCTGGTAGGCAAGTTGGCAAAATATAACCGCTCCGGATAAGCAAATTTCACTCAGAACACTCCTCTGGTTTTTAGTATAATTTTGCCACAAAAAAGAATAAAGCTAAATGGTTTTTGCAATATAGTCTATCTCAAAAATAGCTATAACGTTTATGTCCTGTCGCTCCCGCTGTCTGAATCAAGAGCACCAACTGCTCGGTGCCGGACTTCCAGCGGCACGCGGTGACGCGACGTCCTGTCGCTCCACCGCTCATCTCAGTCCATGCTGCTCGTCCGCTTTCAGTCCTCGACTCGCAGGGTGCTCTAAGGATTCAGACAAAGGTCGCTTCCACGGACATAAACGTTTACCTAGTTTTCATTGTACTGCTGGTGCTGACGATAAGCATGGGCGTCTACTCTATTAGCGTCATGAGGGTCTGCTAAGTCAATCATTTTTACTGGTCATCATTGGAGCATATAAAAGTTAAGCCCACCTTGTTTCGTGGTGGGCCTTACACATTAACTCACTTTAGATTGTTCAACTGCCTCCAATTCATAATCGCCTGAAACGGGTACACCTTTCAGGGTGTCGGAAACAGGGCAAACCTTTTTAATGGCTTTAACCAGCCTTTCTACATTCTCTTTGGGAGAATCGGTCTTAATATGCATTTTGTAGCGGATATCGGAAAAGCCGGTGCGCACATTGGGGTTCTTGCCCAGGAAACCGTCGGGATCCAGATCCCCTTCCAAATCAACGGAAAAATCAATTAAATTGACTTTGCAGGCTGGGGCAAAGGCAGCGGCACAAATAGTAATGCATCCGCCCAGCGCAGACAACAAGAGCTCAACAGGGTTCATGGAAGTGTTTGTTCCGCCCAGTTCCGCAGGCTCATCCATGGTAACCTTGAAACCACGGGCGTCGGCCTCGCAAGCCAGCCCTGACTGCCAGTTCACTGTGGCTTTAAATACTTCCTTAGCCAATTTCCCCAACTCCTTTGTGAAGGTTATTGTTTTCACTTATCATTATAACATATTTGACGTTAAATTCTTCACAAATTCTAGAAAAAAATTTCACAAAATCATCATAATTGATAACAGAAAACGTCATATCTCCAAAATTTATTACTGATCCCGTTTCTTCACACCGTTTAGGTAAATATCCACCATCAGCTTGATTTCCTCCGTATCATTCCAGTCTTGCGCCTCCTCTGAAAACATCTGCTTAGCAAAAATATATCCTGCCAGCAGTGAGACCAATACTCTGGTCATGGAGTCCAGGTTTAAATTCCTCAACTCTCCCGACTCAACCTTTTCCGCCAGCAAGCTGTTTACAATCAACCTGCCTTTGGCCGCAACATGGCTGACCAAAGCATCCTTCAGCTCGGGATGGTACTGCATTTCCTGCAAGGCGACTTTAAAAGCTGCCCAGTTTTGTTGCACCAACTGCAAGCGGTTGAGCATCAGCCGTCCTAAAAGCTCTTCTGTGCTGAGATCCTTCAGTTTGGCAATAGCCTCCACATCTCTCAACAGGACCGGGCCTGCCATACGGATTATGGTGGGAATTACCAAGGCAAAAAGTAGGTCTTTTTTAGTCTTAAAATATTTATAAATTGTACCCTCCGCCACTCCCGCGGCTTTGGCAATTTCGCTGGTGGTGCTGGCTTCAAACCCTTTCTCCGCAAAGAGCCTTAAGGCTGCTTCCGCAATCTTTTTCTGACTGGGAGTCATGTCCTCCTCGCTCAGCATATACTCTTCCAAAAGTTTTTTTATAAAGTCCTCGTATTCTTGCACCGGTTGCTACCTCCATTAATCAACCGTCTTACGGAACCGGGCCATGGCCATGATACATAAAAGCAAGGCAAAGGCGGATAAAATCAATGTTTCCTGCCACAGGTATGCTATACTCAAACCTTTTAAGAAAATACCCCGCAGAATGATCAAAAAATATGTCAGCGGAAATAATCCCCCTATTCCTTGAATGACCCAAGGCATGGTCTCCCGGGGGAAAATAAAACCCGACAATAAAATGCTGGGCAGGATCAGCAAAAAAGTCAGTTGCATGGCCTGCAGCTGGGTCTGGGCAAGTGTAGAAATTAGAAGCCCGATGGCTAAGGTGGTTACTAGGAATAATAAGGACAGCAGGAATAATAGGGTTAAACTGCCCTGTACAGGAACTCCGAACCAATTGATTCCTACCAGCAATACCAATGTAAAGGAGAAAAGTCCTATGCCCACATAGGGTATGAGCTTGCCCAGAATCAACTCACCCGGTCGAATGGGGGTAACCACCAGCTGCTCCATGGTGCCACGCTCTTTTGGCAAAAGCGGTAAGCATGGCAGTTACGTTTTGCATAATCAGACCTATTAAACCCGGAATATTAAAGACCAGGCTTTTCATTTCGGGATTGTACAGTACTCTGGTTTCTGCCTCCAGCCCTCCCGGCATACTCCCCGCTAAAGCAGCAGGAGTCAGCTCTGCCTGCAGCCTTCCCCCATAGGCCCTGGCCACTAATTGGGCAGTAGCCAAGGCGGTTCTGGCAACGTTGGGATCTGTGCCGTCAATTAAAACCTGCACTTTAGCTTTTTCCTTCCTGGCAAGCTTTTTGCTAAAATCGGGAGGTACGATGATGGCTATCTTCGCCTTGCCGGAATCTATTAACGCTTCCAACCGGTCATAACCATCTGCATAATAATTCAAATCGAAATAGCTGGTGTTGGCAAAAGTGCGCAGCATTGCCCTGGATTCCTGGCTCCGGTTTTGGTCCCAGACTGCCGTACTGTAATGGTCCACATCGGTATTGACCGCGTAACCGAACAAAAATAGCATCATCAGAGGCATAGCCACAGCGATAGCGAGGCTTGGACGATCGCGGCGGATTTGAATTACCTCTTTTTTCACTATTGCCAACAGCCTTTTGAAGCTAAAGCAAAACCTATTTTTTACCCGCATAGGCTATTACCCCCCGCCCCTGGCTCTGGCCCTCTTTGACATACTCGATAAAGACATCATCCAGCGTAGCATGTCCTGATGCCTTTTTAAGTTCAGCCGGTGTGCCACAGCCCATAAGCTTGCCAAAGAAAATGAAACCAATATAGTCGCAGGTTTCGGCTTCATCCATGTAGTGCGTGCTGACTAAGACAGTTATTCCCTCTTTAGCCAAACCGCGGATTATCTCCCAAAAAATCCTGCGCGACACGGGGTCCACCCCGGCGGTGGGTTCATCCAGCACTAATAGCTCCGGCTCGTGCAGTAGGGCACAAGCCAGGGCAAGTCGCTGTTTCCAGCCCCCGGATAGGGTTCCCGCCAGCTGTTTTTCCCGACCTGTCAACTCCGCCATGGCTAAAAGCTCTCCTTTACGCTTCCTGGCAGCAGCACCGCTTAGCCCGTAAATACCCGCATAGAAATCCAAATTCTCCCCCACCGTCAAATCCGTGTACAGGCTGAACTTCTGGGACATGTAGCCAATGCGCTGTTTAATGGCCTCCGCCTGAGTTACCAGGTCATATCCCAATACCCTGCCGCTGCCGGAAGTCGGCGTTAAAACTCCGCAGAGCATGCGGATGGTGGTGGATTTGCCCGAGCCGTTGGGACCGAGAAAGCCAAAAATTGCTCCTTGGGGTACGGACAGGCTAATATGGTCAACCGCCAGCAAGGAGCCAAAGCGTTTGGTTAAGTCGCTGCATTCAATAGCCATCTTCATGTTATTTCCCTGCCTTTTCCCGGGTAAGTGCCACATCCACCGGCATGCCAGGCTTTAACTGGCCCTGCCCGTCTAAAAGTTCCACTTTAACTGCAAAAGTGAGCTTGACCCTGTCCTCTTTAGTCTGCATATTTTTGGGAGTAAACTCAGCCTCCGTGGCGTTCTGAGTGATTTTGCCCTTAAAGTTTCGGTCCGGATAGGCATCGGCTGCAACCTCCACTTCTTGGCCGAGGCTCACAAGGCTTAATTTTTGCTCGGGGACAAAAATTTTCACCCATAACTTTTCCGGCTGTAGCAGAGTAACCAGGCTGCTTCCCGCGTTTACCAGCTCCCCTGCTTCAATATTTTTACGTACAACCACCCCGGTGCTTGGTGCTTTAATAACCGTTTTGCTCAGCTGTAAGCGGGCGTATTCGGCCTGAGCTTCCGCCTGTTCTGTTAAGGCACTTAGCTGCCTCAAAGTATTAATTGTGGAACCTTGCTCCAATAACTTTAACTGGGCCTTGGCAGCCTCTTGCTGGGCCTCAAGGCTTTGAATCTGGGCTTTAAGTGAATCCACTTTGTTTGACTGGGCAGAAACCTGTTTTGCAGTAATGCCCTCGTTTTTTAGCAACTCCTTGTAATCCTCCAATACTTGCGCTTCATGCACCAGGTTTTTCCGTAAACCTTCGAGACTTGCTTCCAGCTGTTTTACCTGGGCTGACGCCTGTTCTATTTGTTCATTCCGGGAACCGGCACGGGCTTCGGCCAGGCGGCTTTCAGCAGCTTTTAAAGCTGCTTCAGCTTCTTTGAGACGAATCCGGTAGGCAGTATCCTCCAGCCTGGCAACAGTCTGCCCTGCTTCTACCCTCTGGCCTTCTTCCACAGCCAGCTCCTGTATCCTCCCTGCCACTTCGCTTTGAATTTCAACCTCTCTGGCCTCTACCGTGCCGCTGAAAACTTCTTCCTGCGCCTTTTGCCCGCAGCCTGCCAGGGTAATAAGAAACGGAAGCAAAAACATTACAGCCAGCCATTGTTTATTCATTAACAACTTCCCTCCTTAATCGTGCGGGTGAGTACTCACTCACCACAACTGTACGATGCTCGCTCCGTTTTTGTCAACCTATAATTCATTAGTGAAATAGTGCACAAACATTAGCCCTATATGTTATAATGACAGCAAGAAGTTTACCCCAGCCCTCAGTCGCAGTCAGCCGTCAGCGGCCAGCTCGCAGCCGCTTTGGCCGAGTCTTCAGCGAACAGTCGACGTTCGTTAGTCCATAGCTGTCAGTTGCTTGTATGGCTTTTGCGGAAAAAGCCAACGGCTAATTGCTGATAGCTGACAGCTGAAAGCTTATGGCTGGCAACTGACAGCTGACGGCTGATAGCTGCTAGCTGTGAGCTGACGGCTGATAGCAGATGTTAGTGGAAAGCAGGTGAATCCATTGGGCGTAGTGAGCACCACAGCAGGCAAATGCAAAAAATGTTATTCCTGCGTGCGCAACTGTCCTGTCAAAGCCATTAAAGTAGAAAACGAGCAGGCCCAGGTTTTGGCACCCCTCTGCATTTCCTGCGGCCATTGTCTGAAGGTATGCTCCCAGCGGGCCAAACAGGTAGAAAGCGAAGCGACGGTTGTAGAAGAGTTTTTGGCCCATTATCCCACGGTGGCCTGCTTGGCGCCTTCCTTTGCGGTAGAATTTTACCCCATTCCTCCCGGCAGCATCATTACTGCTTTAAAGCTTCTGGGGTTTCAAGAAGTCTACGAAGTCGCCTACGGGGCAGAACTGGTTACCCAAAAATACAGGGAACTGGTTTTCAGCAGGCAAGAAACGCAAGGTCTAATCAGCACTACCTGCCCCGCGGTAGTAAGTTTGGTGGAAAAATGCTACCCGGAGCTGCTGCCCAAACTTGTACCGGTCGTTTCCCCCATGATTGCCACAGGACAGTATCTTAAACGGCTGCGGCCGGAGGCCAAAGTGGTGTTTATCGGGCCCTGTATCGCTAAAAAAGAGGAAGCCAGGGATGCCAATGTTCCCCGCAGCATAGATGCCGTGTTGACCTTCGATGAGTTGGAAACTTTATGGCAAATACGGGGTTTGGAGCCAGTCGACTTGCCGGTAGGGAGGTTCTCCAATCCTCCCACCTCCGCAGGCCGGTTATACCCTGTACCGGGGGGACTCCTGGCCAGCGCCGGGCTTTCCCCGGACTTTGTCAATCAAGACCTGATAGCTATTCACGGCAAAGAGAATTGCCTGGAATTTTTAAAGGCTGCCGCGTCAGGAAAAGCTTTTTCAGGGTTTGTGGATATCCTCTTTTGCGAAGGCTGCATCAACGGGCCAATGCTGCAAAATGATCTGCCCAAATACACGCGGCAAAAAATAATTGCCTGGTACCTGAAAAATAAGGGCCTCCTCACGGACAGCCGCTGCGATTCCAACCATCTTCCCAAGCTCAACCTGAACCGGAAATTTGAGAACAAAAGCATCACCTTTCCCCAGCCTAATGATGAGGAAATTAAAGCAATTTTAGAGGGCTTGGGCAAAACCAAACCGGAAGATGAGCTGAACTGCGGCGCCTGCGGTTATACCACCTGCCGGGAAAAGGCAATAGCAGTGTACCAGGGATTGGCTGAAAATGTTATGTGCCTGCCTTATTTAATCGGCGAACTGCAAAAAAATAACCAGGAATTAACCTACTTGAAAGAGTATAACAACAATATCGTAAAAAGCATTGCTGAAACCATTTTAGTCGTTAACCGGCAGGGCATTATTACCACTTGCCATGACCCTAACTCCCTGCTTGGTGCAAAAGACATCCACTCCTATCTTGGCCAAAATTATCTGGAACTGCTGCCTCCTGCCCTGCAAAAGGAAATAGCAGGGCATCTTCAAACTGTCATCGAACAAGGAGTTAATGTGGTGGTGCAGGATATCTGCTTACCAGGGGAGCAAGGGAACAAATTTATCAATCTCAAGGGTTATCCCTTTAAGGATAATACAGGCCGCTGCCTGGGAGCCGTCTTAATCTGGGAAGATATTACCCTGGAGCGTCGGTTGGAAGCCCAGCTCTTAGCCTCGGAAAAACTGGCCTCCGTAGGCCGTCTGGCTGCGGGCATAGCCCATGAAATCAATAACCCCTTATCCTTGATTTCCGGCTATACGGAACTTTTAAAAAATATTCTGCCGGCCGGTGACCAGGGTGCGAGACAAAAATTGGATATTATCAGCGAAGAAGTGGAGCGCATCGCCGCCATTGTCAGGAATTTGTTAACCCTGGCCAGACCTGCCCCCGGGGAAATAACACTATGCAACATTAATGAGTTGCTCCGACATGCAGTGGAACTGGTGCAGCACCAATATGATTTACACGGCCATGTGATCACTTTAAATTTGGCTGACGGTTTACCGGACTTAGAACTCAACAAACAGGAAATAGAGCAAGTTTTTTTAAACCTCCTGCTCAATGCCTGTGAAGCAATGAGAGAAAGCGGGAGACTCAGCATTGACAGCATGTTTGAGGCGGGAAAGTCAGTAGTAATCAATTTCCGGGACACTGGGCGGGGAATTCCCGCAGAGCATTTAAGCAAAATATTTGAACCCTTTTTTACCACCAAAGAAATTGGCAAGGGCACCGGTCTGGGTTTGGCCATTAGCTACAGCATCATCCAAAAATATGGCGGCGATATTTTGGTGGACAGCGTGGAGGGAAAAGGCAGCACCTTTAGTGTAAGGCTGCCTGTAAAGAGGTGTAAAAATGAGCAGGCTGGCTAAAATTTTAGTGGTTGATGATGAACCTAGGATGGGAGAGTTTTTAGCTACAATTCTCGCAGCGGAAGGCTATCAGGTAGAAACCACCACAGCTCCGCAAACCGCCTTAAATAAGATCAAGGAGCAAAGTTACGATGTGGTCATTACCGACTTAATGATGCCGCAAATCAGCGGGATGGATATTTTGGACGAGGTCAAAAAAGAGGACTCTGCTACTCAGGTGATCATGATCACCGGCTACTCCACCGTGGAAAATGCTATTCTGGCTATGAAAAAAGGTGCTTTCGATTATTTACCCAAACCCTTTAAGATTGAAGAAATTAAAGTTGTCGTGGAAAAAGCCCTGGCCCAGAGGACTCTGCTGTGGGAAAAGAGAAGCCTGGAGCAGGAATTGGTCAAAATCAAACCTGCGGGCGGGCAGCTGGTAGGTGACAGTGCAGCCATGCAGGAAGTGCACAGGCTCATCGCCAAAGTTGCCAAAGTCGACAGCACTGTGCTCATCAGGGGTGAAAGCGGGACCGGCAAAGAACTGGTGGCCAAGGCCATTCACGCAGCAAGCCCCCGTGGCAAAAAACCCTTAATCTCCATCAACTGTGCTGCCATACCGGAAAATTTGCTGGAGAGCGAACTGTTTGGGCATGCCAGGGGAGCTTTTTCCGGAGCTGTTACTGCTAAAAAGGGCTTATTTGAGGAAGCAGACGGCAGTACCATTTTCCTCGACGAAATAGGCGACATCAGCCTGGCTTTGCAAGCGAAACTCTTAAGAGTGCTCCAGGAACAGGAATTCCTGCGCATCGGCGAGACTAAACCACGCCGGGTGGATGTGCGGGTGATCAGCGCTACGAACCGCAACCTGGAAGAAGCAATGGCACGAGGAGAATTCCGCCCTGATTTGTACTACCGCTTAAACATTATAACCATCAATTTGCCTCCCCTGCGGGAAAGGGTTGAGGACATCCCCCAACTGGCACAGCTTTTTTTACGCAATTTCTGCATAAAATTCGGTAAAAAAATCCAGGACATCAGCCAGGAAGCCTTGGCAATCTTACTCAACTATGAATGGCCCGGCAACGTGCGGGAATTAGAAAATGTGCTGGAAAGGGCTGTGATTTTATGCGAAGGGCAGAAAATCGAAGCAACTGATTTGCCGGCAGAACTGCAGACCTTTAAAAAATGCGCCTCTCCCGCCGCCAAACTTCCATTTAAGGAGGCAGTTGCAGCATTTCAAAAAGAGCTGATTATGAGTGCCCTGGAAGAGTCGTCCTGGGTCCAGGCCAAAGCCGCTGAGCTGCTGGGGCTGAAGCGCACAACCCTCAATGAGATGCTTAAGCGCTTCAACATCTGCCAAAAAAATGAATAGAAAATCCAATTTTTTGGACAGCATCGAGCATTAGTCGTTAGTCCTTAGTCACTAGTCCCTAGTCCCCAGTTCCTGTGTTACCTTGGAAACTTGATTGTAACTAACAACCAGCTACCAACAACTAACAACTACTCCAACTCAAACCTCAATAAGTTCAATAATATCCCGCCTTTCTTGTTTTTTTTTTTGCGATTTTTTCTTTCCTGGCTTAGTTTGGCACGGTATTTGCTATATTAGGTAGGCAAAGAGGGAAAGAAATATATTTTAAGGAGGAATGGTTATGGCCATCGTGTTAAAAGAAGTGGGGCCGGCCATGCAAAAAAGAGTTGTCAGACTCTCCTTGGAAAGCTGCAAAAACCTCAATGAGCGTTATGCCGATATTGAGCAAAAATACAACAGCTTGATTTCCAATTGGGAGTGGTTTGCCAGCCAGCCCGCTTGTTCTGAACGCCAAGAAGCCAGTCTCGTGGCTAAAATTGACCAAAACTAGTTGCCTACCCACTATCTGCCTTTATATATATATAACAGTTGACAAGCGATACCCTCGTTTGTCCAACAAACCCAACCTGAATCAGGTTGGGCTTTTTTTTGGCACCTGCTTAGTTCTGCCACAAATTATCTATTTCTACATTGCCAAAGGCTGAAAGAAACTTGCTTTTTATATCAGGGTACTTCATTTGAACGCAGGCTACCAATTCTTTCATCTCCTGGCGTTTGGTGTGTCCGTTAGCCGGACAAGGGTTATGGATTATGGGTATATTTTCTGCCCTGGCCAAAGAAATCACAGTTTCCTGCGGCAGGTAAACCATGGGTCTGATTAGAGTCAGCTTAGTCTTATCCAGAAATATTTTGGGCGGAAAAGCTCCAATTTTTCCTGCATAAATGAGGTTTAAAAAAAATGTTTCAATAGCATCATCCAGGTGATGTCCAAGGGCAACTTTATTACAGCCCAAAGCCAATGCAGCGTTGTGCAGGGCGCCGCGGCGCAGGTTGGCGCAAAGCGAGCAAGGGTTTTTCTCCTGCCTGTACTCAAACACGATCTTCCCGATCTGGGTGGGCTCTACATGCAGCTGGTACCCCAGGCTTGTACAATAATTTTCCAAAGGGGTCAGATCAGCTTCCCACCCCAAATCCAGAGTAATGGGAACCAGCTCGAATTCCCAATGCGAATAACGCCGCAGCAAATGCATAATATAGAGCAGCGTGCCGCTGTCCTTTCCTCCCGACAGCCCCAGCGCGACACGGTCACCAGGCGCCAACATGTCGTGATCTTTTATTGCTTTTTTTACTTTTGTTAAAAACCATTTATTATACGACTTCTTCATCTTTCTGCAATGTACTCTCTGATGTGAATTTTTGCGCAAGCAAAGCACCAATAGTTATTTTATCCAATTCATTTACCAAAACATCTTGTACATGAGCCAGTGAATTATGCACCAGGCAGCTTTTCTCCCTGGGGCACGGTTCTGTTCCCGTCAAACATCGGTTTAGGGCAATAGGCCCCTCGACAGCCTCTATAACCTGACGCAAAGTAATTTCTTCGCTGGGCTTGGCAAGCTTAACGCCTCCTTGGGCTCCTCTGCTTGTTTGTACCAGACCTGCCTTACTTAGAAGCTGGATTATTTTGTTTAAAAAAGCTTCCGGAATTTCTTGTCTGGCGGCTACCTGCTTAGTCTGCTGCAATTCGCCAGGCACCATTTGAGCCAAATCTAGCACAGTCCTGATGGCGTAATCCCCCTGTCTAGTTAGTTGCATTGCCACAACCCCTTTCTTTCCTGATCCCTACAGCTTAAATTGTAGATCAAAATGGTGCAAACCGCTATAGTATTTTATATTTAGCGTAAATCCAGCAAAAAACCAGCGGCAGTTATATTGCCGCTGGCTAGACTTTTTACCGCATCTACCGAATTACTGCGTTAGGTACATCGTGCCCGGTTACAGCTTTGTAAGATTGTTGTAGCAGTTGTACGGCATAAGCAGGGTTATGGATACCTTCACTACCGTCAGCTTCAATTAAGAAGTAATTGAAAGCAGCTTTATAATCGTTTTCAGAAACTTTACCTGCTTCTAAGCCTTTCGGATTAGCGGGATCAGTGTTGTCGGTTACAAACATAATCCTCCCGCTCTTATCAATTAAGTCTACTAACTGATATTTCTCCTTAATGGCTTCTTTTAATTCTTCCAATAAGCCATGAATCTCATCCTGGATGCCTTCCAGTTTCTTGTCGCCGTCGTAATCTGCCAAGGCGCGACGGTTAAGATCTTTTAAATCAGCATGGCAACTAGTGCAAGCATTTAGATTCTGAACATCGCCGGAAGCAACCTTGAAAGTATGTCCGCCTACCGGTCCATACTCATCATCCTGCTTAGCCATGTGACAGGTTACACAGGTGTCTTCAATTGCACCATGGGGAGACCTTTCGTAGGCCCTTTCGCCAAATTCAAATCCACCGGTGGCAAATAAGACTTCAGCTTGCGGTCCTTGGTGTGGCGCTCTGTATTCAGCGTATAGTCCTGCAAAATTATTCAGAGGCCTGTTGATATTATGGCAGTTGATGCAAACCGTTCCCGCGCCTGCATCAATTTCCATACCGTAAGGTGTCACATAAGGTTTAGCTCCCCTTAAATCTTTAACCGCTTTGCTTTCTCCGTGACAAGTGTTGCAGCCAATTGGAGCTTGAGCATTTAAGTCTGCATATTTTTTCGTGGTATCAATATTGGCTAAACCATTATGGCACTTAAGGCAAGCATCATTTGTAGCCATTCTCTCAGCTGCTTTCAAGTCGAAGTTGTGTCCTGACTGCTCCCAAGCGAAAGTTTTGCTGCTCTTTCTTACGGTATATACATTGTTCTGTTCAGTAATTTTCCCATGGGTCAGCTCGGTAATTCCTTTGATATCAACGTAAGAAGCACCGTCTTTGGTCATGGAAGCGATCTTGTTGTCTTTGCCACGGTACTTGATTAAACCGTTAAGGAGATAAATTTCCAAAGCAGTATTATAATCAGATAGGGTGACGATTTGTTTTTCGCCGTTCCAGCTTAGGTTGTAGTTCATGGCAGCGGCATATTCTTTGACGGACGCATAAACAGTGCCGTTTAATTTAAATCCTTTTACCGCTTTACCTTCTACCGTAATTTTAACGGGCTCCTCTTTAGGTGCAGCCGGTTTGGCTGTCTTGGCCGGAGCGGCATTAGAAGCAGGCTTAGTCGTTGTTGATTTAGCCGGAGCCGGTTTTGGTGCCGGTTTAGGAGCAGGTGCAGTGCTTCCTCCCAGCTTAGGAGCTACAGTGCCATTGTGACAACTTGCACAATTGCTGCCGTAGTCCGGCTTCGCGTCAGCCTGGGGTTGAATTCCCACGGCCACAGCAAAAAAGGCCACAAACAATCCTAAAACTAACAGTGAAGCTAAATACTTTCTCACACTTTTTTCCTCCTTTGTTAAGGACTTCATATTCATATAAATTTCACCTCCTTTCTCTTAAAAAATAAATTAGACAAAAGTTTAATTTTTCCTTTTAACATTTAGCTTAAAAATAACTTTCTGTCGTAAAATTTTTAGTCACTTATTTTTTTTTGTAATTATTTTACCCGGCCACAAACAAGTTACAGGGACAGCTGCAGTTGCTGTGCATATGGTAGTAGTAGTATAGAAAGGAGGTATTTTTATGCGCGCACAAAGACCCGGACCATCCCGTTGCAAGGGAACGCTCTACACCATTCAGCCTGGTGATACTTTGTACTCAATAGCCCAGGAAGCTTTGTTGCCGGTTGAGGTGCTGCTGGAAGCTAACCCAACGGTTGATCCTTTGAACCTGCAAGTCGGAAGCACTATCTGCATCCCTTCCTTAGTTGTGCCTCCATGTCCCGGAGGCTTCATCTGGGTGGTAGAGCGGGGGGACACCATATACAGGATAGCTCAAATGACAGGAAAATCAGTGCGGGAAATCCTGCAAGCCAACCCCGGGGTTAACCCCTATAACCTGCGGCCTGGGACCCGTCTGTGCATTCCCGGGTAAAACAACTGAAGCATTTTATGCCTTTCGGCATATAGCAAATGACCTGTTCTGAAAATTAGGGAAAATTAGCAGCACTCAACTTTGAAAGAACAAAGCAACTGTCCCCGGGCCGGCATGACTGCCTATAACCGGGCCAATTTCCGAAACAAAAATATCTTTCACGTTATATTCAGTTTTGATGAGCTGGCTCAACTCTTCCACCATTTCCCGATTGTTAGCATGACTAATGCCGATAGTCTGCTGCTCCAGGTTTTTACCCCGCTCCGCCATCACTTGGATTAGTTTAGCAAGGGCCTTTTTCCATCCCCGGACTTTATCAAGGGGCACAATCTGCCCTTCAGCATCAATTTGCAGTACGGGCTTCACGTTCAACATCCCCCCGATTATGGCCTGGGCGGCGCTGATTCTGCCGCCTCTTTTTAACATCTCCAGAGAATCAACTACAAAAATGTGTTCCATTCTAGCCGACATGTCACGGGCTTTAGCCAAAACAATGTCTAAATCGGCTCCGTCTTTGGCCATTTTTGCCGCCTCCAAAACCGTAAGGCCCAAACCTACCGAAGCACTTTTCGTGTCCAGAGTTTCCACCCTGCCACCGGTAAGCATCTCCTTGGCAATAACTGAAGATTGATAAGTACCGCTTAAACGGGAAGAAAAAATCAGTGCCAGCACCTCATGTCCTTCTTGTAGCAGGGACTTAAAGCACTCGTAAAATGTCTGCGGCGCTATTTGCGCAGTGGTAGGCATAATGTTATCTGAGCTTATTCTTTGATAGAACTCGTCCACACTGATATCAACTCTATCCCTGTAAACCTGACCTTCGATGTTGACCGTCAGGGGCACAACTGTAATACCCAGTTCACGCGCTATTTCCAATGACAAATCACAGGCACTGTCGGTAACTATTTTAAGCATATCTCTACCCCACCTTGGCAATAAATTCCTATTAAAAGTTTTTCTGAACTACATTTTACATATTCTACGTTTTTAAGCTAAGACCCTTTTTACGCTAAAAATATTGCTTTTGCCAAAATGGTTTACAAAGCGGCAATCTTAAGCAAGTATATGTTGCCAAGGGGATGCTTGCAGGCTTGATTATGCCTCCTTAGCTCCGGCTAAGGGAGCCAGACCGTCGACAAACCATTAACAGCCAGCATGTATTATGGAGCGGGACTGGTTTCCACAGCCGTCGGCAGCTCTGCTGCCGGCAACGGCGTAGGAGCTTGTCCAGAGCGAAATAATACATGCTGGCTTTGTCTACAAGCTACCTCCTTAGCTACGGCTAAGGAGTTGCTTTTACTTCTTGCTGAAGAAAAAGCCACTCACCCCCTTGCTAAACAGGATGAGTGGCTCAAATGACAATATGGACAATCAGCGGCGGCCTTACCGAAAGCTCAGCCCATGCCTCAACATGGTGGAGCTAACCTGCCGGGCCAAATATCATTTATGGTTTAACCTTACAGTTCTCACAAAACTGTACGATTTCAACTTTATCACCGTTTTTTAAAGCAGCTGCGTTGGCTTCGTCCACATCCAAGTGCATTTCCAACCTGTAATTTTCGCTTACCCTGATTAACACCTGTGAGAAGACTACTCCCCGGGGCCCGGTAGCTTTTACATTAACCCGGTCACCGTCTTTTACCCCAAAGCGCCTGGCATCAGTGGTATGCATGTGGATGTGGCGGGCGGCAACAATGCACCCTTCTTTCAGAGTGACTGAACCTGCCGGCCCCACCATGGTTATTCCGGCTGAACCCTGCAGGTCCCCTGAATCACGGATAGGGGCCTGCACCCCCAGCTTGAAAGAGTCAGTAATTGAAATTTCTACCTGCGACTGTTTACGGGCAGGACCCAGCACCCGGACATTTTCTATAACCCCTCTTGGACCTACCAGAGTCACCTTCTCTTCACAGGCAAATTGCCCAGGCTGGGAAAGATCTCTCCATTTTGTCAACTGGCTATTCGGACCGAATAGACGTGCTAGGTGGCCAGTTCAGAGGTGGACATGCCGGTTGGAAATCCCTAAAGGGATTTTTCCTTCTCCTTTTTCCTCCCGCTGCTGCGTCGTCAAGTGCTCCAAAACCACTTGCCTGACCACCGCTTCCAGTTGTTCCTTGTTCACCCGACTCACCTTCCTTTACGGTCTCCCCTGCTTTACCCTTGCAGTTGGGCTAAAACCTGCTTCACAATGGCTGCCACATCGTCGGGGGTGAACTTAGCCCCTTGGGTTTTGGACGAGGCAGCAGTGTCAACTTGCTTCAGACCGTAAGCTAGCCGTTTAATGTTGATCAAGTGAAGCGGCGTCACGTTATCGGAAGTGCTGCTGCCCCCCAAAGTGCCGCAGCCTAGAGTCAGGGACGGCGCCAAACCGGTAGTAAATCCTACTCCGCCAAGGGAAGAAGGAGTGTTGACCAGAATGCGGGAAACAGGCTTCCTGATAAATTCCCTGATAATCTCCTCATTCTGAGAGTGGATAGCAAAGCTGTGACCAACCCCCATCAGGTTTAAAAGCTCTATGGCAAGAAGGCATGCTTCTTCCCAGTTTTTTACAACGTAAAACGCCACCACGGTTGTAAGTTTTTCGTAAGATAAGGGATAACCCGGCCCGTATCCCTCCAGGGGAGCGATCAATAGCCGTGTGCCTTCCGGAATGGCAATGCCCGCTTTTTCTGCAATTATTTTAGGTGTTTTGCCCACCAGGGCTGCATTCATTTCTCCCTTGGGAGTCATTACCACCCGGCTAACTTTGTCAACCTCTTCCGGATTCAAAAAATATGCGCCCTGCGCTTTAAACTCCGCTATAACCTCTTCTTTAATTGGTTCATCCACTATAATGGAGTTTTCGGATGAGCAGATTACTCCGTTATCAAAAGTCTTGCCGGTGATAATATCACTGACTGCCTGCTTGATGTTAGCTGAACGCTCTATAAAAGCCGGGACGTTGCCGGCGCCCACACCGTATGCCGGCTTGCCGGCGCTGTAAGCTGCCTTGACCATCCCCGGGCCGCCGGTGGCCAAAATGAGAGCAATATCCTCATGTTTCATCAGTTCCTGGGTTGCTGCCATGGTAATCTTGGTCAGGCAGCCGATTATGCCCTCAGGCGCTCCGGCCTTGACTGCCGCCTCGTGCATTACCTGGGCCGCTGCATTGGTACATCTGGCCGCATTAGGGTGTGGCGCAAAGACGATGGCGTTGCCGGACTTCAGAGCAATCAGGGACTTATAAATGGTGGTAGAAGTGGGGTTAGTGGAAGGTACTATCCCCATCAGTACTCCCATTGGGGTCCCCACTTCGATTACCTTCCGTTCCTTATCTTCCCGCAAAACCCCCAAAGTCTTCATGTCCTTGATGTATTCGTAAACATTTTTGGCAGCAAAAAGGTTTTTGGTTACTTTGTCCTTAAATACTCCAAATTTGGTTTCATCCACCGCCATCCGGGCCAGCCATTCTGCATTGGCTTGGGCTGCTTCCGACATGGCAGCTACAATCCTGTCGATTTCCTCCGGGGAATATTTGGCAAAAGCCCTTTGGGCTTCTTTAGCTTTCCGGGCTAAATCCCTGGCATCCTGGATTGAACTCAAATCATAATCAATTGCCACCCTGTTTCCTCCCTCCTTACGGTCTAATGTTACTACCAGGTCGAATTTCAGCTTTATGCGCCCGTAGAATTTCCGTAATAAGTTGCTCTTTATTGGCCTTGGAGATTTGTCTGCCGTAGATGGCAATACCCTCGGTTTTGCGCGCCATCCTGCGCAGTTCCCCCACTGTCAGGGACTGCAAGTAGATCTCGCTGGGCACAAGCCGGTTTTGCTGTAGTGGGTTGATTCTTTTGTCCTGAGGGAATAAATTGGCATTGTCTTCTGCTGTACATCCCGGGCCAGGGCCTTCTCCTCCCGGGCCCGGAGCGGAAGGATTGTTATCCGGCTCCGCATCTTCTTCCTGGAAAAGCATCTCCAGGTCTTCCGCGGGCCTGGGGATAACATGCCGGCTGATGAGCTGACCGATCTTCTCAGCGGCAGCGCTTCCGGCGCTTATCGCAGCCTGCACGGCCGCAACCTCTCCCGTTACTGCCACCATTATCAGTCCACCGGTTACTTTTTCATATCCCAAAAGTGTAACTTCCGCCGTTTTTGTTGCAACGTCCGCCGCTTCAATAGCTGCCACCAGCCCACGGGTTTCGATCATCCCCAGTGCTTGCAGTTTCATCAGTTCAACCCCTTTTAGGCTATCTCGAAAATAGCTATAACGTTTAATGTCCTGTCGCTCCCACTGTCTGAATCAAGAGCACCAACTGCTCGGTGCCGGACTTCCAGCGGCACGCGGTGATGCGACATCCTGTCGCTCCACCGCTCTCGCGGCGTCCGTGCCGCTCGTCCGCTTTCAGTCCTTGTCCTCGCAGGGTGCTCTAAGGATTCAGCCAAAGGTCACTGCCACGGGCATAAACGTTTAGCTGGATTTAACTGTGCTGCTAATGCTGCGAAAGCAGCATGGGCGTCTACCTTGAAAATCTTAACCCTAGTGTCTTGTAAACTCAACCACTTGGCTTACTTAGCCAATTTTTTGTAATCGTCGGGCAGGATCATCTCCACATCGCTGTGGGGCCTTGGGATGACGTGCACCGAAATAAGTTCTCCAACCCTTTGGGCAGCTGCGGCACCTGCGTCAGTGGCAGCTTTTACGGCCCCTACGTCTCCGCGGACCATAACAGTAACCAGACCGCCGCCCACGTGAACTTTGCCGATTAGGCTGACATTTGCAGCTTTGACCATCGCATCGGCTGCCTCAATTGCTCCCACCAAACCTTTTGTTTCAATCATTCCTAACGCGTTATTCATCTCAATTCCTCCTTAAGATAATATTATTGTTTATTGGACAATTCCGCCCAGTTGGCGGGATAGGTTACAAAGAAAAACTTCACTTTATCCGGCGTGGAGAAGGTAATATGGGTATCCTTGGGAATGTAGAACACATCCCCTGCTCTTCCCCGGTAAGTTCTGCCGTCTACAGTAATTTCCAAGGTCCCTTCTATAATATAGTCGATTTCTTCGTACCCCAGGGTCCACTCAAAGCTGCTTTTTTCCATGGTCATAAAGCCTGTGGCGAGGTTAGGGCTCTCTTTTCCGGAAAGGATCTCCCGGATACCTACCTTGTCCTTGGGATTGCCTGTATCGAATGCTTCGCATTCCACGGTTTCGCCCCTCACAAGACGAATCCCGCTGGGATCAGCTTCTTTTACAATTTGCTTTGGTCCCTGCAGTTGGGGAAGGGAGGCAATTACCTGCTGCACTATTTTGGAGATAAGCCCGGGGTCGATGCCCTGGAAATTAACAGCCCGAGGCTCTACTCCGTCCTCAGAGACATTCTCCACCGGGCCACAGCAAGATACTTTCGCCGGCACCGGGACGGAACCAAACTGCAAGGAAACTCCGAACTCGCCGGCAGCATCTTTAGCCGCCGGAGTGACGATAGTTCCCGGTTCCAGATAAATGGTTTTTTGCCCTGAACCAGCGTAGTTCTTAATGTCGTTAACCGTAACCAACTTCTTCACTTTTTCACCTCCTAAGCAGGTTGTGTTTGTTTTGTAATTTTGTAAGCAAACAATTAAACCGCCTAAAATATCAGGTTCGCTACATAATGCTGGGCACCAGATTCCGGTGGGGTGAAGGAATAACCACCTTGTTTAAGAGCAGCCCTTTCTCAGCTGCCGAAGCTGAGCCTGCTTCCACTGCAGCTTTTACCGCGGCCACGTCCCCGGTCAAAGTCACAAATGACTTGCCTCCAATGCCCGTACCCAAGCGTATTTCAATGAGATCAACTTCAGCTGCTTTAACCGCCGTATCGGCAGCTACAATCAAGGAAGCTATGGAAAAAGTTTCGATTATACCCAGAGCCTGCATATCTACAGCCGGAGTTGTGGCACTTATTGCCGGGATTACTGCCGGGTGAACATTGGGCAGGATAAATTCGTCGACTACCGCTGCCTCCCCCAAATTTACCCCCGCCCGCACCGCACTCTCCACAGCTGCCACATCACCGCTGATGAGCACAATGTATTTACCGGGACATATGGGCCGGGATGTCAAGATTTCCACCTGGGCCGACTTGAGCATGGCGTCGGCCGCTTCTATTCCTTTGGCAATGCTGTTTAGCTCAACTAAACCTATAGCAGTTAACATTCCTTAGCCGCCTCCCTGTCCCTGGTTTCAATTACAATACAGTCTGTTATAGCTGTAATAACCCCGCTGATGCTGGCATGTATGTTGGCCCCTAAAGCTCCTTCCTTGGTCCGGGCAATTTCTGCCCCTTTTTCCACCCATTCTCCTACGTCCACCGTCGGTTCCGCCGGGGCGCCGATATGTTGCTGTAAGGGTATTGTGACTTTTTTAGGCTTAAATTCGACTGCCGTAAGTGGCGCCGGGCAATCATATCTTGTGAGTCCCATTCGAATGATCAACCTTTTAACAGGTATCTTTTTATACTCCCTGGTCAATTCCGGGACGGGGGATTGGGAGGCGGACTCAAGTTTGATCCCCTTTTGGGCCAGTTCCTGCTTTAATGCTGCATTGACCTGACGGGGGGATAATTCCATGGGGCAACCGTACTCACAGGCTCCGCACTCGCTGCACAAAAGGCTCATCCGGACCACTTGCTCATCTCCCCGCAGGTAGTTCAGAGAACACATGATTTTATGCGGCTGCAACCGGTGGCCAAGCATATACCGCGGGCAAACATCAGTACAGCGGCTGCATTGGATGCAAGCGGCCTTGGACCTCCTTAGCTGGTGAGCCAGGGAGAGTTTTTTGCGTTGCACCAAAGGATGGGCTTCGGGCAAAACTATTATTCCCTTAGTTGTTTTAGTAATGGGCGCACCCACATCAGCAACCACCTTGCCCATCATGGGCCCTCCTTCAATTACCACCTTGCCTGCCAAATCTTTCAGCCCCGCCAGCGCCAAGGCTTCCGCAATAGAAGTCCCAATAGGCAGTTTCACTGTGATGGGCTTTGGCACTTCCCCTGTCACAGTCAAAAAACTATCGGTTACCGGGGCCCCCTCCAAGGCATTGGCTATGTTGATTAATGTCTCCACATTGCTGACTACACAGTTTACTTTCAGCGGGATGCCACCCTCAGGCACAACCCTTTTTACTACCTCGTAAACAGTCACGTGTTCATCGCCGGCCGGGTAAAAATCCCCCAGGGTAAATAATTTGACCGGCCTCCCTTTTATCTCTTCCGTTAAAGCCTCTTTGGCCGCCTTGTACTTAGCTTTGAGAGCAATGACCCCCTGGCTGGCTCCGGTAGCTTCCATGACCGCTTCCAACCCTTTAACTACTTTCGCGGCCTCAAACTGCATCAGCTGCTGGTCAACCCGCAGCAGCGGTTCGCATTCGGCACCATTTACGATTACTACCTCTGCCGGGGCACTGACCTTCACATGGGTGGGAAAACCCGCCCCTCCTGCGCCTACTATCCCTGCTTCTTTAATTAATGCAACAATATCCTCGCGCACTAAGCCTCACCTCGATCAGGCCTTTTCCTGATTTTCATCTATAATGCCGACAATCATGGCATCTACCGGAACATTTTCGAAGCCTTTCATCCGCCTGGCAGAACTGCCCTGGGTGATTAGCACCCTTTCACCAATGCCTGCCCCTATCAAATCTGCTGCAACGATAATTTTGCCTTCTCCTTCCACCGGCGTATCCAGCAGTTGGACAATCATGAGCTTAACACCCACCAGGGATTCATCTTTGCGCGTTGACCAGATGCTGTTGATAACCCTGCCAATAATCATTTAACCACCCCTTAAGAAGCCGCCTTTTCCCTTCTTGTCTTTGGTTTTGCCGCGTCAATTATGGACCACAGTTAAAATGTTGCTGTATGGCCTTTAAAGCTGCTTCCACTGCCGCGATGTCTCCAAAAACAGCAATCATGGTGATATGTTGCGGACAAATGCCCCGGACCTCTTCAACCGCTACCTGGGCTGCTTTTTCAGCTATATCGGCTGCCATCAGCATTTCCGCCAGCTGCCCTTGTACCAGCCCCACAGCGCCCGGGGGGTGCTCGCATAGGGTTCCGTTTGCCATGCGCCTGGCCAAAATGGCCATAGTCCCGGGGGAGGGAGATTTGATAAACTCAATCTTCACCGGTTAGCCACCTGGCCTTTTTGCACCCAGAGGGCAATTCCCAATGGGGTTACCAAAAATGGATTTTCCGGCTTGTATGTAGGTATGCCTACCTCCGCTTGCACCACCTGCTCAATGCCGGGGAAGCAGCTGGTGCCCCCGGCCAGATAAACAGCCTCCACGGGAAACTTGCGGATATGACTTCCGATAATAGCCGCTACCTTTTGCATGACCGGTTTCACCACGGGAAAAAGCTCCTGTTGCCTGGCCGGATCGGTTTTTAGCCTTTCCGCTTCTTCAAAGGGGATTTTATAAGCACCGGCGACCACCAAGCTAAAATGGGTTCCCCCTGTTGGTTCGTCCGCTACGTAAATGACTTTGCCGTCCTGTAAAACGGCAATGCCGGTTGTCCCTCCTCCTATATCCACCACGGCCCCGTTCCTAATCCCCAGTACCTGATTTGCTGCCGTAGGTTCATCCACCATAGTTTCAACTTCAAATCCTGCCGACTCGGCCACGTAACGGATAGCCCGCTGGTCCCCTTCCATGGTTCCTGGCGGGTAAGCAGCCCCGGCGCATACAAGTTCTTGCCCAATTCTCTCTTCCAGGTGGGCTTTAAGCTCTTTCACGATACCTACTGCTCCCACATAATCCACTACCAGTCCGTCCCTGACCACCTGGGCAAAACGCATGGCTCCGGCTACCGGTTTCCCTTCGGCATCTACCACAGCCAGCACGATGTAGGCTGTACCCAAATCCACTCCGGTGTAAAGCTCCATTCCTTTAGCCACCGGTCTGGGTTTGGCCAGGGTAGCTTCATATTCACCGATAAGCTGATTAGCGTTATTTAAAGATTCCATTATTAGCTCTCCTATCCGACCGGTCTTACTCAGCCGCTCAGGAACCGATATGATACTTCCCTGCAGCCAGTTGTACCATCAGCACGTAGATCAGGCTGCTCAGCCTGTTCAATGCCTGGATGATGTCCTCCCGCTCCACCTTGCCCTCACCTACATAAAAGGCATCCATAGCCATGAGTTCCAGTTCCCTGACTTGGGTCCTGAGGATATTCAACTGGGCCATTATTTTACCCTGTCCCGGGTTGGGCAAAAGGTGTCCCACTCCAAAATGCTTTTTGGGATAATGGGAAAACTGGTGGATCTCCTCCTGGGACCAGCCGCGGAAAACAAGCGCCGCCAGCGGCTCTTCCTTGACTTCCGCCGCCAGTATTTGGCGTACATACTCCAGCACATCCCGCAGGTCCCGGCCCAGTTCGTAATATCCCAGGCTTTCAACATCGATGATGGCGGTAATGAGGACCGCCTCAAAACTGTCCAGTTTGCCCCGAAACTTGATGCGAGGGTGGTTTTTTACCACCAAGGTTGTGCCCCTGAGGTGGGTCATGTGCTCCGGTTTCTTGCCCCCCACCCCTGGCGGAGGATAGTTTTCCTCCTGTACGGCACCCGAAGTTTTTGGGTACGGCTTACCGCTTTTTGGAGATGGGACGCCGGGGGTGATCACCTGGATCCTGCGCTCGCTTAAAAACTGGCTGGCAGCAGGCGTCAGCCTGCAGTCCGCAGGCAATTCATAGGAGGTGAACTCTGCTTTTTTATATTGCTCTCTCAGTTCTGCTTCAGTGATAATTCGCATCTTCTTTCCACCTCCTTATAGGAGTATTTACCCTCACCTTAACTGTCCTTAGGGTTACGGGCTACAGCCAGCACAGTGTCGCGGAAAGCCTCGGCTGCTGCCTTGCAGGCGCTTTGAGAACCGGTTAAGAGGCCTCCGCCGAAGTTAGTTCTGGTGGGCGGTCCAAACCAGGCAGCCATCCTTACGTCGGCCGCTTTGAGAGCAGCATCTACGCCATAGACAGACTCTATAGGCGGCGCAATAAGGTATGCCAGCGATTCCCCTTCATTAATGCCGGCCATTTTTGAAAGATAAGAACCGGTGCGGGAAATTGTATAGGCGTAGAAACAAATCTTTCCTTCTTCATCCGCCGTATAAAAACATGCATCTTCGTTGATCAGCTGCACCGCTGCCGCAATGCCCGCTTTTACTTCAGCGGGGTTGGGCCCGGCCAGTATGCCAATAAATTCTCCCGCCAGCGGCGTGGAGGCATTGGCAGCGCCAGCATAAAATGAATCAGCGTAGACTACCTCGACCACAGCTTTCTTGGTGGCCTCGTCCAGCGCAGTATAAGCCACATCGTCAATATTGCAGGTAAACATGCCGATACTTCTTTGGTCAGGCCGGAGTTTCAAGCTTTCAGCCAGTCCCGGCGATACGTTGGGAATAAATTTTACCGCTAATACCTCCGCCCTGATGGGCTCTAAAATTCCCATATCGCTAACCTCCTTCTTCTATTTAGTTACTGTCCTGAAATCTTAAGCCTTTAAATTCTTTTTACCCGAACTTTCAAATACCAGCGTTTTAACGACTACCGGAACTACCCTTCCCCCCAGGAGCGGCTTTCCAATATCAATGTAATCCCCTTCATCCACCTGCACCTGGTCAATGCATACTATTTCCGCCCCCTGCTTAAGTCTTAGCTGCAGACATTGGCCCAAAACTTTGGCACAATCCTTCTGCAACACCAGCACTAAGGGCCTTTTACTCTGTAGATAACCCTCCATACCCTGGACAATGCCATCGGCCAAAACCTCTATGTCTGCAAACGTTTCAGTGCGCGGCCCCTCAATGGAGAGAGCCACATGCTGGGCCGAGCCGTCCTGGGTAAGTCGCTCTACACACCTTTGCAGCTCCGCCGCTATTTTTTCTCGGGTTTCCGGCGTACCGCCGGCAAAAGGGGAAACTACTGTTACATTGCGCAGCGGCAGTGTGGACTCGTTAACATGAATGGTGCTGCCGCTAATATTCACCGAATGGGTCCCCGCACCGATCACCGTTGCTCTGATGGTCTCCACCGGTTTAGCAAGCTCAATCCCTCGCGCCTGAAAAGCCTCCCGCAACGACCAGCCCAAGAGGGGTCCAATATCTCCATAACGTGAAATATCGGAAACAGCGAGCGGGGTATAGTCGCTGTAGACATAGTCAGCCACCCCGCCGGAAATCATCACTGTTTCTACTGGGTAATCCAATCTTAACGGTGCTGTCATCAGAAGCTCCCTGGTTAGCTTGGCAAGCTCCCTGGTGGTCACTGCTTCCACCACGCAGCGGGCCATTGCTGCCGTCACTGTTTTCAGCTGCTGCAATGTGACCCGGTCACCGGGAGAGAGCCCCAGCCCGCATTCCCGCAGCACTGCCCGGGCCGGTTCAGCAATGTAAGTAATGCTGTCACCGTGACGGGTAAGTTCAATTAAACGTCCCCCGATATTTAAACAAGCGGTGTCAATAGTTCTTCCTGCCTTAAACACTCCGATATTGGCTGTACCCCCGCCCACATCGATGTTCACGGTTACCCGGTGCTTTTCCTTGGAGAAGCTCGCTGCTCCCGAGCCCTTTCCGGCCAGGATGGATTCCAAATTGACTCCCGCCGTGGCTACCACAAAGTCGCCTGCCAGGCCGGCCATGGCCTCCAGGATATTCCTGGCATTTTCTTTTTTCGCCGTCTCTCCGGTGATAATGACTGCCCCGGTATCAATTCCCTCCGGCGAAAGCCCCGCTGCCCTGTATTCATCCTGCACTATTTTAGAGATGGCTACCGCATCGATGAGCTGGTGGTCCAAAAGGGGTGTGAAATATATCCGGCTTTTATACAAAACCTCTTTATCCGTAATCTCCATACGAGGCACTGCCGCCCCGGGAGCAGTATTTTTTATTGTTAAACGGCTGATAACTAATTGGGTGGTAGTGGTGCCGATGTCAATGCCCACGCTAATCACCTTTTGAATATGTGCACTCTCTATTTAACTCACCACCTTCAACCCACACTTGATTGGGGACATTCCTCGCACAACCCTATTTCACGCATAGAGGTGGCGTCCCCTTTCCTCTTCCGCGGTTTAAGCTTTGGTAAGGTTGATGCCGCTGGCTTTGGCAGCCAGGACCTGCTTAATCAAGTCCACCAAATGGGCGCCTGCTTCCGCGGGAGGAGTCCCGCCCCTGTGAATATTGGAAATCATGGTCCGGTCTGCCTCCACCGTCTTTTCCGTAGGACGGTAAATAATATAGGCACTCATGCTTTCTGCTGAGGCGAGGCCAGGTCTTTCCCCGATGAGGGAGATCACTACTTCGGCATTTAAGAGCATACCTACCTGGTCCTGCACTCCCACCCGACCGTATTTTACAAAGAAGGGAGTGCCTACCTCTATCCCGGCAGCCGTTAACCCTTGAATCAGTACCGGTAACACCTCGGGCACATTGGCCTCGATAGCCGTGGAACTCAAACCGTCTACTACCAAGATCTGCACTTGCACGTTCTTTTTGCATTTTTCCAAAATTGTCTTTTTTGCCTCTTCTGAAAGCTTGCGGCCCAAATCGGGGCGCTTTAAAAACTCATCCTGGTCCTTAACAGCTGTTTGCACCGAGAAGAGGTTCATTCTCTTTAAAAATTCCTCTGAGACATCCAGGAATACGGCATCCTGGGCCACCGCATGGTCAGCCATAAAGCGCAAGAGCGCCCCTGTCTTCGGCCTGGCGCCGGCCCGGTAAAGCCCGATCCTGGCCGGTGTAGCCTTTTTCATAGCCTGTAAAGCTTCCAGGTTGGCCGGTTGCGGCACCCATACCTCGCTGATGTCAGGCAGAGTAATTTCCTCGTCGCTGCAGGCACTACAAACTACTGTTGGCTCCGACCCAACCGGCACACTTTTGGCTCCGCTTTCGCCTTCAGCCGGACTGCCTCCCAGGAGACCTCTCCTTGCCAGTTCTTTCATCACACTTTCCACAATCAACTTTTCCATTTGATTTTCTGCTGCCATCCCAGTCACCCCCTAATTATTTGTCAAAAATGGAAGGATCGCCCGCCAGTTTGGTGAGCCTGCCATTCTCCATCAGTCCCATTTTTTCCATCCATTTTTCAAATTCAGGCAGTGGCCTTAGACCCAGGATTTCTCTCACGCTGGCATCATCATAGTAGCTGGTGTCCTGGTAGCTGAGCATTACGTCATCCCCGCCGGGAACTCCCATGAAATAGTTGGCGCCGGCCATGGCACACAGCATGGTCCCTATTTCCTGATCATTCTGATCCGCTTTCATATGGTTGGTGTAGCACGGGGCAATACCCATGGGCAGCCCGTGCAGTTTGCCCATGAAGAGGTCCTCCAGGTCAGCCCTGATCACTTCCCGACCGTCGTAAATGGTCTCCGGCCCGATAAACCCGGACACGTTGTTCAGCATAAATGGCCTGAATTTGCGGGCAAAGCCGTAAGTCCTGGCCTCCAATGTCATTTCATCCACGCCATGATGGGCATCAAGGGAAAGTTCGGAACCCTGACCGGTTTCAAAGTATAAAAGATTTGGCCCGGTCCCGGTCCCTTTGCGCTGGGCCAGAGCCAGTGCCTCATCCAGCAGCGCTTCGGAAACCCCGAACGCTTCGTTGGTCTTCTGGGTGCCCGCAATGCTTTGAAATACCAGGTCAGCAGGCGCTCCCAGCTCGATGGCCTTCATCTGGGTAGTCACATGGGCCAGGACGCAGTTTTGGGTGGGAATGTCCCATTTGATCATAAACTCTTTAACTGCTTCCAAAATTCTGGCCACTGTATCAGCGTTATCATCCACCGGGTTGATGCCGATAACTGCATCCCCAGAACCGAAAGTAAGCCCTTCTTTAACCGAAGCCATAATCCCCGGGATGCTGTCCGTGGGGTGGTTAGGCTGGTTGCGGAAAGCAAGTGTCCCCGGAATTCCGATGGTGGTGTTGCAGTGTGCCTGGGTGCGCATTTTTTTGGAGGCGTAAACCAAATCCATATTGGACATTAGCTTGGCAACGGCAGCAATCATTTCGCTGGTCAAGCCGCGGCTTAAGTGCATTAAAGCTTCATGGTCCGTATCATGGTCCAGGATGTAGTCCCTGAGCTCACCTATCGTCCAGCTTTTGAATTGGTTATAGATGTTAATGTTCAAGTTATCATAGATTACCCTTGTAACCTCATCTTCTTCGTAGGGTATGACGGGGTTGTTATAGATATCTTCCAACGTAAGGTTGCTTAAAACCAGTTTGGCAGCAACCCGCTCCGAAGCCGAGGTGGCGGCAATCCCTGCCAGGACGTCCCCCGACTTTTCCTCGTTGGCTTTAGCCAGTACTTCTTTGACTGATTTGAAAGCGAATGCTTTATTGTAAACTCTGGCTTTTAAAATCACGTAAGCGACCTCCTCTCAAAGCATTTAATCCCATTCCAGCAACTTTCTAAGCTCGTCTATCCCCTCTCCCGTCCAAGCTGACACGGCAAGTATCGGGCCTTTTAATGCAAGTTTCGTTAAAATCTCTTTAGCCCGCTCCACTTGGGCTTTCGGGTGGTCGGTTTTAGTCACGATTCCTAAGGTTTTTTTCGGAAAAGCCTGGGCAAACCCAGGAGGAAATGAAGATTCCTCCCGCGTGGCATCTTGGATGAACAGCACTGCATCCGCTTCCAGCGAGGTAGCAAAGAGAGCCCGGTAATAAAAAGGGTTCTCCAAAAATTCGCCGGGGGTATCTATGGAGCGGGAGTGATACTCGATGGCCTGGGTCTTGGTAACAGGCCCTTCCTTTTGAGTCAGAGCCTTCATCAAAGACGTTTTGCCCGATCCCACCGCACCCACCAGCATTACCCGCGGTTTCTTCATGAGCGGGTCATCCTGGCGGCGGTGAAATTAAGCTGTTCCTCCAGCACCCCGTTGACCTCTTTTAAAGCAGTTTCCACACTGGCCACGTCACCCACAATGACCAGTGTGCCGCTGAACCTGTCCAAAAAGCCGATTTCCACTTCCGATGCCTTTGTGGCAATATCGGCCGCGATTATCACTGTCTCTCCGGGAGTAAGGGTAAGAATGCCAATGGCTCCTTTGTCTTCAAGCCCTAGCTTTTCAAAAATCGCTTTTACCGGATGGGCAATTACATGGGCCAAAGTAACCTGTTTACCAGGTACATACTCTTGAATCAACCGCTGTTTTTTCTCCACGTCCACGACTTACTCAACTCCTAAGGGCTTAGCCTCTTGGAAACCGCTGCCATAATCCGGAATTTCCTTGCTTGCTAACTAATTTCCCACCTCCCGGTCCGGAACAACATTCAAGAAGTCTTCTGGCTGCAGTATTATGCCGTAAATTGTGCTTCCTGGTAACGCAAACCGAATTTGCGCCGTACCTCAGTAAAACCCTTGTTCCAACACCGTACCTTGCAAGAAGCATGCCACCGGATAGCGTTACCGAAAACCCTCTTAGGACAAGGAAGCAGACTATTGCCGCCGCGGCACAATGAGTCAAATTTAACTTACTTAAGTCACCGGTGCTCCGGCTGGTAATAAATTTGCCGGAGCAGCACAAAGGAGGTCGCTTTTTAATCCTATTGCCAACTATTCCAAATTCACTCCTGAGGCTTTTTTATCCAAAACCTTCTTCAATAGGGTGACTAAATATGCTCCCGCTTCCGGCGCAGGGGTACCGCCTTTGTGGATGTTGCTGACTACCGTTCTTTCGCTTTCGATCATTCCCTGTCTCGGGTTATAGGCCAGATAAGCGCTTAAGCTTTCAGCGGTGCCAAGTCCCGGTCTCTCACCCAGGAAAATAATGGCAACTTTAGGTTTCAACTCTTCTCCGATGACATCCATCACCGCTACCCTCCCGTATTTGACAAAAACAGGAGTGCCAATCTTTATACCCATACCACTTAAACCTTGCATTAAAGCAGGGAGCAAATCGGGGAGATTTGCCTCCACGGCCTTGCTGGATAACCCGTCGGAGACAATGATTTGTACATCGGCTCCTTTTTGAAATGACTTTCGCAGCTTTTCCAAACTCTCCGTCGACAACTTCCTGCCCAGGTCCGGTCGGGTCAAATATTCATCCTTATCCCGGCAGGCGCTTTGCAGCTTGACTAAGTTTAACTTTTGAATAAATTCCTCTGAAACTTCACTCAGCACGGCATCCTGGGCGGTAGCATGGTCAGCCCGGAAGCGCAACAGAGTTTCTGTCAAGGGTCGGGAACCGGTTCGCCAAACCCCAATCCTGGCAGGGGTTGCCATTTTCATTTCCTCATAAAGTGTTTTATTGACCGGATTAGGTACTTGAAGGTGCTTTTGCAGGTCGATCGCCGTCAAGTCCTTGAGCCTCGTCTCCTCCCATCCCCCGTTTTGAGCCGGAGCCGGATCGTCAACCGGCTTCCCCGGGATATAACCCGCAGTCGTAACCGGGGCACGAAAATTTTCTGACTTTGACATTTCGGCTAAAACCTGTTCAACCACCAGCCTGATATTGTCTTCCAAACCCATAGGATCACCTCATCTTGTAAAAATAGTTGCATCTCCGGCCAGGGAAGTCAGTTTGCCGTGCTGCATAATGCCCATTTTTTCCAGCCAGGCCTCAAATTCCGGCAGAGGTCGCAATTTCAAAAGTTCCCTTAAAGCCGCCACATCATGGTAGCTGGTGCATTGATAGTTAAGCATCACATCATCACCCATGGGTATCCCCATAAAGTAAGTACACCCCGCATTTGATAAGAGAACCGCCAGGTTTTCAATATCATTCTGATCAGCTTTCATGTGGTTTGTATAGCAGGCATCACAGCCCATGGGAATACCAGTAAGCTTGCCCATAAAATGGTCCTCCAGGCCGGCCCTGATCACCTGGCGGGAGTCATACAAGTATTCTGGACCGATAAATCCGACTACCGTATTGACCAAAAAGGGCTTATAGTGCCGCGCCAGGCCATAGCACCTGGCTTCCATTGTCACCTGATCGGCACCATGATGGCCGTCCGACGATAGTTCCGATCCTTGCCCTGTTTCAAAGTACATAATGTTGGGGCCGGTAGCCCTGCCTTCCTTCAAACCCAGCTCGTATGCCTCATCCAGGATGGCTTTACTCACTCCAAAAGCTTCATTGGCTTTTTGACTACCCGCTATAGATTGGAAGAGGCAGTGAACCGGTGCCCCTTGCCGTAATGCTTTCATTTGGGTGGTAATATGAGCCAGCACGCAAATCTGGGTAGGAACATTCCACTCGGTGACAAAATTATAGATGGCCTCCAAGCTGCGCATGGTAGCAGGTACTGAATCATCCACAGGGTTCAGGCCTATCACTGCGTCACCGGTACCGTAAGCCAATCCTTCCCTGATACTGGCGATTATCCCTTCCGGCGAATCAGTTGGATGGTTAGGCTGCAGTCTTGAGGCCAGGGTGCCGGGCAAACCGATAGTTGTATTGCAGTGGGCTGTTACTCGCATCTTTGATGCTCCCAGGATCAGGTCCAAGTTGCTCATCAGCTTGGCAACAGCAGCCACCATTTCTGCGGTTAAACCCCGGCTGATGCGCCGTATATCTTCTCCCGTCGTCTCGGAACTCAGGATATACTCTCTGAAATGGGCAACAGTCCAGTTTTTAATGCTGCTGTAGATGAACTCATTAACATCGCCGTCAATAATCCGGGTCACCTCATCCTCCTCGGGCGGCACCACCGGATTTTTCCTCAGGTCTTCCAGAGTTAATTCCGACAGTACGTATTTTGCCGCAATCCTTTCCTCAGCGCTATTAGCGGCAATTCCCGCCAATGTGTCCCCTGATTTAAGTTCATTTGCTTTGGCCAGAACCTCTTTCACATCTTTAAAACAATAGGTCTGTCCAAAAAGGCGCGTTTTTAAAATCATCTTTTTATCCCCCTGCACCTACTCTATAGTGAACATTTTCCAGTAGTTCTGTAATAAGATTAAATATTTTAAAAACAAATTTAGATACTACAAAACCGAATACATCTACAGATCCTTTTTTCAGGGGCAGCATTGCTGCCCCCACTTGGAATATGTTTCTATAACTTGGAAAATTACAACTCATCCAACACGCCAAATTCTTCTTCAAAAGGCCTAAGCTCTTTTCTGCCCTCCACCAGGTACCAGAGAATTGCCAATCCGTATATTAACGCGACCCATTTAACAGCGGTGAGGTTATAAACAATTACACTGTATAGGCAAAACAGACCGGCAGCAAAACTTATTCCCCCTACCAACGGACCATTGGCCACCTTGAATGGTCTCTTCAGGTCAGGTTCCTTCTTGCGCAACACAAAGAAACTTATTAAGCTGATAAGATAGAGTGCCACTGCACCAAATACTGAAATAGTTATGACCACTGATGTCAACCCGGTGACAGCAGCCCCAATGCCTATAAGACCTGGGACTAAGAGTGCCCAGTGGGGTGTATGATACCTGGTATTGACTTGTGACAAAAACTTAGGCAGGTATCCCGTACGGGCCATGGCATAGGTCTGGCGTGAATAACCCACGATTATGCCGTGGAGTGAAGCTATCAGGCCGAATAAACCAATAAAATTAACCGCCAGCACAACAAGATTTCCCTGTCCATAAACCTGGGCTAGAGCAATAGGCAGCGGGAAATCAACTGCAGTTACCAGATTGTAGTCCGCAATTCCTGCAGTTAAGAACAGTGTTAAACACATCATCACCACCAAGGTGCCCATGCCGCTTAGGAAACCCTTAGGAATATCTTTCTGCGGGTTGAGCATTTCTTCCGCCGCCATGGCACCGCCTTCAATGGCCAGGTAAAACCAGATAGCAAACGGGATAGCAGCCATGATTCCTCCATAACCGTTAGGTAAAACCGGCTCCTGGGCTACTCTGGCCCAGCTGAAATGAGGGGCTGCCGCAATCCAAAAGATAGCAAGGCCAATTAAGGCAATTATTGTTACAATCAGTTCAAATGTGGCCGAAGTCTTCATCCCCAAAAAGTTAATAAAGATGAAAAACAAAAAGGCAACCACCGCAGCGGCCAGTGTCGGAATTTGAGGGACCATATAGTGGATATATCCACCTACAGCAAGCGCAATGGCGGGTGGAGCAAACATAAATTCAATCAGACAGCTGATGCCGTTCATATATCCCCAAAATGGTCCAAGTGCCCGCCTGGCATAGGCCGAAGGGCCCCCGGCATGAGGAATGGCTGTAGCCAGTTCCGAATAGCAGAAGATAAAGGTTGCATAAAAGATGATTACAGGAATCGTGGAAATGGCCAGGCCAATAGGTCCTCCGGCCCCAAAACCATAGCTCCAGCCGAAATAATTACCGGAGATGACCAGGCCTACAGCCAGTGCCCATAAATGAATTGGTTTTAACGATCTTGCCAGTTTAACTTCCTGATGTGCCGTGCTTAGATTGTTCTCCAATTGTGCCATAAGATTTCTCCTCACTTTCTTTAAAATTTGTTAGCATCATGAAACGGACAAAATTACCCAGGTCCCTCCTTTCTTTTGCATGGCGCAGAACAAAAAAGCCCTTATCCTACCCGCAATCCGGGTAGAATAAGGGCCCTTTTGCCCGCTATTCCTTTGTCAAGCTCGTGATACTTAAATACTTATTTCGACAAGCAAGAAAAAATTCCTGTTGTTATAGAAAATCTCAAAATATTTTTTTGTTTTTTTAAATTCAGGTCTAAAATTACATGTCAGCCTTCTCCTTCTCCTCTTTAACTATCTGAGCAGCCCTTTCCGCCAGTGTCATTCTTAGACTCATAGCTTCCTGCACCAATTTGTGGTGAGCGTCATACTCGGAAATATTACACTTCTTGGCCAAAATTGCCCGGGCATGGGCAATAATTTTCTGCCCTTTCAACTTGTTCTGCGTATCCTTCAACTCCTGCTGCATGCTTTGCATTTCCTTCCAACGGGCATAAGCAATTTGTACTGCTGGCAGCAAATCCCGCTCCGTTATTGGTTTAACCAGGTAGCCGTATACTGCTACTTTTTCCGCCCGGCTGATAAAGTTGGGCTGGCTATAAGCCGTTAAGAGAATTACAGGGATGTTCATGGTCTGCATGATCTTGGCCACTTCCAAACCGTCTAGACCCGGCATTTTTACATCCAGAATAACCAGGTCTGGCTGTAGTTGTTTGGCCAAATCAACCGCTTTCAACCCGTTGTTTACTTCCCCGCACACCACATGCCCTGCCGCTTCCAGCATTTCCTTAAGGTCCAGTCTGGTCAGGGATTCATCCTCAGCTATCATGATAGAAAGTTTCCTCATCATTCTTCCTCCAGACTATGTTTTGGAAAGCATACCATGGCCCGGGTCATCCCGCCGATGCGTTCCAAACGGAAAAAGCCGTCCAGCTGTTCCCTGACAAGGGAGTTGACGATTTGTAATCCCAGTCCACGTGTTAAACCCGGTTCCGGCCCGGCACCGCTGTCACTTACCGTTAAATGGATCATTCCGCTGTGCTCCTTCAAATGAATAACGACTTCCCCGGCTCCCTGCGGTCCCACCCCATGTTTCAGGCTGTTAGTAACCAGTTCATTGATTACCAGGGCCAGGGGTACGGCTTGCCGGCTGGGCAGGTGCACAGACTGCCCCTCTACCCGGGTTACTATTTTATCCCTGGCAAGAGCAGTGCTTTCAATCAAACAATCCAGAAGGCGATGGGACAACTCGATTAAATTAATAGTTTCCCAGGTTTGGCGGGCAAATACATCATGGACTAAAGCGATGGAGATAATGCGGTTAATGCTTGCTGCAAATTCGGCCTTAACTATTTCCGATATGGAACGGCGCATCTGCAGCCGGAGAAGGGCAGCGATATTTTGCAGGTTATTTTTTACCCGGTGATGGATCTCCCGGATAATAATGCTCTTGGCATTCAGCTCCTGCTCCTTTTTCCTCAGGTCAGTAACATCCTGAACGGAAATGGCGCAGCCGCTCAATTCCCCCCGGGTCACCAGCGGGTAGGATTGCAGGCGATAACATTTTTCTCCCATGGTCAGTTCCACAGGACTCTGCAAATGCTCCAGAAGATCTTCCAGAGACGAGCAACCCTGAAAGAAATTAAAAAAATCACTACCCAAAGCCTCGGCTGCACAGTGGGTTTTATATACCCTGGCCGCATCCTTGTTAGCGTAAGTAATCTTGCCCTGTTGATTGAGAACAAAAATTCCATTGCCAAGCCAATCTTCAAAGGTTGATTCAGTCATGGATAAATACATCAAGGTACTGCTCAACTGCTCAGCTGTATGGCTTAAAAACTCCACCCTTTCTTCCTGCTGCAGTTCCTTGGAGATATCCCGCTCCATAATCAAAACGCCTATGATCTTCTCTTGGCCGTTGGTAATAGGTACCACCGTCTGAGCGATAGGCACCCCTTCCTGGCTGACACCTCTCACATCCCTGGTAGTTTCCCCGGTTTTCAATGTCCTGTAAACTGCCGGTTCACTGGTAGGATAAGCCAATTGCCCCACAACGCTGGTGGAGTAAAGGGACTTGTTCCTAGGTCTGGCCCAAGCCAGTACTATGGCATCAGTTTGGTTTTTAGTCAAGGCATCAATAAAAATATCATTGCCTGTTAGCTCTGCAATACCGGGCAACTGGACAGCGACACTTTCCAAAATTTCAATATCGTTCCCGCTCAGGTCAGTATATTCCCTACATAACTCCTTAATAGTACTCATCGCCAGAACCCCCAAGTGTAGCTGTTCATATTTCCATGTGCAAGGGACATAGGCCATATTTTTACTGTAATATTCTGCTATTTTTCGAAAATTCCTGCTATTACCTTGCCAATAAAAACAGCCAGCGGCTATCAGAATAAGATGACTGATAACCGCTCCTTTATTAAAACTGCTTTATGGCTCCCCCTCGACTTATTGCTTTCATAATCGCTCAGCCGACAGGCTACCCGTTTAAGACTTCAACCAATTCCTCCGGGGTATGCACAATGTAGTCGGGGTTGCCTTCCTGCAGCTTTTGAACCCCGTGCCACCCCCAAGCCACACCTATGGTCTTGGCCCCAGCCTTTTTACCCTCCAGCATGTCCCCTTTAGTGTCCCCTATATAATAGGCCGGCAGATGGGGAAAGATGCTTATGGTATTCCGGATTTTTTTGATTTTGCTTATTTCCTTTTCCGCGCCGATTACATCCACAATACAGTCAATTCCAAAGCGCTGCATCACTTCAAAAATAGCGTTGGAAAAATTTGAAGTAATGATAAAAAGCTTATGCTTTTTTCCTATGCTTGCCAAAGCTTGGGCCATGCCATCGAAAAGGTTGACTTCTGCAAGATGCTTAGCCTGTTTTATTGCGTAACTGTCCATTATTTTTTCAATCTTCCCGGCATCAAGCCCCATTTCCAATAAGGAAGCATACACATTGCCATCATATAAGGCCAAAAGTTCCTCCGTTGTATTTACCCCATAAAAGCCGTTATCATGAAAAGCCGCGATAAAATCCTGGCAGTGAAAATCAAGGGAATCTGCAATAACGCCGTCGTAGTCAAACATGACAAGAGCCAATATGCTTTCCCTCCTATGTACTTAAAACAACCCTTCCTCTATTAGGAAGGGTTGTTTTTTGTTCAAGCTAATCTACGCTATACCCTGCCAAACGGAATCCCCTGCTACTAAACCGGGGAAGTGCTCCCGAATCTTAGCATCGAGTTCGGGGGAAAACTTGGCTTTATTTTCCTGAGAAAGAATCCTGTCAGCCTCTTGCAGGGCACGGGCGTGAGCATCCGGTCGTCCCGCACCTTCCCACTGGCTGCGCATTTCGCGGTTGGCAATTTTAGGCAGGACTGCGGTGCTGCGCATATTGAGCAAGGTGTGCTCCAGTTCCATGTAGGAGCCTCCCGGACCAACTTGCTTAATCAAATCAAGGCAAAGGTTTTCTTCACTAAACTCTATGCCCTTTTTCAGGTGCTTCAGCATCAAAGCTATTTCATTGTCGATTACAGCCTTGGCAAAATCGAATGCCATTAGGCTTCCCAAGAGCCCTCCCATATTAAACAGGTCAGCCCCTGCCAGCAAGGCAGCTGTGGTGTTCATGCCTGTCTCGTAGCCGCACTGGGCGTCATTGGAGTGGGAGTTGGTCAGGCCGATATAGCCTCCCGAAGGCACATTGTAGAAGCGTGCCATCTCCGTATGGCCCATCTGCAAAATACCTGTTTCGATGGCACCCGGCGCATAAGCTCCTGTACGCATATCGGCTACTGTTGATAAGACCGCATAAATCATGGGGGCACCCGGACGAATCAGTTGAATCAAGGTAGCCAAGGCTAAAAACTCGGCATTACCCAGAGTCAGTGTCCCCAGCAAGCTCATGGGTGAAGTCAGCCCGGCGTTGGGAACGATAGTCCCGTAGACGGGGAGCCCCTGTTCCGTCAAATAGATCACCGCTTCAGTTGATTCCACGTCCATAGTCAAGGGGGAAACTACCGGGCAGTAGTGGTGGTTAATGAAAGGACGCTCCCTGTATGCTGCTTCACTTCCTGCAATCAAAGCCCCCAGCTCCAGCACCTGATGCAAATCATGCATATTAGGGGTGTTGCTCCTGACTGGTTTCAGGCAGTTTTTCAAGGCAGGGTAGAAACGGGACAAACTAAACTGCCCTTTTGGTGCGTCATCGGCTAAAGTGGAGATGGAAAAAACATCGAAACCAGGCAGTTCATTAATTAGACGGGCTATGTTTGCTATATCGGTGGATGTAGCCCGCCTTTCTTTGCCTGTTTTGGGATCGATGATATTGGGGGCCGAACTTCCTGTAACAACCACAGGCCTGTCCCCGGGCAAAGTCACATCGTATTCCGGATCCCGGGCAGTAAATCTATAAGTGGGCGCAAAGGATTTGCGGCACTCCTCCACAACATTCCTGGGGATTTTCACCAGACCGCTTCCATTGTCCACTTTACAGCCGTGTTTAGCATATATAGCACGAGCCTTCTCGTTATGCACCAGTAAGCCCACGTTCTCCAAAATTTCCAGAGAAGCATCGTGAATTTTTTCCACTTCAGCTTGAGTAAAGAATCTTGTAAATTGCACACTTACATCCCCTTTTTGCATTTTTAATATTTTAATATACAGTTAGTTATTCCTTCCGGCTGTCTTCAATCACCAGCAGTTTGTCAATAAACTGGGGACACGCTAATTACTGCCCCGCCGTTTCCAGAAGCACACAAACAATCACAAATTGATAAATAACCACCGGCGCCGCACCTGTTTGCTGCGGCGCCGGCAAATTATCCAATGTTGACTTTTATAAATTTACTTAACTGATTTTCTTCCAAGCATCGGGCAGATACTTTAACCTGTCCATGCCGTAATCGGTAATCTTATACTTTATAACCAGCTCATTATTGGCATCCAGTTCAGCATCGGCAATCTCAAGCATTCCCACAGCGCGCAATGAATCCAGGTGGAGTTGGGCCATCCCTTTGTTGAACTGCCCTTCGCCGCCATATTCGTCTTTTAAATCTTTGAGGATATCATGATAGGAAAAACTGTCCTTTTTCTGGGCAGCATAGTGCAGAACTCTAAACCTCATCGGCAGTACTTCTTTAGCCATCAGTCTCACTCCTTAGTTTCTTAATTTTAACAACTCTTTAGGATTGGCCACAACCAGGATGGTCCCAGTGGTAATAATTAAGGCGCCAATGATACCCAGATTAGTCACAGTGTATTGGGTGCCTTGAAGCATAGCCAGCATCCAGCCAAAGGGAATGCTCCACAGGGCATAGGTGACATTAAATGCCATGGCACGGCCCACACCGGTCATGTTGAGAGCCCTATACCAGGCTAAGTAAGAAAGCCCGCCGGCCAAGCCCGCTACTGCTACCCAAAAGGCCGGTTTGCCTGCTGCCAAAGCTTGGGCAAAAATACTCCAACCGGCCGTTAGCCCCGCGCCTCCAACTACTCCTACAACGGTCACAATCAAGATCATAAAGACCACAAAAGAAAAAGTTTCCCTGATGCCGATGGCAATGTCCGGATCTACCATGTCCATGCCGTAGGTGGAAATAACCCCTTCAATAGCCCAACCGATAGCTGGCAGGAAAGATAATGCAATACCTAGATAAAAATGAGGATAGGCCTCGATACCGCCTTCCGGAGGAAGATATCCCACGATAAATGCACCAATAGTACAAGCTATTATGCCTATCCAAACACGGGGCTGAATTTTTTCTTTGAGGATAAATACCCCTAAGATAGCTCCCAATGCCGGGTAAGTAGCGGAAATGGCTAAGGCATAAGTTGGGGTGGCCAAGTTAATACCGATGAGGTATCCTGCCATTCCCAGGGGGCCGCCAAACAGGGCAGCCAAGCAAACCATCATGCCAGGTTTGGTCCTAAGCGTCCTGCCATATTCCTTCCAGCGACCGGTGAAAAGGTTGATCAGCGCCAGCCACAGCCCGGCAAAACCGTCGTGCATGGCCGCACCCACCAGAGAACCCAGGATGATCATCCACAAGCCGTAACTTTCGTTCCAAAAAGGCGCCATGGCCAAAGCTACATAATAAAGAATGGTTCCAGACAGTCCCCAGGTTGCTCCGGAAAAAACTCCCCAGCCCAAACCTTTTTTAGCGTAATTGAGCTGGTGGTTTAAAAGCGCCTGCTGCGCATTTAAATTCGAACCTATTGCCACTTTCTTCCCCTCTTTCTCCTAGAAATTTTTATAAACCGACTTTTTCCCGTCCTTACGCGGGGCACTTTTCAGTAACTGCAATAGACCTTGCCATCTCGGCAATTTCCGCTTTATGGGCTTCAATATACCTCATCAGTTTTACTTGGTGGGACAGGTAAGCAGTGTATTCATAGACGTTCAGGTTAAGGATTTCAGGGTAATAGGCAGCTACCGCCCAATTGATCAGGTAGATATTTCCTGCCTGGATCATAGCAGGCAGGCATTGGATTTCAGTTTCGTTTAACGGTGGCAGCCCTCCCAACTCCTGCAGTTTCTTCTGGTAAGCATCGAGAAAAACAGCGCATTTATCAATGCGTAGTACCCCGTCGCTTTCAGGTTCCCAGGAGCTACAGAAGTAAACAAGCCCCAGACCCAAATCAAAGAGCCGTAAGTCGATCTTGGCCCAGTCAAAATCAAATATTCCCACAGCCTGTTCGTTTTCGTATTTAAAGTTGCCGGGGTGAAGATCGCAGTGAATAGGGTTCATGGGCATTTTGTTAATTGCTTCTTCCGGTATGGACTCGACGGTTAGATCGATTACTTTCAAAATGTCATCAAGATTTTTTACGAAATAATCGTGAAACTGGTTTCCTGTCAGGTCTTGTTCTGCGTAATCCCTAAAGGTTTGCTTCAATGTCGGAAGAAATTCCATGATTTTAGGCTCGACCCTTTCCAGCCCTTTGGGGTCAAAGTTTCTTGTGGAATTATGGAAAGTGGCCAGCACTTCCGCTGAACTGGCATATTCTTTGTCAGTCAAATAAGGAGTAACCCAGGTATACTTATCTTCCCCTGAAAGATATTCATAAATGGCATAATACCGGTCCTGAGAAGTGCCGTTTAATTGTTCCGGCATTTTGACAAAAGTGTGGCCTTCTTTAGTATGGATAAGTCCGGCAGCAATTGTTAAACCATTGGCAATAGCGCACTCGATCATCGAATGCTCCAGCATTATCTCTTTTTCAGTAATTCCTTTTTTGTACTTTCTCACAAAATATTCATGCCGCTCTCCGTCTTTTTCAACATAAATTCCAAAACTTTTATTAACATACCCGCCGAAAATTTCAAACACATCTATAACTTTACCTATGTCATAATGGTTCACCAGGTCTACTACCTGGCTCCGCACCAGGGCCCTTTCCATGGTGTCGTAAAAATTAACGGCGATCTCCTTCAATTTTTCGCTTTGGGAAAATAAAGCAAAGATTTGGTTTGTGCTCAGCTCTTTAAGATGCAGCATCCTGCTAGTATCCATCTTGTGTCCTCCTTACGCAGTATAGTCCTACCGGTTAGCAGACTGTAGGGTTCACCTCCCTCTTATATTCACCTGGGTGCCAGCATTATCTATCAACCCCTCCTTTACACGTGGTTTTTCCTATTAAAAATTGGAGATATTAACAGAGCAGGCGAAAAATTCTTTGTTGTCAGAAATTTTAATCGAACTTATTTCATGCTCTTTTATAGCAAAAACCATGCCAACAGCAGATTCTCTGGGATTAAAGCATTTGCAGGCGCAAATAAAGCCAACTTTTTACCAGATAAGTCATTCTTGACTGGATTAAGTCAGAAATACATTATAGCTTTATTGTTAAAAGCTAGTAGAAAATAACAACTGTTTACAGGGGATGTTCTAAAATTATAGCAGAATCCGCATGGGAATTGTTGTAGAAAAATGTAGCTTTAAGGCATTTTTATCAGGAAGGAAATGGGCCGAGAGTGTAGAACTTATTTTAATATACTGAACCTTCTGGATAGATTGGTCTGTCAAAAATTGTAAGTCACTGCAATATTGCCTGAAAAAAATTATTGCTTTCAAACCAACGGAGGTAAAACGAAGTGACTGCAAAAAAGAAAAGCAAAGCTAAAACTGACTTGGATTACGATACCCTTAAAAAGATTCTTGATTATTCTCACGATGAAATTTATGTTACTAATGCCGAGGGGATTGTAATCTACGTCAACAAGGCGTGCGAAAGGCATTACGGGGTTAAAGCTGAAGAAATAATCGGGAAAAGCTCCAAGGAACTCTCGGAAAAGAAGTACTGGACTCCCAGGCTAAGCCCCATCGCCCTGGAAAAGAAAAACAGCTTCACCTTGGAACAGAAAACTTGCCTTGGCAAAACGCTTTTGACAACAGCCACCCCCGTTTACGACAGCAACGGCAATATTGAACTGATCATAGAAAATTCCCGGGATATAACCGAATCGGAAGGACTCAAACACCAGCTGGAAATCAGCAAGCAATTGTTGAAACGCTACAAACTGGAAGTGGAGGAACTGCGTAAAAAAGAAGTAAGCATCCCAGACTTCGTATCCCAGAGCAAAAAAATGACCAACTTGCTTGGAATGGCTACACGTATTGCCCAAACAAATTCAACGGTTTTGCTGCTGGGCGAGTCGGGGACCGGCAAAGGCGTGCTGGCCAAATATATTCACAACAACAGTGCCCGTAAAGACGGCCCATTTATCGCCATCAACTGTGCCGCGATCCCGGCAGAACTGATGGAGTCAGAACTGTTCGGCTACTCCAAGGGTACTTTCACCGGTGCCAGCGAAAAAGGAAAAATCGGTCTGATTGAACTGGCCGACGGAGGTACCCTGTTCCTGGATGAAATTGCCGAAATACCCATCAGGCTTCAGGCAAAACTGCTGCAAGTGCTGCACGAGAAACAATACTACAAGGTTGGGGGCAGAGAAGTGAAAAAGGTCAACTGCCGGATTATTGCCGCCACCAACCGTAATTTACAGGAAATGATCCAGAAAGGGGAATTCAGGGAAGACCTCTATTACCGGCTAAATACCTTTGAAATAGAAATTCCCCCGCTCCGGGAAAGGACAGATGATATTCCCCACCTGGTTGATTATTTCCTTAACAAGCATGATCAAAAATACAATACAGCCCATCAAATTACGCCTGAGTGCATGGACATCTTGATGCACTATCCCTGGCCAGGCAACGTGCGCGAGCTGGAAAACACCATTGAGCGGCTGGTGGTAATGGTACAGGAGAAAATCATCGATGAATGCCACTTGCCAAAAACATTTAAGCACCAGGCCAAGCCTGATTCTTTAATCATATTTCCCAAACAGCTTCCGCTGGAAGAAGCCATTAACGAAGTTGAAAAAAATTTAGTGATCAACTTATACAAGGAGCTGGGCAGTTCCTACAAAGTGGCCAAGGCTTTGAAAACCAGCCAGAGTAAGGCCAGCAGGCTGATCAGGAAATACTGCGGCAGTCAATCAAAAAAAACTTGATAAATCAAAGCTGACTTAAATAAAGAGCAATGCTTGCCTGCGCCGCGCGGCGGTTGCAAGTAAAAAATACACTGAAAAATAAGCACTAGCGATATTAACCGGGTTTTGCCCGGTTTATTTATTTTCTGGCACAGAAATTGCAATTATAATCGGCATTAACATCTCCAGCTTTTCGGAGGAGGTGAGGTATAGCCTTTTACAGCATTGTCTCACTTTTTATATTACTACGGAGGTGAATAGATTGGCAAAATGGGGAATTCACGCCGGTTCCCGACGCATGGAAGGAATCGGCCTGAACATGTTCACAGATGATGAATTGTTTGACATCCATTGCGCAACCCTGGATGTCCTCTGGAACGTAGGCATAAAAATGGAGAGCGCTAAAGGACGCCAAATTTTCGGGGATAATGGCTGTCACGTAGATGAGGAAACTCACATCGTGAAAATTCCGGCCTACCTGGTGGAGGATGCGCTGCGCTCCATTCCGAAAACCTTCCGGGCTTGCGGAAGAGACCCGGAAAAAGACTGGATTTGCGAAGGAAATAGGACAGGCTTCGTCAACTTCGGAGAAGCTGTGAAAATGATCGACCCCTGGACCCGGGAAATCAGAAAAGCCAAAAGAAAAGACGTTGATGACGTAACCAGGATCTGCGATTATTTAGATAACATCGTGGTGTTTGAAAGGGCAATCGCTCCGTCGGAAGTGGATCCGGACGTGGCCCAGGTGCATATTGCCGAATCCTTCTACAACAATTGCACTAAGCACGCCTACATCGGCATGAACCGTCCCGAAAACATCCGGGCTGCCTTCAAGATGGGAGCTGTGGTAGCCGGCGGGGAAGACAAGTTCAGGGAGAGACCTCTCTTCTCCACCAGCTGTGACCCCATCGCTCCACTGGTGCAATCGGAAGGTGCCACTGACTCCCTAATTCAGGCCATTGAGCTCGGGGTTCCTGCAAAGATTAACTCCATGGGTTTGGCCGGGGGAACTACCTGCGTACACCTGCAGAGCACTTTGGTAACACATAATGCTGAGATTTTAAGCATGTTTGTTTTATCGCAGCTGGTGCGCAAGGGCCATCCCATGGTTTACGGAACATCAACCGCCATGATGGATCTCAGGACCACCCTGGCTTCCGTTGGAACTCCGGAGCTGGCGCTTTTCAGCGCTGCGGTGGCTAAGCTCTGTCAATATTACATGATACCCAGCTGGGTTGCCGGTGGGTAGACTGACAGCAAATTACCTGATGCCCAAGCAGCCCACGAGTTTACCTTAACCGCTATGTTACCAGCGTTAGCAGGTGCTAACATGATCTATGGTTTAGGTATGCTCGAAGGCGGTCTGACTTGGGACTACGCTCAGTTGGTGATGCAGGATGAAATGGCAGAAATGATCCTGCACTGCGTCAAGGGAATGCCTGTCAGTGACGAAAAAATGGCTATGGAAGTTATCAAGTCGGTAGGGCCCGGCGGAGAATTCCTAAGCCATGAGCACACTTACAGGACTTTCCGGGAGCTTTCCGCACCCAAACTTCTGGACCGCTGGAACCGGGATACTTGGGAGGCCAATGGCAGCAAGGATATTGTGGAAAAAGCTTACGAAAAGGCTATCAGTATTCTGGAAAACCACAAGCCTGCTCCGCTGCCGGAGCATATCCAGAAGCAGCTGAAGGATATCGTAGCCGAAGCTGAATTGGAAACAGCGGAAATCAAAGCCAAAGAAAGAGAGAAATTGATGAAAAGGTCGGGTTAAAGAAAAAGGCTGGCGAGGAGCCAGCCTTTTAGACCGTCGATAAACTCTTATTAGCCCGCATGTATTATTTCGCTCTGGACACGCTCGCACGCGTTGACCTTTAACAAAGCTGCCAGCTAGAGCGAAACAAGTCCCGCTCCATAATACATACGGGCTTTGTCTACAAGGGGTTACAAATCAGATCCCCAGTGCTGGTTTAAATAAGTAGCAGAGTATTTTTCCAATTTCCAAGAGGGAATCCTGCATTTAGGGCATACCCCAAAAAACCACTTATTGCGCAGCCAACGGGCAGCACGGCAGTTTCTGGAATTATGAATGATAAAACTCTCATTGCAATGGGTAACCACTTCCGCCGAGTTTCCCCTGATCTTCATGGATTTAATCCCGTGCAGCATGCCGCTGCGGGATGGCCAGAGCTTGATCTTCTCCACCAGCTTAAAAAAATTGACATTTTTGCGATAATAGCGTTTTTTTTCCTTCTTCTCCGCCTGCTGCTTAGGATTATCGGAGGATGCCCTATTTTGTTCTGTGTTCATTCAGGTAACACCTCTTCGCTGCCGGTAGATTGACTTATCGTTACAAACTCCTTCTGTTCAAATGTTCAAACGTACTCCGTCAAGGTAGGTGATGCTTTTGGCCATTCTTTGTATGTTCTGCCCGCCTTCCCTGACCATGAGCAAACGCTCCAGGCCAAACCCTATACCTACCCATGGGTCAACAATACCCCACTTGTCATCTAAGGGGTGCGGCCCCATGGCTCCGGAACCCAATTCGATCCCGGCTATCACATCCACGGTGTCGCCGTAGACAACCGACTTTTCCGTTACTAATTCATAATTGCCAATACCCGCAACCTCCATCACAATAGCAGCCAGCTCCTTTAGCCGACGATGGCGCTGCTCCAAAGGGGTGCCCAGTTCCGTAAGGTTAAGCATGGTAAACTCATTTAAATGGTGGGCACCTTGGGATTCCTTGCGAAAGCAGGAGCCGATTTCGAAGATCCTGATGGGTTTTTCCCAGAGGCGCACCAGCTCTTGCCAGAGGGCATAAAGGTTGGGGGCAAGCATAGGCCGCAAGCATTTCTTATCGTCAACCCAAAACACCTGGGAAAAAAGCGGGTGCTCATCGGTGATAGTCATTTTGGCCAGCTGTCCTTTCGATATGATGGTCGGAGTAACTACCTGGACAAACCCCTGGCCTGTTAATGCGTCAACCAGTTTGCTCTCCAGCTCGCATAAAGCGGGCCGCCTTCTCGTCTCCCGCAATTCCGCCAGTCGTTTTTTCCCGCGGTTGACCAAGAACTTTTCCAGCTTTTGGAAAGCCCGGTCTCTTTCCCCCGAATCGGGAAAAGTCATATTCTCATGTTCTGCGGGAGCATTTAATTCCCGCAGCCGTTGCCTTTGCACCGCAGTCCAGGTTACGCTCAACGAAGCTACCTCCACTTGCTTTTTGAACACTCAGCAGTCACGCCAGCTAGCTGCACCGTCGTTAGTCGTTTGGCGGGGAGTCCGGGAGTTTCACCCGGCTACGCGAATTTAGAGTCCGCGCGATCCATGCGATCCACCCCCCGTGAAGTTGAGCAAAACTATGTACTTTGACTCTGACTATCGACAAACTTAGTCTGCAAGTTCAGCCAAACTGCATTCTGGCTTTACAGTCAGCAAACTGCCTAAACTGCCTATAGAAAGTATTCTACATCCGAAACGTTTCCCCCTTTCCCCTGGGGAAAAAATTTCAAACAACAAAGATGGGGTCACGGACTACCAACAGTCCCGACCCCATCTTTTCTTTCTTTTGCTTACAGTCGTTCCGCGGTTATTTTCTCGCCGCCAATGCCAATTTTTACTTTATGGACGGGAATGTCTTTACCCGAGTTGGCAAGGGCTGTTTCCACGGCACGCACAATTCCGGTACAGCAAGGAACTTCCATAAAAGCCACGGTTATGCTCTTCAAGTCATTTTGTTTGAACATGGCAGTCAGCTTTTCCACGTAGTAGCCAATATCATCCAGCTTAGGGCAGCCCACCACCACTTTTTTGCCTTTCAAAAGATCCAGATGGTAATTTGGATAGGCAAAAGGCACGCAGTCAGCTGTGACCAAAAGATCTGCGCCAGGCAAATAGGGGGCTGAAGGAGGTACCAGCTTGAGCTGCACCGGCCATTGGGTTAACTGAGATTTAATCTTTACTTCAATATCACCTGAACTTACCCGACTTGCTTCCACCGGTTTTTCCTCTTCCAGGTTTCTGAGCCTACTGCCCGGACAACCGCCAGCATGAGGCCGATGGTGTTGGGGGTTATGAACCTCCGGATGGTGATGGCCATTGGCTCTTTGACTCGCTAAAAGTTCCTCCACCGCTTGTTCATCAAATTCATCGGCTTCCCGCTCAATTAACTTGAGTGCATCCTGGGGGCAATGTCCCAAGCAGGCGCCCAAACCGTCGCAATACTTGTCGTGAATCAGTTTTGCTTTGCCGTTAACTATTTGAATGGCTCCTTCGGCGCAGTTAGGAATGCACAGCCCACAACCGTTGCACTTTTCTTCATCAATCTGAATAATTTTTCTTATTGCCACGGATTTTACCTCCTACATTAGATTTTGTGGTTTTGTTTTATTGTAACGTACAATTCCCAGGGGGTACAGTGATGTGCATCGCAGACGGATGTGAAATACATCACAGTGGCCTTAGGCATGATTACTGACCTGAGGGTTAAATAAAAAAACACCCCGGCAGGGTGTTTAAGATGCATTGGATATAAGTCTTTGCTTCAGGATACCGCTTTATCCGCGTTATACCCCAGGAGAAAGATTTTGTACGCTGAGCCCAAAAGTTTACTGAGAAATTCGTTCTCCGTTTGCTCATCCAATTCTACTTTAACGCTTTTCAATGCCCTCTTTACGTCATAAGCGAAAAGCTGGGCCAACCCATAACGAAGTTTATGGTCCTGCCGCAGTTTTTCTAGGCCCGCAGCACTAAACCAGGAAATATTCATTCCACTCCACTCCCTTCCTTACCCTCTATTATTAACCATTTTCTTCCATAATATACATAATATACATGCAGGCCCTGTCTGCAGGATAAGAAAAACATTTTATAGCTGGATTTCCCCCGGACAACCCCCACGTCCAGTAAATTTATGCAAGCAGAATTTCCCAGCGGGGATAAAGGATGTTTACAAGCTGTTGGACATACACCCGCTTTTGAGTACAGCCATAAGATGTAATGAAAACAAAGGGATGGCGGAGGACAGCTATGGAAGTTGGGCAAGATATTTATTTAAATTTAAAAAACCATCCATTTACCATACTGGGTTTTTCGACTGATCGCAACACAACCAAAATTGCCATTTTACAGTCTAAAGAAGATAACAGGATCATCTTATTCATCCCCGTGAGTAAAATAAGCTTTACCACCCCTCTGGAGATCGATCTGGAAGAATACCCCGAAGTGTACTCCATGATCGATTAGCGTTAATTTATCGCCATGTCCCAAGCAGTATTTCTCAACACAACCTAAAAAACGCTTAACAGCAAAGATCTGTTAAGCGTTTTATTCATTTCCCCTATTAACAAACCAATTCATAGGAGATGACAGAATTTTTATTGACTTTAGCCTCGTACAAAGCTTTATCAGCTTGTTTCAATAAATTTTCGGCTTCAATCCCATTCACATCGCTACAGCGTACTACGCCTGCGCTCAGCGTGATACCGGCCAATGCATTAACCTCCTTGCGAATACGGTCCAACACACTCTCCGCCCCTTCAATAGATGCATTATGTAAAATAAGGATAAATTCCTCGCCGCCCCACCTGCAGGCAAAGTCAGTAGCCCTGATATTCTTTTTGATAATATAAGAAACCTTTTTTAGGACCTTATCCCCTACTAAATGGCCCTGCTCATCGTTTATTTCCTTAAAATTATCAATATCCAGGATGGCGAGACTAAAGGACCCCTCCTTGCGTTTAGCCATACTAATTGCCTTCTCCAGGTTGGCATAAAGGTAGCGGCGGTTATAAAGTCCCGTTAGCACATCAACAGCCCCGCTCCTGTGCAGCAACGCTATATAGCGACCGAAGGCTAATCCGACAATAAAATTAATAACGCCCAATATTAGCCAAAAGGTACCGTGCTGGTAATAAGTCTTCAGATGAATAAGGTAAAAAACTGCGGTGGCGGCTAAACCCATGGCTCCAAATAACAGCGGAGTATATATGAAGTAGAAGTTGCGCATAACCGGTACCTACTTTCAAAAAATACCCTTCTCCTATATCCTAACACAAAAATTTCCATTTGCAAGGTCGATTCAGCCGATATGCGCAGATAATTGTAGATAATTTTCGACAAAGAAAAAAGAACCGACTTGTAAAATTTCAAAAATATTTACTTTACATCATAAAAAAATCGTAGTAAAATATTATATATCTTATTGCTTGAAAATTTTTCCTGCTGTAAGTACAATTCTATACAATTCCTTAGCGCTGAATTTTTGCCTGAAAAGCGGGGGAACCAACTTCTTGGGGTGAATCCTTTGTTCGAAGTTAGAAGTGCGAAGTTCGAAGTGTGAAACTTCATCCAACCTCTGACTTTGTAAAAGGTAGGGCTATCTTTCGGTCCGAACCCGTCAGCTAACCTCGTAAGCGTGGAAAGGGAGTAGCTAAATATACATAATCTACCGCTGTTTAATTACAGTGGATGGTAATTATTGCTGTCTTTTCACCCCGCATTTCTCATGCGGGGTATTTTGTTTTTAAATAATCATTAAGTCCCATTTGGAGGTGAGTTGCAAGCAGGGACTAAAATATTTTAAATAAGGGGGAACCAAAGAATTATGAAACGCAAGTTCATATGTTGGCTGGGAGGGTTAATATTAACAACAGCGCTAGTCACAGCAGGCTGCAGCAGTGCCAACACGGAAACTACCAGAGGAGATCGGCAGGCTATGGAGCAGGAAAAACCGGTGTTTAAATTCGCTATGTCAGGGCAATATAAACCTTTTAATTACTTTAACGAAAACAACGAGCTAACCGGATTTGATGTGGAAATCGGTAAAGCAATCAGCGAAAAGCTGGGAATGGAGCCAGAACCTATTGCCACTCCATGGCAAGGGATTATTGCCGGTCTGAAAAACGGACGCTACGATGCCATCATCGGCAGCATGACGATCACCGAAGACCGGGAAAAAGAAGTTGATTTTAGTGAACCCTACTATGTATCAGGCGCCCAGCTGTTTGTGGCTCCCGGTTCCAATATTAAAAGCATTGAAAACGTTAACGACAGCGTTACAGTAGGAGTGACCATTTCCACCGTATATGAGGAAAAAGCCCGGGAATATACCAAAAAAATCAAAACTTACGACAGCGATGTAACCGCTCTCCGGGACCTGGCCGCAGGTCGGACTGATGCAGTAATCACAGACCGCTTTGTGGGACTAATTGCCGCTAAAGAGTCGGGAATAAACGTGCAGCCCGCCGGAGACCTGTTATTTGTAGAAAGGATAGGAATTGCAGTGCGGCAAGGCAATGATGAATTAAGGGAAAAAATAAACCATGCTCTTAATGAAATCAAAGATGAAGGGACTTATTTGAAAATCAGTCTGTCCTACTTTGACCGGGATATCAGTGAATAAAGACCTGCCGGGAAAAGGTGCGCAAAAATCAGCGCACCCTTTATGATGGGAGGTATAAGATGACATTTTTTAACGACTTATTACGAACATGGCCCATCTTTTTTCAGGCGGCGCTAGTTACAGTGCAGCTGACCGCAGTGGCCCTGGCAATGGGAACCGCCATCGGGCTTGTTTTTGCCCTTTTGAAAATCTCTAAAAATAAATTGTTAATCGGTATTGCCAACGGATACATCACCGTTATCAGGGGCACTCCACTGATTGTGCAGATTTTCTGGATTTATTACGGCCTGGCGAGCGTTGTAGATGTGGGAGGATTTTGGGCAGCTATCCTGGCGTTGGCAGTACATAACGGGGCATATATCGCGGAAATTTTCCGGGGAGGCATCGAATCCATCGACCGGGGGCAAATGGAGGCTGCCCGGTCGTTGGGAATGCCCTACGGCCTGGCTATGCGCCGGATCATTCTCCCTCAGGCTTTCAGACGTATAGTGCCGCCCCTGGGCAACCAGTTTATTATCGGCCTTAAAGACTCATCGCTGGCCGCTTTTGTGACCATTGAAGAACTTTTCAACATTTCCATGCGCATGGCCTCGGCTACATTCCGGGACATCCAGTATTACACTATTGCCGGTCTTTATTATTTGGCACTGGTTGTTATCTTCAGCTTTTTAGTAAATAAACTGGAACAGCGGCTGGCTGCAGGCAGCTCCGGTATGGTCAAGGGGGTAGGGTTATGATGATCAAGATCAGAAATTTGCATAAACATTTCGGGGAACTGCATGTTTTAAAAGGTATAAACATGGAAGTCAAGGAAAAAGAGGTAGTTTGCCTGATCGGTGCCAGCGGTTCCGGCAAGAGCACTCTGCTGCGCTGCATCAATTTCCTGGAAAGATCAGAAGGTGAAATCTGGATAGAGGGAAGAAAAATTGACCGTCAGACCATGGATTTGAATAAGCTGCGCCAGGAAGTAGGCATGGTTTTTCAACACTTTAATTTGTTTCCCCATATGACTGTCCTGGGCAACGTTATTGAAGCCCCAATTCATGTCAAAGGCTTGAGCCGCAAAGAAGCTGAAGAAACTGCAATGCAACTGCTGAATAAAGTAGGCTTGGCAGACAAAGCTAACGTCTACCCCTCTCAGCTTTCGGGTGGGCAAAAGCAGCGTGTAGCCATTGCCAGAGCCCTGGCCATGCAGCCTAAAGTAATGCTGTTTGATGAGCCCACATCGGCCCTGGATCCGGAACTGGTGGGCGAAGTCCTGGCTGTAATGAAGCAGCTGGCCAAGGAAGGAATGACTATGGTAGTTGTTACCCATGAAATGGGCTTTGCCAAAGAAGTAGGCGATTGGGTTGTTTATATGGATGGCGGCAATATCATTGAAATCGGCCGGCCAAGCGACATTTTCAACAACCCGCGGAACCAGCGGACCAGGGAGTTTTTAAGCTGTGTGCTGTAGCCCAGCCCTACCAATTCCAAAGCTGTGTTTACCTGCTCCTTTGGCGAACATAAATTTTTCGGCCCAAAGCCCCATCTTCAGCCTCACTTAAATGGAAAAGCTGTTTTTGACTGGAATTGCCGCCTTCTTTATTTATTTGGGGTTTAATGATAGCTAAATTTCTAATCAAACTGCTTTAAAGCAGGAATTAGTAAAAAATTGGCGAATTAAATGCGTTAGTAAAAACGCCTAATTTCACCAGAAAACGGGGGACCCAAGTTCAGGGGTGAATCCATATGGTAGGGCTAGCTTTCAGCCCGAACCCGTCAGCTAACCCCGTAGGCGTAGAAGGCGAGGTAAAATATTGGCTCTACACAGGAAAATAATTGCGACAGCCGGTACAGTATGCCTCACAGCCTTGCTGTGGACAGGTTCCGCCCTGGCGGCAGAGATTACTGTGCAAAAAAACGATACCCTTTGGTCCCTTGCCCGCAAACACGGGACCACCGTACAAACCATTAAGCAATTAAATAAACTGAACAGCGATCTAATCCACCCCGGTCAGGTATTACAACTTCCAGACAAAAAAGCAACACCGCTTTCCAAAAGAGAAACGGCTTCAAAGCAGCAGGCCTCGAGGGGCGGCACAGATCGGATTGAGGAAATGCTGGAATTTGCCCAAAGCTTCCTGGGAGCAAAGTACCGTTACGGCGGTGAAACTCCGGCAGGCTTTGACTGCTCAGGCTTTGTACGTTACGTATATAAGCGTTTCGGCATAGAGCTTCCCCATTCATCTGCCGAACAGTACAATAGCGCAGGCACGGCGGTGAAAAAAGAAGATTTACAGCCTGGCGATTTGGTCTTTTTCAATACCTCCGGCAAAGGAATCGGCCATGTTGGTATTTACCTGGAGAACAACAAGTTTATTTCCGCATCCTCTAACAGCAGGGGTGTTACCGTTGACAGTTTGGAAGACCGGTATTGGGGACCCAGGTACCAGGGTGCCAAGAGAGTAATTTCCGGGCAAGAAGAGAATACTAAATCATAATAACCCAGGGCAACCTGGGATTCTTTGCTGCCACTTTTAAGGAGAAATTAAGCTCAAAATTTACCTCTTGACAAAACCGCTTGCGCCTAGATAAAATACTTTATAAAGATAAATATTTTAGGAACTAGAGCAGGCGATCTCTATGGAGATGGGGCCGGGCCTATTTCGGGCAGCAGGTTAAGCGCCTGTGGGACTAGAAGTCTCACAGGCGCTTTTGTTATCACGGAGGTTATTATAATGGACGAACAACAACATGTTTCGAGGTTGGACCCAAGAGTAAAGGCCGCAAGAGTCTCAGTGTTAAGCAACACTATTCTGGTAGCTCTTAAACTGATTGTAGGAGTGCTTATCGGTTCTGTAAGCGTTATCTCGGAAGCCATTCATTCCGCCCTGGATCTGGCGGCGGCATTAATTGCTTTCTTTTCGCTGAAAAAAGCCGCCAAACCGGCAGATGAACATCACCAGTACGGTCATGGCAAAATCGAAAATATTTCCGGCCTTATAGAGGGACTGCTAATCTTTTTTGCCGCCATTTGGATTATTTTTGAAGCCTACAAGAAACTTATTTCCGGTGCCCATGTAGAAGGTATTGGTTTAGGTATGGCGGTAATGGCCGGAGCCGCTACTATCAACTATCTGGTCTCCCGCTACCTCTTCCGGGTGGCGGAAGCTACCGATTCCATTGCCCTTAAAGCTGATGCCCTGCACCTTTCTACGGATGTAGTAACCTCTGCCGGGGTAATGGTGGGGCTTGGCCTGATCAAACTGACAGGAATAGAACTGCTCGACCCTTTGGTAGCTGTAGCGGTAGCATTGTTAATTCTCAAAGCTTCTTTTGAGCTCACTAAAGAAGCATTTCTGCCCCTTTTAGATGTGAAGCTCCCGGAGGAAGAAGAGCGGGCTATAGTGGAAATCATTCAGCGCCACGAGGCAAATTACGTGGAATTTCATAAACTTCGTTCCCGCAAAGCAGGGGCGGAACGCCACATCGATTTGCACCTGGTCGTTCCCGAAAATAGGCATATAAGCGATATCCACCATATGTGTGACCAAATCGAGCAGGAAATTAAGGAACGTTTTCCTACTTCTCACGTACTAATTCATGCTGAACCATGCGATCAGGTATGCGTACAGTGCACTTCGCAAGGTCTATGCTCCGATCGGGATCAGGTAAAAAAGCTGTTGCAGCGAAAAAATTAAAAGAGCCGTCCGGCTCTTTTTTTTGCTGCTAACGCGGCATGCAACAGGATAAAAATAGGACTGAACAAAAGCAAAGACCCCCTGCCGGGGGTCCCTTGAAAAACTATGAACTTAATACAAAATTAGTTGCAGCTTTGATTGTACCGGCTGCCCCATTCATGCATAGCTTCCAATATTGGTTTTAAACTTTGTCCCGTCTCAGTCAATGAATATTCCACCCGAGGCGGTATCTCAGCAAATACCTTGCGATTGACTAAACCATCCCGTTCCATTTCCCGCAAATGTTGTGTTAACATCTTTTGACTAATACCTTTAATTCCCCGGTGAAGCTCTCCAAAACGCTTCGGGCCTCTAAGCAAATCCCGTAAAATCAAAACCTTCCATTTGCTTCCAATTAAATTCAGTGTAATTTCCACAGGACAGGACATCTCATTCGTCACTCCCTTACCTTCGTTGCTTTAATAGTTACCAATTGGTAAGTATGGAACATTAAAGTGCCTACTTGCCATATCTCCGTACCATATATAACATAATAAATAAAAGTCTGCTCAACTACAAGCAGATGGTGCTAAAAACCCGATTGCACAGGCTCTGTTTGCCTGCAGTTTTCCTACCACTTGATATGTAAAAGATATTTAACTTCAAGGAGGTTTTTTATGAAGACTTTAGTTGTATTCACCCATCCCAATCCTAAAAGTTTTAATGCAGCAATTCTGCAAGTTGTACAGGAGGAACTGGCAACAAAAAGCGCCGAAGTAAAAGTCAAAGACCTTTACGCCATAAATTTCAACCCTACCTTGGCTGCCCAGGATTTTGTCAACTTGCAAAGTGGCAAACCTTCTCCCGATGTGGCAACAGAACAGGAAGATGTAGCTTGGGCAGATACACTGATCTTTATCTACCCTATCTGGTGGCATGAGCGCCCAGCCATGCTCAAAGGCTGGATCGACCGCGTCTTCAGCTATGGGTTTGCATACCAATACGGAGAGCAGGGATTTGAAGGGCTTTTGAAAGGTAAGCGGGCTCTAGTCTTCACCACTTCAGGAGCAGACGAAAAAACTGCCCAAGAAACTGGTCAAGCTGAAGCCATCAAATCTATGCTCTATGGTACTCTTAGCGCCTGTGGCATTGAAGTATTAAATCATATTAACTTCTACGCTGTGCCTACAGTCTCCGATGAGGATAGAAAAGCAATGTTGGAAAAAGTACGGAATATGATTAAAGGAATTTGACGGGAAATCAAAGCTTTCTTCAATGGGGTTCAAATTGCAAGTTACACGTTTATTGTAAATGCTTAAATGCCTAGTATAAAAGAACCGGCCTTGGCGGCCGGTTCTTTTATACTAACTGCTGCTATTGACTGACCTGTGCCTTTTACATCTTTTGTCCTTGCGCCAGATAGGCCAGAAAAATTTCGGCGCTGTTTTCATTGGTAGCACAGGGGATTTTGTGTACATCACAAAGGCGCAGGAGAGCGGTCACATCTGGCTCATGGGGCTGGGGAGTGAGCGGATCCCGGAAAAAGATCACCATCCCTACCTCTCCGGTGGCAATTTTTGCCCCGATCTGCTGGTCTCCGCCAAATCTCCCGCTTAAACACTTCTCCACCTTTAACCCGGTATGGGTTTCAATTAAGGAGCCTGTAGTACCTGTGGCCACTAATTGGAATCGTTCCAATACATTTTTATGCCGGTTGGCAAATTCAATGATGTCATCTTTTAAATCGTCATGGGCGATAATAGCTATTTTCAAAGTGCTACCTCCTGCAGAATGCTGATTTATTTTTCTACTGCCATCATAACCTAAGGGTCCTGCCACGGCAACCGCCCCAGGCACGGAATAGCCATATTTAACACAGATTTAACAATGCTGTTGGCCAGACCGCCCTGCGTCGAATTGACCATTTCCTAACCCCCAGCAAACAACGCCAACACCTCATTGGCTTTATTGCGGTTTGCGCCGTCGCAACTGATAAACCGCTGCACAGAGAAAAAATCCAGCAGCTTGGCAGACTTATAAGCCTGCTGAATAAATTCAGTATCATGATTGGATATGACTACGGTAACACCTCGCTGCGCCAGCTCCTGCGCCAAATCGGCCAGCAACTGCTGTTCTTTAAAGCCAAACCCGCCAGAGCTGTAATTGGTGAAATTAGCCGTATCCGATAGCGGCACATAGGGCGGATCGCAGTAGACCACGTCCCCAGGTCTTGCCTGCTGCATAATAGCTGCGAAATCTTCATTGCGAAAAACTGCATTTTGGGTTTTACGATAAAAATAAAGCATCTCCTTTTCGGGGAAATAAGGCCTTTTATATCTACCGTAGGGCACATTATACTTGCTGCTGGAGTTGTACCGGCAAAGCCCGTTGTAACCGTGTTTGTTGAGATACAGAAATAAAGCCGACTTCAGCCTCACATCCTTGGTACAATTAAATTGATCCCTCAACTCATAATACCTCTCGGTCCTGTTGTTTTCCCCCGAAAAAAACTGCCTGCAGTAATCGATAAAGCTCTCCCCTTCCGCTTGCAAGGTCCGGTAAAGGTTAATCAAATCAGTGTTTATATCCGATAACAGGTATTCCGGATACTCGGTATTCAAAAAAACCGCCCCGGAGCCTAAAAAGGGCTCAATCAAGCGGTTGCCTGCAGGCAATATTGCCTTGATCCGGTCAATTATTTGATATTTATTGCCAGCCCATTTTAAAAAAGGCTTCAATCCGATCACTCCGAAAAGATTTGCTGTATTTTATTTCTCCTTTGCAGGCCCTAAATCCTGCTGCTAGCGCTGCCCTTAGCCGGGAGAACTTCATGCTAGTATTATACAATGTATACTCCGATCCGAAAATGCGTTTGGCCAATTTATTCAGAATACACTAAAAGCCTGCGAAAACAGGCCCAGCTTGTAGACAAGGCCAGCATGTATTATTTCGCTCTGGACAAGCTCCTACGCCGTTGCCGGCAGCACAGCTGCCGACGGCTGTGGAAACCAGTCCCGCTCCATAATACATGCTGGCTGTTAATAGTTTGTCGACGGTCTGAAGCCTGCGAAAGCAGGCTTTTACATCTCGCCGATATTCTTCCACAAGTCCCGGATGAGCATAATGAGCGACAGTGAGTCCGGTTTTTCCTCAGTTTCGATGTATCCCTTGAGCAGTATAAAATTGCCCTCAATGTCATTGACATAATCATGATCAATGTCGATCTGCAAAAACGGTTTTACTTTTTTCCAGGACTGCTGGGCCTGTTTTAAGCTCTGGGCCGCATTTTTCCAGTCATCCTGGCGAATGTAGTTTTCGGTTTCTTGTAGGTATCTGGAAAAGCCAACCCTTTCGTCCAGCGGTTTTTTAACAGGGGCACAGGCAATAATGAGCAACAGGAAGACTAGGAGCAAAAGAAAAAGTTTAGTGGTTCTTTTCAAGGCTGCGCACCTCATTTCCCTTGGATATTGATTGTGATGCAATTCTGCTCCCCCTGCAAGTCCACATACAGATTGCCGTTTGTATCCAGTTGAGCCAGGGAAACATCTTTAACATCACGGATATTGTGCTGCTGCAGCTGGTAGATCAGCCAGGCTTTACTAAGGCTTAGATTTTTTAAGGCGTCAGTCAGGATAGTGCCGTCTTCAATCAAATTGGTCGGCATTCCTTCATACTGTGTAGAGAGTTGCAAATCCTCAGGGGTAACAGGACGCTTTTGAGAGCGCTTTTGCACACTTAACTTGCCGTTGGCTTCAAACAAGGCAAATTCAACATCAGCGATGTTGAAAACCCCCTGTGCTCGGAGCATGGAAATCATATCATCAATGGACAGCCGCAGCTTTCTTAAATTTTTTTCTAAAATCTTACCGTTTTGAATTACTACCGTTGCTTCCCCTTCCACGACCTTGCGCACCCAGACACTGTGCAGGCTGAAATAAGCCAATAGCACCGGCAAAACAGTCCAAATTGCCATTCCGATTAATGTAGCAAGCGTATTCTGGTTTACCTGAACTGAAAGGGTAGCAGCAATGGAGCCGATAGTAATACCTACCACATAATCAAAAAAAGTTAGTTCCGCAACCTGTTGTTTGCCCATTAGGCGGACAAGAAGCAACAAAGCAAAAAAGGAGATAAATGAACGAATAACTACTACCAGTACTATGGACAATAACCCGTCCTCCTTCCACCAAAGCCATTTTTATTCTCACCATTAAAATTCCCCAATTTGTTAAAAACATGAAGGATCTATAAATTTCCAAGATCACGACGGAAGGGAACAAAGTAATGACAAGTTGCATTCACTGGGTCACCAGCATAAGGTAATACTGGATTAAAATTCTAGGAGGTGATTTTGGATGTATAACTATGCCAACAATGAGGAAATGTGCTGCCGCCATGTTCACGACCATACCGGAATAACATCGTGCAGCCACGAACATTGCCATATCCATCCCGGCGTTACCGGCCCCCCCATCTACGACGGAAAAAGCCATTACCATGAAATTACGGGAGCAACAACTTTTGAACACGGCCATTACCACACTTACCGTGCCATGACCGGCCCGGCAATACCGCTCCCCCACGGCCATCATACTCACCACGTCTCGTTTAAAACCAGCTACTGTGAAGGGCATAACCACCTAATCAGAGGGTTTGGGCAGGCGGCTCCTTCTGAGGCCCCTCCGCACTACAAGGGCTGAAAAGCCCTGGATTTGACTAGTATCGAAAGAAATAGCAAGCAAAAAAAGCATAAGTTGCTCACCGCAACTTATGCTTTTTTGAAAATCAGCCATAAATATCCGATAATATCTTTATTTCCAAGCTTTTATATGGGCCCCGGCAAAAGCCCTGTCAACCAGATCCAAATCTATGCCCATACTACCCAGTAGTTCTTTCTTCTCCTCAATCAACCCCTCGATTACTTCTTTTGTATACACATTTACGGGTTCAATCTCTACTTTTTGGAAGCCTACTTTTTCTAATATCCTCGTATACTCTTCAACACTTAAGGAACCGGCTATACAGCCAACCCAGGCTTCTGCCATGTCCCTGACTTCCTGCGGAACTTCCTTCAGAGACACAATATCAGCTATAGCTAAACGCCCACCGTTCTTTAACACCCGGTACGCTTCCGCCATGGCTTTTTCCTTGTCTTCTGACAAATTAATAACACAGTTGGACATGATCACATCCACTGTTTCATCCCCTAAGGGTATATCTTCAATGTAGCCTTTAATGAATTCTACATTTTGCACTCCCATCTTTTGCTTGTTATCATTAGCTAACTTCAGCATTTCGTCAGTCATGTCAAGTCCGTAGACCTTGCCACTGTCGCCAACATATTTGGAGGCCAGAAAAACATCAATCCCGCCGCCGCATCCCAAATCCAAGACAATTTCCCCCTCTTTCAGCTCAGCAAATGAAAGGGGATTGGAGCAGCCTAAAGATGCGTTAATCGCTGTAACCGGCAGTTCATGCAGGTTTTCCGCGCTATAAAATTCTGTAGTTTTAGTGATGCCATCACAGCATGAAGATCCGCAGCAACAGCTGCCCTTGGAGTCAGCGCTCACAATACTTGCTATGCGTCCGTAAAAATCTTTTACTTTTTCTTTCACTTCAAAATCCATTTTAGTACTCCTCTCCAATTAACAACACTTATAATCATCCATTGCCTCAAGCAGCAATTTAAGACTTTCTAAGACCTGTTCCCGTTTACCCAAAGGTATGGCATTGTAAATCTTACTAAAATACCGATCCATGCTTTCTTCAATTTCTCTTAGCATTGCGTCTCCTTTATCCGTCAGTTTAAGCTGTAAATATCTTCTGTCCTCCGGGCAAGTTTCTCTTTCAACCCAATTATTTTCCACCAAATTATTAATTGTTCTGCTCATAGTGCTTTTATCCAAATTTAGAAGTTCTGCCAACTCATTTAATGATATTTCCTGATTGGACTTAATTTCAAGCAAGGCATGACACTGGCCAAGGGTTATACCGCAGCAAGATGCTTCGCTTTTCTCAAAAAACCCTATTTTTCTGGCAAACAGGCGGATTAATTTGCGCAGCTCTTTTATCTTATCCGTATCTGTCATTTAATCACCTCTCGGATATATTGTATCATGCAACTGTTGTTTTATGCAACTATATATTAACGATTCTCCTTCTTTAGCCAGTTCCTATTGAATAAAGTATTTTTACTATTCAGGAGTTTGTAAAAACAAAAGTGGTATAAAAGCTCATCTTCTATACCACGATTTAAATAAATCTTTAAGCTGCAACTTGCTATTTTTTACTCCATTTCTTCCTGAATATATTTTTTGATTTCTTCTACGCCAGGCACTTTGCCATATACTTTAACTTTCTCGTTAATTACAAGACCTGGCGTGCGCATGATGCCGTAGCTCATAATCTCTTTCAGATCTTCCACTTTAACCAGCTCTGCTGGTACGCCCAGTTCCATCGCCGCTTGACTCGCTGCCTCGTAAAGTTTCTTGCAATTCATGCAACCGGAACCAATGATTTTAATAAGCAAAATATATTCTCCTTTCCCCCAATGGAATTTATTTGGGCTTATTCTCCGCTAATTTGTGCAAAAGTGACACTGTGTTCTCGGCCTGTAGTACAATGATCTCACCTATAAGATCCAGGACTTTAAAAATTTCGGGATGGGTCACAGAATAAATTACCTTTAGGCCTTCTTTGCGGCTGGTGATTAGATCCTGCCTCTTTAATATGGCTAAATGCTGGGAAACGTTAGACTGTTCCAGATCCAGACTTTCTGTAAATTCACAGACACATTTTTCTCCTTCCCGCAAAAATTCCAAGATCTTTACCCTTGAAGGATGGGCTAACGCTTTAAAAAGGTCTGCCTTAATCTGGAAGATTTTTTCCTGCATATTTACCTCCGAAATTAAGCTGAGTTATAATTTTGGTATATTATAATACATTTCCCAAAATTCCTAAAGTACCGCCAACAACCTTAACTTATTTCTTTTAAGTCATTAGATATATTACCTCTTCCTTAAATGGACGTCGGCAGAACCAGTTAATACATCTGTCTCTCCACTTCAGTAAAGAAGGCTCTACAATATGGAGTTAAAAAGATATCCGGTAAATAAGATGCCTGAACCTACTATGGCGATAAAAATTGCGAGCAACCTTGGTTTCAATACTCTTCGCAAAAGGATCATTTCCGGTACACTTAGAGCCGTTACTGCCATCATGAATGCCAGCGCTGTTCCCATGGCCACGCCCGCTCTGGTTAGTTCACTCACCAACGGTATAACCCCCGCCGCATTAGAATACAGAGGAATACCCACAGCCACAGCGATAAATACTGCTAGCGGGTTATCTTTACCTGCATATTTAGCTAAGGCGTTAGCTGGAATCCACCCGTGCATAAAGCCTCCAATGGCGATACCTATAATGACGTAGAACGAAATCTTCTTAAATAAATCCCTGGTAAACACCCAAGAATCGTACAGTCTCTCTTTAAATGTGGGTTCGGGTAAATCTAAAGCCGCATTACCTACTTTCATCTGGTAAACATATTCTTCCACATATTTTTCCAGTTTCAATTTACCGATAAGTATACCACTCACAATGGCTATGATTTCACCGGAAGCAATGTAAATTATGGCCGTCTTTAAGCCAAACATGCCGTATAAAAGCCCCACAGCCACTTCATTGACCATCGGTGCGGCAATCAGGTAGGAAAAAGTTACCCCCAATGGGACTCCAGCCTCTACAAAGCCGATAAAAAGAGGTACTGCGGAACAAGAACAGAATGGCGTAACTATGCCTAAAAGGGCGGCTAAAATATGTCCGACAAACGTGCTCCCTTTCTTTTTGGCAAGTATTTCCCTGGTTTTTTCCGGCGGAAAAAAACTTCTAAAAAAAGTAATAATATAGATGATCAAGAGCAATAAAATGAAAATCTTAATGGTGTCATAAATAAAGAAGTTCAAGGCGTCGCCAATTTTAGAACCATGGGCTATCTTAAAAACCTCATATACCAGCCAATCGGCCAATTTCTGCGTCCACGTGAACACAACAATCACTTCCTTATATACGCTGCATTCTATATTTGTTTGGTGTTCTTCATTTCAACTGTTCTAGGTCATTTGAATCACTTTTTACGTAATTTACAGGTAGCTACATTACAATTTTATAATATTATATATCTGTTATAAAGGTCAAGATAATTTATTTATCTTTATACGTTATTAGTCAATTACCTCTACTGTTACTAACAGGTAAAAATTGAGCATCTACGCCGACCAAATTAAAAATAAAAAAACCCTTTCGAATTAAACAAAGCGCCCAGGAGATATTTCCGGGCGCTAAAGTTTAGCCTTTTCCTTCCCGTAAAAGCTGTGCAAATTCATTGGGAAGACCGCTTTTTTCTATTGCTTGAGCCACATATTCCACATCATAAGGAACTTTGACAAAATCAACTTTTAAGTCATCGCCTTCCACGCCCAAAATGGCGTAAACTGCATTAGGGTCTCCGTGTTTGGGTTTGCCTACGCTTCCGGCGTTGACCAGGTGCTTATCTCCTAAAACTTTGTAAAAATGCTTGTGGGTATGACCGCACACCAGAATATCTGCTCCGCTCTGGTCAACAATCCTCTTCAACGTCTCTTCCGGCTTATCCTCAAAAAGGTATTCATTGATTTTCCTGGGGCTGCCGTGGACAACTTTTACCTTTAAGTCTCCCAGCTTGAAATCAATACTGGAGGGGGAGGCCTGCAAATATTTCTTGTTCTCTGCTGTAACTACCTTTTTCGTCCAATCTATAGATCGCTGCCCTAATTCTTTTGAATGGGGATCAGTATAAGCACAGCCGCATTCAGGTTTGTCAAAGCCAACGCCGTCATCATAGTTACCCATCACACAGGGGAGATTTTCCTTTTTGATGAGTTCAATCACTTCATTGGGGAAAGGCGCATACCCCACCAAATCCCCAGCGCAGTACACTTCCCTTATGCCCCGTTTTTTAATATCCTCTAGAACCGCTTCCAACGCTTTAATATTGCCATGAATGTCCGAAATAATAGCCACTGACATAAGATCACTCCTCAGGGATATATGTAAAAGTTATGCTCTTCCAATTTAAAGATTAGCAAGTGACCGCCTTTATTTTTTATTTGCTCTTGTGCTTCTCGAGAGATTTCAATTTGCATTGCATCACCTCTGACAGTTTTTCTCAGCACGCTGTTCCAAATGTTTACAAAGAGGAAAATCGGCACGCTGTTTAGGGCGTTGCTTTATAAAATTTTGTAAAGGAAGCCCGATAGCATGGGTGTAAATCGAGTTAAAACGCTCCAATTTGTCCTGTTCCAGTGAATAGTAAATCCACTTCCCATCCCTGCGGTCTTTCACTAGACCGGCTTCTTTCAGTATTCTCAAATGGTGGGAAACAGCAGGCTGGGACATCTGTAAAAATTCCATTAACTCGCACACACACATCTCCTGTTCAAAAAGCAACTGAATGATTTGGCAACGTGGTTCCTCCGACAGCGCCTTAAAAAATAAGGATAGTTCCTGACATAAACTTTTATTTATTTCCTGTGGCATATGCCTTCCCTCCTTCTGAGGCATACTGCAGCAGTATTTTTATATTTTATGAAAAACGCTAACAGGTTACACTGTTAGCGTCAGCTTGTAGACAAATGAAAAATTGTAACCCATTGTGCATAGCTGCGACATATGACAAGCCATAGAGCGCTCTGTGAAGAGTTTGACTGTAAGCGGACGAGCAGCATGGATGCTGCGAGAGCGGTGGAGCGATAGGACGTCGCGTCACCGCGTGCCGCTGGAAGTAAAACGCTGAAGAGAATCAGCGCTCTTGGCGATAGTCTTTGGAGCAGCGGCACAAGGGTAAACATTTTCAGAGGGCTAATAGTAGTTTGTCGACGGTCTGACACTAACAGCTTTACACTGTTAGCGTTGCTTTTCTATTCAGCGGCTTGGGCATAATACTTCTTTCTAAAGCCAAGGGCTACGTTAACCAGCCAGATCATAACAGGCACTTCAATCAACGGACCGATAACAGCCGCAAATGCCTGTCCGGACTCTATGCCGAACACCGCCACTGCTACAGCTATGGCCAATTCGAAATTGTTGCTGGCTGCTGTAAAAGATAAGGTGGTAGTCTGCTCGTAATTTACTCCGACCTTATAACTTACCCAGAAAGATACCAGGAACATGGCAAAGAAGTAAATTACCAGCGGGATAGCTATCCTGACTACATCCATCGGTAACTTGATAATGTAATTGCCTTTCAGGGAGAACATGACAACAATCGTAAATAACAAGGCAATAAGTGCCAACGGACTGATTTTGGGGACAAAAGTTTTTTCGTACCATTCTTTGCCCTTTGCCGGAACGAGGAAGTACCGGGTCAGGAAACCGGCCACAAAGGGAATTCCCAGGTAGATGGCAACGCTTTTAGCCACTTCCCCCATGGAGATATGGACTTCCATGCCTTTCAGGCCCAACCACTCAGGCAAGACAGTAATAAAGATATAAGCATAAACGGAATAGAACACTACCTGGAAGATGGAGTTTAAAGCTACCAAAGCTGCGGCATATTCGGCATCTCCTTTAGCCAAGCTGTTCCAGACTATAACCATGGCAATGCAGCGGGCCAGACCGATTAAAATTAAGCCTACCATGTACTCGGGATAATTTTGCAGAAAAACTATAGCCAGAATAAACATGAGGATGGGACCAATGATCCAGTTCTGCAGTAGGGAGAGGGATATCACCTTGCGGTTCTTGAATACTTTCCCCAGTTCCTCATATTTAACTTTGGCTAACGGCGGGTACATCATTATAATAAGTCCGATTGCAATGGGTATGGAAGTTGTGCCGACAGACAGTCTATCCAGTAAGTCCGCCACTCCCGGAAACACATAGCCCAGACCGACGCCAAAAGCCATGGCAAGAAAAATCCACAGGGTCAAGTACCTGTCCAGGAAACTCAACTTTGCCGAAACCTTTTCAGCCATTATCTTACCCCCTTACATATAAAACATCGTTTATATGTATTCTACTATGCTCGAGAAATGCAGTCAATATATTATAATTTAATTATATTCTAGACTTATTATGAAGCGCCAACTTAGTTAAAATACCATTTTATCAGGCAAGGGGCGCAAGATGGACAACATCAATCAGAATAAACTGCAAAAGCAGATGTAAACTGAGTTCTGGATTGCATATTTTACGCGGTATTTTCTAATACCGCTAATTCCGTAAAGTCTTATAAAATAAGGCTCTCCGGCCAGGACACCTTTTTGGTTTTTCCTTCCAATACCCTCGTTTCCGCATAGTCCGTGACCAAATGTGACCAAAAGTTAAAAAGTATCTTTGGAATATATACTGCTTTTTTTACAGTTCATCCTCACTATCGCTCCCCTTAGAAACTTCTTTTTCTCACGCCGCCCAACATGAGCGGCGCGAGAATTTGCCGGCATGTCCGGTACTATTTGCCCAAAAAAGTTGAGCGAGCAACCTCCGCCATAGGCTGCTCGCTCCGTAGGATAAACCCGTAAACGCTGCTGTTTTTATTCTATGCCAATAAAAGGCTTTTACAACCTTTACCACCCTGCCAGCGACATGAGTATTATTGTTCAGGCTAAAACAGGTCCGCTCACACCTCTTTGAATTGGGACCCGCGGGCCACCTTGCCATTATTCCCGTCCGAATAAGCATAAAAATCCGCAAGCTCAATGGCTCTGGTCGTTGGCCACATTTCTCCCAGCACTAAAACAAGGGCACTGAGAATGTTGGACTTACCAGCATCATTAGGACCAATCAGGGCGCATTTTTGTCCATGCGGTACTTGAGGTTTTGATATCTATTCAATTACCGAAAGATGGGTTAACGGAGTGCCGCATTTAGAATAAAGGCTCTTATTCGCACCCCTTGCCTTGAAAGTTCTTCAGCCTGGGCTTCAAACTTAGCCTTTGCTTCTGCCCTGCTTAGTTGGGGCACTTGGCTCTTTCGAGGATCATTGCTATCCCACTGGACGCAATCGAACCACCCGATAAGGTATAGTCCGTGTTGGCAGCGGTTATCTTTAAGGTAGCGGTCCACAAGCTGAGTTTTCATCGCGTGATATAGTTCGGGGTGCCAGCAGCCTTTAACTTCAATGATGGCCGACACACGATCATATACATCGCCGTTCAAACTGCGAAGGACGGCGTCCACGTGAATATCTGTTCGTTCCCCGGTTCCTGGTCCTGCGCCACGGCGGATTTCAACCTCACGGTTAAAAATGATACCTCTCTGCCTGAGGTCCTCATCCAGATACCTCTTGACGTAATCAGACAATCTGTTCTCGTCTTTTGGGCGGTAAATAGTTTTGTTATTTACCTTACATTCGTTCCATAGGTCGATTGCAGCGGGTGTTTCGTCTTGAAGTTTCATATCTAGACGCTCCAGCGATTCTATCAGAGCTTCTAAAAGTTGATCTCCGTTTTGGACTAGGCGAACCCGCTTATCGGCCACGATTTGTAAAATATACTTTGGCTGAAGTGGTGTCCATGTTTGGCGAAGGAAAATCTCCTTGGCCGTCAGCAGCGAGTATTTCAGCCAGCTAATTTCGGGCAACTCGCGGGCAACCCTTCTAATTTCCTCACAGGCTTTACAAGTGCTGCGATTTTTAAGATGGTTCAAGATGGCGTTCCTCCACTCGGCAACGCTCTCCCTAGGACCAACCCAGTGAGCCTCTTCATCAACGGGATCTTCGGTATATGGGAACTGGCGCACAAGCCAGATGTATAAATCCGCAAGTTGCTCCTCTGTAAGCTTTGGTCCGACAGTAGTAGCATGCCAATCATCCTCTTGTACTACGGCCAAAATCACCTCGCGTCCAAAGTTAGCATCCCCTTGAATGGCCGGCCAAACGGTTAGCCAGCTAGCGTTCTCAGTATGGTTTATGAGCGCGCAGGCCGCCACAACCGCCCTTGAACGTTCTTTCTCCTCAGAGGAAGCTGGTATAGATATAAGTGATTCGGCGAAAGCCCTGGCTTCGTCAACCCCGTGGTCCAGCAAATCACTGAGCAGGCAGCCCATGCACCTGGGCTTTAACTCCTCGTCCTTTGCTTTGTCTAGCAGTGCTTTAGCAAGTCGTTCGTCCCAGCACTTTTGCACCTTGCGGGTAATAAAAATATGATCACCTTCCGCATTTTCCTTATCAATCATTAAAAGGACAGTTTTGATTATCTCTTCCGGGGCGTAGCGGTAGGCCATTTCGACCAGTGTTAGATGTAGGCTTTCGTCTCCAAAGTTGCTTGGTACAGGGTAGGCGATGATAATCGGCGCCCACTTCTGCCAAACGTCGGCGGGCAGTTCGGAAAGAAAATGAGGTTCTTCTTGCAAAAGAAGCAGCAGAGCCCTGTAGCCAGCAAACGCCGGACGGTACAGTATATTTTCCCCCAGCCATTCGGAGGTTCTAGGGTCCTGTTCATGCACATATCTCTTTGCTGCTTCGACTATTCTCTTCCTGGTTGTCTGGTCAGCAGCCTTCCAACCAGGCAGAGCGGTGAGATTTGGTTCAAGCTCATCACCATAGTGAGTGCTGTCGGGCTCGAGGGTCATCTCCCTGTTCAGCTGCCACCATGCCCCTATGTTTCCAGACTCGTATTTTTCCAAGAGCACGGCAATGCGCTCTGCCGGAGGCGGTTTTAAAAGCGGCCGAGTTGGACGTCGTTCCCGCCATTTTTCCCTTACCTGGTACGTTCTTCTCATATCTTCTGCTTCCGGCGAATTCAGTTTAACTGGCTTAAAGAACCCTGAGAATATTTCGGCCAAAGCCGGGCAGCTTTTGCTGGCAAGATAGATGGCCTCTAAGTGCGCCACATCGCCTTCGTCAAAAACCCTCTCGATCAAGTGAGCCCAGGCTCGCTGCTCTTTTTCGGTCTTTGATTCTTGCAGGCGCTCGATCATCCATGGAAGGTCTTTGCTTAGAGCAAACGGCACTTCGTAAATCATCAGAAAAGATTCTTTCTTGGGATCTTCGAGTATGGGAACTACCGTTACTAGGAATTTACGGCGCTTGTGGTCGTCACTACTCACCATGGTTTTCAGCTTTTCTAATTTCGACTGATCTTCTACGATACTAACGTAATCTTTCATTCGCAAAAAGGCCATCTTCACAAAAGCATCCAACACGCCTGGTGAATCGAGTGCATCCCATGCTCGCAGAATTATTTCGTCCGCAAGACCTTCGAAAGGCGATAGCGACGCCCTCTCCGGCCGATGTTTCTCAACCCACTCGAGCGCCACTGGTAAATCGGAAGGTTTAAGGTGCCGGGCAACTTCGTGCGAAAGAAATGTACTATAAGCCCCAATAAAAAATTTTTTCTTAGGCGGAGTAAGGCTGGCGAACAATTCTTCTGCCGTAATATGATCTGGCCATAGTGCCCGCAGCGCGCAGCCTTTCAGTTCGTCTTCTGGATCGGCTTCGGCATCACCGACGGCCAGGGGTTTTAGCTTTGCCTTTGTTGGCCCATCCCCGATGCGGCAGACGGCATAAGCAGCGTTGACCCGTACTGGCAGCTGTTCGGTCGAATCTAATGCAATCTCCACAAGTTCTTCTTGAAGTTCTCTTAGACCGCAGGCCTCTGCGATATCCACTGCTACCCGGCGCACGATGATGCCTTTAGTGTTGTCGCGAATATAAGGTCGGAGTTGCCTGGCCAAACCGGGATGGATTAGCTTCCCATATTGCCTTCGAAGATCCAGGTCGAGGTCCAAAAGATTTTCTTCGTCATAAAGTTTTAGAAGGGCTCCTACCAGGAGTTCGCGTTCTTTTACATTTACGGTCGCGACATCGCTGCGAAGTAATACTTCGGGGTCGGTCTTCATGATCTCCGAAAACACGCGGGGCTCCATGCTGGCCAGCCAGGCCGCTGTTTCACGCAGTTGTGGGACAATTTTTCCCTCTGGTGTGCCCGGGTGGACAATCAGGCTCATTATTTGGGTGAGTGGGGCCTCATGTTGGCGGAGATACCACGCCGCGAGGAACTCCGCGTAGGTCTGGTGCGCCCAACCCAGGCGATTCGGGCCACGTGAAGAAAATAGTCCAGTCCCCAGAGTTTCCCTAATGGCCGCTTCGCTGACTTCAAATTGTCGACCGTTTGAACTCTCGCTCCCCCCTATAAGATCTCTTATCGTGGCATCTCCATCAGGAACATCGCCTCTATCCATGCCGACCCAGACAGCGTTTTTGCCGGCAAAGATAGAAACGGCTGCGATGCGTGCCGCCACCATTAAGCGCTGCTCAGATTCGAATTCGCCAACCAGCCGTGCCTCACGACGACTCTCGCTTGGCTCTTCGCAGAGCCGAAGGCAGCCATCATAGTACAATTCCGCTTGGGTGGGCGGGAACTTGCCTTTACTCCTATAACTGTTAATTAGGAACTGCAACGTAACTGGTTTAATCGCCAGCGGTACGGCTTCCCTTCGGTCGATTTCTTCCAGGAAGGCTTCTGGATCCAATCCGCTGCTTTTTGCGGCCTCAACCACGTCAACCCGACGGAGCGGGGCCAGTTCATAAGCGCCTACGGCATCTTTGCCCCACAGTTGCTTTAACCGGTTTTCTAAGCTATTTGGCCAGTCCGCTGTCCGGCAAATGATGCGCAAGAAAAGCCGGTCAACGGGGCAATTCTTAAATTCTTCGCCCAGCTTGGCTACCACCGTATTAATTGGTAGCGGACACTCATCAAGGCTGTCGAGGAACAGGTGCAACGGATGGTTCCCACTCAGCCAGGATTGAAAAACGGGGTTTTCAAAGAGCAGCTTACACAGACCTTCGTCCGTTGAGCAAGCTCGTAGGTCAACCCAGAGAGTCTTTCCTCCCGCTTTTGTAACCTGCTCGTCAATCAAACTTCTTTGCAGTTCCATCGCAGTTGACTTTCCGATCCCCGGCTCGCCAAGCAAAATAAGGCAGGAGAAATCCATTATGGCTTCAAATGGGACCAGATCATGGTTAAAAAACATTCCAACCTCTGAATCTGGGTCAAGTAAATAGCCTCCATCGAGCAAGCTGATGTTGCCTGTACGGGGACACCAGAAACGTTTCCAGTTATATTTATCACCTGTCACCGGCATATCTCCCCTAAAAAAAACTGCATATTTGAATCAATCCATAGTGAGTGAACTTTCTCAACGTGCCGAAGTATAAATTGCTGGAGCCGAATTGTTACTTGACTTCGTTAGCCCCAGGAATAATATGGTCTACATGAACTGAGTGGATAGCAGGATCCAACGGCTCCTCACATATAAAACATCGCAATTTTATCGGACAAGGAGCCTACCAATGAGTTCCTCCCTATCCGAAAGGTGGCATCTCCTTTCATATTGCTTTAATCCGCCCTTACTTCAAGGGGTCTATGTTTTTAGCCTTCATCCCATTCCACTATGCTTGACCCCAGTTGCTGTAATGTTTCTTTTACCTTGCTGTCAAGGGTAGTACGATCAAAGCCATCTTCGCTCTCAGCTCTTATTTCAATAGTAATCTCAGGGTCAGAACCACACGCTTTCAGCGGTCGAATGACACCGGTAACAACATGCGACAGTTTATCCCAGGGTACGGAAGCTTTGATGCTTACTCGCTTAATTTTAGCTGACGCCGCTTTACGGGAACCATCCGCACTACCGGAAACAATCCGTATTCCACCTTTGTCCGAATCGATTGTCTCATCTTTTAGCGTATCATCCTTACTGCCACTACCTGCAGCAGGATAACTGCCACTAAAACCGCCGTCAGTATCAATCGACTTGCCTATACTAATCTTTTTCTCCTCTTCAGCTTTCTCTGCACGTACAATGACAGCATCCAAATTCAAATCTGGCGGGGTTTCGCCAAAATAGAGGGTAGAACCTATGCGTGCCCCCAGCAGGCCGGTCCTTACACCCTGCCTGACCGCCTCGAGCAGCACTTTTTCGCTTTCCAGGCAGGGCAGGCCGGGAGTTTTGAGGAAAACATCGTAAACTTCCTGGATGGTTTTTTCTGTTTCTTCTTTACCAAAAGCCCGGTCCAAAATCAGTTTAGGTGTCAGGGAAGATAAAATGCGTTCCTCGTCTTTTAAATACTGCCAGACACGTTGGCTTAAGGAGGGATTTTGCCCTACGGTAGGGATCCCCATATCCCGCCAGATTATGTCGCCGTTGCTGCGCCAGCCCACGTGGCGGTAGGCGGCCATAATTGCATAAGGAAGGTCTTTCTTGGCATCATCGAGTTTATTCTTCAATTCTTGCCGGGTGCCGGCTGTCAGAGAGATGTCCGCATCGCCCGAAATGTCCTGTAGGGCCAGGAAACGCCTCAATTGCTTTTCTAAACCAGCATACGTACCCGCATCCAAAGCGACAACAAACAACGTGTTGCGGTAAATGCGAAAAGTAGCCCCGGCATTATCGAAAATCTCCCGGGCAAACTGCCCGGTTTCCTTTTCCCCGTATTTCTGCCCAGGCACCAGCAGGATGAGTTTCAACCGCCGGTTGTCGGGTACGTCCCCTGAAGTATCCGGCCACAGGTAGACGTCAAAAACAGCCCCTTTGGCCAGCCTGTTCAGATGCTCATAAAGGCATTCACGGACCTGCTCAGGGTCGATGGCCTCTTCTTTATCGACAATGATGCGGTTAAGATTCGGCTGGTTCTTGAAGCTGTAGAAGCGTTTTTCGGTATGGAAATACCAGAGAGAATCTTCGAGCTTGCTTACCGCATCGCCGACAATAGTGGAGGGAACGCCTTCCCTCAGGAGGGCCACCCTGAGCCAGGGGAGATTTACCCCCCGGCGCTCCCCACCGCTGAAGGAATAGAGAAAGACCGCTGTGGCAATCCCTTTCGCTATGCCGTACCTCTCATATTCGCTGCCCATCTCCTGGTCTATCCGCCGGGCTTTGCCGGCAATGTCAGCCGAAATGATGCTGTCATACTCATTGCCGAGGTGCTTAATGAACTCCCGGCGTACAGGGGCATAGGCCAGTTCCACCAGAGAAGACTGGATCAGGGGTGCTGAGACCTTGCGGTCATACAGGTCCCCAATGACCTGGGCCAGGAGACGCAATACCCCCCGGGTACGCTGGAAGGTGGGGAAGGAACCCCATCGCTCGTATAAGACGTCAATAAATTCCGGGTGAAAGGGATAGGCCCGCTCGATCTTCTCCCGGTAGGCCGTCTCCCGCACCTCAGCAGGTACATCGCTGCCCAGTCCTTGATAGAGACGAAAATAGGCTTCCGCTATTTGGCGGTGAGTTCTGGGGTCACCCAGGTTTTCAAATAGCCGCTTGCGGATGACTTCGTAAATCTCCACCCCTTCTACCGGCACGTAGATGCTTTCTACCCGGCCTGATACCTTTTGCAACTGGGCCAGGGCCTTCTCGGCCTCTTCGTCGTACTGCTCAAGAATGCTCGCGGGCAGCGTGAGCACCAGGACGGACTTCTCAGAAGTAGCCACCGCTTCCGACAGCTCCTGCAGGAAAGCCAGAGTCTGCCCCTGGGTGATTTTCTCCACTTTTTCAACCTGGTTGGCCTTGACTATGTACTGCAATAATTCATCCATAAGAATTAAGGTGGGGCCACTTCTTTTCAATATTTCCTTGAGCCGCTCTTTCCCCGGCGCCACCCGCCTGATGTCATGTTCCTTGACGATTTCATAGCAGCCAAGCTGGTAAGCGATCTCGCCCCAGGGCGTCCTGCCCTTGATGGGGTCGGCTGTTGTTCCGGCAAAGGCCGCCACCCTGGCGCCGGAAAGGTTACGCCAGTCTGCCAGCAATCCTTGAAGCTGCTCCAGGTGGGTAACCTGGCCGCAGGACCTTACCAGGTGGTACAGGGTTAAAAGAGCATGGGTCTTGCCGCCACCAAAGGGCGTCTGCAGCTGGATGACGGGGTCGCCTTTCCCCGTGCAGAGGCGGGAAAGGACGTTTTGTGCCAGGTGTTTTAAGCCCTCTGTCAGGTAGGTCTTGGCAAAGAAAAGCCGCGGGTCACGGTATTCCTCGGGCGCCATGCCGCTTAACACATCGCCCAGGTCGGCGGCGAAGACCGCCTCACTAAAAGATTTCGCCCGGATGTCTTTATGGGGTGTCACTACCTGCCACCAGGTTGGAAGAGTCATATAGTCGCCTCCTTAAAAATCACATTGCGCTCAAAGTTGCTATTGAAAAAGTTTTAGTTGCCCGCCATTATGGCCACCGTTAGTCACCTTCTGGTAACTCTCCCGCCCGTACAAGAAGCCCTGGAGCATCTGTTTTTCCTTATCTCCGGGCGGCAGTACTTCAGAGAGGGCCTGGGCCACCTGCCAGAAGGCGTTATTGTGCAGATGCCCTGTAGTAGTGAGGATTTCAGTGATCTTCTGACGCTGGTTTTTCTCCCATAGAATCAGGCAAGCATGGAGGACATCCACCATATTGTCCAGCTTTCCCTTTTCCAGGAACTTTGTACCTCGCTCCTTTGGTCCCAGCACACTTATAAATTCTTTGTCCTTCTTAATAAAACCGTTGTTCCAGTACTGAGTGAGCTCGATCCCCACAGCGCTGGCCAGCTTCCTGGCTTCATCAAAGAGGACTTTGGCCCCGTTGTAGGTCCAGCGCCAGAGGAGGTAAAAGCGGGTTTCGGCGTCAATGCCGCCCAGGTGGCTGTCCTTGAGGATTTTGGTTAAAGCATATTCACTCACTGTTTTGCGAATAAAATCCAAGAGCTCTGCTGCATTCACTTCCTCGCCCGAGTAGGTTTCCACCCGCTCGTACCGGCCGAAGACTTCCATGGCCGGGCCGATGGCGGATATGAAGAAGTCGCTGCCGCCGATGCCTTCGTTCCAGAACTGGTCGAGCTTTTCCTTGATCCTTTCCTCAACCAGGGGCTTGATCTCGTTAAAGTAAGCAGTTTCCTTTTTCGTCCGCTTGCGGCAAACCATGTAAATGGACGAAGCCAGGGCCGCGGATTCTTTAGCCCTAAGGCGGGCCTGCATCTCTGTATTCAGGGGCCAGGAGGCGGTGAGGTAAAGACTGGAATTCAATATTGCGTTGATAATTGTCTCCCAGGCGTCGGTGGTTTTGTGGGCAAAGACAATGACGGCAATGCCTTCGGGTTTCAGGACGCGGGAGATTTCCCGGAAAGCTTTGGCGATCATCTCCTCAAAAAACTTCTTGCCCCCCTCAAAACCGCCTTCCTCATGGGTGTAAGCGACAATTTCTTCGGACTTGGGGGTCAGCGGGGTGGCAAACAGTTCAGGGTATAAATCTCCCACCGTGCGCTTGAGCCAGACGTAGAAGAAATCCGAAAGATAGGAATAGGGTACGTTGTCGTAGTACGGCGGGTCGGTGACCACGGCGTCGAAGTAGTTATCAGGATAGGGCAGGGCGGTGGCGGAGGCCTGGGTGACGGTGGTGGCGGTATGGTTCGTTTGGGAGCAGTGCTCAATAATTCTCAAAACCCAATCCTGCATGTTCGGCCAACCAACATCAGTGAACGGATTCACTTCTATGTAGTCCCACACCATTGGCAAAGCCTGACGACCGAAAACATGTTCGATCTTTTCTCCTACGACGTTGTATACGACTAAGTTGGCGTTCTTATCCGCCAATCGGTCGAAAATAAGGGCTAAATACGTCACCACCGCCCTGGTGTACTCCTCCCCATATCCCTCCGCCAGCATCAACTCATACGCCTCCCGCACCTTTTCCGCGAAGGTGATTAGGGCCAGCTTCTGGCGGGGGTTGAATAGGTCGCCCCAGGTGGTCATCCCCCAGTTGTAAACTGAAAAAGCCCGTTCAGCCCCAGTCCCTCCTCCTTTTGGAGTTGACTCATCCGGCACCGGCTCAAAACTCCACTTATCCCACAACTCCTCCCGCTTTTGTTCCAGATACCTCACGGCTTCCTGGAAAACCTCCATGTCCTTTTCCGTGGTCAGCCGGTAGGTCTTGCCCTGCCGTTCCGGGTGATGCAGGACTACCGCCACCATCCGCTGGCCGGCCCTGCCCTCCTGGAACTGCCGGCGCACCTCTTTGTCGGTCAGGCCACTACCGCAACAGGGGCAGATTGCTTTAGCCCGGGCCACAGTGCCTTCCCCGGGGTCAAAGTCAATCTCTTGGCCTTCAGCAATTTCAAAACCTACATTTCTACCCTGCGGCACAATCCGCAGGGTCACTCGCTTCTTCTCCTTCTTGGCCAGCCAGGTCTGGCGCATAAGAGGGATTTCGGTGCCACAGGCCGGGTTCTGGCACTTCACCGTCCGTGCCCAGATATATCCCACCAGGATGCTCCCATCGGGTTCGGCGGGATAAAAGCGCCCAATTTCCTTCCTGGCCTCCTCCAGCACCCAGTTTCCCCAGCGCTTAACATCCTCAAGCAGGGGATTGACCTCTTGCTCCACTTCGCCCACCGGCGTTCGCACTTTCCGTTTCTCCGGCCGGCCATATTTCTGGGGAAATTCCAGCGTGGCCTTTTCGATCAACACGGCCACCGGGTTAAGGTCGGAGGCATAGGTTTCGCAGCCCAGGCGCAGGGCTTCCAAGGGAATGGCTCCGCCCCCGGCAAAGGGGTCCAGAACCCGGGGTGGATTGCCATTATTGGCCGCCAGGATTTCTTTTCTCGCCCGCTCGATGTAATAGGAATTCAAGGAGTTTTCCCATTTGGAAAGGTCAGCAATAAAATTTGCCCGTGCCAAGCGCTCTACTTCGTCTTCCGGCTCCGGGGTCAGGGCGGCATAGATAGTGGCCCGCGAAGCTGCCAGCGGCCGCCTGGCCCACCAGATATGTAACGTGGAAATGTGGCCGTGACGGATATTTTTCTCCCGGGCCGATTGTTCGCTTACGGCTTTGACCGGAAAAGTGGTTTCTATAAAAGCCTTTTTAGTACCCAACATCTGTACACTCCCCATATTGGAATAAACAGGTACCGGCTAGCTTAAGCTCTCCTGGCTGCCGGCCGCCAGTTCCTGACCACATAACGTACGATTTCCACCTGCTCATCGGGTTTCAAACAGGCTGCCGGGTTCTGGATCAGGTAGAGCTGCGGGTTAGCTGCCGCCTGCTCCACCACGTACAGCCAGTACTCCTCTCCCAGGCGGTTGGCCATCACCCACTCGTTGGGAGTCAGGGCGATGGCGCCGGTCCTTGCCCGGGCCTTAACCTCGATATAGCGGTAATTGCCCTCCCTGTCGACGGAGCGGATATCATAACCCAGGGCCTGAGCGGACACGTCTTCCGGCTGCCGGCCCTGTTCCTGCTCAAATTTCATGGCCAGGTCCATGCCCACCTGCTCAATAGCCGCATCACTGGCCATTTCATCCGATAGAGTGCTCCCCGGCACCACCCGGACTATGGCAAGTAGAGCCGGCTCAGATGGATAGAGACTTGTCTCGACGCGAATGTCTTCTAAAAGCCGTTCCTTTTTTCGCTCCAAGTCTTCCCGTTTCCGTTGTTCCTGGATCATAGTTACATCCGGAATTTTCTCGCCTTTAAGCCTCCTTATTTCATAGTCGGCCAACTTGGCTTCCGATTCGAGGATTAGCGATTCGATAGACCTTAGTCCGTATTTTTCTTTGAGGGCTGCATCCCGCCGCCTCTGCTCGAGCAGTTCCTCCCTGTAAGACAGTAGCTGCTGCTCCAAAGCGAAAGCAATAACATCGTCCTGCGATACAGGCATAACCTCCGCTCCCAAATCATGAGAACCACTTTTACCCGGTTTAAGGTCCCAGATAAGCGAAGGACTAACATCAACCAGCCGGCCATCGGCACCCTGATAAATGCAAAACAGCTTGCGGCCGGCTATATCACCTCTTCCGTCTTTTATCTCTCCGGTCATAAACCAGAGCAGCCCGTTCTTTTTGCCGTCAGGATCGACAAATATGGCGCCGCGGGAAGCATCCTGCCGGTATTTCTTAAATACGGTCTCCAAAACCGCCTCCATCAATGGATGGCCAATAGAGACAAATTCGGCTTCCCCTTCAGATGCCTTCTCTTTATCAAAGGATATCTTCAGGTACTCCCGCTGTACTTCACCGTATTTAATCTTGAACTCATAAGGCTGGTTGCGCACTTCAAAGGGAACCGAGGCTACCCGCCAAAATCCGTCCTGACGCTTTTCTATTTTGAATTCAAGTTTTTGGGCGGCCCGAAGGAAAAACTTTTCGATATACTCCGGTACCAAACGGTTCTCCCGGGCAATGCGCTGCTCCCCGATGATGCGGGAAAGATCGATGTGACGCGTAGCCAGCGCTTCCAGGGTTGCCTCCCTGACCCTTTGGATGGCCTCGGCATCAGGGATCCGTTCCATCTCGGACAGAATATCTTCCATAGTCCGGCGGTTAGCAATAGCTTCCAGGATAAGGTCTTTCAGGCTGGTCCCTGGCAGGATGTCGCCAATGACATCAAAGACCCGGTCGGATCCCAGGTGTTCTTTCATGCGGTTCAGTTTCTCAAAAAGCTTTTCTAAAATCTTTCCCTCCCGGGTATCCACTGCCACCAGGTTGTAAATATGGACTTCGTTCCGTTGCCCGTAGCGGTGAACGCGTCCCATCCTCTGCTCCAGGCGGTTGGGGTTCCAGGGGATGTCATAATTAACCATCAACCAGCAAAATTGAAGATTTATGCCTTCACCGGCCGCTTCCGTAGCCACCATGACCTGGGCCCTGTTCTTGAATTCGTGTTCCGCCCTGATACGGGCATCCATGCCCATCCCACCGTGAATAGTGGTGATGTAATATCCCCATTTCTTGCCGATCTTCTCTGCTAGGTACTCCAGTGTATCCCTGGATTCGGTAAAAATCAGGATCTTAGCACCGGTTTCTTTGACCCTCTCATTTTCGATGACTTCCCTGAGTCGGTTAAGCTTGGTTTCGATCTCTTGCTTTTCGACCTCTCTAGCCAGCAGAACAAGTTCCTTCAACTTATCGATTTCAACCTTCAGTTCATCCAGCGTTTCTGCAGAAGTCAGTTTTTCCAAAAGCTCTTCTTCTTTCTGCCACCGCTGGTTCTCTTCCAGGTCTTCCAAATAATCCTCCGTATAACCGACTTCCTGAAGCAACTGCCCCTTTTTATACAGCTCTTCCAGACGACTGCACCGGCGCTCTAAAGATTTGCGTGCCGCTCTGACGCTAGAGGCTAACCTCCGCTGCAGGATGGTCAACGCGAAGGCAACATTGCGTTTCTCCTTCTGCAGAGCCTTATTGAAGTGTTGCTCCACATAGTCGGTGACTGCGTTATAAAGCATCTTTTCGGCATCACTCAGCCGGTATTTCACTGTCTCTACCTGGCGGGGAGGGAAAAGGGGATTATTGTCAAACCCTTTAAGGTCTTCTTTAAGCCGCCTTAAAAAAAGCGGGTTATCCTGATTTTGAATCGAGGCGGCCAGCATTTCTGTACTGGCAAAAAAGCCAGGCTGCAGAAGGTCCAAAAACAGGCGGAAGTTTTCCGGATCTCCGCGATGGGGTGTGGCAGTAAGAAAGAGGAGATATTTAGTAATCTGGGAAATGAGCTCGCCGAACTGGTAGCGGACGGTTTTGCTGATTTTTTCCCCGTATTTATAGGCGGACATCTTATGGGCTTCGTCCACAATGACCAGATCCCAAGAGGAATCCTTTAGAGCAAACATAACGTCATCCTGTTTGGCAAAATCCAGGGAAGTTATGATTTGATGGCGCTCAGTCCATACGTTTTGGCCCCAGCTGGCGTTCATTACACCTCGGTCGACAATTATAAAACTCTCCTGAAAGCGCTCTTTCATCTCGCGTAACCATTGTTCCTTTAGATGCCCGGGCACGATAATAAGGACTCGATTAACCAGACCTCTGTATTTCAACTCTTTCAATAATAGCCCGGCCATTATAGTCTTGCCGGCACCGGGATCGTCGGCCAGCAGGAAACGAATACTGGGATTCTTGAGAATGTGATGGTAGACGGCTTCGATTTGGTGCGGCAAAGGGTCAACCTGCGAAACGCTCACGCCGTATAGCGGGTCAAACTGGAAGGCATTACGGATTCGCATACCTTCCAAGTAAAGAAATACATGCTCGGCTTCACCTGAGAGCACTAGATGGTGTTCAGAAGATTTGACAATAGTTGCTAGCTCATCAGGGCCCAGGATGGGATCATAATATCTCCTGGAATTAACACCGACAGCCTCGATTTTGACCATCTTCGAACCTATATCTCTAACAGCCACCACTTTAACCGGTTCGGGAAAAATTGGGCCACTTACTATATCACCAATTTCAAGAGTCACCATGCCGGTCACCTGCCTCGTATATACCACAACATTATCTTTTTATTGTCTAGTCTCATTGGACGTGAAACCCATCTTTTTCACTGGCGGGAATAATTATCGCCTTCTCCAGGACGACCTTCCCATCGTCTTCGATTCTAAGAAGAACCCGGTCGCCCTCTTCTATTTCAAGAGCAGTCCGTATTTCTTTTGGCAACGTCATTTGACCTTTCGGTCCCATTTTGGGTGTAAAAATTTTCTTCTGGACCAAGAAAACCACCTGCCAGGAAGTATGGAAAACTGGATATGAGGATTTATTCGGCAAGAAAACATGAAAATCCTGCCAATTGAAAAGAAAACCCTGCAAAATCTATTTATACTCATGCATTTAACCCTTTCTTCATCCTATCTGGCTCATGGCTACAAACTCCATTGGCTAAAAATTTAACAGCCGGTTTTCGCAGCAAAACCGGCTGTTTTCATCCTAATCTATGTAATCAGATTAGGCCCTTTATAATTCCGGCAGCGATACTCCAGCGTTCGCCAGTCGCCTTTTTCTCGACAACCACGTGCGTCTCGGGAAAAAGAGAGCATACTCCTACGACCTCAATAATTCCGCCGTCTCTATCGAGATAAGTTTTACCTACCAAATTTCTGTTATTGGGCAAGGGCTTTCCGGTTTTAATATCAATTTCCACCCAATTTACGAACTTGCGCTCAGTCATCAGCGTTCCTCCACAAGGTAAAAATCAGGACAAATCCTTTTGCTTTCCGACTATCAGTTTTTCGTCCCAATAGCTCGCGCCTCCAATAGACTGACATCATACAGCGCACGGCGTGAGTCCCACGCCGCCAAGGGTAATTTGCTATAATTTCCGATATTCAACGATATTTTCGTTTTACCATCGCTAGTTTTATGTTTTGATAGAATAAGTTGTCATAGCTTAGATTTACTCGATATTGCTTATAAAATAACTGTCAGGTAATTGATTTGCAAAGCGGTGCCTTAGAAAATATTTTCTATCAGGTGTTCTGGGGAATCCCGTTCATGGATAAGCACGCGCTTTCATGCGGTGTGACACAGCCCGATCCCTTGGCTCTCCAAGGCTGTTCGGCGCTTGTGTGACACAACAACTGTCTTTTGCAAAATTAGTGTGACACGTCTTTATCCTTTGCTCCGCAAGGGAACTCCGGCCTTTCTGTGACACACGGTTTTTGATGGAAATTCTTCCTGATCAGGGGTGCCTTGAGCCTCTGCTTACGGTTTCTTCGATTATGCTCAGCTGTCTATCGATTTCAATGAGCATTTCCTGGATGGTCCGCCAGCGAACCGGGTGCAGTCGAATTTCGCCCAGCCGGGCCTCAAGGTTAACAAACCTCTCTTTAAGACCCTGGCACAGGGTTAATGATTTTTGAATTGCCTCCATGATTTTTCACCTCGCTTTAAGTTAAATTATAGCTGCCAATTGCTTGCTTACAAGATCAGCGGAATGCCGGACACATCAGCGCGTGTCAAGTAACGATGGTGCTTTGCACGGCTATTTCCGATGCAATCCGGTTCGCAAATCAGCCGGATCTCAGTCAAAATGAACGCCAGTTCTATGGTTCGATAGAATAAGTTGCAATAGCTTAGACTTGCTCAATCTAGCTTAGAAATAATAAGGAAAATAAAAAATCATCCTAAGGGGAACCCATAGAAAATAATTTCTATGGTGTGTTACCTCTCTTCAATTTTTGTCCCTTTAATACGGGAAAATGATACGTAAAATTTTTTAATATGCTACTCCAATAGGCTGAAATTATTTCTATTCCGGTCAAACTTTGGGCGGGGCGCCACCGTGCCGTCTGCCCTGACGTCCCGCGTTTTCCTGCCGTTTGCCGAATGAGGCGGTGCTGCGAAAAGTGCGGCCTTCATGTTCAGTATTTCTCACGGATTTTCACCCCTTCCAAGGACAGCTCTCGTCACGTAAGCTCCTGGACTTCCTCCGCGGTTACAGATTTTTTCAAGGTGACAATACCACAGATGGATTATAATAAATATAAAGTTGAGGACGTGTATCTCTTATGGTATGATTTTACTAAAGTTGGTATTACCGGGAGGCGAGAAAATGCCTGACCAAACTATAAGGATTGATCTCGAGTTGCCAAAAGAACTGTTCATCAAAGGCCGGGAATCGGCTCAACGGGTAAAAATGGAGGCCTTGAAGAGGCTGGCGGCAACCTTTTACGCAGATGGGAGTTTATCCCTGGGCAAGGCGGCGGAACTGGCCAACGTTTCCAAACAGGAATTCCTCGATTTCTTGGCCGCACATAACATTCCTCTCAACTATGATCTCGACGAGCTAGAGGAAGACTTGGCGACCGTTAAGGAGTTTTTGCAAAATGAAAGTGGTCTCTAACTCGACACCACTTATTGCTTTAGCCCGGATTAAGCAAGTAAACCTCCTGCATGCCGTATTTGGACGAATTATTATTCCTCAAGGTGTATACAATGAAGTGGTACTACAGGGAACTGAACTTCCCGGTGTGAAAGAAATCAGAGAAGCTACCTGGATCGAGACCCTCCAAGTACAAAACGTTCTGGCGGTTTCCTTACTTAGAACCGACCTTGATCGGGGAGAAGCGGAAGCCATCGTTTTAGCCAAGGAAGTTAAGGCGGATTATCTTTTAGTTGATGAGAAAAAAGCCCGACGTATCGCCAGAAACTCGGGCTTAAGGATTATGGGTACCTTAGGCGTTGTGGCGCTTGGTGTAAAAAAGGGGTTATTGCCTGCTATTGACCCAATCCTCGATAGCCTGGAACAGAATGGGTTCCGCTTTAGCGAAAGGGTAAGAACAAAAATTAAGGAAGAAATTAGGAAATAAACTGACAGCGGAAACTTATACCAGACCCTTCACCAGTAAGGTGAAGGGGTTTTTGTTGTCTCCGCCTTGCCGTCTCAACGATCTAAGGCTTAAGAATGGTAATTATTTCTCCCAAGATCGTCCATGGCCGCTTTGAGCAATTAATGAAAAGGTGCAGTTTTTTTGCTTGATAGTTTGGAATTGCTCGGAGATACCGGTAAACTTAGAGATGGAAGGGTTTTTGCCCGGCCTTCGGGCCTTAATAGGAGGTGGGGGCCATGTCACCCGGCATTTAACCCATGGACCGGGGTGACGATATCCATGACAGCAAAACGTCCGGCATTGCGGATTGCAATCTTTCGGCCGCGCTTTAACTTTTTTAACCCCCTACGCCGCTCGAAAACTGCTGGGATAGAATATTTCTAAAAAGTCAAGCTTTCAAGTGAAATATGCTTAAAAGTCCCGTTTTCTTTTGTTTCAAATGAAAGTTTTACACCAACTTGATACTCTTTTCTTAATAGGATAACGAGGAAAGGAGCGTGAAAATCGTGCTTGAACTTAAAAAGCAAAAAAGCATTATGGCAGAAAATTTACCGTTAGTATTAATCGTTCAAGAAGTTGCCCGTTACTTGCGAATAGGAAAAAGTCTCGCCTACGAACTAACTAAACGCAAGGACTTTCCCGCGCTTCGGATAGGTCGCACTGTTCGAGTGCATAGAGACGCTTTTTTGCTCTGGCTGGAGGAAAACCTCAAAAAGTAAAAAAAATAGAAGGCATTCTCCCCGATCAACAAGAAATATATATTGTTTTGGCCGGGGAGCCCCGGAAGGGGAGTAAGTGTAAACAAGAAAATGGGAGGGAGTATAGAAAAAAGAGGAAAAAATACCTGGCGAATCAGGTATGAACTGCCGCGAGACCCCAAGACCGGCAAGCGGCGTCAGGGGTCCAAAACCGTTCATGGAACGAAAAAAGACGCTGAAAAAGTTCTTAGAGACATACTTACTCAAATTGACCAGGGAACGCATATTGAGCCTTCTGATTTGCCTTTAGAGAAATTTCTCAATCAGTGGCTCCAAATGCACCGCGCCAACATTCGAGATAAAACTTTCTATCGCTACGAAAGCATAATCAGAAATCATATCAATCCAACGCTGGGGAAAATACCTCTCAGTAAACTAACACCATATCATATTCAGTGTCTATACACTGAAAAACTAGCGGGAAACAGGTCAGACGGGGAAAAAGGCAGTTTAAGCAAGGCCTCAGTGCGTTACATTCACAGCGTTCTCCATAAGGCACTGGAAACTGCTGTAAATCTGGACATGATTTCACGAAATCCGGCGGATAAAGTTCATCCGCCGTCGCCGGAAGACATTGAAATTACCCCGCTGATGGAAGAGCAAATAGCACGTTTCTTAGACGCAGCCAAAGGAAACCGTTTTGAGGCGCTGTTCATCACGGTCCTGGGAACCGGCTTGAGAAGAGGAGAAGTGTTGGGCTTACGGTGGGAGGATATTGACCTTCAGAACGGACTTTTGACAGTCCAGAGGACGCTTGAAACGGCAAAAGGGAAGCTCCAATTCGTTCCACCAAAAACTAAAACCTCTAAGCGAACAATTTCACTGCCGCCATCCGTCGTTGAAGCACTAAAAAAACACCGCATACAACAAATGCAGCATAAACTCCGCCTGGGACCGCTGTATGAGGACCAAGGGCTGGTATTCCCCAGCGAAACGGGTACACCTTTTAACCCCGACAACCTGGACCGCTACTTTAAACCAATCCTTAAAAAAGCAGGGCTGCCGGACATCCGCTTTCATGACTTAAGACACACCCACGCAACCCTGCTTATAAAGCGCGGTGAAGACATAAAGATGGTGAGCCAGCGTTTGAGCCACAGCGACGTAGCTTTTACAATCAGGGTTTATCACCACGTAATGCCCAATGTCGAACGCGAGGCCATGCTCCGCTTCGACGAAGTGCTCCAAGGAAGCGGGCAAAAAAAAATAGGACAGGATATGTCCCTGTCCGCTCCTTGCGGCTCGTGACCAAACGGTGACCCAAAACCATTTCCTTCCAAGTTAGTCACCGCTCCGCGTCTCGAAAGCCGCACCATTATTAGCTTTCCTGGAGCTGATGGAGGGATTCGAACCCTCGACCTGCGCATTACGAGTTTGAAGGTCATGTTGATTTTTCCGGTTCTTTAGTATTGCCAAAAGAAGCAGTCGAAATCCTGGGATTAGGCGCCCTTTTATCTTAATGACGCTTAAAAAATAAAGTGACTTTTCACTATTCTCTTAATGTGGCAACAAGCCTTTTGGGATATAAAAGCAAATCCAAACCATCGTTAATATCCTTCACCAAAACATCTGCCTGCTGCAATGCTTTTACAGCTGCCCCCTCTGGACCTAAAACTATAATTCCCAGAGCCGCCTTGGCAAGCATTAGGCCATCATTGCTGCCATTTCCAATAGCCACAACATTCCCGCTTCCCAACGAGATTACGAACTCCTCTTTTTCCCTTGCACCTAAAGGCTTTTTAAGTATTTTTATTTCTGCCTTTATCCCACTGCATTGCTCCCGGCATTTGCCAAAAGTATCTGCGGTAATAATGTAAACAGACAACTGTTCAGCCAGTAAATTAAGTTTTTCTTTAACGCCAGGCAACACATTGCCGTCACAAGCCAGGGTTCCGTTATAATCCAGGACTAAATGCTTTAATTGCAGTTCCCCTTTGCCAGGAATATCAACTTTAATCATCTTCTTTCCTCTCCTTATAAGCACTCTTAAATTTAAAATTAACATAACAGTTCATGCATTAATGAGCAAGGGGGATATTGTGGTAAAGTTTGAACAGGAAATTTTGTTGCACGTTAATAATTATGATAGAATTATGATATACTATATATAATTAGTGCAGTAAGGAGTGATTTGATGTACAAAATAATCCCCAGTACAAACTTGAGAAATAAATATAACCAGATTTCAGAGTTGGCTAGAAAAGAACAAAAACCGATTGTTCTTACAAAAAACGGAGAGGGAGACCTGGTTGTAATGAGCATCGAGCTTTTTGAAAAAAAGGAACTGGAGTATGAGGAGAAAGAGATGGAGCTTGAGTTTTATAAACAGCTTTTTGAAGACGAGAAAGATATTGAAGAAGGCAAGTTTTTCACAGGCGATCAAGTCTCTCAAATGCTTTCCAAATTTATCAAAGAAGATTTGCCTGAAGTAAGGGAAAAAATTAGAAAACAGTATTCTTAAGATAGTTGGGAGCAAGGGACGGTATGTATAAGGTTATAGTAGGGATAAGGGCGACGTCACAGATTCAGCGAGAACTCTTTTTTTGGGCAAACAAAAGTGAAGGTTACGCCAACCGAATAGCTATTGAAATAGACGAACTTATTAATTATGTATTAGTTAATAACCCCCATCGGGGAAGTAATTCGTTAAAGAAACCAGGTTATAAACTTTTGTACCCTGGGGATGGGGATTTTAAACTAGTTTATAAAATTAGTGAAAAAAATAAAATTATTACTGTAACTCATTTCTTTCATTCAAGCAGAAAGATGTCAAACTACATTTAACTTTTCAATGCTGTCAAGCCGCCACTGCCTCTGACCGGGCAATATGTAACAGCCATTGCAAGCCCAAAACATCTGCTCCACAAAAAACCCCTTTCACGTTTTTTGCATAGTGATAAGGGTTAAATCCAGTTAAGTATTTATCAATTAATTAGCTTTATTGGACTAGGGCGCTTTGCACTTGCTAATTTAGCAAAGTGAAGTTTTAACCTAATCCGTAAAAGCCTTGGTATTACTAAAGTTTGGCGGGAATGGGTGCGAATCGAACACACCAGACGCAAGGTCATTACGTCCCACTGGATTTGAAGTCCAGGCGGGCCACCAGGCCCAATCCACTCCCATGCTGGTAACACAGATGATATTGTACCATAATGATTAATCATTGTCCACTGAACGCTTAGATTCTAATTTTTTTACAAGGAAACAGCGTGACAACCTAATAATCTTGCCACGCTGTTATAAAATGCTAAAATAATATTCTCTTATCCTGAACCCGCTTGGTGAATTTAATTTGGTCGAAATACTCCAGAAGCGGCAAAACATATTTACGTGAACTATTGAGCAGATCCCTTACCTCACCCAGCTGGACGGAGCCATGCTCTTTGATATAGGAGGCTATCAAATCTTTTGCTTCTTCAAGAGCAACTCTATGAAAATAGAGTTCCTCATTAATTTTATAGAGGATACCCTTCCAGAGCAGGTATCTTAGCAGTTCGCCGGCTGTTTCCTCATTTAACTTCAGCCGACCGGTCAGCTCGCTCCACTCAGCCGGCTGAAACTTGTTGTCCAGGAAATGCCGCTCAATTTGGGAGAGCAGTCTTTGCTCCGCTTCATCCGGAGTTGGAGTGAAGCTTTGTAGTGCTATATAGTTCCCGTCCACTCGAAGGAAACCCGTCTCAGTCCAAGTCTGCAGCAGAGCATTAAAGAGCTTAGCTCCCCATTGGCTAAATTTGCGGGAGCGCAGTTCCTCCTTTGGCAAACCGGGCCGAAGCGGATGCCGCTGATGATACTCACCTAACATCTGTCTAACCTGCTCCACAATGTCCTCATAGCGCAGGCGGGCCGCTAACCAGCAGCTGCCCTCGGCAGCAATCTCCGTAACTTTTTGCGCCGCTTTGAGCGCTTCCGCTGTTTCATCGACTGAGGGCAGCGGCAAATTAGTCTTTTCAGCCAGTGCTTCACGTGTCAAAAATGCAGGTTCGCCTGCATTTAAAGCTTCCAAAATCAATTCCTCAGGTGTTCCCTGCAGCTTTGTGGCCAGCATATCCAGGACCTGCCGGTTGAACCTTTTGTGTCTTTCAGCTTTTGGCTCAATAATTACCCCGCCGCCTATAGTATGCATGGGAGAATAAGATCTGATTACAAATCTGTCCCCTTTGGCGGAAACCAGTACATTTTCCAACTGCAGTTGAACGAATGCGGTCTCGCCGGGCTGCAGCTTTTCACGGTCCAGAAGCACTACCCGCCCCAAGACCTCGCTGGTCCCTACATGAACCCGAACCCGGTCCCTGTTTTCCAGTTCCGTTGCATGCTGTAACAAATGCAGTTCAGCATCAATTCTATGGGAGGGGAAAAGGGCCCCTGGTGATACCACCACGCTTCCCCGCGCGATCTCCGAAACCTCTATTCCCGCCAGATTAATTGCCACCCGCTGCCCTGCCAGGGCTTCTTCTACCTGCTGGCCATGTACTTGTAGAGAGCGCACCCTTGTCTGCAGACCTTCGGGGAGAATTTGCAAAGTCTCTCCCAGTTTAACTTTGCCTGACCAGAGAGTGCCTGTTACTACGGTGCCAAAGCCGGTAATGGAAAAAACGCGGTCTATAGGCAGCCTTACCTTGCCTGCCAAGGATTTAGGTGGTGTTTTTGCTACCATTTCCTGCAGCAGGGATTTAAGTTCAGGAATCCCGTGTCCGGTTAGCGCTGAAACTGCAATCATTGGTGCTTCTTCCAGTACCGTACCTCTCACCGCCTCCCGGACTTCTTCCCGTACCAGTTCCAGCCAATCCGCATCTACCAAATCCGATTTGGTGATAACAATTATGCCCTTTTTAATTTGCAACAAATCAATAATATCCAGATGCTCCTGGGTTTGGGGCATCACACCTTCGTCAGCAGCTACAACCAGCATGACCAAATCCATGCCGCCCACACCGGCCAGCATCTGTTTGATAAATTTTTCGTGGCCGGGAACATCAACCAGCCCTACCCGCTGGCCATTGGAAAACTGCAGCGGAGCAAAGCCCAGTTCTATTGAAATGCCCCGTTCCCTTTCTTCTTTTAAACGGTCGGTATTAATACCTGTCAGTGCTTTTACCAGCTCAGTTTTTCCATGGTCAACGTGTCCTGCGGTCCCTACAATTACGTAATCCATGTTACCCCTCCTGCACTGACTTAAAAGCTTGACTGCACGCCTCGACCAGAAGTTCTTCTTCGCCGGGGAGGATTGTCCTGACATCCAGGATGATCTTTCCCTGAGCAATTCTGACCAGCACAGCCGGCTCCCCTTGTCTCAATTTTTCGGCAACCTTATCCTCCGAAATAGCTTCTGAATGTAGGGTAACCAGGTAAGTGGGGATATCGGTGGTGGGAAGCGAGCCGCCGCCGGCCTGGGAGTAACCTTGTTCCACTGCTACTTCCACGCCCGGAAGCTCTTTTTGAAGCAGTTTTTTCATTTTTTCTGCTTCTTTCTTCAACTGCTCAGCAGGCGTAGTCAGCATGCGCAGCGTAGGATTATCCTGCAGTACCCGGTCGGAATCCAAATACTCCCTTAAGGTTGCTTCCAAAGCGGACATGGTTAATTTATCTACTCTCAGGGCCCTGGTTAACGGATTTTTTTTCATTAATGAAACATATTCTTTCCGTCCTACAATAATGCCGGCCTGTGGTCCGCCCAAAAGTTTATCGCCGCTAAAAGTAACTACATCAACACCCTGGCGGACCAGTTCCTGGACGTTAGGTTCCCCTGTGATTCCATAGCTCTCCAAGTTAACCAAAAAGCCACTGCCTAAATCCTCAACCACGGGAATACCTCTTTCCTTCCCCAAAGCTACTAACTCGGCAGTGGAAGTTTCGTGGGTAAAACCTATTACCCGGTAATTGCTGGTGTGCACTTTTAAAAGTACTGCAGTATTTTCAGTGATGGCACTTGCGTAATCCTTCAAGTAAGTTTTATTGGTGGTCCCGACTTCAACCAGTTGGGCACCGCTGGCAGCCATCACTTCAGGCACCCGGAAAGAACCGCCGATCTCCACCAATTGCCCACGGGAAACAATTACTTCTTTCCCTTTGGCTAAGGTACCGAGCGTGAGCAATACAGCAGCCGCGTTATTGTTCACCACCAGTGCGTCTTCACAGCCGGTAAGCACCTTTAGCAGGTCCACCACATGGCTGTAGCGGGAGCCTCGTTCACCTGTGGCCAGATCCAGCTCCAAATTGTTATAGCTGCCGGCTACCCTGTTGATGGCCTCTTTAGCTTTAGCGCTCAGCACCGCCCGGCCAAGGTTAGTATGCAGAATGATACCTGTAGCGTTAAGCACAGGCCGCAAATTATATTTTTCTTTCTGACGGGCTATAAAGAGGGTTCTGGCAATCACCTGGGCCTTAAGCCCGTCATGCCCAACGGGTTGACCTGCTAAAATTTGTTTGCGAATTTCCCCTATGGCTTCCCTGATGCAATTTACTATTATGGACCTGCCGCTTTTCGCCATAGCCGCCTGTATTTCATCGGCCTGCAGCACTTCATCCACAGCAGGGAGACCCCGCAGTAATTCCTTTGCCTGCAAGCATATTCACCTCAGTCCTCTTTTTGGGTATTTCTTTATAGAAGTTGTTAGTTATTGGTTGATGGTTTTCATTACCTATTATAACCCTTTTAAGAATATATCGCAGTAGCCAAAGAATATTTTGTGTCAAATAAGCATAAAAGTAAAGCCGGCCAATGCCGGACTCCAACAAACTTATATTTAGCTTCCAGTAAAAGCTGCAAACTGATGGCTGACAGCTGATAGCTAAAAACAACTGCATGCATACCTAATTGGGTTGAAACTCCTGGTAATTGACCACCGAATGAATACTGTAACCATGCTGCTTCAACACTTCCACAATGGGCGCCACGTCGGCAGTATTCAGTCGGATCACCACCAGGGTCTTATCCCCGCCGTTTCTGAAAACGGCCACCCGCAAGATATTAGCGCCGTAGTCCCGGATCACTTCGGTTACATCGGCCAGCACGCCTGGCTTATCCTCCACCTCAATAGTAATCCTGGTACCGGCATCCCGGACACCCAAAAGATCGATAAATGCGTCAAAAATATTAGTTTCAGTAATGATGCCTACCAGCTTACCATCCTCCATGACCGGCAGGGCGCCTATTTTATGCTCCCGCATCAGTAACGCCGCTTCTTCCAAAAATGCATCGGGATGAATAGTAATCACTGTCTGGTTCTTAGGCAAAACATCGCCAATTTTCATTTTTGCCAACAAATAATTGATCTCAAAAACACTGAGAGAAGTGGCCGGAGACGGAGACACCTCACTTAAATCCCGGTCGGTCACAATTCCGATTAATTTGCCATTTTCCATTACGGGTAAGCGACGCACACTGCTCCGGCGCATCAAATCCAATGCTTCCGCAATGGTAGTTTGGCGGGTAATTGTAATTGGGTTTTCAGTCATCCGCGTGCGTACGTACAACTTCATTCCTCCTCCCAGACTTACCCTCCCAGGTAAGCTTTTTTAATTTGCTCGCTCTCGGCAAGCTCCTTTGCCGGACCCGACGCTACAATCCGCCCTGTTTCCAGGACATAGGCGCGGTTGGCAATGGATAAGGCCATATGTGCATTTTGTTCTACTAAAAGTATAGTAGTTCCTGCTTCATTTATTTCCTTGATAATCGAAAAAATTTCTTTTACCAAAATCGGAGCCAAGCCCATAGAGGGCTCATCCAACAACAAGAGCTTTGGGCGCGACATCAACGCCCTGCCCATGGCCAGCATCTGCTGCTCACCGCCGCTCAAGGTACCTGCCCGTTGACCAATTCTTTCTTTCAGCCGTGGAAATTTGGCAAATACCTTGTCCAGCGTATCCTTAATCCCGGCTTTATCGGTGCGCAGGTAAGCACCGAGCTCCAGGTTCTCCAGCACAGTCAGGTTAGCAAAAACCCTTCTGCCTTCAGGGACTTGTGAAATGCCTTTTTTCACGATCTCCTGTGCCGGTGCGGAAGTTATTTTTTGCCCCTCAAAAAAGATTTCGCCTTTTTTGGGCCGGATTAACCCGGAAATAGTTTTGAGAGTAGTGCTTTTTCCTGCTCCGTTTGCGCCAATCAGGGTTACTATCTCTCCCGAATTCACCTCCAGGGATAGTCCTTTTAAAGCGTGGATGGCCCCATAATAAACATCTACATTTTCAATCTTTAACATCTTAAGCCTCCTCTCCCAGGTAGGCTTCAATCACCCGCGGGTTATTTTTAATCTCGTCGGGAGTGCCGTGGGCGATAATCTTGCCGTAATCCAAAACGTAAATACGCTCACAGATGCCCATAACCAGGGACATATCATGCTCAATTAAGAGAATTGTAAGCCCAAACTGCTCCCTGATTTTGGCGATTAATTCCATCAGCTCATGGGTCTCATGGGGGTTCATCCCTGCAGCAGGCTCATCCAAAAGAAGAAGTTTAGGTTTGGCTGCTAGCGCCCTTACAATCTCCAGTCTGCGCTGCTCCCCATAGGGCAGGTTTTGCGCCAATTCATGGCACTTATCTTTTAGGTTAAACATCTCCAGTAGATCCAACGCTTCCCGGGTCATTTTATCCTCACCGGAAAAAAAGGTGCCAAGGCGGAAAAGGGCGCTGGTTACAGGGTATTTACCGTGCCAGTGATAGGCAACCTTGACGTTATCAAGCACTGACAGAGAATGAAATAAACGTATATTTTGAAATGTCCTGGCAATTCCCCTGGCTGTGATTTGATATGGTTTCAAATTGAGCAGACTTTTACCCTCCAGTGTAATTTCGCCCTCAGTAGGGATATAGACTCCGGTGAGCAGGTTAAATACAGTGGTCTTGCCGGCTCCGTTAGGGCCGATTAATCCCACCAGTTCTCCCTGGTTTAACTCAAGATCCAGGTTGGAAACGGCGGCTAAACCCCCAAAAGTTTTAGTTAAGCGGTTGGTTTTTAACACGCTCGCATCCCCCTTCCTTTTCCCTAAAGAGGGTTTTTAATGTAAACTCTTTGGTGCCCAGTAAGCCTTGGGGACGAAAAACCATGATGATTATGAGCAGTACCGCATAAATGATCATCCGCAAGGCACCGAAGTCAATCAACGCAGCGTTTAAACCTGTAACAGCCATGGCAGCAATAATGGACCCGGTCAAGCTCCCCAATCCTCCGAACACCACCATTACCAGCGCATCAAAAGAACGCATAAAGGAAAAAGTTGTGGGTTGAATTAGGAAAAAATAATGGGCGTAAAGGGCGCCGGCAACACCGGCAAAAAAGGCACCCATGCTAAATGCCATTACCTTATATTGAGTTGTATTGATCCCCATGGTTTCAGCAGCTATTTCATTATCCCGGATAGCAATGCAAGCCCGTCCGTGGGTGGAATTGATAAAATTCTTAATCATAAAAATTGTAAAGAGAGTGAAAACATAAAGCCAAGTCCAGTTAGTCAGCTTAGGGATACCGTTCATTCCCGCCGCCCCGCCTACATAATCGATATTAACTAAGAGGCCCCGAATAATTTCTCCAAAGCCTAAAGTAGCGATTGCCAGATAGTCACCTTTAAGTCGTAGGGTGGGTAAGCCGATAATAATACCTACAAGGCAAGCGGCAACAGCGCCGGCAAATACAGCCAAAATAAAGGGTTGTCCAAGTTTCAAAGTCAGAATTGCTGAAACATAAGCGCCCACTGCCATAAAGCCTGCATGTCCCAAGGCTAGCTGCCCGGTAAAACCTACGATCAGGTTTAAGCTGACGGCAGCAATAATATTGATTCCCATCAAGTACAGGTTAACCTGCTGAAACGGGTCGATTATTTCGGCAACTTCAGTAGCATAGTACACTAAGCCATATAAAGCAATTAAAACGATACCAATGAGTAAATTCTTTTGCTTCATCTCATTTCACCTACACTTTCTCACGGGTATCTTTGCCAAGAAGTCCCGAAGGCTTAACAATTAAAATCAGGATAAGAATGCCAAAAACAACGGGATCCCGGTAATTTGTGCTCCAGTAACCGCTGACCAAAGCCTCGATAATGCCTAGCAAAAAGCCGCCAGTCATGGCGCCGGGAATGATCCCAATTCCCCCTAAGACAGCTGCCACGAATGCTTTCAAGCCGGGCATGAGCCCCATTAAGGGGTGGATGGTCTGATAATAGAGGCCTAAAAGCACTCCTGCCACCGCAGCTAAAGAAGATCCGATGGCAAAGGTAACAGAAATCACCGAATCAGCGTTAATGCCCATCAGGAGTGCCGCATCCTTATCATAGGAAACAGCTCTCATGGCTTTACCTGTTTTAGTGTACTGCACAATATACTGGAGAAGTAGCATCATAATGATCGTCACCACCAGAATGATCAACTGGTGGCTGGTAATAGTGATTGCACCCTCTAGAAAACGGTAAGTTACCTTTGGTATTGCCTGGGGAAAAGAGCGAAAGTCGGTGCCAAAGACAAAGAGACCACCGTTTTGCAAAAACAGGGAGACGCCGATAGCCGTGATTAAGGCAGCCAATCTTGTGGAATTGCGCAGCGGTTTATAAGCAATTCTTTCGATTAAGATACCGCATAATGCTGACACAACCATAGCCAATATTAAGGCGGCAAAGAAATTGAAGTTTAATGCTGTAACCGCAAAGAAACCGGCATATGCGCCAATCATTAAAATTTCCCCGTGGGCAAAATTAATTAACTGAATAATTCCGTAAACCATGGTATAGCCAAGCGCTATAAGGGCATAAATGCTGCCCAAGGAGAGACCGTTTAAAAGTTGAGCAATTAATGTTTCCATAACGCACCTCCCATCCTAGTTGTTACGGTTAGTCACCAGCATCGGCTTGCAGCCGCGTTCTTAGTCCTTAGTTGCATGTATGGCTTTTTTGGGACTTATAAAATCGTTAGTCAACTAATTATTATTAATTATGAAGCCAACAGTGCTGAGAGCTGATGGCTGGATGCTGAAAACTAATGACTAAAGACTCGACCGTAGGTCGCTGCCGAAGACTAAGGACTGAAGACTGGTGAATTTTTAGCCGGCTAGTCAAGTTAAATTAACTCAAAAAAGGGGGGACGCCCCCCCTTTTTTTTCATGCTGTCCTTACTTCGGAGCAATTTTGGTCTTTAATGTTTGCACGCCGTCTTTCATTTCAATAATTGCAATTTCTTTTATCGGGTTATGCTTATCATCAAAGGTTAACTTACCGGTTACTGCATCAAAGTCCTTAGTTTCTGCTAAAGCCTTTGTAATGGCTGCCGGCTCAGCTGAACCGGCCCGCTTGATAGCATCAGCAAGTAAGTATGCAGCATCGTATCCCAGCGCGGCAAAGGAATCAGGAACTTTGTTGTACTTAGCTTTGAAAGCGTTCACGAACTTCTGGACCTTCTCGCTGGGGTCTTGAGAAGAATAGTGGTTGGTGAAATAAGTGCCGTTTAAAGCCTCAGCTCCGGCAATGGCTACTAAGTCAGGAGAATCCCAGCCGTCAGCACCCAGGAATGGAACAGTAATACCCAATTCTCTGGCTTGACTGATGATCTTGGCAACTTTTTCATAATAACCTGGAATATAGATTAATTCGGCACCGGCATTTTTAAATTTGGTTAATGTAGGTCTGAACTCCTGGTCGTCTTTACCATAACCTTCTTCAGCCACAATCTCGCCGCCGAGTTTGGTAAATTCTTCTTTAAACACTTTATACAGGCCTTTGCTGTAATCGTTAGTATTGTCGTAGTAAATAGCCACTTTCTTTACGCCCAGATCATTGTAAGCAAAGCTGGCGCCTACAATAGCCTGGGGCGGGTCAATAAAGCATGTGCGGAAAATGTAATCCCTTGTCTTACCGCTTTGCGGATCCACGGTTACATCAGGGTTTGTAGCGGAAGTTGTTAAAACAGGAATTTGATACTGGGTTGCCACGGGGACCACGTTTAAAGTAGCACCGCTGGTAGCTGCACCTAAATGAGCAACAACTTTTTCTTGCGTAATCAGTTTAGTGGCTACGCTTAAAGCTTCAGCCGGGTCAGATTTGTTATCAAGGATTACAGGCTCAAGCTGCTTGCCGTTAACACCACCGGCAGCATTAATTTCATCAAATGCTAACTTGATCGCATCAACAGTGTTTGATCCGTATGTAGAAACATCACCGGAAAGTTCATAATTTACACCAATCTTAATGGTTTCCGCGCCACCTTCTTTAGAAGCTTCGCCGCCCTCATTTTTTGCTTCTTGCTTGGCACAGCCGGCTACTACCAAAACTGCAACCAGCATTACAACAAACAAAACAGCAAGCCATTTTTTCATTTTCATTTTTTCTTAGACCTCCTCAAACTATAACTTTCCTTTTACAGATACCCCTTCAGTCCCTTCTATCCTTCCTTTTCCCCCCTTAAAACATGGAGTATGAAAAACCATTAAGTGTGTTAAGATACAGATACCTGCCGTGCATCAGCAACGTAGTGCAAACCGCCTTTATATAATGCCGTAAATTTAAACTTCTACATGACATGAAAAAAGCAGGCCTTTGGAGCGCTAAAGCCCTTTTCAGCATCTTCTTGCTTAAAGCAAAGCTTATCTATTATAACCAATTATATAATAGGCCGAAAAGGACTGTCAATTCTAAGAATATTCTTCCTTTAATAGGGGTATAGTATGGGGCTCAATAATTCCGTTGTTTTACAGCACCTAAATATCAAAATTAACTTTAATGCCCGAGAATTCGGGCGTTTTTTATGTCAATATTTATGCATAATTATGTTGTGTATTGTCGTGTATTGCAATATAATGGGATTAGAGGTGAATTTATGTATCTAAAGATAAGCATGAGTAATGGTAAACCCTATTTGTCTTTTGTCCAAGGTTACAGACAGAATGGAAAGGTAAAACAAAAAACTGTTGAGAAACTTGGCTATCTAGAAGATCTGGAAAAGAAATATTCTGATCCTATTGCTCATTTCAAGCAGGTCGCAAAGGAACGTTCTAAGAGTGAAACTTGTCAGAAAACATTAGAACTTAACCTGTCAGCCAAGCTGCCGGATCAAGCAGCATTGCGCAAAAATCTTGGTTATGTTGTGCCAAAGTCAGTGTACTCCCTACTTGGTCTTAGGGAATATTTTCAGAAAAAGCAAAGGCTTTTGAACGTGGATTACAACCTAAACAGTATATTCAGCCTGCTTATTTTTAATCGCTTTTTATTTCCTTCATCAAAAAAGAACGCCTTTGAAACCAAAAATTTCTTCTTTGAATCCTTTGACTTTTCATTGGCTGACATTTACCGCGCCCTGGATTACTTTGCCGCATATTCAAACGAAATCCAACGGCATCTTCATAGCCAGGTATGCGACCTTATAGGAAGAAATAACCAACTTGGATACTATGATGTCACCAATTACTACTTTGAGATCCCCTATGAGGATGAAGATGAATACGATGAAGACGGGAACATGATTAAAAAGGGGCAAAAAAAGCGTGGTCCATCCAAAGAGCACCGTAAAGATCCAATTATTCAGATGGGACTCCTCATGGATTCAAATGGAATCCCCATAGCCTTCAATACTTTTTCCGGTGGTGAAAGTGAAAAGCTCTCTCTCCTTCCAACAATTCGCCGTGTAAAGAAAGATTTTGCCTTGGAACGTATTATCGTTGTGGCAGACAGGGGACTCAACACTAGTGATAATACTGCATTTCTTTCTGGAAAGAACCATGATGACATGGCAGGGAATGACGGTTATGTTTATGGACAGAGTGTTCTCGGTGCTGACAAACAATTCAAAGAATGGGTATTAAATCAGGAAGATTACTTAATTGACACAGAAGAAGATAAGGATGGAAATACCGTCTCTTTTAAGCACAAATCCCGGATTTATGCAAAAAAAATCCAATTAAAGGGGACGGATGGTAAACGTGACCGAACAATGGAAATATATCAGAAACAGATGGTTTACTATTCCGAAAAATACGCCTTAAAACAGAAAAAGATAGGGATAAGGCTATTGCCAAGGCAAAAGAGCTGATTGCCAATCCCGGCAAATATACAAGAGCTACCAGCATTGGAGCCGCCGGCTATGTAAACAATATCAAATTTTCAAAAGAAACAGGCGAAATACCTGACGGACTCATTCTTTCCCTGAACGAAGCAAAGATTAAGGAAGAAGAAAAATATGACGGATACTATTCCATTGTTACTAGTGAAAAACATTTATCTGATACAGAAATTCGGGATATTTACAAGGGGCTTTGGGAAATCGAGGAATCCTTCAAAATAATCAAGAGTGAATTCAAGGCAAGACCTGTGTATGTTAAAAAAGATGAACATGTAGAAGCACATTTTCTGGTATGTTTTGTAGCACTTGTAATCATGAGGGTTCTTGAACAGATGTTAGAGAAAAAATATACTGTGAAACAGATTCGTAATTCCTTAATTAGCTATTCCTGCTCCTATTTGGAACAAAATTATTATCTGTTTGATTATCGAGATGATGTAATAAAATCCATTGAGTCTGTCTTTGGTTTTGACTTAAGTAAAAAAATTATGTCTCAAGCCGAGATCAAAAAAATTTTGCAATACAAAAAATAAGCGTAAATACACTACAATTTTATGACAAAACACAAAACCCGCTAACCCATGAAAACACTGGGCTAACGGGTTTTTTTAATCATTTTTCCTGTAAAACTCAGGTAATAGGCCGAAAAGGACTGTCAATTCTAAGAATATTCTTCCTTTAATAGGGGTATAGTATGGGGCTCAATAATTTCCCAACTTTTTCAAATGGTGCTGTAAAGCAGCAAAAAGCTATACCGAAATAATATCTTCCGGCACAATGGTTATTTTCTCCAAACCATTGTTTCCGACCACATAGGTATTTTCAATTCCTACAGCCCCCAGGCCAGGAAAGGCAAATTTAGGTTCAATGGCCAGCACCATACCTGCCTGCAGTTCTGTGTTAAATTTTGCAGCCAATACCGGCAGTTCGTTAACCTCCAAGCCTATACCATGGCCCACAAACTGAGCCTGCTGGCTGTAACCCATAAAATTATCCTGCAGCCTGTACCTGGCTGCCAGTTCAAGGGCTAACCCGTACAGCTCGGCACAGCTGACTCCGGGCTTTGCCGCCGCTGCTATGGTTTCCTGTATTTCCACGGCTACCTGTTGGGCATCAAGCAGGCTTTGTGGCAGTTGGCCAATGCTGTAAATTCTGGTTAAATCCACGTTATAGCCGTTGTAATTGGCCGAATAATCAACAAGTATTGGACTGTGCTCTTTAAGCGTCTCACCCGCCACACTCTTGGGAAAGGCGGGGGTCAAGCCCCTGCCCCCCAGTGCAGTGTCATAACCTGTTGGTACCAACCCGTTTTCTCCTGCTAATACTTGTCCAAAAAAGAACTCCTGCTTTACGCCGTGAAACCGGACAAGACCGATGTGGCCTAAAAGCCTTGAACGGTGCTCAATGGCCGCGGCCAGCTCCAGATCCGTCATCCCCGGTTTAATAAAATTAGGTATCTCACTATATACAAGAGCAGCTTTCGCAGCTGACTCTTTCAGCTGCCCTATCTCATAAACGCTTTTAAGCACCCTTATTTGCCGTAGCAAGAGAGAACAATCTCCTACCCGGGACTGGCTAAAGATCTTCTCCAAGCGCAAATATTCCTTGGCTGATAACTGCTCCAATTCCATCCCTATGTTTTTAGGTAAAGGACATCCCTTGTCCTTTAAAATCCTTGGAATATCTTCGGGTTTTTTAAAATCTACGATTTCTTTTAAAGGAGACTCCTCCCTTGCCCTGGCCATATCCTTCCTGACAAACAAAATGGGATCCCCGGAGGATGGAACATAAAGATAACTCATCTGAATTGTGCCTGTGAAATAAAAGAGGTTGACGTTGCTTCCAATTAGACAGCTGTCCAGTTCTGTCCTATCCAACGAAACTTGTAATCTTGCCAGACGATCTTCGATCTCTTGGGCGGGTACTGTTTTGAACATCTAAACTCTCCTTTCCCGGTGTTACAAGCAGCTCTGTGGTAATTAATTAAAAGGTAATGAAAGCACTTATCACCAAAATAGGTCTACTTCCGAAAATATTTTTTTAAATGAAAGCCCAAGCCACGGGGCAGAGATAAAATAATTCCAGCTAACAGCACTAGCCCCAGATAGCCAAAAAAGGGGTAAAGAGTTGCTATTAACCGGCTGAAGCCAAAGGGTGTAAGCAAAGCAGCCAACAAGAGCAGCACTACAACCAGCGCAAAACGGGGTATATTTATGATTTTCGCCAAACGCTCCGATAAGGAAAAAATGTTGGCCACAGCCGTGGTCAGCATTGCAAACCAGATAGCAAGAGCATACAAGTAGTTTAAAACCCAGTTCATTTCTTTGGCTAAGTATAACATAGGAATATTCAGGATGGCAATTTCCCGGTAATTGCTATAGAGAGCTGCACCCATGATTTCCGCCAAAACACCCAGTCCTATGCCTCCTAAAATGCCGCCCCAGATCTGTGTTTCGGAGGTGATCTCCAAAGAAGCCAGGATCACTGTCCCTAAAATCATATTATAGGAAACATATAGGATAGCAGCAAAAAACCAGCTGCCGCCGGCAAGTTTGGGGGTCGTTTCAATCAGCGTCTGGGGAGAACCTTTGCCCAGAGCCAAAAGAGCTACTGTTATTGTAATAAAGGTTAAAACCGGTATTAAAAGGCTGTTAAAAATTAATACTCCCTTTTCACCGGTCGAAAGTGCCCAGAGAATTAGTGCATAAGTTAAAATAAGTCCCGGCAAAAATGGTATGGAGAACTGCTGGTGCAGGGTTGCTGTGCTGCCGGCCAGCATAATAACCAGACCGGTAAATAAAATAAATGTGATCCAAAGGTCTGCCAGCCTGCCCAAACGGCTGCCTAATATATGGTTTAAAAATTCTCCGTATGACTTAAGACCGTAATAATATTTGTAATTTAAAGTGTAACCTCCCAAAAAAGCAAAGCAAAATCCGGCCAAAGCAATTCCTAACAAGCCCCTCTTTCCAAATTGCACAAAAAATTGCAAAATTTCCTGGCCGGACGCAAAACCTGCACCGATCAAAGCGCCCATATAGCAACTAGCTACCGCAAAACTGTGCCGCCCTGCTTGCTTCAATTTCAGACCCCCCCGCAAAAGTTAGCCAACAGCCATCACCCTTATTCTCTTTAGTTAATACCTAATGGCTTTAGTTAATTGATATGCAGCTGTACAGCTGTATTTGTCACAGGTCTTCATTGGTGCAAGTTTTTGGCAGAAACATTTGGCTAAAGACGGCACAAACGGCGTTAAAGCAGTATAAAATCGGTTTTTAAAGCATATACTCTAGACGCAGAACATGTTCAGGAGGTTAGCCATGTCCACTTTTTCCTTTTTATCGCGCCTTGCCTCCCTGGAACCTAAACAAGATCCAATGGAGTTCAAGTTTCCAGCTAAAATCAAATATCATTACCAGGACCCACATATAGTTGAACGTCTTAGTTACGGTTTTTTTCAACATCTCAAAGGCCTCAATTCCGATTTTTCCCGGCCAATCATTTTGGTCTCAATCGGAACAGACAGATCAACCGGTGACAGCCTAGGTCCCTTGGTAGGTACCAAATTGTCGGTTCTCACCCGGGATATACATATTTACGGTTCCTTGGAAGACCCGGTTCATGCCAGCAACTTAAGTACTAAACTTCAGGAAATAAAAGAAAAATATAAAAACCCGTTAATTGTAGCTGTTGATGCTTGCCTTGGCCAATCAGACAGTGTTGGTTCAATCACTCTGGCACTAGGAGCTTTAAAGCCAGGTGCCGGTGTAAATAAAAATCTTCCTGAAGTAGGCGAATTGCACTTTACCGGAATTGTTAATGTGGGCGGTTATATGGAGTATTTTGTTTTGCAAAATACCCGGTTAAGTCTTGTGTGGAAAATGGCCGATCTTATCGCCCAAAGCATACATAAAGGATACCAATTAGCACAGACTCATTTTCTGGAGTATCTCCCCCAAACTTTACAATAAAAATTGCACATTATTAATAAAAAAAAAACAGCAGGGTCGGCAAAGACCAAGCTGTTTTTTTATACATAAACGGTCTCCTCGGCCCGGGCTTTTGCTAACAATGCCGTAACTTCTTCATCGCCGGTCTGAGTAAAATCTTCATAAAACTGCCCAACGGCGTAAAAATCCTTTGGAATAGCCAAGGTTATAATCTGCGTTACTTCTCTACCTAACCTTTGCACCTCATCTTCAGGAGCAACCGGCACAGCCACGATAATTTCCTCCGGCTGCTGCTTCGCAATAAATCGAATACCTGCCAACATAGTAAACCCGGTAGCAATCCCATCATCCACTACAATCACACTTTTTCCCTTTAAGTCGGGGAATTCCTTACTCCCTCTGAATTTCTCCATGCGCCTGGTTATCTCTCTTTTTTCCTTATCTATTTCTTCTTGCAGTGACTCAGGAGAAAGGTGCAGGTAGGTCAGTAGTTTTTCATTAAAGTAGGTTGTCCCATCCTGGGCAACAGCCCCCACAGCCACTTCAGGGTTTAAAGGAGCCGGCAGTTTTCTTGGAATTAATAGATCCAAAGGAGCTTTAAGTGCTTTTGCTATTTCATAACCCACCACCACACCGCCTCTGGGTATAGCCAGTACAATGGGTTTTCCGGTTAACTTCAGTGTCTGTAATTTAGCAGCAAGCATTTTTCCTGCCATTGTGCGATTTTTAAACAACTACAATTCCCCCCTTCACCTTTAGTTTGCCGAACCGCTAAAAAAATAAACATAGAAAAAACCTGTTTCAAGCAACAGGTTTAGATTGTAGACAAAGCCAGCATGTATTATTTCGCTCTGGACAAGCTCCTACGCCGTTACCGGCAGCATAGCTGCCGACGGCTGGGGAAACCAGTCCCGCTCCATAATACATGCTGGCTGATAATAATTTGTCGAAGGTCTGAACCTGTCTCAAGCGACAGGTTGAATTTTATTCTTACTGTCCTCCGGCATTCTTCGGGGACCCTTTTCTTCATCTATTTCATCTTTGTCCATCAGGCAGTTGCCATGCAGTACCCCGCCCTCATCTATGATCAGGCCAGCCGCCTGTACATTGCCGTAAATCTTTCCTGTTGAAGCCAATTGGATTTTTCCCGTAACTTCAACGTCTCCCTTAAGAAAACCTGCGACCAACAAATTCCTGGCCTTCACGTTTGCCTCCAACCGCCCGGTCTCGCTAACTACCACATCTCCTTGGGAATTCACTTCCCCTTGGAAAGAGCCTTCCACACGGATAGTGCCCGAAGCTTGCAAAACCCCTCGAAAAATGGTATCTTTGCCAATCAAGGTTTCAAATTTATCAAAAGCAGCCTCCTCTTTTTTGCCGAACATCGGCATTTACCTCCTTTATTTTTTGGAAAGAACCTCCAAGGGATCAATGAACTGTCCATTTTTTTCTACCCCAAAGTGCAGGTGAGAGCCGGTGCTCCGTCCCGTACTGCCAATTTTAGCAATCGGCTGCCCTTTTTTAACGTGCTCCCCTGCCTGAGCGAGCAGTTCCGAATTATGAGCATAATAGGATTTGTAGCCATAGCCGTGATCGATGACGATGATTTTGCCCCACACCGGCTTGCGCCCCGCATAAACTACTATGCCGCTTCCGGCCGCTAAGACCGGATCGCCGTAATTTCCGTTAATATCAATGCCGCTGTGGGTTTCCTGCCTTCGGCCAAAAGGTGACCGGCGCGGGCCAAATTCATCCGTAATCTTTCCTTCTGCCGGCCAAAGGTCGGGCAAAGCAGCCAGGTAATCCAGCTTCCGCTCTACATCCTTTTTCAACTTGGCCAGCTTGAGGGACTGCAACTCCGCCTCGGATTGGATTTCATCCAATTCCTCTTCCATTCTCTCAATCAAACCGGAATCTTCACGGGAGCTCAAAGTCTGGGTTTCCCTCCTGGCTTCCTGCTGCCGCAACAGATCCTGGGACTGGGTGTCCGCTGTTTTTAGACCAATCATAGCACGTACTTCCCGGTCCAGTTTTTCCACCGATTCCAACTTTTCCTTCATAGCTTCCGTTTTTGACTGCAAAAGTAAGATCTGGGCAGCTTGCTTCCGGTTTTCTTGGCGAACAAATTCCAAATGCTTTATCTCAGCCTTTAAATTAAAATAATTAAAAGTAAAATATAAGCTTACAAGCGAAGTTCCAATAACAAGTGTGGCAATGCAGTAAATAAACCACCATGGAACGGAAAAACGGGCCGCTTCTTTTTTGGCATCGGGTATAATCAATAGTGTTACATTTTGCCGCTTTTTAAACAGCATTTTATGTACTGGCTTCCTAAGCAAAAATACCACCTACCAGGGTCAAGTCAATATGGTTATTTTCGCTGTTTTCCGCCTTCCATTGCTTTTTGAATAGCCTGGATTTCTTCCTCGGTCAACCTGTAACTGGAAGTGCCTGCCTCCACAGGCTTAGCAAAAGTACGGGACTCCTCCCGGCCATAAATACTGGTAAGCACCACGCCGTTAGCATTAGCATCCAGAAGAGCAACAGAAAAACTCAAATCACTTCCCATTTCGGGAAAAGCATTGTATCGGATAACCGCCACTTTTTGTACAGCGCTCCCAAACTTATTTTCCAGATCCCGCTCAGCTTGTTCCACGCGGAATACTTTTTCGGCAAAGCCCTCAGTCCTTTTACGGCAATCAATCAACATTTGTTCTAAGTTTTGTGTTTCACATCCGGCCATCATCTCCCGGTACTTTTGCCACAGCTTCCGGCTCCCCCGGGCGCTGGCGTACAAAGCAACAAATAAAACAATATTAAAAAAGAGCAAAATACTTATTACAAGGGCTAGATTATTTGCTATGATGGAATTGAGCATGTCCAATCCTGATAGATTAAAGGACATTAATTATCCTCCATTCTGATATTCTGCATAAAAATTGTGACAAAACATTTAATTATTTCAACATGATGGTGATTTTTCCTTTATTTTGACAATTCTTTTTAAAACATTTATTGAAGGAGACCACAAACTGATGCACCATTTACACCCCTTTTTAACGGATGAAACTTCAACAATTCAGATCTGGTGCGCAAGAACAGGGGCTGAAGTGGCTTGGGCCATGGAAAAACTTTTCCAAAAAGGCGCCTTGGACGTCTTTTTTTCGCCTCTGGCCCAAAATGGAAGTTTTTGTATAAAGGTTACAGTCCTCTGCCCGAGAGCTCAAGAACACTTTTTCCTGGAACTTATCGGGAAAATGTTTTCTGATTCCAGAATTTCTCTAACCCGGCAAACAAGATATAAACTGCACCGTGATTTTATTAAAGTCCGGATGTACGGCGAAGAAGTTAGGGTAAAATGCGGTTATATGCTGCAAGAAAAAAGTAAAACTTACTTGCAGGTTGTCCCGGAGTATGAGGATTGCAAGCTTGTGGCCAAATCAACAGGACTTGCTTTAAAGACAATTTATGACTTGGCCAAATCTCTAGCACTGCAGCAGTTAAATACTGCTAGGTAACTTTGCCCCTGGCAGCAACCTGCCATTTTTCCACTATTTCACCCGCTTTAACCACATATACTGCGTCGGCTAAATTCACCACCGGGCAGGCATGATTAGGTATGATCCGTACTTTTTCTCCCAAACGTGGCCCATGGCCTGACTTCTCGCTCTCCATAATCCCGTGTTCTTCCGAAAGCCTGGCTACCTGCCAACCGGGCCAATCCGGAAGATAGCCGTACCCGGTTACAAGAGCATTTCCATGAGCCCCCCTGTCTAAAGCCAGGGTCTTACTGCCGGCGTCAATGATTCTACGGCCCTTTTCCGGAGCACTGACCACCGTACAGAGAACTGTCAGCGCGCAGCGTTCCGGCAGTGCAACCCCCAATCCGATTTGGATTGCATCATAAAAAACGTAGTTGCCGGGCCTGATTTCTGTTACACCTTCCACTTTACCCGAATGTTTGGCGGTTGGAGTGGAGCCTACGGATACCTCCTCCACCTCAATTCCCTTTTCTGCCAGTAGAGCAGCTAATTCGACCAGAATTTCACCCTCCTGCCTGCCGATGCGTGGCACTTCTCCTGGATCCTTCACCCCATAGACATGACCGGCATGGGTCATTAAACCTTTAAAAGTTAGCCCGGGCAACGCTTGCAGCCTGGCTGCAAATTCCGCTACTTCTTTATCGGGCGCTAGGCCGCACCTTTTTAAACCGGTATCTATTTCCACCAGCACAGGCAAAGTAAGGCCCGCCTTGCTAAAAGCAGCGCTTAACGCTTGGGCTTGCTCTAAATTGTCAACTACGGAACTCACCGTCGCTTCTTTGGCAAGATTTACCAGTCTCTCAACTTTTTCCGGCCCAACAACAGGATAAGCTACCAGGATATCGGTGATGCCTGCCTCAGCCATAACCTCAGCTTCACCTAGTTTAGCAACGGTAATTCCTACGGCTCCTGTTTCAATTTGCCTTAGCGCAATCTCAGGAATTTTGTGGGCCTTGATATGGGGCCTAAGCTTGATATTGTACTCTTTAGCGAAAGCACTCATGTCCCTAATATTCTGTTCCAGCTTATCCAGATCAAGCACCAGCGCAGGCGTATCTAAATTTTCTATGCGCATAATTTCACCTTCAATAACACTTTTATATGAAATAAGCAATTAGAAAGGCAAAAAAGATCGCAGGCAGCAAGTTGCCTATCTTTATCCTTGTAATCTCCAGCAAATTTAAACCTATACCAAAAATCAATACTCCTCCTGTGGCCTTCATTTCCGCAATGACCGCAGCGGTTAAGAACTGCTGCAGCCAGGCAGCCAACATGGTGATTGTCCCCTGGTAAATTAGCACAGGAAAAGCAGAAAAGGCCACTCCTATACCCAATGTGGAGGAAAACATCATAGCACTGACACCATCTAAAACTGATTTAGCATATAATGTTTGGTGCTTGCCCGTTAAACCGCTTTCCAGAGCACCCATTATGGCCATGGCGCCAACACAATAAACCAGACTGGCAGTAATAAAACCCTTGGCAAAAAGATTTTCAGAACCAGGCCTGGTAAATTTGGCCTGCAGCCACTCACCCATCTTATCCAGCCAGTATTCCAACCTGACTAATTCACCTATAATTCCACCAAGCACCAGACTAACTATTACAATAATGACATTTTGCGTAGCAAACGCCATCTGCATACCAATGAGCAGCACACCCAATCCAATGGCCTGCATCACCGTATGCCGTACATATTCCGGCAAACCGCTTCCCAGTATTTTACCTAGCAACGCGCCGGCCACAATGGCCAAAGCATTGACGATGGTCCCCCACATATCCACTCCTCCGCTCTTTTAGTCAGTATCCATTCGCTGTCACAAGCAATCATTCTAAAACTAGGGCTTAAAAATGCTGTAGTAATTCAGCAGCAAGAATGACTATACCAAATTTCTAGCAATCTCACTGAATGCCTTTAGGCATTGTTCTACATCATCATGAGTGTTAAAGTAAGAAAAGCTCACCCTGACCGTTCCGCTTTCCAACGTACCTATGGTGCGATGAGCGTTGGGAGCGCAGTGCAACCCGGTGCGAACACCTATGCCATACACTTGATCCAGCAAATACCCAATTTCACCGCAATCAGCATTGGCTACGTTAAGTGAAACAACGCCAACCTTTTGCTCTGGGTTTTGAGGGCCATAAATTGTAATGCCGGGCATTTTTTTTACTTCATCCAAAAAATGAGCAACTAGTTCCAGTTCGTGTCGGCGGACCTTATCCACTGTCTGTTCCATAATATAATCAACCGCAGCCCCTAAGCCTGCTATGCCAGCTGTGTTATGGGTTCCGCTTTCCAGCCTGTCAGGCATAACTTGTGGCTGTTCAGGAGATTCCGAATTGCCACCGGTCCCGCCTTCCAATAATGGGATAAGTTCAATCCCTTCCCGAACATATAAGCCCCCTGTTCCCTGCGGCCCTAAAAGACCCTTATGCCCGGGAAATGCCAGCATATCTATATGCAATTTCTGGACATCAATGGGATAAACACCTGCAGTTTGCGCCGCATCCAATAACAACTTAACACCTCTTGCAGTTGCCACTTCTCCCACCTCTTTTACGGGCAATAATGTACCTGTTACATTTGAAGCATGGGTCATAACAATCAATGCCGTATTTGGTTGTAATGCCTTTTCAAGTTTCTCCACATCCAGCTGGCCGGTCTCTGAACACTGTACAATGCTCATTTTCACCCCTTGCTTTTGCAACGACCAGAGAGGTCTGAACACGGAGTTATGTTCCATACTGGTTGTTACCACATGATCCCCGGGTTTTAAAAAACCCTTGATGGCCTGGTTTAAGGCGAAAGTAGCATTAGGTCCAAATACTATACAACTGGCGTCAGGTATGTTAAAAAGTCTGGCAATACTTTCCCTGGCCTTAACTATGGTCCTGCTGGCCATGAGAGCCATCCCATGGGCCGCTCTGCCCGGATTAGCCCCCATTTGCGTCAATACTTTTTCCATGGCTTCAATCACAACCGGTGGCTTTGGCCAGGTAGTTGCAGCATTATCCAAATAAATCATTGCTACACTCCTTCAACTGCCAATTACTTGCACCCTTTAGTCAACATTAATTATTTTACCATAATTTATCTAATAATTATCAAAGTTTGTTAAATGTAATAAAAATAAACCAGCGAAAAAGCAAAGCCATTGATACTATCTCTAGACTCCATGTGCTTAGTAAACTCTAAAAAAAAACAAAAAGCAGGGATTATTTACCCTGCTCATTGCAAAAACGTAATGGTTTCCTCATCGATACTGCTAAATTGGCCTTCCTGAATAGAGATTAATCCATGATCCGAAAGTTCTTTTGCTACACTGTAGAGAGAGGCCCGTTTTTCTTCAGGAAGTTCCATGACAAATTGATTAATTTTTTCCGGCGGTACATTATTCACAAACCTAACCCCGCCAAATTTCAAAAAATATCCTTCGGGCATAGCAGATCCCTCCTGAAAGAACTTTTCCCTCTTACATTTGCCTTATTTTGCCTATAATATACTTTCTTTGGGCAGGGTCTGAAAATTTTTGTTTCACGTGAAACAATATAAAACTATTTTTTTAAACTGCTGTACTTCCTTTTAATTCGTGTTCTATACATAAAGATATGAAAATATGCAAAACAAAAATATAGCTTAAAAAAACACACAATTTATCTCTCAATCGTTGTCAACAAGGGAAGCACTCTCTATATCATAATTTGCGTCTTCCGGTTACCTGCACTTTTGTTACCGATAGGCCTCGCTCGTGGACAAGAGGCTAAGAAAAAAGTACAATAAAATAATAGATAAATATTAATTAATTTGGAGAGTTACGGCATGAATTCAGAAAAAAAATTAAGCAAGCTGGATTTTTTAAAATCCCGTGCCAGGGAACTGAAGAAAAACATTGGGGTATTGTATTTGGCATTTAAACATAAAAATACTCCTTGGTATGCTAAGGTATTAATCGGCGCAATTCTTTCGTATGCATTAAGCCCCGTGGATCTGGTTCCCGACTTTGTTCCGATTCTTGGTTATCTGGACGATCTGGTTCTTATACCCGCGGGCATCGCTTTTGCCATTAAATTAATACCAAAAGATGTTTTAGCTGAATGTCGGGCTCAAGCGGAGCAATTGCCAAAACTTAAAAAGAAAGGGACCTTCGCCGCGCTATTAATCATACTTTTTTGGGTCTTAGTTGTTTATTGGTTAATAAAACTTTTCATTTAAGCCTATAAGTAAAGTCATACTGATTCTTTTACTCAACGAAAAAGCCCAGGCAGTTACCCTTGCCCGGGCTTTGCTGATGAATATTCATAAATATGAAGTATTTATATGGATGTTTGTATATGCTAGTATCGAATTGGAGGTGATTACATGCTAACCAATAAACAGGTGAACCAAGGCACTGGCTGTTGAAGTTCTGCGGAAAAAGGTGTTGGTCAACACCGGAAAATTAATACCGAAAATTGTCTGGTTTGCGGAGGAAAACTGGAATACCTTGAAGTTGGCAAGGAATTTACATGTATGCAATGCGGCGCTGTAGAAAACGGTTATGTTTATTGTCGAAATGGTCATTATATCTGTGATACTTGTCACGGTAAAAAATTCTTGGAGGATATTTTAAATTTATCACTTGCTGCCAAAGGGACTGATCCCTTGCGGATAGCCGAAGAGATAATGAAGAGTGTTTCGCTCCCTATGTTAGGATGCGAACATGCCTGGGTTGCAGCCGGTGCTTTGCTGGCCGCCATAAAAAATCATGGCAAGATTGAGGTTACAGACTGCAAGATCGCCGAAGCACTTAATCGGACACGGAAGCAAGCGATTGGCGCATATTGTGGTCTGACCGGAGTATGTGGAGTGGCTATCGCAATTGGAGCCTGCTTTAGTGTCATCCTTGACGCTGCCTGTCCAAAGGACCAAGAAACCGCTATCACTATGCACGTCGTTTCTCGGGTCATTGAAGCTATCGCTAATCAAACCGGCCCCTGCTGCTGCAAAAACTTTGTGCGAACCGCATTAGCACTAAGTTGCCAACTCGCAAAAGAACATCTCAATATTGAGCTGCCTCATACTGAAAAAATTATATGTCAGGATAGTCACCGACATCCACACGGTTGTAGAAATAATAAATGCATTTATTACCCATCTGATTAAACATCCAAAGAATCTTAATTATCCACATTTTACCGGTCAAGTAAATGGTTGGCAACCAAACCTTTTTATATATTAGACGTATTAACCATCGGATAGTTTTTTTTAATGTTTTTTATTACACTGGTCTGCTTTTCAATTGGGACTATCATGTCCTTAGTAATCTTCGCTCCTTCACCATGCTGGTGTAGGAAAGCACTCATAGCACAATGTTCGCCAAAGCCAAATACATAGCATGTTGTTGTGCCACTGGCAATAATAGTGTCCACCATTTCGATACCATGGTACATTTCAAAAAAGGTCTTTAAATATTTAGCTGTTATTTCACCATGACCTTCCATTTTAAATATTCAAGTTTTCGAGAATGAGTTTTACCAGCTTATCTACGGAACTATTGTTTCGTGGGCTGCCGCTTACACCTATAACTTGCATAATATTTTTTCCCCCGATTTTATTATTTAAGCCCGGCCCTGCTCACGATGGTTTCAGCCACTTCTTCAGCGCTGTTGAAAGGAAAATCCTCGGCTGTCAAAAGCTTCCCGGCTTCACCGGCGGTAACCTCGAGGTCCCCGGCCTTGCAAGTAGTATCCGCTCCCTGGGGGAAAGCGGCCAGTAAGGCTTCCGGAGTGGCTATGGGGAAATTCGCTCCTTGAAGGGCTCCGATAATCTGTTTTTTAATGGTTTCGCGTACTGACATATAGGTGATTCCTCCTTTTAAATTTTTTAGAGTAAGCTTAAAAGCTTTAACATTATATTACTTGTAAAAGCAACTAAAATATGTAAACTGTTTTACAAGAAAAATAAAAAGTTGCCACTAATGAGTAGCAACTCAGACTGTCGACAAACTATTAATAGCCAGCATGTATTATGGAGCGGGACTGGTTTCCACAGCCGTCGGCAGCTATGCTGCCGGTTACGGCGTAGGAGCTTGTCCAGAGCGAAATAATACATGCTGGCTTTGTCTACAAGCTGAATTGCCACTAATGAGTAGCAACTTACAATTTCTTTACTTGGATATCGGTCTATATAAAATTATGCCTTGTTGTTGTAAGTATTCCAGGGATTCCTGCAGCTCTGTATGGCTGATACCAATCAAGTTGGCGAGTTTGTGGTAAGAAATGCCGGTCAAATCCAAAATCCCTTCCTCACCCTCACAGAGAAACAGGTTCAAAAGCATTTTAACGGTTTTGCCGAGGGGGGTGTCGGCTTTGATTTCGAATAGTAAATCCCGCATCAGATTTACCCGGCTGACCATTTTTTTAATTTGGGCGTCAACTTCTTCTTTATCCCGGCTATGCTTGGGGCAATGTAATTTTTTTTTAATCATACCACCAGCCCCGTTACACGGCTTCGATGGCGCCGGCAAGTTTTTCCCTGCTTAAAAGGATAAATTGGTGTCCCCTGGTGGCGATGGCCCCCTCCTGCTTCAAATCGCCCAGAACATTGGTCACCATGACCCGCGAGGCGTTGACCAGGGAGGCTATATCCTGGTGAGTGAGGTCGATATCGATAATGGTTCCTTCGGGAGAAGGTTTTCCGTATTCACCGGCCAGCCTGAGCAGCATGGCCGAAATTCTACCTTTCACATCCTGGAAGGCAATGCTGGCAACCTTATCGGTGTAATTATTTAATTTGCCCCCCAGCAGTTGTATTATTTTCAGGGCTGTTTGCGGGTTTTGCAGCAAAATGGCGAAGTGTTCTTTATTACATGAGCAGATAAAGGTATCCTTCATCGCCTGAGCATTCATGGTATGGCGGGCGTTTTCTTCAAAAAAAGTGTTTTCACCGAAAATATCGTCCTCTTTGAGGATATCGAGGGTAATTTCCTTGCCACCTTCCGAAACTTTGAACAGCCTAACCTGGCCATACTTGATTAGGTAAATAGTATGCGCGGGATCTCCATCCCGGAAAATCATTTCGTTTTTACGGTAGACTTTTTTACCGGCCAGTACCCCGATTTTTTCCCGTTCCGTAAAATCAAGGGTAGCGAACAGGGCCAGCTCTTTCATGCATTTAATTTTTTGCATTAATTGTTTCACCCATTCAAAAGTTGTTCCAACAGCTTGCGTAAATTGTCCAGATCCACCGGTATAGTTTCCACGGGCACTTGAGCGTAGTCATAGAATTCAAGCAGATTCATGTCGTCAATGGGTACAATTCCAGTGTCCAAAAGCAATATACGATCATAATAACCAAAATTTTGTCGGGCATCAACCGCGTCCCAACCCAACCCTTCCATAAAGATCTTGCGCCAGTTTTCCAGCCACCCGCTGGTGAGGTAAAAAGTTTTGGCTTCGGCGTCCAGCTCCGCCATTTTTTCTCCCAGGAGCATCTCAATGCAACTTTTAGCCTGAATTACCCGCCCGCCGTGTTCTGCAGCTATTTGCTCCATCTCCGGATGGCATTGATTCCCTATTATCAAAGGGATATTGATTCAAGCTATTCCGCGCAAGTTTTCGGTTACGGATTGGGCCAGCTTATTAAGATCTACGTGTAAAGCTGCGTCGATGTAGGTAATATCTGCATTTTGTTCCCCTAACAGGTGTTCCAGTTCATGGCGCAGTATGCCGCAGCACAATATTTTTTTTCCGGACAAACTGTTTCACCCCCTGGCATTTTGTTATAGCATAAAAAAATATGGGCATTGGTGCAGTAAAACAGTTTACACAAATTTAAATCATTTTTGTGCACATGCCTTAACGCACAGGCCGCAGCGCTTGCCGGCGCTACGCATTTTTCTTTATTAACAGTCAGCCGGTTTGCTGGGAGTAGCTTTTTTCCCAATCATCCTAAGCGCCGGATGGGCATTCCCGCACGCATTTTAAACACTGGTGACAAACAGAAATAGTCAGCGGCTCGTCGTAATCGAGCGAGGCGGTAGTAACTACACTGGCCAGCCGCACCCGGGCATAGTGCTCCGGCCTGCCCTGGTTTGTTCGCTCAGCCGCCGGCGCCTGGAACAAATTATCAGGGAGCATAATTCCCTGACCGTTCTCACAGACTGCTGCTATGCTGTAAAACTCGCCCGGGTCAATGGCTGCCATATGGAAACCGGTGCTCTTTTTGGGCAGTGTACCGTCATCGCAGCTGACAGCCAGCATAGACCCCCTGTCGTAGGTTAGTTCAATTTTCTCTATTGCTCCGGCAGGCAGTTTATCTACATCTATTACCAAAGGTTTTTGTCGTTTTCCTTCCCAAATCCCAAGTTTTGGATATATTTTGCCGTTGGGTAAAATGTAAACCCGTCTTTCTTCCATGTGTGTTAGAATGCTTTTTCTTTTTATTTTTTATAGAAGTCCGCCCTCGAAAACCTATCCCCTTGTGGGGTAGGATGTAGGATAAAGGGGACATATTTGTTCGCTTAAATCAAACATATAGACCAAACCTCTGTTCTTAGGGTAAAATAAAGCTAGATATGGAAAGAAAAATTAACCATTGCGTATACAACATAAATATGTTGGAAGAGGACGAAGAAGCTTTACGAAGAAGGCCATACAGAATGGCGCTATACCTGGCGGCTAAAACGGTTTTTCACCCCCACGTGGAAAATTACCGGCATCACCGTAGAGGACGATTATCTCAGGCTGTCTAACGGCTGGAGGAAACCGCCGCTCAAGGTAAAGCTGCCCGTAAGGCTGAAGGAATTGGAAATCAAACAGGTTCAGCTGGTCTGGCATCGCAACGGCTACTGGCTGCATATAGCGGTAGTCAAGCCCGCCCTGGAGAGAGTACAGGGTGATGCTGTAGCATCCGTAGACCCGGGCGAAGTCCATGCCTTAACTCTGACCGATGGCCAGGAAGCCTTGGTCCTCAGCGCTCGGCATTTGCGTTCTCTGCGCCGCCTGCGAAATAAAACTATGAGAAAATTCCAGAAGGCTATTTCCCGCACCCATAAAGGCTCCAACCGCCGGAGGAAACTCCTGTCGGCCAAGTACCGCTTTTTGAATTGAATCGGAGATCAAATATCTCATGCCGAACATGCCATCACGAAAATGGCAGTAGACTGGTGCCTGCAACGTGGAGCAAAGAAGGTCTACATTGGCGACCCGCAGGGTGTAAAGGAGCAGGACAGCGGCCGGCATCACAACCAGAGGATGAGCCAGTGGAGCTTCGGCCGGCTGCGGGATCTCCAAACTGGGAGACACAACCTCGTCATTTTCTTAAAGGCCTAGTCCATTAGTCACACTCACCAGTCATCAGTCACCGGTAACTTAATAATGAAATGAGGGGACAAGGGATCAAAGACCAATTTTAATATTTTTCTGTAACTACCCCTAATGAAGATGCCTTAATAAAAGGCAAGGTACGAAGGGTTTTTAAGTTGTTAACATCCCCTGTAACAACAACTCCCCACACCTTTATATCTTCCTTAGTTAATTCTCCGTCCTGTCCCGCGATGTTATTATAAACCCGTACAAATTCGCTTTTATACTTTGTATCATACTTCATTCCGTTTTGTAGTGCCCAGATAAAAAGCTGTGCGGGATCCTCCAGAGGTTCCCTGTTCACATCATAAGCCTTAATACCGTATGCGTTTTTTTCAGATCGTATCCTGGCAGGGTAGTCCACTTCATGAGTTTTTCCGTCAGGACCTTGTTGCTTTTCCTTACGTGGCTTGCTGTCTTCTTTTTCTTGCTCGTTTAAGTCATCTACCCAATACCATGCTAAAGTTACATTATTGGGCAGCATTTTATTAACTTCATCCAGGCTATAAGCTTGATCGAAGGACAAAGCCATTTCCATAATTTTATCTGAACCAATACTGTCGAGTAACTGTAGATCGTTTTTATATTCCGGATAGCTGATAAAAGGGTAAAAGAAGACCATTTCTCTCTGGCCTAGCTCGTTATATTTCTGCTCTTTTAAATCCCCGACATCATGGCTGGCTCCCAAAATTGAAGGTGATTCAGTCCCAATCCTGTTACCCCATTCATTGCGCAACAAACCATAGCTATAATCCCCTTCACCGGCAAAAACAACTTTTCCTTCGATAATTTTGTAGGTGGTATATTCGTTTCTACCGCCGAGAATTTCATGATACCTCGAAACTTTGCCAATATATTTATTAGGTGCAGAAATTTTATTAAAACTGTCTACGGCAATTTGCACCGGCATTTCCATATTATAAATTAATTCTCTATTTACAATTGAACCTCCTACTAGCATAACGCCCAGGACCACAAAGCTAATCAGTACATTGCGGAAAATGGAGTGCCACTGGGCCTTCTTAATTGCCTTTTTTAATTTAGTATTTTTTAAGTCATCAAATAAACTATCCAATTCCTTTTCAACTTTTTGTTCATCGTTGTAATATTGATTTTTATTCAAGGTTCAACCCCTCCCAGATCTCTTTAAATTTATTCCTGGCTCTATAAAGGTAAACTTTTACCTTTTCTTCGCTCGTTTCTAAAAGATTTGCTATATCTCTATAGGACAGCTCCATTACATACTTGAAAATCAGCAGCTCCCTATAGGATGGCTTCAAGAGGTCCAAAGCCTTTTGAATAACTTTTCTCTTTTCTTCGGTTATACAGTAATCTTCCGTGCTTTCAGTTAGCATTTTCAGATTTTGCAGATGGTCTGCGGCAATAGTGCTTTGCTTTTTCTTCTTGTTGTACAGGCTGTAATAACTGTTGATAGCAACCTTAAAGAGCCATGCTCTCATGTTATGTCCATCGATTGCATCAATATTTTTTATGGTCTTATATAAGGTTTCCTGTACAATATCTTCGGCATCTTCTTTGGAAGCTCCCATTTTTATAAGGTATTTAAATACCAGATTGGCTTCCTTTAATAGAAGCTGTTCTAAAGTTTCATCCCGCATATTTCACCACCTTAATCAGGAACAAGCATCTTAACCGGTTAAGACTATCCAGTGTATAATTAATTTTCATATATATAACAGCTGAGGCCATAAAAAGTATACAAAACTTATTCTTTTATTTTAGTGTTATTGCAAAAAAATAAACCCCGCTAAGGAGTTACAGTGTATAGACAAAGCTCAATTTATTACTTTGCTCTGGGCCAGCTCTCACGTGATGACTTTTAGCAAAGCCCCAGCCTAGAGGAAACCAGTCCTGCTCCATAATATATGCGGGCTGATAATAGTTTGTCGACGGTCTGAATAAATACGCTATTAATATTTACAACTTAAAATTCCAATTTCATTTAGAGGATAATAGCGAAATTCGGCTTTACCAATAAGATTATTAATTGGCAATGCTCCCCATGACCGACTGTCATAACTGTTGTTGCGATTATCACCCATTACAAAAACAGAGTTTTTAGGTACTACATATGGACCAAAATCATGATTTGCTTTTTCATATATATAAGGCTCATTAAGTAACATCCCGTCGATATAAACAAGCCCGTTGTTTATAGAAATTGTTTCACCAGGTAAACCAACAACTCTTTTTATTAATATTTTTTCGTCTAAATTCGCTGACGGGGGAGGATTGAGGAACCATAGATTCACTCGGAATCCACATAGCTTCAGCCACGTAGGTTCTAATACCTAGAGATAAAATAACTGCTAGCACAATGGTTAGAAGCCAGTCAAGTATTACTGATTTTATATTTGATTTCATTTGTGGTCACCTATCCCCAAAATATTTTACTAAAGTTCATAATCGTACTTATTATATCTTATCTTATGAAATTGTAATAGCGCCAGTACTTTTATTTCCATGGCGGGCAGACAATTATGTTCTTTTTAAGATCTTAACCTATTGTGTTGTATCTACTCTTTTTAACGAGCCGTAAAGCGTGCTGTAAAGAGTATTAGTTGATAACATTCTTCAGACAAGTCTTATGCATGCATGGACTTGTGTCTCCTGATCTCTGTCCGGTCGAACAGCATGGACTCACAAAGCGTGGAGCGGCAGGACAATGTGAAAGTCGAGTGCCGCTGGAAGTCAAACGTAAAGAAGACTTAGCTTGTGCCAAGCGTAAGCACGCCAGAATTTCTAGCATTATGTTTCATAATGCATAGAAATTCCAGTCCTTTAGGGCCGGCAGAAGCCAAGTCGCCCTTATGCGGCCGTTTATAAAGCTTACATAGAGCCTGAATAGGGCAGCGCCCCTGGTGAAGTCATCTCGGATCAACAGACACAAGGGTTACATTTTCGAGATAGGTATAATGTTAACAGTACTAGATGGGTTAAATGGTAACAAAAAATGTTTCACGTGAAACAACCCAATTGTGTTTCACGTGAAACATTTAGGAAATAGATAACAGGTCCAGTATCCTGTTCAATTCTTCTACGCTATAGTATTCTATTTCTATTTTTCCCCCATTATTGTTGTTTAGCAGTCTAACCTTGGTGCCAAAGTAATGTCTGAGTTTTTCTTCTATATCGATGATTTCCGGAGAAAGATCTTTTTTACCTGTATTTCCCTTCTTTTTATTTTGCTGCTGGCTGCCTAGAATACCAATGCTTTTAACTAAAGCTTCGGTTTCACGTACGGTTAACCCTTCCTTTTGTATTTTTTCCGCTAGCCTAAGCTGTCCTGCTTCCGGAAGGGATAACAGGGCCCTGCCGTGGCCTGCAGAAATGCTTCCGTTAGCAACCATCTCTTTAATTTGCTCAGGCAAATTCAATAAGCGGAGTGAATTTGCTATATAAGGCCTGCTTTTTCCCACCTTTTTCGATAGCTCTTCCTGGGTTAGACCAAACTCTTCAATTAATACTTTATAAGCTGCGGCCTCTTCTAAGGGATTCAAATCCTCACGCTGTATGTTTTCAATTAAAGCAATTTCTGTAGTTTCCTGTTCGCTATATCCTTTAATGATGGCAGGTATAGTTTCTAACCCGGCTAGTTTACAAGCTCTCCAACGCCGTTCTCCGGCAACAAGCTGGTATTTGTCTTCTTCTATTTTTCTAACAACTACCGGCTGCACCACACCATGTTCCTTGATAGATAAAGCCAGTTCTTCGAGCCCGTCCGCATTAAAAACCTTCCTGGGCTGATACTTGTTAGGTTCTATCTGTTCCACCGCAATTTCCACAACTCGGGTTGCTGTGTTTCCGTTGTTATTTTCCGTTTCAATTGTTGTGGTCATTTCCGGGTTTATAGAAGAAGGGATCAACGCACTTAACCCTTTGCCCAATCCTTTTTTAGCCATTTTCGATCACTTCCCTTGCTAATTCTTGATATACTTCCGCACCCTTGGAACGGGGATCGTAGGTGATTATCGGCTGACCGTGACTGGGAGCTTCACTTAATCTTACATTACGTGGTATGATACTACTGAATACTTTATTTTTGAAATGGGTTTTTACTTCATCAACTACCTGAATAGAAAGGTTAGTTCTGGCATCAAACATGGTTAACACTACGCCTTCCAGTTCCAGTTTAGGGTTAAGATGCTTTTGTACCAGCTGGATGGTATTCATCAGCTGCCCCAGACCTTCCAGGGCGTAATACTCGCATTGAATCGGTATCAGCACTCGGTCGGCTGCTGTCAAAGCATTCAAGGTCAATAATCCTAAAGAGGGAGGACAGTCCAACAAAATGTAATCGTAATTGCCTTTTTCCGGTTCCAAAGCTTTTTTTAGCTTTACTTCCCTTGATATGGCGGAAACCAGTTCAATTTCCGCACCTGCCAGCTGAATTGTTGCCGGTATAACCTCCAAACCGGATATTTCAGTTTTCTGCTTCACGCTCTTTAAAGACGCCCCGTTAATGAGCACATCATATACACAGTGCTGCACCTCGAGGCGGTTGATTCCTAAACCGCTTGTGGCATTACCTTGCGGATCCATGTCAACTAAAAGTACTTTTTTGCCTTGGTTAGCCAAACAAGCTCCTAGGTTGACAGCTGTGGTCGTTTTGGCCACACCGCCTTTTTGGTTTGCAATGGCAATAATTCTTCCCACAATTTACACCACCATACGCTTTATTCCATCGATTTTATATTCCACACCATGAATCCAGTTCCTGCCTGAAAAGGTGTTGGAAATTAAAAACACCTAAGCTTTGCATTTAAGCCCGGGTGTTTAAAATTCTTAGCACAATGGCTTTTTAGCCGGTTGTCCGGCTTTGCGCGGGTATTTGGAAGGTGTTGCCGTAATTTTTGTTATGCTTACCATGGTACGCTGCTCATTGACAAAAGGCAAGGTATAATTGATGCTCTTTTCAACCAACCCTCCCAAAATGACAATCGCTTTTTCCGCCATTGCCAGTTCTTGAGCAACTTCCGGCCCTTTGGCAGCCGCAAACCTTCCTTTTACCCTGACCAAGGGTAAGCAGTATTCGACTAAAACTGGTAGTGGCGCTACAGCCCGGGAAAGTACAAGACCATATTTTTCCCTATGCTGCTCATCTTTCCCCAGATCCTCCGCCCGGCCATGTATCAACTCCACATTTTTTAGACACAAAGCACGTACTACTTCTTCGATGAATTTCAGGCGTTTTTGTAAAGAATCGACCAAAACTACTTTACAGTCAGGAAGCCAGATTTTTAAAGGCAAACCGGGAAAACCGGCTCCTGTTCCCAAGTCCACCACTTCTTCAGCTTCATCTGCTTGAGCAAGCTTAGCATAAAGCAATGAATCGAGAAAATGTTTATAAATAATACCGGCTTCATCAGTAATAGCAGTTAAATTCATCTGCTTATTCCAGGTTTGCAACAGCTCCATAAACTTGTGCAATTGCTGTAACTGCTGCCGATTTAAATCTATACCAGCCTCGGAAGTGCTCTGCAATAAATTTTCCCAGTACTTATTCACTCTGGATAACTCCTTGTCTGCGCTGCTGCTCTAGGTAGATTAACAGCACGTTAACATCTGCCGGCGATACTCCCGAAATTCTTGAAGCCTGTCCGATGGACTGGGGCTTAATTGCAGCAAGCTTTTGTTGGGCTTCCCTGGACAAACCGCTGATCTGCATGTAGTCAAGTTCCGGCGGAAGTTTCCTGTTTTCCAGTTTTTCAAAGCGTTCCACCTGTTGCAGCTGCTTTTTTATATAACCCTCGTATTTAACCTGAATCTCCACCTGTTCTGCCACTTCCCTGCTTAAAGGGACTTCAGGCGGATACAGCTTAGACAAATCTTCATAACTGATTTCAGGTCTCCGCAATAATTCCAGCAAAGTCAAGCCGCTTTTTAAAGGAGTGCTTTCAGCTTCTAAAAGAAACTTCTCCAAATTTTCATCAGCCGGACTGGCCACAGTACTTTCCAAACGCTCTATTTCCTCTGCTATCCTCTCTTTTTTGGCTAAAAAAGCAGCATAACGTTCCCGACTGATTAAACCTAATTCAAAGCCTTTTTCTGTCAAACGCAAATCAGCGTTATCCTGACGCAAAATTAGCCTGTATTCTGCCCTTGAAGTTAACATCCGGTAAGGTTCATTAGTACCTTTGGTTACCAGATCATCGATTAAAACACCAATATAGGCATCTGATCTTTTTAAAATAAAGGGATCTTTCTCTTTCACTTTTAATGCGGCGTTAATGCCAGCCATGATACCCTGGGCTGCTGCTTCCTCGTACCCCGAGGTGCCGTTGATCTGCCCTGCAGTAAAAAGACCGGGAATGTGCTTACATTCCAATGTCAAATCCAGTTGTGTAGGTATAATATAATCGTATTCAATGGCATAACCGGCGCGAATCATTTCTACTCTTTCCAGGCCCTTTATGGTCCTGAGCATTTGAATCTGTACATCTTCCGGCAGGCTGGTGGAAAAACCTTGAACATACATTTCCGTAGTATGAAGCCCTTCCGGTTCGAGAAAAATCTGATGGCTTAGCTTTTCAGCAAATCTAACCACTTTATCCTCGATGGAAGGACAATACCTGGGCCCCACCCCTTCAATCAGCCCACTGTATAAGGGGGCACGGTGCAAATTATCCCTGATTATCTGGTGGGTTTTTTCATTAGTATAAGTAAGCCAGCAGGGGATATTAGGCCGTTTAAGATCGCGGCTGGTGTAAGAAAAATAGTATGGCCCTTCATCTCCCGGTTGCTTGCTTAAAACGGAAAAATCAACAGTCCTGCGGTCAATGCGGGGAGGAGTCCCTGTCTTAAATCTGCCTAACTCCAATCCGATTTTTTTCAGACTCGCGGATAAACCTTCGGAGGCAAACTGGCCGTTCGGTCCGCCACTGTAATACACATCGCCGATTATAATTTTCCCTAACAAGTATGTGCCGGTAGTAAGCACGATGGCTCTGCAATTAAACCTTGCCCCCGTTTTGGTCACCACTCCTTCCGCTTTACCGTCCCGGGAAATAAGAATTTGTTCAACCATAGCCTGCTTCAACGTAAGGTCCTCCTGATTTTCCAGAGTCTTAATCATCTCCAGCTGGTACAACCTTTTATCAGCTTGGGCTCGCAAGGCATGCACAGCAGGACCTTTACCGGTGTTGAGCAGCCTAATTTGTATATAAGTATGGTCCGTATTAATGCCCATTTGTCCGCCTAGGGCATCAATTTCTTTTACCAGGTGACCTTTGGCAGGCCCTCCGATTGCCGGATTACAAGGCATTAAAGCAATATTATCGATATTTAAGGTCAGAAGCAAAGTTTTACAACCCATCCTAGCTGAAGCTAAAGCGGCTTCACAGCCCGCATGTCCTCCCCCGATAACTATTACCTCGTAATCCCCTGCAAAATATGTCTCCATTTAAAACCCACTCCTACTTGCCAATGCAGAAATCAGCAAAAATCCTGTCAAGTATATCTTCAGAAACAGTGCTTCCCGTAATCTCGCCCAAAGCTTCCCATGCAGCTTTGAGGTCAATGGACAAAAAATCAGCCGGCATATTTCTTTTGAGAGCGGAAAGGGTTTCTTTGATATGCCTCTCTGCCCTTTGCAGCGCTTCGTAGTGTCTATACCTGGTAACGAGTTTCTCACTGTTTGGAGCAATTTGGCCTGCCAGCAGCAGATTTTTAATAGTACGTTCCAGCTGATCCAAGCCAATTTCTTCTTTAGCCGAGATTTCTAAGATATGATCATGCTCAACTAAAACTTTATTTTCCTTTTCTTTTGCCACATCAATTTTATTTAGCAAAACCAAGTATTTTTTGCCCGATTGTTTAACCATTTGCAGTATTTCTTCATCTGCAGCGTCAATACCATGGGCCGCATCCAGTACAACTAAAACCAGATCAGCTTCCATCAGCAGCGCTTTGCTTTTTTCTACGCCAATTTTTTCCACCAGGTCTTCCGTTTCCCTGATGCCGGCCGTATCAACAATTTTTAATGCTATTCCCCCGAAACTTATTATTTCCTCGATGACATCCCGTGTGGTCCCCGGTATCTCCGTCACTATAGCCCGGTTCTCCCTGACCAAGGCGTTTAGTAAGCTTGATTTGCCCACATTAGGTTTTCCTACAATTACTGTTTTCAAGCCTTCGCGATAAATTTTTCCTGCGTTAAAACCTTCCAGCATGCGGTGCGTTTCATGTAAAACCAAAGTCAATACCTCAGTAATTTCTCGAGCGCTTAAAGCTTCAATTTCATCTTCAGGAAAATCGATGGAAGCCTCAAGGTAAGCTAAAATTCGTAAAAGATCAGCGCGTAGCTTTTCAACTTGTTTGGAAAGACCTCCCTGTAATTGATTAACCGCCGCTGTTAAGCCGGATTGACTTGTGGCCCTGATAACATCAATAATAGCTTCTGCCTGGGCCAAATCCAGCCTGCCGTTTAAAAAAGCACGTTTGCTGAATTCACCAGGGCCGGCCAAACGGGCGCCGCTGGCTAAAACCAGCTCCAGTATTAATGTAAGAGGTAAATAACCTCCGTGGCAGTTGATCTCCACCACATCTTCCCCGGTAAAACTCTTTGGGGACTTCATGATGCTGACTAAAACTTCATCGATTGGCTGATTTTTGTTTTTGTCAACAATATGACCAAGATAAAGACGATGCGAAGTTTTTTGCTCCCACAGCTTTTTATTCTTTGGAGCAAAGATCTGTTCAATAATCCTAACAGCATCGCTTCCGCTAATGCGGATTATACCTATTCCTCCCTCTCCTGGAGGTGTGGCAATAGCAGCAATGGTATCTTCCATATTTTCACCCCACGCTCGCTGACAGCCGTCAGCTGTTAGCTTGCAGCCATTTGCTTGTAGCATAAATTTAAACTATAGTATTCCACCGTTTGCCATTCTTTACTAAAACTCATCTTTTAATTAAGATAGCACAAAAAAACCTGGTAATAAACATATTTACCAGGTTTCAGACCGTCGACAAACTATTAACAGCAAGCATGTATTATGGAGCGGGACTGGTTTCCACAGCCGTCGGCAGCTGTGCTGCCGGCAACGGCGTAGGAGCTTGTCCAGAGCGAAATAATACATGCTTGCTTTGTCTACAAGTTAAAACCTGGTAATAAACATATTTACCAGGTTTTAAACTTTGCAAGTTTTTATAAAAATAAAAGCTAAGGGCTGACAGCTAATAGCTACTTGGCTTTATTCTTTAAAGCAATAGTCACCTTCCGAAACGGTTCCTCACCCTGGCTAAAGGTATGAACTGCAGTGTCGTTTTGCAGCGCTGTATGAATGATTCTTCTTTCATGGGGGTTCATTGGTTCCAAAGTAATACTGTTACCAGTCCTTTTTACCCTGTCCGATAAACGTTGGGCTAGTTTAACCAAAGTCTGCTCTCTTCTGCGGCGGTAATTTTCAATGTCCAAAACTACATGAACCCTGTTTTTACTTTGGCGGTTGGCAACCAGATTAGTCAAATACTGCAAGGAATCAAGTGTCTCTCCCCGGCGACCGATTAAGATTCCTAGATTTGAGCCGCTGATAGTCAAATATAAGTAATCGTTATGTTGTTTGCTATCTATAGTAACTTTCATTCCCATCTTCTGCAAAACATTGTTTAAAAATTCAGCTGCCAGCTGCCCTGGCGTTTCTTTAATGGAAACCTTTACTTTGGCCATCCTGGAACCCAAAATCCCAAATAGTCCCTTGCTTGGCTCTTCAAGTACCTCTACTTCTACATCTTCTCTTTGTACTTTCAGCTCTTTTAAGGCTGTGTCGATTGCATCTTCAACAGTTTTAGCAGTGATTTCAATGCTTTTCATCTCTCAGCCGCTTCCTCCTTAGCCATAATGGGCTGTTTCCTCAGGATAAACTGTTCTAATCCGCTAATAATACTATAAACCACCCAGTAGAGCGCTAAGCCGGCAGGAAAACTTCTGCTTATCCAGCCCATGAAAAAAGGCATAATGTACAACATCGTTTTTTGAGTTTGGTCCATATTGCCGGGGCTGCTTAACTTTTGCTGCAAATATGTAAAAACTGCTGCAAGAATAGGCAGTATGTAAGGATCGGGAAGTCCTAAATTAGAAATCCAGAAAAAGCTGGAGTGCTCGAGATTGACGTAAGCCGGATGCAATTTAGGATCAAAGAAATTACGCAAAGCGCTGAACAACGCAAATAAAATCGGCATTTGCACCAACAAAGGAAGACATCCAGAAAAAGGATTTGCCCCGTGCTTCTGATATAATTCCATCATTGCCTGTTGGGATTTTTGAGGATTATCTTTGTATTTTTGTTGTATTTCTTTGATTTTAGGCTGTAGCTCCTGCATTTTACGCATGGATTTAACTTGGGCTGCAGTTAAGGGAAAAAGGATCAATTTAATGGCAACGGTAAAAAGTATGATGGCCAAGCCGTAATTAGGCAAACCTAAATTCGCCGTTAAATTGTAAAAAAACTGAATAGAATGGGAAAGAAAATCAACTAAAAATGACAATACTGCCCTGCTTTATGAATTAAAGCAGGTTTCACCTCCTCTTTCTCTTTCTCTTTATGGATTATCTCCTTGGCTGCCTGTAAAATAAGGCATCTCGTCTATTTATTATAAATTTAGGAAGGATCATATCCTCCTGCTGAAAAAGGATTACACCGGAGTATTCTCCAAATTGCCTTTACTAATCCCTTATACAAACCATATTTTTGTAAAACCTCTATAGTATATTGTGAACAACTGGGATAATAACGGCAGCTTCCAGGCAGTAAAGGAGATATAATTTTTTGGTAGCTTTTTAATATATAAATTAGTATATTTACCACCATTATTTTAAACATCCTGCTAAACTAAAAAATTTTTCTACACATCTTCGCGTAAGAGTTGTGCTTTAGAAAATAACTGCAGTATTTCATTTTCGACCAACCGGTACTTAATTCCTCTAATTTTTGGGCGAGCTATAAAAATTAAATTATAACCGGGGAGCAGTTTATCTTTGTGCAAACGGCAGCATTCTCTTAAAATTCTTCTTATTCTGTTTCTTACTACTGCTTTGCCTATCTTTTTGGAAATAGAAAAACCAAACTTATTGACTTCTAAGCCATTTTCGAGATAGTACAAGACCACATATTGCCCGGCTACTGATTTACCTTTATTATAAGTAATTTTAAAGTCTTTTTGATGTTTCAAACGGTAAGGCTTGCTTAACAAAAAAATACCCCCGTCTTTATCTTCCATAAAAAAATAGTATAGACAAAATTAGCTAACTCTAACCGCCGACATAATGCAAAAAGGCCACTTGAGCGGCCTTATGCGGTAAGTCTTTTTCTTCCTTTTTGACGTCTTCTCCTCAGAACGTTTCTACCACCAGGGGTACTTGTTCTGCTTAGAAAACCATGTACTTTTTTATGTTTTCTGTTTTTAGGTTGGTAAGTCCTTTTCATGCTCTTTCCCCCCAATCAACCTAACAGCAATTTCCAATTTACGAAACACACATCAAAATTATAGCCATTTTAATTACTACTGTCAAGAAAAACCAAGCAATTTCTAGCCCTTTAGCATCGAACCTAGTGACCATATCCTTAGTCTTTGACAGCGGCTTACGACGAGTCATTAGTCACGAGTTTTAGTCCTTAGCGACGGTCTTTGGCTGAGTCCCCAGTCCTCAGTCCCTAGTCCCCAGTTTTAAGCGGAATTACTGGTAACTGATGACTGGTGACTATTATACTAAGGACTAATGACTTAACCGTAGGTATACTTGCGACTAACGACGGCGTTAGCCCGCCGGTTTGTCGCAAAGAATTAATGTAACAGTTATCCACAGCTGTGGGTTATTTGAACTGTTTATAACCTTATTTTTGGGGAAAAGATTATTGATGTTGTGGATAATTTCTGTTATGATAAGAAATGCAAATTTTACTAATTACTTAATTACTTTTTTTACTTTCCAAATAAACATACATAAGCTCAGGTGAGTTTAGGCCTAATAGAGAGGCTAATGATTTTTCTACTCCCGCGCCAAGACTTGGCGTTAGCCAAGTTTCTTTGTTTTTTTCTAAAGCTTTTCTACAATTTTTCATTTTTTTATAAGGTAAGTGCACATCAAAAAAGCGTTATCCCAATTTAAAGTTAGTTGTGCATAGATTGGTGATAACTTTCTTTTTGTCGTAGTACTTTAATGTCTATCCACAAGTTTTCCGCTTTCGGCTTGTGGATAACTAGTCTTTAAAACCATAGGGGGTAAGTTTTTCATGTTGTCTGCAGAATTAGATGAGATTTGGAGCCGCACTCTGGATATCCTGGAAAATGAGTTGAGCCGGCCAAGTTTTGAAACCTGGTTAAAATCAACCAGGCTCCTTAACTTCGATGGCCTGACCATGCTAATCGGCGTTCCTAACGAGTTTGCAAAGGATTGGCTGGAAACCCGTTATTATAATATGATCAAGAATACAATTCAATTAATCATAGATCAGGATGTAAACTTAAGCTTTGTTCTGCCTTCAACCAAAGAATATATGTTATACAGCAAGCGAACGGAAAACAAACCGCATGCGGTTCCGCATATTCAGACAACCGGTTCTGAAGAAACGCCCCACTTAAACAGTAAGTATACTTTTGATACTTTTGTCATTGGAAACAGCAACCGGTTCGCTCATGCAGCCTCGCTGGCAGTAGCAGAAACACCTGCCAAAACCTACAATCCTTTATTTATCTATGGCGGAGTTGGTTTAGGCAAAACTCATCTGATGCACGCCATAGGCCATTACGTAATAGAACACAATAAAAAAGCAAGAGTCCTCTATGTTTCTTCTGAAAAGTTTACCAATGAACTGATAAATTCCATTCAAGACGGCAAAACTGTTGAGTTCAGAAATAAATACCGTAACATAGACGTTCTGCTAATTGACGACATTCAGTTCCTGGCAAAAAAAGAGAGGACCCAGGAAGAATTTTTCCATACATTTAATGCCCTGCATGAAGCCAACAAACAAATTGTAATTTCCAGCGACAGGCCCCCAAAAGAGATTCCCACTTTGGAAGACCGTTTGCGGTCGCGCTTTGAATGGGGGTTAATCACCGATATACAACCCCCTGACCTGGAAACGAGAATAGCAATTTTGCGTAAAAAAGCCAGTCTGGAAGGTTTGGAAATGCCTGATGAAGCAATGATGACTATAGCCAATAAGATCCAATCCAATATCAGGGAACTGGAAGGTGCTCTAATCCGAGTAGCTGCGTACGCTTCAATCAGCAAAAGGACCATTACCGCTGAAATAGTTGAAGAAGCTTTAAAAGATCTGGTGCCGACCGCTAAACCTCCGGAAATCACCATCTCCAGAATTCAAGAAAAAGTAGCTAAGCACTTTAACTTGAGGGTTGAGGAATTTAAAGCAAAGAAAAGAACCAGAAGCGTTGCTTTTCCCAGGCAAATTGCCATGTACTTAGCCAGGGAGCTAACCGACTTATCTTTACCCAGGATTGGGGAGGAATTTGGGGGCAGGGATCACACCACGGTTCTTCATGCCTGGGATAAAATATCCTCTGATTTAAGGGCCGATGGAAACTTGCAGCAAATTATCGACCAGATTACTGAAGCAATTAAATCACCCAACTAGAGAAGTATTTAAATTTAGCTTGCTAAAATTATGTGCATAAATTTGCGGTTTAATCCACAGCTATATACACAACATAAATCCTTTCAATTAGCCAGATGACGTTGACTTATACACATTTACACAGCGCTTATTACTACATCTACTAGCTAAATATAGATGTAAATAATCATTTACGACATGACCTCACAAACAAAATTTGTAGGAGGACAATAATGAAAATCTTAGTAAATCAGGATGAACTGCTGGCAGGATTACAAACAGTGCAACGGGCAATCTCCAGTAAAAGTACATTACCAATTTTAAGTGGTATTTATTTAGCTGCAGAAAACGATATACTGCGCCTGAGGGCTACAGATTTAGAAATTGGCATTGAATGCACCATTCCGGTGCAAGTAATTGAAGAAGGCGCAACTGTTTTGCCTGCAAAATATTTTGTGGAAATAGTAAAAAGGTTGCCTGATCTGGTTATTACTGTGGAAACTGATGAAAACTCAAATTTAGTAACAATTACTTATGGTTCTTCCCAAGTGCAATTAAACACCTTTGATGCCCGGGAATTTCCCTTGCTGCCTGAAATTACCGGACAGCATACTTTCAAAATTAATTGTGATCTGTTAGTAAATGCTATTAAGCACGTTTCCATAGCTGCATCTACGGATCCAACCAGGCCTATTTTTACAGGCATACTAATGGAAGTGGAGGCAGGCAACACCATTAATTTAGTGGCAACAGATACCCATCGTTTGGCTTACCGTCAGCTTAAATTGACAGGACCGGCTAATCCAGAGCATAATTTTGCAGTGATTATTCCCAGCCGTTCCTTGAATGAGCTTAGCAGGATTTTTAGGCCAGAAGATAATTTGCTTGAAGTGAGAGTAGCCAACAATCAAGTTATGTTTAAAGCAGATTCCATTATGTTAGTTTCCCGGCTCATCGAAGGACAGTTTCCCAATTATCAACAAGTAATACCCCAGGAATATTCTTCGAGGGTGCGGATTTTGAGCAAGGGTTTTTGTGACTCGCTGGAAAGAGCTGCACTTTTATCAAAGGATGACTTAAAAACCAGATCAAATGTTATTAAATTGGACATCCAAGGAAATAATCTTACTATCACTTCCAAATCAGCTGAAATAGGCAATATACACGAAGAAATTCAGGTTTACCTTGAAGGAGAAGAAGCAGAAATAGCCTTCAATGCCAGGTATTTAATTGATGTATTAAGAGTCATTGATCAAGAAGAGATTTTCTTGGATCTGACAGGATCTTTGAGCCCTGGAATTATAAGGCCTGCCGACAGCAATAATACTTTGTTTTTAGTTTTACCTATCCGCTTAACCTGATTAAGTGTTTGAGTTGAGCTTATTGAGTCTAGATTTAAAATGGCTGGCGCCGCGTACGGCGCCGCTTATAAACCCTGGTGTGCATTGGTTACTAGGTTTATAGGAAGGGGTATAAAACTTTGTCTGATAATATTGAAGAAATACTTATCAATACTATTGATATAAAACTGGATCAATTTTTAAAATGGGCAGAGTTAGTAAGCACAGGCGGGGAAGCAAAACAGCTTATTACCTCCGGGCAGGTGAAAGTTAACGGAAGCCTGGAAACAAGAAGAGGCCGACGTTTGCAAGACGGGGATGTAGTGGAAGTTAAAAATAAGGGCCGGTACAAGGTAAGTCGTACGCTCTAGGGGCAATCTTATGCAATTAAAATCCCTGTTTTTAAAAAATTTTACAAATTATACAAGCCTTACATATCAAGCCGGTGAGTTATTAAACCTCTTGATCGGTGATAATGCCCAAGGCAAAAGCAATTTGCTTGATGCCATTTACTATTTGTCCGGCGGCAGTTCCAACAGATATCCCAGTGACCAAGATTTAGTGCAATGGGGAACTGATTATTTTCAAATTCAAGGAGAAACTGTCAACAAAAATTCCATGTACCAGCTGAAATTCAGCTGGCTTACCGGGAAAAAGCAGGTTGAAGTAAACGGTGCCAAGGTACAAAAGATTGCAGATATAATAGGGCTGTTTAACGTGGTTTTTTTTTCGCCCGATGATTTATTCCTTGTTAAGGGGAATCCCTCACTACGAAGGAAATATCTTGATAATGAAATAAGCCAAGTCAGCCCAAAATATTATTATAACCTGCAGCAATACCGTAAGATTCTGTTGCAGCGTAACAATCTTTTAAAAGCTATTAAACTTAAAAAAGCTGAACCTGAGGATCTAACCATCTGGGACCAGCAGCTGGCTAAAACCGGTGCATGGCTCATCATGAAAAGGCTGGAAATGCTGCGTAAACTCAAACCCCTGGCGCGACTGGCCCATCGCAAAATGACCGGCGGTTTGGAAGAGCTGGAAATCAGCTATAGTACTTCTTTGCTACAGTCGGCATTCATAGAAAAAAACCCGGAGGATTTTGCAGTTTACTATTTATCCCGTTTAGGGCAAGCGTTGGAAGAAGATATTTTTAAGGGCTATACTACACTGGGGCCCCATCGGGACGATTTTGATTTAAAGATAAACGGCATAAATGCAAGAGTTTATGGCTCGCAAGGACAGCAAAGAACTGCAGCTCTAAGTCTCAAGTTGGCTGAGCTGGAATTCATGTTTGCCGAAACGGGTGAATATCCCGTGCTGCTTTTAGATGATGTCTTGTCTGAGCTTGATAAAAACCGTAGGGAACAGCTCCTGGCTACAGTCAGCGACAAAGTGCAAACTTTTATTACCTGTACAGAAACAAATTATTTGAGTCAGGCCCTCTTAAACAAGGCTGATATCTACCAAGTGGTTAAAGGAAACTTGAAAAAGATAAAAGCTCATTAGAAATGAGGTTAAAGATGTATCTGCATATTGGTGGGGATGTTTTAATTCCATTGAAAGATATAATAATGATAATTAATTTAGAAAATCTTGAGTTGTCAACCGCTACTAAAGATTTTTTAGAGTTGGCCAGGTTAGATAAAAATATCAAGGGCTGTGAGCCGGCAGTTGCTAAGTCAGGCATTGTTACCACTAAAGCTGTTTATTACTCAAGTATTTCTACCCATACTTTGTGGCGCAGGGGTTTGGATAAATCTTTATATCCGGGTTAATTTTCTCACTTTTTTAATGCATTCTTTTAGATTGCCACTCTTTTGATTCCTCTATTCTATCTTGAAAATAACTGTAGCGTTTATGTTCTGTTGCTCCCGCTGTTTGAATCAAGAGCCCCAACTGCATGGCGGAACCATCAAATGCTTTCGTTCTTTGGAACATATGTGCTATAATAAAATATTGGAATAAATAGTAAAGGGGGTAGACAGTTGACAGAGCAAATTTCGCAGCAGGTGGACGCAATATATGATGCCAGCCAAATTCAGGTATTGGAAGGTCTGGAAGCTGTGCGTAAAAGACCCGGAATGTACATTGGAAGTACAAGCTCCAGGGGATTGCATCACTTAGTTTATGAGATTGTAGATAATAGCATAGATGAAGCTTTAGCCGGTTACTGTGATAAAATCGAAATTGTAATTCATGAAGATAACAGCATCACTGTAACTGATAACGGCAGGGGTATACCTGTAGATATCCACCCCAAGATTGGAAAACCGGCGGTAGAGGTGGCTTTAACTATTTTACATGCCGGCGGAAAATTTGGGGGTAACGGTTATAAGGTTTCAGGAGGACTGCATGGCGTTGGCATGTCCGTAGTTAACGCTCTTTCCGAGTGGCTGGAAGTTAAAGTCAAGCGGAACGGTGAGATTTATTCCCAGCGTTATGAACGGGGAAAACCGGTAACTCAGTTAAAAGTTATTGGCAAGGCAAAGGGTACCGGTACGCAAGTTACTTTTAAGCCTGACGGTTTAATTTTTGAAGATCTGATCTATGATTTTGACGTTTTGGCCCATAGATTGCGGGAACTGTCTTTTTTAAATAAAGGCGTGAAAATTACCTTAAAAGATGAGCGAACTGATAAACAGGAAGTATTCTTGCATGACGGCGGCATAGTGGATTTTGTGAAACATTTAAACAAAAACAAGGATGTGCTGCATAACCGTCCTATTTACCTGCATGAAGAAAAGGACGGCATTGAAGTGGAGATTGCTTTACAATACCATGACGGTTACGTAGAGAATATTTTTTCCTATGCCAATAATATCCATACCACCGAAGGCGGAACCCATGAAGTAGGTTTCAAAACTGCTTTGACCCGCGTTATTAACGACTATGCGCGCAAACACAACCTGTTAAAAGATAACGATCCTAACATGACAGGCGAGGATATCAGGGAAGGCCTGACGGCCGTAATCAGTGTAAAAGTAAGGGAACCCCAATTTGAAGGACAGACAAAAACAAAATTGGGCAACAGTGAAGTCAGGGGGATTGTGGACTCGGTCCTAGGGGAGGGAATGTCAACTTATTTGGAAGAGAACCCTTCCGTGGCCAAAAAGTTTATTGAGAAGTCCATTAGTGCTGCCCGTGCCAGGGAGGCTGCCAGGAAAGCAAGGGAATTAACCCGCCGCAAAAATGCTTTAGAAATTTCTAATTTGCCAGGAAAGCTGGCTGATTGCTCTGTTAAAGACCCTGCTATGAGCGAACTATACCTGGTAGAGGGAGATTCGGCCGGAGGATCAGCTAAACAAGGGCGGGATCGACGCTTTCAGGCTATACTGCCTCTCAGGGGTAAAATTCTTAATGTAGAAAAGGCCCGTTTGGATAAAATTTTAAACAACGAAGAAATCAGGGCTATGATCACCGCTTTAGGTACCAGCGTGGCTGAGGATTTTAACATTGAAAAAGCCAGGTACCATAAGACCATTATTATGACTGATGCCGATGTGGATGGTTCCCATATTAGGACTTTGCTCTTGACTTTCTTTTACCGCTATATGAAACCCTTAATTGAGCACGGTTATGTCTATATTGCTCAACCTCCGCTTTATAAGGTAAAAAAGGGAAAAGAAGAACATTATGTTTATAATGATGAGGAGTTGGATAAACTGCTGGATAAGTTAGGCAGGGATAATTACAGCATCCAAAGATATAAGGGTCTGGGCGAAATGAATCCGGACCAGCTCTGGGAAACCACCATGAATCCCGAAACCAGGACTCTCTTGCAAGTTTCCTTGGAAGATGCAATGGAAGCCGATGAAATTTTCACGGTTTTAATGGGAGACAAAGTCGAGCCCAGAAGGGAATTTATCGAAATGCATGCCAAAGAAGTCCGCAACCTGGATGTGTAGTTGTGTTTTTGTGTAGGTTGAAAATAGTTTTGCGATTTTAAAAAAGTTTTGCATCAATTTTGCAAAATACTATTACATCAAATATAGTAGTATGCTAGAGATACGGCCTATCCAGTTTTACGAAGGCTGTATATTTTTTTACTTTATGATTTAATGGGATTCAATTAGACTTTACCGTGGCCATGATCCCCAGCAGATGCTGTGGCATACGTTCAGTTGAGGTAGATAAATGTTTATAGAAATGCAGTAAGGGACATAATAAGTCAAGTGAAAAACTTACTTGACGGTGATTGATGCTAATGAATACTAGTCTCCTTGGCCCTGAAGACATCGAAAAACACGCGTTGGAAATAGCTAAAAGTCATGTAATGGAAGGAAAGACAAGGTTTCCAAAATGGTTAGTGAACCGGCTGGGCAGTAGTTATAAAAATATTTTAGAAGTCTATAAGATTATCAACAGGGAGACAGGCGGAGAAATTCCCTTATCTCCTACAGCCGAGTGGCTGCTGGATAATTTTTATATCATAGAAGAACAGGTTAAAAACGTAAAACAAAATTTTTTCAAAAGGTACTGTTTTCAACTGCCAAAGCTTAAAGATAACCGGCTGAAAAATTACCCCAGGGTATATGATCTCGCTCTGGAATTGGTTACCCATACCGACGGCAGCATTGACGAAAAAACTTTGGTCAATTTTATCAGAGCTTATCAATCGCAGCAGCAGCTCACTATGGGTGAATTATGGGTACTGTCAGCCATGCTTAGAATAGCTTTGATTGAAAGAATCAGCCACATTTGCCATCAGCTTGCTGTGGATTATAAGCATAGGCAGGATGCTGAGCACTTGGCTGTCCTCATCATCGCCGCTGCCGAAAAAGGTGAACACGAGGTTCAAAAAATAATCAATGAACAAATTGAAAATAAAGCCGTTATCAGCACCAGTTTTCTTGTATTTCTGGTACAAAAGCTTAGAAAGCAAGGAAAAAAGACCGCAGCCCTGATTGGCTATATTGAACAGAAACGGAGAGACAAGGAAGCTTCTTTAGAGGAGTTAATTCAGCTGGAGCATCAGACGCAAGCAGCCAGGCAGGTTTCCATAGGAAATTCTATAACTAGTCTGCGGATGCTTGCAGCTATTGACTGGAACGAAATTTTTGAGTCGCTAAGTCATGTGGAAGAAATTCTCAGGCGGGATCCATCAGGCTTTTACAGTCAGATGGATTTTGAATCCAGGGACCATTACCGTCATGCTGTAGAAAAGATCTCCTGGTTTTATAATACTTCGGAAATCGATGTTGCTAAGTTGGCTTTAGACTGTGCCCAGGAGGCCTTAGCAAAAAATGAACGGGATCCGGTACGCCATGTAGGTTATTATCTGATAGACTCCGGAAGAAAGGCGCTGGAGAAACGGATTGGTGTTAAACCTGCGAGGATTAAAAAAGCCTTTGGTTTTTTCAAAAGGTATCCTTATATTGTCTATTTTGGTTCTATAGCGGTGCTAACCCTAATTATAATTTCATTTTTTCTGGGGTATGCAGCCAAGCAGGGAATTATATCCCCCTTTTGGTTATTAGGCATTGGGCTTGTGCTTTTAATCCCTGTGAGTGATCTGGCCATAAACACAGTTAATTTTGCCTTGAGCCATATCTATGTGCCGACAGTACTGCCTAAGTTAGAGTTAAAAGAGGGTATTTCCGAAGAAAACAGCACTATGGTAATTGTTCCAACCCTCTTGCCTAATGCAAACAGAGTAAAAGAACTGTTGGAGAAATTGGAAATTTATTACCTGGCCAATAAAGAGAACAATCTCTATTTTGCCTTAGTGGGTGATTATAAGGATGCGAATTCCAGGGAGCTGGCTGACGACCTCCAAATTGTTGATACAGCGTTAAAGGGTATTAACGATTTAAACCGGCGTTATGCTGAAGCCAAGCCGATTTTCTACTATTTTCACAGAGAACGGCGTTATAATGCTGCGCAGAAGCAGTGGATGGGTTGGGAGCGGAAAAGAGGGGCTATCATTGAAATAAATGATTTGCTCAGGGGTTCCCGGGATACTGGTTACACCATACTTAGCTGTGAAATGTCCCAGATACCTGCTGTTAAGTACATAATAACTCTTGATGCTGATACAAATCTACCCATGGGCGCTGCCAAAAGGCTCATTGGAACTATGGCCCACCCTTTGAACAGGCCTGTAATCGATCTGAAAAAAGGAATCGTCGTTAAAGGCCATGGCATACTTCAACCACGGATAGGGGTGAGTATTGAAAGCGCTAACAAGACCCTTTTTTCCAGAATTTTTGCGGGACAGGGAGGTATTGACCCCTATACCACAGCTGTATCCGATGTCTACCAGGATCTATTTAATGAAGGTATTTTTACAGGAAAAGGCATTTATGAACTGGATACTTTTCAAAGTTTACTGAAAGAATCCATACCTGAAAACAGTGTGCTAAGCCATGACCTTTTGGAAGGAAGTTATCTCCGGGCAGGGCTTGTTACTGATATTGAATTAATCGACGGTTATCCCGCCCGCTATAATTCATTTTCCATGCGGCTGCACCGCTGGGTTAGAGGAGATTGGCAGCTTATTCCTTGGCTCTTGACCAGGGTGAAAGACAGACAGGGGCAGTGGAGAAAGAACCCTCTCTCTGCTCTTTCAAAGTGGAAGATCCTTGATAATTTAAGAAGAAGTATGTTAAACCCGAGTCTGTTTCTTTTAATTGCCCTGGGCTTTGCAAAGCTACCCGGCAGCAGTATGGTTTGGCTGGGGTTAGCCGCTCTGGTAGTTGCATTTCCAACGCTAACATATTTAGCAGGGGGGGTTCTTTCTAAAAATTACCATCTGTTGGAGGGAACAAAGGGCCAAACTGTTATTACAGGGTTTAAATCCAGCCTTTACCAGGCAAGCCTCCAGTTTCTGTTTATAGCTTATCAGGCATATTTAATGGCTGATGCTATCGTTAGGACATTGGGCCGGGTCTTTGTTACCAGAAAGAATTTACTGGAATGGATTCCGGCAGCTGATCTAGAGGCTTTACTGAAAAACGACTTGCGTACTTTTTATAAAAAAATGATGGCTTCTCCCTTATTGGGGATATTGGTTTTAATGTTGGCGCTGCTTGGGAAAGATTCAGGCTTGGGAATTGCTGCGGCGGTTTTAGTCTCCGTGTTCTGGGCAGCTGCGCCTCTGGTGGCCTTTAAAATTAGCCAGGATTATGTTCAAAAGGTAGAGCATTTAAGCGAGCAGGAAATATTTGAACTGAGAAGGCTGGCCAGAAAAACCTGGGCCTATTTTGAAGATTTGGTAACTGCTGAAGAAAATTACCTGCCGCCGGATAATTATCAGGTGGACCCGCCCAATGGGGCAGCTCACCGCACATCCCCCACCAATATCGGGTTATTGTTGGTATCCACCTTGGCGGCCCGGGATTTTGGCTATCTTGGCACCGCCCAAATGGTTGAAAGGATTGATGCTACCCTGTCTACCGTGGAAAAAATGGAGAAGTGGGAAGGGCATCTGTATAACTGGTATGATACGTTAAGCCTTCAAGTTTTAAGGCCCAGGTATGTATCTACTGTGGACAGCGGCAATTTTGTGGGCTACCTGATGACTTTGGAAAAAGGGTTAGAGAGATATCTGCACGAGCCCCCGGCTGACCTGAGTATGGTTCAAGGTTTACTGGACACTGTCAGGATTTTTAATGAGGAACTTGAAACGGGCGAGCGGGGTATAAATTCCCTAGTGCTGGAGAAATATCTGGCCGAAGGAAAGTATGATGCTAAAAGTTTTATGGAAATATTAGACAACATACTGGCTGAGTTGTCCCTGGAGGAAAAAAAGGCAAGGATACAAACTTCCCCGTGGGGAAGAAAAATTTTGTCCATGGTCGATTCTTTTAAAAAAGAAGCAACAGTTTCAAGCGAAGGGCTCTATGAGCAAGGCCGGAATTTATTGCAAAGGATCCGGATATTAATCGAAAATACTAGATTTATTCCCCTGTACGACCCTAAAAGGCAGCTTTTCTCCATCGGATATAACGTGGAAGAAGGCATGTTAACCAGGTCTTATTATGACTTGCTGGCCTCGGAAGCCAGGTTGGCTAGTTTCATAGCAATTGCCCGGGGGGAAATTGACAAGAAACATTGGTTCAGGCTGGGGAGAAAGCTTACCAAGGTAGACGGTTCAAAAGGGTTGGTTTCCTGGGCAGGTACCATGTTCGAATATTTTATGCCCCTTTTGGTGATGAGGAATTTTGAACATTCCCTGCTGGATGCCACTTATTCCTTTGTAGTGAAAGCGCAAAAAAAATACGGCCAAAAGCGGAAAATTCCCTGGGGAATATCCGAATCGGCTTACTATGCCTTTGATATGGACTTAAATTACCAATATAAGGCTTTTGGTGTGCCTGAGCTTGGCTTTAAAAGGGGACTGGGCAATGAGCTGGTGGTAGCCCCTTATGCCACAGTACTTGCTTTGACTATTGATCCTAAAGGAGCCGTTAATAATATTGCCAGTTTAAAATCCTCAGGCTTAGATGGGGAGTACGGCTTTTATGAATCTATAGACTATACACCGGCCAGAGCAGCTTTTAATGGACAAGGTTTAATAATTAAAAACTTTATGGTCCATCATCAAGGCATGATCATGTTATCGTTAACTAACTACTTTAATGATAACATTATGCAAAAGCGTTTCCACGCAAGCCCCCAGATCAGGTCAGCGGAGGTCCTGCTGCAGGAAAGGATGCCCTATAACGTCGGGATCGTCAAAGAACATCAGGAAGAATATCAACCCCTGAAGAGAAAAGTTCAGGATGTCCCGGAAGTCATCAGAAAATATGGAGTTCCTCATGGCGAATTACCCAATGTTCATCTTCTTTCCAATGGAAGCTATTCGGTAATGGTTACTGAAGGGGGGACAGGTTACAGCAAAAATCATGACATAGCGGTTGCCAGGTGGCGGGAAACCTTGAGAGGTCAAAGTTTTGGATTTTTTATCTACATTCAAAACATCAACTCCAACAATGTCTGGTCTGCCACTTTTGAACCCTATAAGTTGGAACCTCAAGGATACAGAGTGGTTTTTTCGCCGGATAAGGCCGAATTTATCAGAAAAGACGGCAGTATCGAGACCCATACTCAAATTGTAGTTTCGCCGGAAGACAACGCTGAGGTCAGAAAAATAACTCTAACCAACAACAGCCGGCATTCCAGGGTTTTGGAAGTAACCAGCTTCTTAGAAGTTGTATTGACCCATCCTGATGCAGATTTGGCCCACCCGGCTTTTAGCAACCTCTTTGTAACAACGGAATTTGTTCCTGAATATGGCTGTCTGCTAGCCGTAAGGCGGCCTAGAAGCCCAGGCCAAAAGCCGGTATGGGCTATGCATACAGTTGCTGCTCTAGGAGAAGTAATCGGGGACCTGCAATACGAAACAGACCGGGCCAAGTTTATCGGCAGAAACCGGACTTTGGCTAACCCACAGGCCTTAGATGTTGATCAGCCATTGTCCAATTCCGCGGGGGCCGTCCTTGACCCTGTAATGAGTTTAAGAAGAAGGGTGAAGCTCCCCGCCGGTCACTCAGCAACAATTGCTTATACCCTGGCCGTAACCGACAGCAGGCAAAGTGCTTTTGCTTTAGCTGATAAGTACCGAGACATAAAAGCAATTGAGCGGGCCTTTGAATTTGCCTGGAACCGCAGCAGGATTGAAGCGAGTTTCTTGGACATTAAATCCGAAGAAATGGAACTATACCTGAATATGGTTTCTTCCATTATTTTTCCCGGGCCGGTCAGGCGCAGGTATGAGGAGATTATCTCCAGGAATAACAAAGGACAACCCGGTTTGTGGCCCTATGGAATTTCCGGTGACATTCCCATAGTGCTGGCCCATGTTAATGACAAAGAACAAATGGAGCTGGTCTTTAAACTCCTCAAAGCCCATGAGTTTTGGCGGATGAGAGGTTTGAAAGTTGACTTGGTTTTCCTGGCCGAGGACGAAAGCGGCTATGTCCAGCCGTTGCAGGACAGCATCAGGGAAGCTGTTTTTGCCAGCCATGCCCGGGATATGCTGAACAGGACGGGCGGGGTTTATTTGCTGAACGCTAATTTAATGGCAGAGGAGGAAAAAGCTCTGCTTTATGCTGCAGCCAGATTGGTATTGCAGGGTGATGCCGGACCTGTCCACGAACAGTTGCTGTGGAAAAAACCAAAAACAAGTGTGCCACGGTTGATTAAAGTTACCGTGAATAGAGGGGAAGCAGGCCAAGAATTTCAGCTTGTCGCAACCCCAAAAATCAATTTTTCTCAGCTGCTTTTTTATAACGGAACCGGGGGCTTCAGCCAAGACGGAAAAGAATACATTATTTATTTAAGGGAAGGGCAGCACACTCCGGCTCCCTGGATTAACGTGATTGCCAACCCAGGGTTTGGCTTTACTATCACTGAGTCTGGAGCAGGTTATACCTGGGCGGAAAACAGCCGGGAAAACAAGCTGACCCCCTGGTATAACGACCCTGTAACAGATTTGCCGGGGGAAGTTTTATACCTCAGAGACGAACAGTCGGGGGATTACTGGAGCATAACTCCAATGCCCATCCGGGAAAAGGAGGATTATGTCATCCGGCATGGAAAAGGGTATACCTCCTTTTGGCATACAAGCCATGGTATTGAGCAACAGTTAACGGAGTTTGTATCCCTGGAAGACCCGGTAAAAATTTATCTTGTAAGGTTAAAAAATGAGTCCCGGGTCCCAAGGAAAATTTCGGTAACCTATTATCTGCGTCCTGTACTTGGGGTCAACGAGCAGGTGAATGCCCAGCATATCATTACCCAAAGTTACGGTGAAAAAGGGATTCTTTTGCTTAAAAACCCCTATAACTCTGATTTCCCGGGTAGAATTGCTTTTGTTGACACATCGGAAATCCCCAGGACTTTTACCGGCGATGAAGATGAATTCATTGGGGTGAACGGGGATTTGGAGCGACCGGCCGCCCTGGAAAGAGAAGGACTTTCCGGTACGGTGGGAGCAGGGCTCATGCCCTGCGGGGCTATGCAGGTGAAGCTGTCCTTAAAACCGGAAGAAACGAGAGAGGTTGTCTTTCTCCTGGGCCAGGGCAAGGATTTAGCTGAAGTATTGTCCATTACAGGTAAATACAGCAGCGTGACCGCGGCCCGGGAGGAATTGGCCAAATTGCAGGCCTTCTGGGCTGATAAGCTGGAAGTTATCCAGGTAGCAACACCTGATCCGTCCATGGACATCCTCTTAAACAGCTGGCTTCAGTATCAGGTCATTTCCTGCCGGTTATGGTCCAGGGCTGCTTTTTACCAGTCGGGGGGAGCCTACGGCTTTAGAGACCAGCTGCAGGATGTAATGGCAGTAGCCTACACCTGGCCGGAGCTGACCAGAAAACAAATTTTGCTCCACGCGGCCCACCAGTTTGTTGAGGGAGATGTTCAGCACTGGTGGCACCCGGGTGTTAATAAAGGTATCCGGACCAGGTATTCCGATGATTTTCTATGGCTGCCTTACGTAACAGCTGACTATGTGCAGTGTACCGGCGACTGGACTATTTTGGATGAAGCGGTTACTTTTTTGGAAGATGAGCCTTTACCTGTAGATGAAGATGAAAGGTATAATATACCCAGGATTTCGCAAGAAAAAGATACTATTTACAGCCACTGCCTCAGGGCTATTGAGAATGCTTTAAAATTCGGTGCTCACGGACTGCCCCTGATGGGCTCAGGCGACTGGAACGACGGCATGAATACCGTAGGGAATAAAGGAAAAGGGGAAAGCGTCTGGTTGGGCTGGTTTCTCTATACGGTCCTAACAAAGTTTATTCCCATCTGCGCAGCCCGTAATGAGCAGCAAAGGGCGGAACGATATTCCCGAATTGCCGCCGAGCTCGCCGTAGCTATCGAGAAAAATGCCTGGGATGGCAGCTGGTACCGGAGGGCATATTTTGATGATGGCACACCCTTAGGCTCAGCAGCCAACAGTGAATGTAAAATTGACTCCATTGCCCAGTCATGGGCTGTCATTTCAGAGGTCGGCAGACCCAGCCGGGCGGAAGAAGCCATGCAGGCTGTGGAAAATTACCTGGTTGACCGGGAGGCCGGGATCATTAAACTGCTCACTCCCCCCTTCGGCGACGGGCAGCTTCAGCCCGGCTACATCAAAGGCTATGTTCCGGGAGTCAGGGAAAACGGGGGCCAGTATACCCATGCGGCCGTGTGGACAGTTTTGGCCTTTGCCAAGCTGGGAATGGGAGATAAAGCCTGGGAACTGTTCCATTTAATTAACCCAGTAAACCATGGGCGCACTCCGATGGGAGTGATGCGCTATAAAGTGGAACCTTATGTACTTGCTGCTGACGTTTATGCGGTGCACCCTAACGCCGGTCGCGGAGGGTGGACCTGGTACACAGGCGCTGCAGGATGGATGTACCGGGTAGGGATTGAGCATCTCCTGGGAATAAAAAAACTTGGCGCAAACCTCTTTTTCGACCCATGTATTCCTAAAGACTGGCCTGGGTTTGAGGTTCGTTACAAGCTGCCAAAAACATTATACCGGATTCGCGTCCGAAATCCCAAGAGGGTCAATAAAGGTGTGGTAAAGGTTATTGTTAACGGTAAGGAGGTTCCTGAAGTTTATGTTCCCCTGGTGGATGACGGTAAAGAGTATGCAGTAGAAGTGATTATGGGTAAAAAATGAGTCAGGGGAGAGACGGTTACCTGACTGGTTGTTTAAACTTCATTAAAAGTGCATATTAGACTGCCATAACAAAATAACCTACTGGTTACCCCTGGCTAATAGTCAGGGGTTTTTTAGCGATCATTCCGTAGGGACTTCCTTATTCAATACTGCACCTACTGTTGTACTATTATGGGAACATATTTGCTTAGTTACAATAACCTTCAAAATAAAGAAGGTATTTCATGATCCAAAAGCGAAATGTTTTTAAGTCAATATGTCAAAGGGGGTTGACGATGTGCTTAAAACATGGTTTTTGGCGCTAAGACCTTGGTCATTTACAGCAGCAGCCGTTCCTGTTGCTTTAGGGACTGCGTTAGCCTGGAACGAGGGATATTTCCATCCCTGGCTGTTTTTCTTAGCTTTAATCGGGGGAATAGCCATGCAGGCCGGCACCAATTTGATCAATACATACGGTGACTATATGTCGGGGGTTGATACTGTAGAATCAAATAAAACTTCACCTCAGCTGGTTCTGCATATCATTGAACCTGAGCAGATGAAACGGGTGGGCATCGCCTTTTTTGTATTTGTCTTTTTAATTGGCATGTATTTGGTTTACTTGCGTGGCTGGCCTTTGCTGCTCGTAGGCATTTTAGGAATTATAGGCGGGTATGGTTATACGGCAGGTATTTCCTATAAATATAAAGGTTTGGGAACTATTTTGGTCTTTTTCCTCATGGGTCCTATGATGGTTTGGGGGGCTTATTTTGTACAAACCGGCATCCACAGCTGGCTGGCTGTTTGGATTTCACTGCCCGTTGGCTTTCTTGTTTCGGGTATCTTGCATGCTAATGATCTTCGGGATTTGGAGCACGATCACAAGGCGGGTATAAAAACATTGGCTTTAATTTTGGGAAGGGAGCTCAGCATACCTGTTTACTATGCTCTAAATATTGGAGCTTACGTGGCATTATTGCTTTTAATAATCTACAAAGTGCTTCCCTTAATGGCCATGCTGCCACTGCTCCTTTTGCCCCAAGTTTGGCAAATTATAATGAATACCAGGGAAGCTGCCCAAGGTAATTTGGAAAAGTTAAATGTGCTGGAAGCAGGGGCTGCCCAATTTCACTTCAAATTTGGCTTGCTTTTTGTGGCAGGAATGCTTATCAATCTAGCGCTTTAGGAGGTTTGACCACACAGTAATGACCAGACATAAAATAAAGAGCACTTCAGCAATCTTTACCATCCTGCTGGCGGCGGTTTTTTGGTATTTAACTTTTGCAGTAAAACTGCTTAATTTCTGGCTTTCCATGAGCATTGCTGCTACTACTTTAAGTCTCCTGGCAATTGCTTTCGGGAGGATCCCCTTTCAAAAAAGCGAAATAAACTTAAGAGCAGTTGTTATAGGAATATGCTCAGCCTTAATTCTCTATGGCATATTCTGGCTGGGCAATGCGCTTTCCCAACTGATGTTCGAGTTCGCCAGGCCGCAAGTTTCCTCCATTTATGATATCCGTACCCAAGGCGAAGCTCTGATTGTGGCGTTGGTTTTATTTTTTATCACCAGCCCGGGAGAGGAGATTTTTTGGCGAGGTTTTCTGCAGCGCTGGGCTATGGAACATTTTGGGGAACCGGCAGGATGGCTGATTGGTGCTGCAATCTATGCTGCAGTGCACATTTCTTCAGGTAACTTTATGCTTACCATGGCGGCCCTGGTAGCGGGAATTTTCTGGGGTTACATCTATTGGAAAGAAAAGAGCATTGTCCCCTGTATTATTTCTCATGCTCTTTGGACAGTTGGAATCTTTGTAGTGTTTCCCGTATTGTAGTAAATATCAACCCCGCTTAATTTTAAGCGGGGTCTGTGATGGAAATATAAAAAAAACCCACAGAGTAGTTCCATGGGTTTGCACCATAAATCACGTGATTAGCCATTATATTTTTATGTATTTTAATGCAATTAATAAGCAACCTTAATTATACTTTACTTTTTGTGAGGAATTTCCTTATAACCTGCATCGTCATGGCAGTTGACGCAGTTCATCTTGCCTTGCTCGTTGTCCAGCATGCTGTCTTTACCTTGGTGGCAGCCCATGCAAGCGGCAAACTCGGCAGGAACTGTGTATGACTTTGTAAAGTTCTTATCAATCAGTTTGGCATTCAAGAGCTCAATAGCTTTGGCTGCTACATCGCCGGAAAGCTTTGCACAACGGTCATATTTTTCAGGGGAATTGACTTTAGCTCCCGCTGCTACACACCACTTGGAAACTGAAGCGTGGCAGAGAGGCGAATTGGCTACTGTAGTAATTTGTCCTTTGAATTTGGCGTAAGCTTCATGCTTGCTGCTGGGGAATGGGAAAGTAGTATACCATCCCATTAATTCTTCTAAAATATCCGCATATTTTGGATCTACCAAGTTCATGACAAGCAAAGCCCCGTTTAATGCGCCGCAGAGGGTACCCCAGCCGCCTGCTCCGCCAGAGCCGTATTTAAACATTTCATCGGGCAGTAAAGTGTAGGGATAGCCAACTTTTTCGCGTAATTGTTTGATAATTGCCAAAGCAGCGCTTGGCATGCAGCCGCCTTTGCTAAAATAGAAGTCATATCCGTCCTTATAGGCTGCTTCCGGATCCAATTTAACATAAGGCCAGGGGAAGGAAGGCTGTTCAGCGGGAGCGGTTACTACTTCCCCTACTTTACCCGTAATTGTTACAGTCCTGGTGGCATTGTCCCAGTCAAGTTTTGCACCCATGGGTTCTACAACTTCTCTGACAGGGGCAACGGTAACGCCTTTGGAGATATTGGCACCGGCAATTTTCTTGCCGTTAACTACCACGTTTACTTTTTCAGCTGATAATGCTTCCACCGGGTTAACCCCGAAAACGCTGCCGGCTGTAACTACGCCGGCTGCCAGAGCACCTGCCCCGGCCAAAAACTTCCTTCTTGACAAACTTATTTCCTTATTTTTTTCTGCCATTCTTACACCTCCAATTTTAATACCCAACTCCTAATTTTTTTTGCAGTTGAAGAATTCGTTGATTCTATTTCGCTGTAACCACCTCTTTCAAGGACGATAGGTTACTACATCCTGTAAAATTTTCCAAAAAGAACAAAATCCCCAAGGATTACATCCTCGAGGATCTGTTCCTTAGGGAATTCTGGCAAGAGTGTTTACCGGAACCCAATATCTTTTTCAGTCGTGCATTAGGCAGCACGTGATATTTAGATAGCCTGAAAAAGCAGCGGAAATTGCTTTTTTAATAAATAGTATAAAACTTATCCACTTCAGATAATATTTTCGTAAAAATAATCTTCTATAAAAAATATAAAATTCCTGCAATTTAATTTAAATAATTCTGGCATAATCTCTGCAACAACGCGTGCGCAAAATTTTCAGCTTATAAAGCTCCTAACTGGATGAAATTTCATTTCCGATCTTTATTAAATAATAATCTTGCCCGGGAGGATAAAACTAGCAGATAGCGAATAATGCATTATAAACGTTTGAGGGGGTTGCTTTGATGTTTGGAATACTGCCCAGTATAGGACCTTGGGAACTGATTTTAATTTTAGGCATTGCTTTGATTATATTTGGGCCTGGTAAACTTCCCGAGGTAGGCAAGGCCATCGGAAAAAGTTTCAGGGAATTTAAAAACGCTGCTTCTGATGTAACAGAGCAGGTAAAAGAGGAGAAGTAGAAAATCTCCGTTGGCTTCTGGAGTGGTCATATGGCGAAAGATCAGCTGACAATTATTGAACACCTGGAGGAACTGAGGAAGGTAATAATTATTTCAGTAATTGCTCTAATGGCCGGGGCTTTGATTGTATATTTTACCTTCCGCGAACAGTTGTTTTTGTTTTTAATAGAGCCGGTAAAAGAATTGAATGTTCCTTTGGTGCAAATCACCATTACCGAAGCTTTTTTTACCAAGTTGAAGATCAGTTTGCTGGCAGGTCTAGTCTTAGCCATGCCTGTTATTTTATGGCAGGTGTTCAGCTTTATTTTGCCTGCTTTGACCGCCAGGGAGAAAAAATTGGTTTTTATCCTTTTTCCTGCTTCGGTGGTGGCATTCGCAGGGGGAATTGCCTTCAGTTATGAAGTGGTTTTACGCTTTGCCATTTTGTTTCTTTTAACCGGAGTAAGCACCGGCTTAACTCCTATGATTTCTATCAGCAAGTATATTTCCTTTTTACTGGGTTTTGTGCTGCCCTTTGGTTTTATTTTTGAGATGCCTTTGGTAGCAATTTTTTTGGCACGCCTGGGTATCATTAATCATGCAACGCTGGCCAAAAAGCGCAAGTATGCAATTCTTGCGGTAGTGACTATAGCGGCCGCATTGACGCCGGGACCCGATGTAGTTTCCCAGCTTTTAATGGCCGGGCCCATGTTGATTTTATATGAGCTGAGCATTGTTTTGGCCCGCATCTTTGCCAAAAAACCGGAGCTTGCAGAGACAAGTGAATATTAAATAGTTTAAAGCAAACGTGGTCTTTTCGGCCACGTTTTTTTATGATTTTAGTAAAATTGGAGGCTAAAACAGCTTAAAGTTGCTATCATTTACCAAAAGGAAAATATCCATAACCGGCGAAGTCTTCCATGTAAAAAGGTGGGGAAATTAGTCGAAATACACCAATGAAGATCGAATCTAGGAGGGGATTTTCTTTTGCGACTTCGTGGGTTAAAGCACACAATTTTTACTGCTGCTCTGGCATCTTCATTATTTTTCTCTTCCGGAGCTTTGCCAGCACAAGCCCAGCCGGCTATTCAAAAGTACACCGTTGCTGCAGGTGATACGTTATGGCTGCTCTCCCAGCGCTATGGCACCACTGTGGAAGAACTGAAAAAGTTAAACAGCCTGACAGGTACAGACCTTACTCCAGGCCAGCAGCTCTTTCTTCCTGTGAGTCTTGAGGCGGAAAGCATCAGCTATACAGTACAAAAGGGCGATACCTTGTTTCTAATAGCTAATCGAACCGGCACCGGCATTGAAAGCATCAAAAAGGCTAGCAACCTCAGCTCCGATGCCCTTTATCCGGGGCAAATACTGCGCATTCCTGTGGCGCCAAGCGCTTATACAGCCTATGTAGTTAAATCCGGAGATTCATTGTGGAGTATTGCAAGGGAGAAGCAAGCAAGTGTAGAAATGCTAAAATCGATCAATAAACTTTCGGATGATAATATTCTGGCAGGGCAGATCCTGCTGCTGCCCGGTGCATCGGCTGCGTTTCCCCCTGAACAGGAAGAAAACGCTGTCGACAATACTGCAGAAAATACCGCCGCTGTTACGCTTTACCGGGTCAAGACAGGGGACACCCTTGCCCAAATAGCTGCCTGGTTTGGCACCACCGTAGAAGCGATTTACCAAACCAACCAGCTGCATTCCGATACGCTGATGCCTGGGCAACCTTTGTACATTCCGAAAGGCCGTACTGCCGTCAAAGTTTCAGGCCCTATAGGGGTAAAAAAAGAGCAATACGGGGAATTTTTGCCCTGGGAATGGGCCCGTTGGATTTACAATCCGGGAGCTGTGGCTACAGTTATAGACTGGCAGACCGGTAAAAAGTTTAATATCCGCCATCTGGGCGGATCCAGCCATGCTGATTCCGAGCCGTTAACTGCTGCCGATACTGCCGTGATGGCTTCTCTTTACCCGCAAGGCTGGAGCTGGTCCACCAGGCCCGTACTGCTGCAGCTGGGCTCGCGGCTGCTGGCGGCATCAATAGCAGGAATGCCCCACAGCGTGGAAAGTATTAAGGATAACAACTTTAACGGCCATTTTGACTTATATTTTTACAACAGCCGCAGCCATAACACTAACCAAATCCAGCCGGAGCATCAGGCTAATGTTTTGGCTGCCGCCGGCCTTGAGGCCAGGGAAGCCAATGAATCGGCTGCCCAAATCAGCGCTCGCTATGATAAGTGAGTGTTACTACAAGTCATAAACGGCAGCATGACTCCAAGCAAAGGAGAAAATCTCGGCGGAGAAAAATGATTTATCGACCGGCTGTTTCAGGTTTAAAAATTAAAAGGAATTAAGAAAAATAAATCATAAAAAATGGGGCTGACCTTGATTTGCTTTTAGGTCAGCCCCTTTTTATTTGATAAGTTGCTGGAATTAATACCCGATTTGTAGCAGTGACATTGCAGTCTATTTCAGCTATAATTGTTTGGGACCATTATAAAGTAACGACAATGTATCGGTACATAAATTACAATTTTGATAAAAGGGGTGGTAAAGCTTGAAGGTTGCCACAAAGTAAATTACTTATACCGCGATTTTAGCCGCCGTCACTGTTTTGGCTATTTCTTTGGTTAAAATACCGGCTTTCAGTGGAAGACTATACTTTCACTTGGGGGAAACAGTAATTCTTACCAGCGCCTTGCTTTTGGGAAAGAGAGGCGGGGCTTTGGTAGGCGCCGTGGGTTCTGCTGTAGCTGATTTACTGCTGGGCGCTCCTGTTTTGGCCCCTATCAGTTTTGTAATTCATGGCGTGGAAGGATATTTGGTAGGTTATGCTTCCCAAGGTAAGGTGCCAAATATCATGATTATAAGAATTATAAGAGAAGAAACAAGGAGTTGTTAAAATGAATGCTGGAAAGCTCGATGCTTCCGCTTTGCTGAGCCGGGTATTTCCATATACCGGGAACAAAAGGGAAGAGGTTATTCTAAGATCGGCCATTGGCGAAGATTCCGCCGCCATAGCGCTGGATGAATGGTGCTGCGTTTTTTCCTCCGATCCCATCACCGGAGCTGTTTCCGACAGCGGTTGGCTGGCTGTACATGTTTCCTGCAATGATGTTGCTTCCAACGGCGCTGAGCCTGTTGGCGTGATGCTGACAATTTTAATGCCGGAAAAAGCAACCGATGAAGATGTGGAAAAGATTATGCAATCAGCAGACCGGGCTGCAAAAGAGCTGGGAATCGAAATTTTCGGCGGTCATACCGAGTTTACCGGTGGACTGGTCCAGCCTATTCTCTGTGCTACCGCCGTTGGGAAAGTAAAAAAAGGCGATTTAGTGACATCATCCGGGGCCCGTCCGGGAGATGATATTGTGCTCACCAAAGGGGCCGGTATTGAAGGCACTGCTATCCTGGCAACAGATTACGAGCATTATTTGCAGAATGTTATTCCTAGTGATTTGCTGCAAAATGCCAAAAACTTTATGCAGTGGATCAGTGTGGTTCAGGAAGGGTTGCTGGCTGCAAAATTTGGAGCTTCCGCCATGCATGATGTTACCGAAGGCGGGGTTCTGGGCGCCTTATTTGAAGTGGCCGAGGCTTCGGGAGTCGGTATTGAAGTAAATAAAGATTGTATACCGCTTTTTTCGGAAACGAAAGCAATTTGTGATGTTGTGGGTATTGATCCGTTGAAACTGATCTCCAGCGGGGCCATGCTCATTACAATTCAGAATGGAAAGAATTTAGTAGGGAAACTGCAGGCAAAGGGGATAAAAGCTGCTGTCATCGGCAAAGTAGTTGCAGGAAATCGCAAAGTGCTGCTTGACGGAGAGCAAATGGTGGAGATTAATAAGCCTGAAAGCGATGAGCTGTGGAGGGCAAAAAAGATCATAGAAGGCAAATAGAAATAGGGCTGGTTTACCAGCCCTTACTAATTTGTCAATGCATTGAGCGGTGCGGGAATCCGCCCGCCACGTTTTACAAAGTCATTGGAAGCATACCGGTTGACAGGCATGACTATGCCTCTCCCCAGGAGGCCGCCGAATTCCACCCATTCCCCCACTTTTTTACCGGGAGCCGGAATAATTCTGACTGCGGTTGTTTTGTTATTAATCATCCCGATGGCTGCTTCATCGGCAATGATAGCTGCTATTGTTTCAGCCGGTGTATCACCGGGGACGGTGATCATATCCAAGCCCACGGAGCAAACGCAGGTCATGGCTTCCAGCTTATCAATGCTTAAGGCCCCTTTGGCAACGGCAGCAATCATGTTGGCATCTTCGCTCACCGGTATGAATGCGCCGCTTAAACCTCCTACATAGGAAGAGGCCATAGAACCGCCTTTTTTCACGGCATCGTTGAGGATAGCCAGCGCTGCAGTGGTTCCATGGGTGCCGCACGTCTCCAAGCCCATAGCCTCCAGAATTGCAGCCACGCTGTCTCCTCTGGCAGGGGTGGGTGCCAGGGATAAATCTACTATTCCAAAGGGAATTTTTAACCTTTTAGATGCCTCCCTGCCTACCAGTTCGCCCATACGAGTTACTTTAAAAGCGGTCTTTTTAATTATTTCTGTCAAAGTTCCCAGGTCAGCCTCCGGATGCTTTTGGACGGCGTTTAGCACAACTCCTGGTCCGCTTACTCCCACATTGATGACTGCTTCCGGTTCGCCAACGCCATGGAAAGCTCCTGCCATAAAAGGGTTGTCCTCAGGTGCATTGCAAAATACCACCAGTTTTGCGCAGCCCAAACCGCCTTCCGCTGTTGTAAGCTTTGCGGTTTCTTTGATGATGTTACCCATTTGTAAAACCGCATCCATATTGATTCCCGCTTTGGTGCTGCCAACATTGACGGAAGCACATACTCTGGCGGTATTTGCCAGAGCGGTTGGGATTGCTTGAATCAAATCCAAATCGCTTTTGGTTGCTCCTTTATGGACCAGAGCGCTAAAACCACCGATAAAATTAACACCCACGTTTTCGGCGGCTTTATCTAAGGCCTTAGCAAAATCCAGACAGTTGTACTTTTCGGATGCTCCGATGATTAAAGAGATGGGTGTAACAGCTATTCTTTTGTTGACAATAGGTATGCCATATTCAGATTCTATTTCTTCACCTGTTTTGACCAGGTTCTCGGCATATCGACAGATCTTGTTATAAATTTTTTGGCAGGCAATGCGGGGGTCAGGATGGGCACAATCAGACAAGCTGATGCCCATGGTGATGGTACGAATATCCAGGTTTTCCTTTTCCACCATCTGGAGAGTTTCCATGATTTCTACAGGATGCAATGAGAAGCGATGCATAATTTTACAGCTCCTTTTCAGGCAGTCTAGTAAAGAAGCAAATTGGAAATTACTACTCAGTCACCGGCAGGCTAACGCCGTCGTTAGTCATTAGTCGTTGGTTTTCAGCCGTCAGCTATCAGCCATCAGCTCTCAGCAATTAGCGTTTGGCTTCACAAATACTGATGACCAGTGACTGATGGTTTTATAAGTCCACAAAAGCCATACATGCAACTAAGGACTAACGACCAAGGACTAAGGATGCGGCTTTTAGCCGATTCTGGGGACAAGGAACTGGAACTCACCCACAGGCGCTAGATACGGTGCATAAAGCGGAATACTTCTTCGTTTTGGGCAGAAATCTGCAAGCCCAGCTTTATGGCAATCTTTTCCAGTTCTGTTTTTAAAGCAGGCAAATCAACGCTGGACGCTGCCATATCGGCGATCAGGATCATGGTAAAAAAGTCCTGCATAATTGTTTGGCTGATATCAAGGATGTTAATGTTGTTTTTGGCCAGGGTGGAAGTTATCTCAGCAATAATGCCCACCCTGTCGATTCCCACAACGGTGACGATAATTCTTCCCATCCTCGTTTCTCCTTTGCGCATGTTTTTGCTTATTATTTTCCATAGTATACCTTTTATGACTCGTCATGTAAATAGGAGCAAAACATTATCTATTTTAAGATTTGATTGAAACTAGGTAAAATTAGCTAGAATAGGTTATAATTAATAATTAGGCAACTTATTTTTTACTTGGAATGAGCATAAAAACAATATCTCAAATTGGCTGACAAGGGTGTCCAAAAAGTTTGGCACAAAAGCATGACAGACTGTTTTTCAACACCCGAAAATAGAGAGGAGTGATTGCATGGCTGAATATGTTCACGGGAAAATCCTCCCCGTAAATATAGAAGAGGAAATGAAAAAGTCATACATTGATTACGCCATGAGCGTTATCGTGGGACGGGCCTTACCCGATGTCAGGGATGGCTTAAAGCCTGTTCACCGCAGGATCCTGTACGCTATGTACGAGATGGGCATGACTGCAGATAAGCCTCATAAGAAATCTGCCAGGGTGGTAGGGGATGTGCTCGCCAAATACCATCCCCACGGTGATACAGCGGTTTATGATACCATGGTCCGTTTGGCTCAGGACTTTTCAACCCGTTATCCATTAATTGACGGGCATGGCAACTTCGGCTCCATTGACGGCGATTCTGCGGCCGCCATGCGTTATACGGAAGCCAGAATGTCCAAAATCGCAGCCGAGCTGTTAGCTGATATTCAAAAAGATACCGTTGACTTTATTCCTAACTACGATGAGACTTTAAAAGAGCCAGTAGTACTGCCTTCCCGTTTTCCCAACCTTTTGGTCAACGGTTCCTCGGGGATTGCAGTAGGAATGGCCACCAATATTCCGCCCCACAACCTAGGGGAGGTTATCGACGGCTTAACTAAGATGATAGATGAGCCGGAAATCTCCGTTAAAGAGCTGATGCTGGCTATTAAAGGGCCTGATTTTCCCACCGGCGGCATTATTCTGGGCAGGACCGGCATAAAATCGGCTTACAACACCGGCAGGGGAGTTGTGAAAATCCGCGCTAAAGCTCAGATTGAACGCATGAACAATGGCAAGGAAAGAATTGTAGTAACTGAGTTGCCTTATCAGGTCAACAAAGCCAAGTTGGTGGAAAAAATTGCGGATTTGGTCAGAGATAAAAAGATCGACGGTATTACCGACCTGCGGGATGAGTCGGACCGTACCGGAATGAGAGTAGTCATTGAACTGCGCAGGGATGTCAACGCCAAGGTAATTTTAAACCAGCTCTATAAGCATACACAGATGCAGGAGACTTTCGGTATCATTATGCTGGCGTTAGTTGATGGCCAGCCAAAAGTGCTGAACTTAAAGCAGGTGCTGGAGCACTATCTGAACCACCAAAAGGAGGTAGTGACCAGGAGGACCCGTTACGACCTGGACAGGGCTGAAGAACGGGCCCATATTGTGGAAGGCCTGCGCATTGCCCTGAAGAACCTGGATGAGGTAGTGCAGACCATCCGCCAGTCTGCCAACCGGGAAGCAGCTAAAATAGCATTGATGCAAAAATTTACGCTCAGTGAAAAACAGGCAGACGCTATTCTTGATATGCGGCTCCATCGCTTGACGGGCCTGGAGAGGGAGAAGCTGGAGGAAGAATACCGTGAACTGATTAAAACCATAGCTTACCTCAGTGAAGTCTTGGCCAACGAGAGAATGCTTATGGGCATCATCAAAGATGAGCTGCTGAAGATCAAAGAAAAGTTTGCTGATGCCCGCAGGACCCAGATCACCGCCGAAGAACATTCTTTTGAAGCGGAAGACCTGATTGCGGAAGAAGATGCAGTTATCACCATTACCCATAATGGTTATATTAAGAGGATGCCGGCGGCTGCCTACCGTAGCCAGAAGCGGGGGGGCAGGGGGGTAACCGCCATGACAACTAGGGATGAAGATTTTGTTGAGCATTTATTTATCACCACTACTCACCATTACTTATTGTTTTTCACCAACCGGGGCAAGGTATACAGGCTGAAGGTACATGAAATACCTGAGTCGGGACGCCAGGCGAAAGGCACAGCTATTGTCAATCTGCTATACCTGAATAATGGAGAAATGATCACAGCGGTAATACCCGTAAAAAGCTTTGACGAGGATGGGTACCTGTTTATGGCGACTAAGGGGGGCGTAGTCAAAAAAACGCCCTTGAATGAATTTGATACCTCACGGCGGGATGGAATCATTGCTCTACATCTCGATGAGGAAGACGAATTAATTGGCGTCAAGCTGACTGACGGTAAACAGGAGATCATCCTGGGCACCCAAAACGGCATGGCAATCCGTTTTCCGGAAGAAGAAGTGCGCAGTATGGGACGGACAGCCCGCGGGGTAAAAGGAATCACCCTGGAAGACGGTGACCAGGTGGTAGGATTGGCCTATGCTAAGCAAGGCGCAGACCTCTTGGTTGTAACGGAAAACGGGTTTGGCAAGAGAACATCACTGGAAGAATACCGGTCCCAGTCCAGGGGCGGGAAAGGCATTTACACCATTAAAATCTCTAAACGCAACGGCAAACTGGTGGCATTGATGGTTGTAGAGCCTGGCGATGACATCATGGTTATTTCCGGGGAAGGAGTTATGATCAGGGTAGGGGTGGATGATATTTCCCGCCTGGGCAGAATGACCCAAGGTGTTACTATCATGCGCCTGGCAGAAAATGACCGGGTGGTAGCGGTAGCCAGGGTTACCTCCCGGGAGGAAGAAGATATTGAGGAATAATTTTATTAAGGCTTCTCACCTTATGAATGTAGGTGAGTCAGACTGTCCACAAACTATTATGAGCTCGAATGTTATTATGGAGCGGGACTGGTTTCGCTCTGGGCTGGCGGCTTTGCCAAAAGTCAACGCGTGCGAGCTTGTCCAGAGCGAAATAATACATTCGAGCTTTGTCTATGAGATTGTTTACAAGCTAACTCACCTTATGAAATGTAAGGTGAGTTTTTTACTGTTTGCTTATAACAGGTACCAATTGGATACACTGATACCTGAGGTGGTCGAAATGGATTTATTAAAGAAAAGCATTGCCGTTTTAACCCTTTACCAACACCGGAGCGGGGCGTTTCCCGCCTCCCCTTTTTTCCCGGTCTATAATTACAGCTGGCTCAGGGATGGCACTTTCTGCGCCTATGCTCTTGATCTGGTGCGGGAACATGCCGGCAGCCTGGCCTTTTACCGCTGGGTAAACAATACCCTGGCCAAATATCTGCCGAAGCTGGAAAAACTGGAGGCTAAAATCTGTTCCGGCAACTGGCATGATGACGATTTTCTCCATGCCCGTTTTACTCTGGAAGGAGAGGAGGGGACTGAGCCTTGGGGCAATTTCCAGTTGGACGGGTATGGGACCTACCTGTGGGGCATAGTTCAACACTGCAAGCTGGTGGGTTCGGAACATATCCTGAATGAGTCGGAAGAGGTGGTCCGGTCCGTTGCCCAGTACCTGCAGAAAATGTGGGGGATGGAGTGTCTGGACTGCTGGGAAGAAAACAAGGACCGTCATCCTTCAACGTTGGCTAGTATCTATGGAGGACTGAAAAGTTTGGAAGAGTTCCGTCCCAATTTGGTGAATGAGGTTATCCTGGCCAACATAGAGCAGTTTATTTTTGATAATTTTGCCAAGCCCGGCTACTTCACTAAAGCAGTAAATACTGACAAGGTAGATTCCAGCTTGCTGTGGCTGGTGGTTCCCTTCGGTTTGGTTGAACCGGGCCACCCGTTGATGCAAAAAACAGTAGATAGAATCACGGCGGAACTGCAGCAGCAGGGCTTGTACCGTTACTTGGGGGATACTTATTACGGTGGCGGCCAATGGATCCTGCTAACTGCCTGGCTTGGCTGGTATTATCTCTTACAAGGACAACGGGAGGAAGCCCAAAGGCTGCTGGACTGGATTGAGGCTCAAGCCGACGAATACGGTCAACTGCCGGAGCAAGTGAACCAAAAGGTACAATTTCCCCATAAATACCAGGAATGGGTCCAGAAATGGGGAGAAGTTGCCAAACCTTTGCTCTGGTCTCATGCAATGCATATAGTTTTATCCATAAATTTAAAAGGCAGCTGAGGTTTAGCACACCGTTTGGGGAGGCAAGATCCGTTGGTAAATCCAGGTCTGGTAATCATATTTTTAATCTTTTTGGGACAATCTATCTGTTATATAGTTGCAAATAGAGGCGGTAAGTTATACCATAGATAATAATCTTAGCTTTTGATCAAGATTTACAAAATGGGGGCGCCAGGAAGTGTTAGATATTAAATTTGTCAGGGCTAATTCGGAAAAAGTTATAGAAGGGCTCAAGAAAAGAGGTGCAAGCGTCGCTCTGTCGGAGTTTCTTGAGCTGGACAAGGAACGCCGGGAAAAACTGGCGGAAGTTGAGGCGCTGAAAAGCCAAAGGAACAAAGTGTCCGAAGAGATTGGCAAAAAAAAGATGGCGGGTGAGGATACTGCTGCCATGGTGGAAGAAATGCGCCTGGTAGGACAAAAAATCAAGGAAATGGATGAAGTTGTCAGGGACATTGAAGAGCGTTTAAATGCGGCTTTGTTAACAGTGCCCAATATCCCGCATGCATCAGTACCTGTAGGCAGCAGCGAGGAGGATAATGTGGTCATCAGAAAATGGGGTAAGGTGCCGGAATTTGCTTTTGAGCCGAGACCCCACTGGGAATTGGGAGAAAAACTGGGAATTCTCGATTTTGAAAGGGCTGGGAAAATAACGGGGGCCAGATTTACCTTTTTAAAAGGCGTAGGGGCTAGACTCGAACGGGCATTGTTCAATTTTATGCTGGATTTACATACTACGAAACATGGCTACACTGAAATTTTTCCCCCGTTTATAGTCAATTCTGCCAGCATGACAGGCACGGGGCAGCTGCCTAAATTTGCCGAGGATATGTTTAAGCTGGAAAATACCGACTATTATTTGATACCTACTGCCGAGGTCCCCGTCACCAATATATATCGGGAAGAAATTCTGGAGGGGGAAGCCCTGCCCATTTACTACGCTGCCTACAGCGCCTGTTTCCGGGCGGAAGCCGGTGCCCACGGCAGGGATACCCGGGGCCTCATCCGTCAGCACCAGTTTAACAAAGTGGAGTTGGTCAAGTTTGTTGCCCCGGAAAATTCGTACGATGAGTTGGAAAAACTGGTTAATGATGCGGAAGAAGTGTTGCAGCTTTTAGGTTTGCCTTACCGGGTAGTAAGCTTGTGTACCGGGGATTTAGGCTTCTCTTCCGCCAAAACTTATGATTTGGAAGTGTGGCTGCCCAGCTTCAATACTTACCGGGAAATTTCTTCTTGCAGCAATTTTGAGGATTTCCAGGCCAGGCGGGCTAATATCAGGTACCGGCCGGATAAAAAAGCTAAGCCTGTTTATGTCCATACTCTTAATGGCTCGGGCGTTGCTGTGGGCAGGACAGTTGCTGCCATTCTGGAAAATTACCAGCAGGCCGATGGTTCCGTTGTAATCCCCGAAGTACTGAGACCCTACATGGGCGGCGTCCAGATAATGCAGCCATAATTAACCTGGCACGCTGCGTTGACAAAAATGAAAGCCCTGTGCTATACTGTTTTATGCATTGCTGACAAGTCAATAGGTCAGGGGACATACTTCTGAAGTATGTCCCCAACAAAGCTGATTGCGTGGAGGGGTGTCCGAGCGGTTTAAGGAGCTGGTCTTGAAAACCAGTGACTCCGAAAGGGGCCGTGGGTTCGAATCCCACCCCCTCCGCCACATTTAACAAATGGTTGAAACTGACAATTGATTTATTAGCAGAAATGTTGTATAATAAACTTTGTTTCTTAGCAGTTAATAGTTGATAGTTGTTGGTTTATATACCAATAACTACCGTAATAACTATCAACCGCTTCAGGTATTACCATTAAATTCAATGCGGAGAGATGGCCGAGTAGGTCGAAGGCGCTCGCCTGCTAAGCGAGTAGACGGGAATAAACCTGTCTCGAGGGTTCGAATCCCTCTCTCTCCGCCATATGCGCCCGTAGCTCAGCTGGATAGAGTAACAGACTACGAATCTGGTGGTCGCAGGTTCGAATCCTGCCGGGCGCGCCATAAAATATTGGAGATTGGGGACAGATGTCTCTGGCCTCCAATTTTATACTTTTCAGCATGCGTCCGTAGCTCAGGTGGACAGAGCAGCGGTTTCCTAAACCGCGTGCCGGGGGTTCGAGTCCCTCCGGGCGCACCATTTGCTATTTTATACGGGTGGTGAGTAGCATAAACCACCATTTTTATATGGATTTGGCATTGGCGGAAGCCCGTAAAGCGTTAGCAGCCGGGGAAGTGCCAATTGGAGCTGTAATTGTTGAACAGGGCAAAATCCTTGCACAAGCCCATAACTTAAAAGAGCAGCTGCACGATCCTACTGCTCATGCAGAAATTTTAGCTATTCGCCGGGCGGCCGAGAAGCGGGGGTCTTGGCGCTTGACAGGCTGCACTCTGTATGTTACGGTGGAACCGTGTCCCATGTGCGCCGGGGCTATAGTGCAATCCCGTATTGAAAGGCTTGTTTATGGAGTTGCCGATCTTAAAGCCGGTGCAGTTGAATCCATTGTTAACCTTGTTCAGAACAAATATCTTAACCACTATGTGGAAGTTTTTGCTGGAATCAGGGAAGAAGAATGTAAAAACATCATGAGAGAATTTTTTGAAAGCAAAAGAAACTGACAAAAGAAACTGATAAGATTGCAGCTGTGATCGTTCCCTACAGGACTGTGCGGTGATCACAGCTTTTTGCTTTGCAAGATTTAAAATAATAGTGAGGTAAAAATGGTAAGATTGGATGGAGTGGCTTATACAATTTTATCATCGGTTGCATTCGGCATTATGCCTGTCTGGGTCAAATTGGCCTATACCACGGGGCTGACAGCTTATCACGTGCTGTTTTTACGCGCTTTAATTGCATGTGCTTTCTTATATGTTTTTATGAGATATAAAAGGATTCCGTATAAATTGGAGCAAGAGCAATTTAGGCTGGTCATCTTCATTGGTAGCATCGGATATACGGGTGCGTTGCTTAGCTTATATATCGCTTATAACTACATAGGAGTGGGCGTGTCCACCGCCTTACATTACCTCTACCCAGTCATAGTAATGCTTTTTTCGCTGTTTCTATTTAGGCAAAGACTGCGAGCAGGTAAGTGGTCTACGTTGGTAATGTCACTGGTGGGAGTATACTTGATGACAGCCGTGGAGGAGATAAAACTTGAGCGCTTTGGCGTTTTTATAGCCTCCCTTTCAGCAGTATTGTTTGCTATTTATGTAGCTGGTGTTGCTCACCCCAAAATGAAAGCAGTAAACAGCTATGCTTTGACATTTAACGTACTGTCGGTTTCTTCACTTATCTCATTTGCTTTAATAGTTATTACAGGGCAATGGCCTCCGCCCGTGACTCCAGAAGGACTCTTTTATGTAACTTTGATTGCTTTTTTCTGTACTTCTCTAGCCGTTCTACTTTTTATAAAGGGTATAAAGATTATCGGCCCGTCCAGCGCTTCCATCCTGAGCACCCTTGAGCCTATTGTAAGCTTAGTCGCCGGGGTAATGTTATTTCACGAGGCATTGTCCTGGCAGGTTGCTGCCGGCAGTGCGCTGGTTATAGCTGCAGTAATTATGCTTACCTACATCGAAGCAAAAGAAGCTCCTGCTGAAAATTGTAGCGGTTGTTCCTAAAAAAGCTGCCATAATTTTTTGGAATTAAGGATTTGGCGATTATGCCGAATCCTTTTTTATTTGTTAGCAAATGCTGAATAAGTACAACATATGAGTGGAAATTACAATAAATATGTTTTTTATACAAATGAATAATACCTAATTGTCAAAAATTAAAATGTTATGGTAGTTCGTGTAAATTTAAAGGATAATACGTTAAAATCAGGGGAGTGGATTTTATGAAAAGCATTAAAGCGGCTTTTATTGTGCTTATACTCATTGTAACTGTGCTTATTTTTGCAGCCCAAACAGGTTATAGTTTCTGGAATTTTAAGGGAGTGCTTATGGAGACAACCGACCAGCAAATGCTGAATTTGGTGGCTAAAGAGGCAGAAGGATTCAACAAAAGTTTGCAGCTTACCGGATCTTTAGCAAATATAATTGCCGGCAATTTAGAAGCTAATAATCAATATGATTACGAGCTATATGTTGAAGCGATAAAAAAATATTTGGAAGAAAATAAGCTGGCTATAGGGGCAGGTTATTGGCTGGAACCTTTTACATACGATTCTAAGACCAAGTATTATGGGCCTTATGTTTATAGAACCGGTGACAATTTAACATTAACCTGGGACTATAGCAACGAGGAATATGACTATTTTCAATATGACTGGTATCAAAACGGTATTAAGACTGATAAACAACTTGTTTGGAGTGAGCCATATTACGACCCAGTAAGCGGAGTCACAATGATTACTGTAACCAGTCCCGTAAAAAAACAGGGAAAGGTTGTAGGTGTGACTACAACGGATATTGATCTTAAGGAAATACAAAGCATGGTAGCAAGGCTAAAGGTAGGACAAGGTGGGGGTGCTTTTATAGTAACCGGTCAAGGTTACTATATGGCTTACAAACAAGCGGAAAAAAATCTTAATGATAAAATTACCGAAAGCAAAGACGATAGTATCAAAGCTTTAGGTAAACGGATTGTGTCGGAAAATAAACCGGGAATTGGCATGAGTACACTGGATGGTATAGAAAGTATAGTTGCTTTTGCTCCCATAGGGGATACCGGCCTAAGGCTGGTAGTGTCAATGCCTGCCCGGGAAATTGGGGCTAAGATTAATAAAATCTTTCTTACCAACGTTATTTTATTTATTCTGGCAATCTTGGCGTTTGTAATGTTGCTTTACTTATTGACCAGTATAAAAATAGCTAAACCATTGGAACTTATAGCAAAAGAAGCGGAAAAAATTGCGCAAGGAAATCTTAATATACAGAATATCCAGTACACAGGAAATGATGAAATAGGGACTTTGGCGCGATCATTCAATAATATGGTGGCCAACATGCGTAACCTTATTTTAAAGGTAATTCGCAGTGCGGAAGATGTCTCCGCGGCGGCTCAGGAACTAAGTGCCTCCACCGAGCAAAGTACCCAGGCAGTTAACCAGCTCTCCAGTGTAGCGGAGGAATTGGCTCATGGTTCCAGCAAGCAGAGCCAAGTGGTTAAAAACGCTTTGTCCGGTGTTCAGGAGCGTACAGCAGCAGTGGACTCCATAGCTGCTACTGTTCAGACTGTATCTGCTGCCTCTGAGGAAACCAGCCGGATGGCCTTGGAGGGAGACAAAAGTATGTCTCTGGCCATATCAGAAATGGAGAAAATAAATGCATCAACCCGTGAAGCATCAGCACTGATAGATGAGCTTAGCAAGCGTTCCCAAGCCATTGAACAAATAGTAGAAATGATTGGTAGCATAGCTGATCAGACAAACCTGCTGGCTTTGAATGCAGCAATTGAAGCGGCAAGAGCTGGGGAACAAGGCAGAGGTTTTGCTGTTGTGGCTGAGGAAGTGAGGAAACTGGCAGAACAGTCAAGCCAGGCGGCAAAAGAAATTGCTGCTTTGATAAAGCAGATTCAAGAGGATACTGCTAAAGCCGTAGATGCCATGAATTACAATAATCAGTTGGTGCAAACCGGAAATATGGTAATTGGTGAGGGGGCTAAAGCATTTCAACAAATTGGCTTAGCAGTGGAGAAGGTTTACAGGCAGGTACAAGATGTAGCTAATTCTACTGTGCAATTGGCCAAAGGCAATACCGACATGGTTAGTTTAATACGAGTGATTGATGATGTTGCCGGGCAGGTAGCGCAGTCCGCCCAACATATGGCCTCCAGCTCGGAGGAACAATCAGCAACTATGGAAGAAATAGCTGCTTCGGCCGATACATTGGCCCGTCTGGCACAGGAATTAAATGAAGCGGTGTCCATGTTTAAAATATAGTACAGTTTTGTTAACTTTACGCTTTTGAGTCATTAAGCAAGATTAATAATTATGTCGAGGTTTGGTATAGGTTTATCCTGCACTAGGCAAATAATTGCTATAAAAACAAGAAAAACGGGGTAAATAGGCTGGTTATTTGTAAACAATCAAAGCAGGATAAGCTTATACCAAGCAATAGTTTCAAATAAAAATTTTATAAAAATTGGCAATGTCCTTTCAAATTGTAGTCCTTTACATTGTCTAGGAAAGAATGTATAATACTAATCTAGGCATTATATTTTTTATATTTTTTGGAGAGATGGCCGAGTCCGGTTGAAGGCGCTCGACTCGAAATCGAGTAGACCGTTAGTAGCGGTCTCGTGGGTTCGAATCCCACTCTCTCCGCCAATCTTTATAGCACAAGGGGTTCAGGGATTTAAGCTGAACCCCTTGTTCAGTTTAGCAACAAAGTTTAAAAAACCTTACGCTGCTGCAACTTATAAAAACCAAAGTAGATTGATTATATTTCTATTATGCAGGATATAAATATTACCTATAGAATTTTGTTACATTATGGAAATTATTGCTCTTAGGTAATATATTTTAAGTACCGCTTAATACTGCGTATGGTATATTGCCCGGTGTGAAACATACTAAAACATTTTGCCTAAGATTGAATAATGTGGCGTTATGACTATTATGTTGCTAAGAATAATATTAACCTAAGATAGATTAACTGGGGGTTTGGCTGGTGTGGCCAAAAATAAAGCAGAACTGGAAAGCGCTTTGAGGAGAATGCTTTCCAGGCTGCATCAGGAGATTTTTGGAAAAGGGCCTGAGGGGGTATGGGTGAAAATTACTCAAAATGTGGGCACTTTTTATGTTTCTAAAACCTTAACAAATATGGAATTATTCCTTTTAAGCGTTCCCGGCGGTGAAGATGAAGTTTTACGCCTTAGGGGAGTTATAATGAAAAATATAAAGCCCCGGCTTTATTCGGAAATAGAGCACCTAGGCGATGTGAAAGTGATAAGCATAGCCACGGAACTCTCTATTATCTCTAATGCCTTTTTTGGCGCTATTCTCTTTGACCGCAGTTTTGATTAAAATAATGCTAATGCGACGGCAAAACTGTGTAAAAAAATTGTAAATTTGTAAAATGATGCAGGAATTGTTTATTTTATGTAGAAAAATTATATTTAAATCATTAAAAGAACAAAATATGGGAAGGGTGTTCAGATGGGTACTCTTCTCTAATTCAATTCGGCTCGAGGTTTGGTATTCGGTTTGGATGTCAAGCACACCGAAATATCTTGCCTGCTCAGCAGGGGGTATTTTTGGTGTGCTTTTTTGTTGATAAAAATAGAAATCAAGGGGGATTATAATTTATACTGAATAATTCGGGGGTGAAGCCTATGTAAAGGTCATAAAACAAATCGTTAATTATGACAACACTTTATTGCAGAAAAAACTATAGATTATTGGAAAAACGGAGAAAAGCTTTATGAGTATTCTAGAGATTATGATTGAAAAATTGCGTAGGGAATTAAGTGAGCTGGTTTTAAAAGGGATTTCGCTTAATGATTCCCTGGTCATTAAAAAAAGCCAAGAGCTGGATGCGTATATAACCGCATACTACCAAAAAGAAAAAAAGCATACCTAGTCCAGTAGGGTACTTAAGCATTTTGTTTCTGTCATCGCCCACCAAAAAACTTGAAAATAAATCAAATCAGTTGTAAAATATTAAAGTCACCGTTGGTGATGATGTTTATTCACGTATATGGCACTAGCTACCTGGGAACATTGTAATAAGAACAGGCAGTGCTGGTAAAAAAAGATTATGGCTATTTTTTAAACATCTGCTATAATAATTAGGTGAACGATTTTTGAAGTTAATTCTATTGCTTTCGCAAAATTGAATCTATCCTTATTTATTTATAAGTAGAGCAACACGGAGAGATGGCTGAGTTGGTCGAAGGCGCTCGCCTGGAAAGCGAGTAGACGGGGATTAAACTCGTCTCGAGGGTTCGAATCCCTCTCTCTCCGCCATTTTTTTATCACTGCATAAATTGTGATAAAAGGGTCGGTCTTAAGTCGAACTAACGACTAATGACGAATGACTGACGACGGACCTCAAAGTCAATTTTTAGCAAGATGTAAGATTTGCCGTGCTAGATGGGGAGGTAGCGGTGCCCTGTTACCCGCAAACCGCTGTAGCGGGATTGAATTCCTGCCCAAGGGTTGTTATTTGTGGGGTCTGGCTAATGTAAGTGATGAGGAAGACTGGGTCCTGCGCAACGAAAACTCATGAACCCCGTCAGGTCCGGAAGGAAGCAGCGGTAAGTGACTATTTTCGTGTGCCGCAGGGTTGCCTGGTTTGAGTTAACTGCATTGGTAACGCCTGGAAGTACAATTCGAAGGCAGGTGCACGGCAGTTAAATATAACAGTACTATGAAAGAGGGCAATAGCTTTAGCCATTAGCTAAAGACACAGAATGACTATCTACAACCAAGGCTTCTTTTAATTTGAAGCCTTTTTGTTTTAGCCGAATATGCTTATTAAAGGAAAAAGAGATTACATAGAGAATAAGCTAGATAAAATTTACTGTTAGTTAGACGGTCTTAAGTTTAAAATAGTATAGGGAACAATAGATTCACAGATTGTTTTTATAATGTTATTGCTGAGAGCTGACGGCTGATAGCTGACGGCCAATTCTCATATTGCATGCATGAGGTGTTTATCAATGGGTTATATAGCTCTATACCGCCAATGGAGGCCCCTCAATTTTAAACAAGTAGTAGGACAAGAACACGTAGTCCGGACCTTGAAAAATGCTTTAATCGCCAATCGCACCAGTCATGCGTATTTGTTTTGCGGCCCCAGAGGAACGGGAAAAACCAGTATGGCTAAGATTTTGGCTAAGGCTGTCAACTGCTTGCACAATATTGAAGGTGAACCCTGCAACGAGTGTGTTAGCTGTCGGCGCATCAATGCGGGTCATGCTTTGGACATCCTGGAGATTGATGCAGCTTCCAACCGGGGTATAGACGAAATCAGGGATTTGCGAGAGAAAATTAAGCTAAGTCCCGTAGAAGGGCGATTTAAAGTATATATCATTGATGAAGTACATATGTTAACCACGGAGGCTTTCAATGCTTTGTTAAAAACGCTGGAGGAACCACCGGCCCATGTAGTGTTTATTTTAGCAACTACGGAGCCTCATAAAATACCACTGACGATTTTATCGCGCTGCCAGCGCTTCGATTTTCACAGAATTCCTGTAAAAAAAATTGTGGAGCGTCTAAAAGAGATAGTCAGCCGGAATAATATTGAGGCTGAAGAAGGGGCACTGTTCCTGATTGCCAAAATTGCTCTTGGCGGGATGCGGGATGCTCTCAGTTTACTGGACCAGTGCATGGCCTCGGGGGTTGACAAGATAACAGTAGAGCAGGTTACAAACATTGCGGGCATAGTCAGCGATGATTATATGCTGGGCCTGGTTGATGCCATCAGGGCTAATGATGCCACCGGTTGTTTGACAATGCTGTATGAAGCATTGGCGGAGGGAAAGGAAGTAAGGCAGTTTATTGCAGACTTAATACTCCACCTAAGAAACTTAGTGCTGCTGCAGTTGGGTCAGGGATCCGAGGAGCTAATTACGGTGCCTGATGAGGTTTTATCTAAACTGCGGGAACAGAGCAAAGCCTTTGACAGGGAAAAACTGCTGGCCATGATTAAAATCCTTGTTGCGGCTGAAAATGATCTTAAATGGAGCAGCCAGGGACAAATTCTACTGGAGATGGCTTTATTAAAAATAATGGATATATTGCCACAACAAGGGGGAATAGAACAGCAGGGAATTAGTGACCGGGTTAAGGTGCCACCCAAGCAGCAGTTGAAGCAGGCTAGCCCGGTTAAACAGCGCCCTTCTGAAGCCGGGGGCGGGCCCGATACCTGCTTGACAGTGGATTTAATTAAACAAAAGTGGACTGAAATTTTAGATGGAGTGCGAAAAAACAAAATTACATCTTACGCCTTTTTTGTTGAGGCAGAGCCGTTGGAATTGCAAGGGAACGAATTGGTTTTGCAGTATAAAGCGGAGCACAAATTTCACAAAGAAAGGAGCGAACAGCCCGACAATAAAAAGGTAATAGAGCATGTTTTGGAAAGTATTTTAGGGGCAAAAATACATATTCGGTGTATACTGAAAACAGAACGGGCGGCAGGCGGACAGGAAATGAACAAGTTGAACCAGGATGAACTGATACAAAAAGCCATAGAAATTTTTGGCGGTGAAGTCGTTGAGGTCGAATAATTAGGAGGTTTGAAAAATGGGTTTTGGAAACATGAACAAAATGATGAAACAAGTTCAGAAAATGCAGGCTGATATGGCCAAATTGCAGGAAGAGCTGGGCAGTAAGACAGTAGAAGCTTCCAGCGGAGGAGGGGTTGTTCAGGTTACAGCCAACGGCAAACAGGAAATAATGGCAATCAAAATTAAGCCTGAGGCAGTGGATCCAGAGGATGTGGAAATGCTGGAAGATTTAATTACTGCCGCTGTAAACGAAGCCTTAAGAAAATCTCAGGAAATGGTTGCAGAAGAGATGAGTAAAATCACAGGAGGGCTCAAAATTCCAGGACTGTTTTAAGGGGTGTCTTGATGTTTCAATATGCTCAGCCGGTAGCAAACCTCATTGCCCAGTTGAATAAACTGCCTGGCATTGGACCTAAAACAGCCCAGAGGCTTGCTTTTTATCTTTTACATGCTCCGGAAGCTGAGGCTAAACAGTTGGCTGAAGCTATCCTCGATGCTAGAGCCAAGGTACGCCAATGCTCTCTATGTTGCAACATAACTGATGTTGATCCTTGCCATATTTGCAGCGACGGGACCCGCGATTCATCAGTAATCTGTGTTGTAGAGGAGCCGAAGGATGTAGTGGCTTTGGAAAAGACCAGGGAATACCGTGGACAATATCATGTTTTGCACGGGGCTATTTCTCCCATGGAGGGTGTGGGGCCTGACGATTTGAAAATCAAAGAACTGCTTCAGCGGCTGCAGCAAAATAATTTTACGGAGGTAGTTATCGCTACTAACCCCAATATTGAGGGCGAGGCTACTGCTCTGTATTTGGCCCGTCTGCTTAAGCCCTTAGGTTTGAAGGTCACCAGAATTGCTCATGGCTTGCCGGTAGGCGGGGAACTGGAATATGCTGATGAAATGACTCTGGCCCGTGCTTTTGAAGGGAGAAGAGAATTAGATTGAGTGCTTTGTGCACTCTTCTTTTTTGTTTTTCCAAATTCTAACTAGGTTAAAAGCTGGAAAGAATATAATCGTTGTCAATTTGACGTAATTTTCGCATAAACTTTTACCAGTAAGAATTTGGAGGGATAGAGTATGAGGGAATTCGACTTGTCCCAATTAATCGGAACCCTTAAGGAACAACTCAAAGGTTTTGATGAAGCCCCCGGTGAAGATCCAAAAGATTCTTTAAGTGCAGCCTTAAAGGCAGCAAAAGAAGAATGGGATAATGCCAGAAATTTTTTTAACCATGTAACAGAGCAGGATTTGATTGACGCAGCTATTTATCAAATGGAAGCTGCCGAACGAAAATTTATCCATCTCTTGAAGCTGTTTAGAAATGAAAGTTTAGCCAAATAGCGAAATTTTGCCAAAAACTTTAGCATAAAGTTATTTTCTCCGTATATAATGTAAAGAGGGAGAAACGGGGGTGAAAGCTATGCAAGATTTAGTGCAGCTGATTTTTGCAGTTTTTTTTCTTGTTTTTCTAGTCTATTTGGTTGGTCGGATTTTGGTCAAGCCGTTTAAATTAGTTTTTAAAATCCTTTTTAATTCGATTTTTGGCTTACTGTTATTGTGGGGTTATAATTTCATAGGCAATTACTTGGGTATTATTATTCCCATCAATCTTCTGACTGTGTTGATAGCAGGTTTTCTGGGTATCCCGGGTTTAATTCTCTTGATTATCCTGAATTTCATTTTGGGAGGCTAAAGACTTGTAGAAGTATCTTGGGTTAAAAGCATTTAGAATGCGCCGGTTCTTTGGCGAAATACAGAAGCTGAAAGCTGATAGCAAAAAACCCGTTCGGCGGGTTTTTTTGTATGGGTACAAAATAGCAGTTAATCCGAATTGGAAACTAAAATACTTGACATTTGTTTAGATTTACGATTGACGTTTAAAATGTAAAAGACTATACTTATTTTATGGTGAGAATAATTATTACCTAATTTTTGACAAAAATTGCCCCTGGTAAATTAAGTAGGTGTCAAGAGGCAGCGGCGACAATTGGCGAATTACCTTGGTAATGCTTGTCCTTCTTTGGAATACGGACTATAATATGGGATAGAAAGCAGTTCTTTGAAGAACTTATGGTTTAACAATTGTAAGAATCTAACATCAAATCATGAGTTTTTAAATATGATTTAAATAATTAAGTGATACTTTATCTCAATTTGGTTCTAATCACCAAGATGACACTTCGTGCTAATGGAAGAATTTTTTTGAGTTCCAGACACTCATCATTGAGTAGGGGCGAATTTTGTCAAAGGGTTTTGTAGTATTTCTTTTTTACAAATCGCAAACTAATAAAAAACCATTTTTAGCGAATAATATGGGCGAGGTGAGGAAAATAGAGCAAAGCTATGGACAGCCCATTGTTGAAGGTTACATAGGTGAATACGCCAGCGGAAAAAGTGAAAATGCGGTAAACCGTGCGTTAGAGCTGCTGGAAAAAGGCAGGCAGGTTACGCTGGCTGATCTCGATATAGTAGAACCCTTTTATACTTTAAGGCCCATCAAAAAAAAGCTGGAGGATTTGGGCCTTTCGGTAATTGCCTGGGAAACCAAAGAGACTTTTGGTTTGGGGGAAGCAGGGTCAATATTACACCCTAAGATGCGTTGGGTGTTAAAGCGCCCGGGGGACATTATCTTGGATATAGGCTATGGTGTAGAAGGAGCTAAGATCCTCAATTTGCTGGAAGGTTTCCAGGAGAATAGATTTTTGAAGATATTTGCTGTAATAAACGCATCCAGGCCCATGACAGCCAATGCAAAAGAAATTATAGAGTATGTTCAGACTTTGGGGCGAGTGGATGGCTTGATTAATAATACCCATCTGGGGGAAGAGACCACCGCTAAAGTGATACAGGAAGGGGCCACAATAGTCACTGAGGCTGCCCGGGAGCTAAATATACCTGTAATCGCCACATCCGCCGAAGAAAGGTTTAGAGATGAACTTGGACCTCAGGACAGCATGGGCAACCCTATAAGGTATTTGCGGCGTTTTATGCCGCAGACCTTTTGGTAATAGCACGCGGCCTCAACCGCTTACCCAAAGCGAAGCCGGTGGATTCCAATAGGAATCACAACAGCAGGCTGCGGAAATTTTTATTCTACTTCAACAGTTTATATTAAACCAGGAGGTGTTGTTTAATGGCTGAAAAGCCAATTCAAGGTGAGAAAAGGGCATTCATGACAGGTAACGAAGTGGTAGCTTGGGCAGCATTGGCAGCTGGCGCAGATATCATGTATGGTTACCCAATCACTCCGCAAAATGAAATCATGCACTATTGGACAAGACTTGCACCCAAGTATGGCAGAAGTTTCTTGCAAACAGAAGATGAGATTTCTGCCGGATTCACTTGCGTAGGGGGAGTCCTGGCAGGCAAAAGGGCATTTACCGCCACCGCCGGTCCCGGCAACACTCTAATGCAGGAATCCATGTCCATGGCTGAAATGATGCGTCTCCCAACCGTATTAGTTGTATGTCAAAGAGGGGGGCCGTCCACGGCAACCGTAATTTATTCGCAGCAGGAAGTTACTATGACCTGTTTCGGAGGAAACGGTGAAGGGTTCAGAATCGTTTATTCCACTTCCGGGCAACAGGATCTCTTTGACTACACAATTAAAGCGTTTAACACTGCATGGAAATACCGTTTTCCGACTTTTGTTCTAGGCGACGGCTATCAATCCAAGATGAGAGAGTCTGTTACTATCTATGATCCCGAAGCGCGAGGGATTAAAATGGTTCCTACAGAGCCATATGTAGGTAAGTCAGGAATGCCTGGCGTAGACAGGGATCCCAGCCATTTAAGAAATACTTACAACATGGAAGACGAGCTTTATGAAGTAGTTATGGAAATAAAGAAAGAGTACGAGAGGGTAGCTCCAGAGATCGTAGAGTATCAAGAATTTGATACGGAAGATGCAGAAGTTTTAGTAGTAGCCCATGGTGTTGTTTCCAGGGCTGTGCAAGGTGCTGTTAAAGCTCTTCGGAAAGAAGGCATTAAGGCAGGCCATTTCCGCCCCATAACTCTGAGGCCTTTCCCCGTGGAGCAGCTTAAAGCTGCAGCCGGTAAAGCTAAAAACGTCTTAATCGTAGAGTCCTCCGTAGGACAGCTTGAAAAGATTGTAAAACATTCCGTATATGGATTGACAACACCGATCACTAATTACTTTAAGCCAGGCGAAGGTGTTACTGTAGAAGAAGTCGTAGAGCAAGTCCGCCGACTTGTTTAAGCGTATAAAGGAGGTTTGGCTATGTCTATTCAACCACAAATGCCTAAGGTGTGGCGCACTGAAACTAAACCCCATAAGTTTTGCCCCGGCTGCGGACATCCTTTGGTACTGAAAGCATTAGGAGAAGCAATTGAAGAATTAGGTATACAAGACAAAGCAGTCTTTGGCTGTGATATCGGCTGTTCCCTTCTGGCTTGGGACTTTTTCAATGTGGATTCAGTACAGACTCACCATGGTAGAACTACCCCTGTTATTACCGGGGTTAAAAGGGCTAATCCCGATGTAATCGGCATTGCCTACATGGGGGACGGAGGCGGCTATGCCATCGGTTCCCAGCACTTGGTGAATGCTGCTGCTAGAAATGAAAAGATTACTGTTATCTTGGTTAACAACGTGCAGTATGCTATGACCGGAGGCCAGATGGCACCTACAACCCTGCCGGGCCAAAAAACGGAGACTACCCCTTATGGCCGGGATGTTAATGCTCAAGGTTATCCCACCCTTGGTCCGGAAATGGTTAGCGCCATCACCAGAGAAGGTGCTTATGTTGCCCGCGGCACTGTAGCAAACTTAAGGCAATTGAAACGTTTTATTAAAAACGCCTTGCAAAACCAAATAGAAGGCAATGGTTTCTCCTTTGTCGAAGCTTTGTCTCTCTGCCCTACAAACTGGAGAACAAATGCGGAACAAACCTGGAAGTTTGTTGAGGAAGATATGGCTCAGTACTTTAAAGTGGGAGAATTAAAACCCCTTGGTGAAAAGAAGGAGGGCTAGAGATGGGCAAATATGTAAAGCTTGCTTTGGCCGGTGAAGGAGGCCAGGGTGTACAATCTGTAGCTGGCATTATAACTGAAGCTGCTTACGAAGAAGGTCACGAAGCGTTATATATTCCTAATTTCGGTGTTGAGCAAAGGGGCGGTGTTTCCGTTGCTTACGTGCAAATAGCTGACGAACCTATTGGCTCGCCGAAATTTAAAACAGCGGATATCGTTATTGCCTTAAGCGACCGGGCTGTGCGCAGGACGAAAAAATATGTTGGGCCTAAAACACTATTTGTATATGATGCCAATATACAAGGCGTGGAAAATGACTTACCGACCAATGCCGCTAAAATCCTTGCCATTCCTGCTATTAAAGTGGCTAAGGAAGAACTGCATCCCAGGGTGTTCAACATCGTGATCATGGGTGCAGTAATTGGTGCCACCCAAGTGGTAACTGTAGAAAAGGCTAAAGCGGCTATTGAAAAGAAACTTGGCTACAAGTTTGAACAGGATCCCAAACTGCGCGAATTGAACTTTAAAGCTTTAGAGCGCGGGATTGAATTAGTTCAGGGCCAAGTATAAAGGGAGGTGCACATATGCCTGTAGAATTTAAAGCAATCAGCACAAAAAACGGCAAAGCCATCTTTCATAATTTCCCTGCGCTCTGCAAAGGCTGTGGTCTTTGTATAGAAAAATGCCCGGTAGATACCATAGGCTGGTCTGAACACCTGGGTGTTTACGGGACACCTACCGTTGAGCCGGGGCATGGTAAAGACTGCATCGCCTGCAAGACTTGTCAGTTGGTGTGTCCTGACTGCGCAATTCTGATTGAAAAGATAGATAGTAAGGAAAAATAACTAGTTTAATAAAAGCTGAAAAGGGCTCTCTAAGGTAAGGGCCCTTTTCATTAACTATGCAGAATGCATGGTTTAACTATCTATTGATTTAGCTAAGAAGGCATGGTATAGTATGTAATTGTCGCTGGCTGGCGGCGGAAAGCTACAGAATACCAAAGCCAGGTTTATCCCCATAAATTAGCAATTGACAAATTTCACATAGGGTGCTAATATATGAATTCCCGGCGCGGGAGCGCAGGGGAGGAAGAAGGAAAGAGGATACTGCGGGAAATGCAGCGAGGGAAGAAAAAAGAAGTTGACAAAAAGCTTGTGACATGGTAAGATAAATTTTGTCGCGCGGGGGGCAAAAGCCCAAGCCGCAAGCTGGTCTTTGAAAACTGAACAGTGGAAGACGACATGCCCGATTCTTTTAGCCGTCAGCCAAGAGCTCATAGCTATCAGCTAGAGTGGGGCTGGCGAAGAAATGAATCGAAAGAGAAACTCGTGAAGAGAAGACAATCGAGCCGATTGAACAAACCAAGAAAAAAGGCAGCGGAAAGTTTTTAGCTGAAGGCTGAAAACTGGAAGCTGATAGCCTAGATATCTATGGAGAGTTTGATCCTGGCTCAGGACGAACGCTGGCGGCGTGCCTAACACATGCAAGTCGAACGGGCCTTTATGAATAGCTTGCTATAAGTAAAGGCTAGTGGCGGACGGGTGAGTAACGCGTGGGCAATCTACCCTATTGACCGGGATAACAGCGGGAAACCGGTGCTAATACCGGATAAGCTTGTCCCAAGGCATCTTGGGGCAAGGAAAAGGAGGCCTCTGGAATAAGCTACCGCAATAGGATGAGCCCGCGTCCCATTAGCTAGTTGGTGGGGTAACGGCCTACCAAGGCGACGATGGGTAGCCGGCCTGAGAGGGTGACCGGCCACACTGGGACTGAGACACGGCCCAGACTCCTACGGGAGGCAGCAGTGGGGAATATTGCGCAATGGGGGGAACCCTGACGCAGCAACGCCGCGTGAGTGAAGAAGGCCTTCGGGTCGTAAAGCTCTGTCAAGAGGGACGAAGTCTATGCTGCGAAAAGCGGTATAGGTGACGGTACCTAAAGAGGAAGCCCCGGCTAACTACGTGCCAGCAGCCGCGGTAATACGTAGGGGGCGAGCGTTGTCCGGAATTACTGGGCGTAAAGGGCGTGTAGGCGGTTAATTAAGTCAGGTGTGAAAACTCTGGGCTCAACCGAGAGGTTGCATCTGAAACTGGTTAACTTGAGGGTAGGAGAGGGAAGTGGAATTCCTAGTGTAGCGGTGAAATGCGTAGATATTAGGAGGAACACCAGTGGCGAAGGCGACTTTCTGGCCTAACCCTGACGCTGAGGCGCGAAAGCGTGGGGAGCAAACAGGATTAGATACCCTGGTAGTCCACGCCGTAAACGATGGGTACTAGGTGTAGGAGGTATCGACCCCTTCTGTGCCGTAGCAAACGCACTAAGTACCCCGCCTGGGGAGTACGGCCCCAAGGCTGAAACTCAAAGGAATTGACGGGGGCCCGCACAAGCGGTGGAGCATGTGGTTTAATTCGACGCAACGCGAAGAACCTTACCGGGTCTTGACATCCCCTGAAACACACGAAAGTGGAAATAGCCATTTGGCACAGGGAGACAGGTGGTGCATGGTTGTCGTCAGCTCGTGTCGTGAGATGTTGGGTTAAGTCCCGCAACGAGCGCAACCCCTACCTTTAGTTGCCAGCAAGTGAGGTTGGGCACTCTAAAGGGACTGCCGGTGACAAACCGGAGGAAGGTGGGGATGACGTCAAATCATCATGCCCCTTATGATCCGGGCTACACACGTGCTACAATGGGCTGTACAGAGGGAGGCGAAGGAGTGATCCGGAGCGAATCCCAAAAAGCAGCTCTCAGTTCGGATTGCAGGCTGCAACTCGCCTGCATGAAGCCGGAATCGCTAGTAATCGCGGATCAGCATGCCGCGGTGAATACGTTCCCGGGCCTTGTACACACCGCCCGTCACACCACGAAAGCTAACAACACCCGAAGCCGGTGAGCTAACCGCAAGGGGGCAGCCGTCGAAGGTGGGGTTGGTGATTGGGGTGAAGTCGTAACAAGGTAGCCGTATCGGAAGGTGCGGCTGGATCACCTCCTTTCTAAGGAGAAAAGCTTAAGGGTATGACAAAAGGTCAGCCAACAGCCGACAGCCGACAGCCATCAGCAAAAAGACCCAAGAGAAAAACTTGGGAAAAAAGCTGATAGCTGATAGCTAATAGCTGAAGGCTGGACCAAGAAGGAATACCAAAGAGCACTCCAGGTCGATAATCGGGCATAAAAAAACCACTGTTTAGTTTTCAGAGACCAGAAGTCTCTGGGGTATGACAAAAGGTCAGCGATTAGCTGGCAGCCGTCAGCCAAAAGACCCAAGAGAAGAACTTGGGAAAAAGCTGACAGCTGAGAGCTGAAGGCCAGAGCAGTAAGTAATACCTGAAAGCAAAAGGATGTTCTTTGAAAACTGCACAGCGAGGAAGTGACTACGGAAAGCGAACGAGAGGAAGCGAGAAGTAGTACACGCAGGTAGAAAAAAGGATTCAATCCACTAGGCGAGTCAAGAGTTAAGAGTTAAGAGTTAAAAGTGAAGAGTTAAGAGTTGAAAAAAAAACTCAACACTCAAAACTCAAAACTCAAGGATGGTCAAGCTAAAAAGGGCACACGGAGGATGCCTAGGCGCTAAGAGGCGAAGAAGGGCGTGGTAAGCTGCGAAAAGCTTCGGGGAGCCGCAAGCAGGCCGAGATCCGGAGATACCCGAATGGGGGAACCCTACGGGAGTAATATCCCGTAACCCTATGCTGAAGAAAATAGGCATAGAGGAGCGAACCTGGGGAACTGAAACATCTTAGTACCCAGAGGAAGAGAAAGAATAATCGATTTCCTAAGTAGCGGCGAGCGAAAGGGGAAGAGCCCAAACCAAGAGCGAAAGCTTTTGGGGTTGAAGGACTCTCGGTAAATAAGTTGGAAGCTAGCCGAAGAGGTCTGGAAAGGCCCGCCACAGGAAGTAAAAGCCTTGTAGGCGAAAGCGGAAGACTTAAAGAGAGTATCCTGAGTACCACGGGACACGAGGAACCCCGTGGGAAGCAGGGAGGACCACCTCCCAAGGCTAAATACTCCTTAGCGACCGATAGCGGAGAAGTACCGTGAGGGAAAGGTGAAAAGCACCCCGGGAGGGGAGTGAAAGAGGACCTGAAACCGTGTGCTTACAAGCAGTGGGAGTACCCGAGAGGGTATGACCGCGTACTTTTTGTAGAACGGACCGGCGAGTTACGATAACAAGCGAGGTTAAGCGGAAGGAAGCGGAGCCGGAGCGAAAGCGAGTCTGAATAGGGCGGAAGTTTGTTGTCGTAGACCCGAAACTGAGTGATCTACCCATGTGCAGGGTGAAGCGGGAGTAATGTTTCGTGGAGGCCCGAACCGACCGACGTTGAAAAGTCGGCGGATGACGTGTGGGTAGGGGTGAAATGCCAATCGAACTCAGAGATAGCTGGTTCTCCCCGAAATAGCTTTAGGCTAGCCTCGGGCGATGATTTATGGAGGTAGAGCACTGAATAGGCTAGGGGCCCAAACAGGTTACCGAACCTTCTCAAACTCCGAATGCCATAAATTTAGCCTGGGAGTCAGACCATGGGTGCTAAGATTCATGGTCGAGAGGGAAACAGCCCAGACCAACAGCTAAGGTCCCGAAGTGTGAACTAAGTGGAAAAGGATGTAGGGTTGCCCAGACAACCAGGATGTTGGCTTAGAAGCAGCCACCATTTAAAGAGTGCGTAATAGCTCACTGGTCGAGTGGCCCTGCGCCGAAAATGTAACGGGGCTCAAGTTCACCACCGAAGCTTTGGATCCGGAAAGGATGGAAGGGAGGCGTTCAAACTTCGTCGAAGTCACACTGGGAGGTGTGGTGGAGGAGATAGAAGTGAGAATGCCGGTATGAGTAAGCGAAAAAAGAGGTGAGAATCCTCTTCGCCGAAAGCCTAAGGGTTCCTGGGGAAGGCTCGTCCACCCAGGGTAAGCCGGGACCTAAGCCGAGGCCGAAAGGCGTAGGCGATGGATAATCGGTTGAGAATCCGATGCCACCCATTAACCGCTTGAGGAAGGGATGACACAGGAGGGTAGGTTAAGCGCACGGTTGGAAGAGTGCGTCCAAGCCAGTAGGGTGTGAGACAGGCAAAACCGTCTCACGAGAGGCCTGAGAGGTGACGGGGAGCGAAAGAGAAGTAGCGAACTAACTGATCCCAAACTGTCAAGAAAAGTCTCTAACGAGGGGAATGGGTGCCCGTACCGTAAACCGACACAGGTAGGTAGGGAGAGAATCCTAAGGCGCGCGAGAGAACCTTCGTTAAGGAACTCGGCAAAATGACCCCGTAACTTCGGGAGAAGGGGTACCTCGGTATCGTGAGTATAGAGCAAATACGAGCGAGAGGAGGTCGCAGAGAAATGGCCCAGGCGACTGTTTACCAAAAACACAGGTGCCTGCTAAATCGAGGAGATGAAGTATAGGTGCTGACGCCTGCCCGCTGCTGGAACGTTAAGGGAAAGGTTATCCGAGAGGGGGAGCTTTGAACCGAAGCCCCAGTAAACGGCAGTACCGTAACTATAACGGTCCTAAGGTAGCGAAATTCCTTGTCGGGTAAGTTCCGACCCGCACGAAAGGCGTAACGATCTGGGCACTGTCTCAACGAGGGGCTCGGCGAAATTGTAGTACCCGTGAAGATGCGGGTTACCTGCGACAGGACAGAAAGACCCCGTGGAGCTTTACTGTAGCCTGACATTGGGTTTTGGTACGTCATGTACAGAATAGGTGGGAGACTTAGAAGCTGGGACGCAAGTTTCAGTGGAGTCGGCGTTGGGATACCACTCTTGAGGTACCGGAATTCTAACCAGGCACCCTAAACGGGTGTTGGGACAGTGTCAGGTGGGCAGTTTGACTGGGGCGGTCGCCTCCCAAAGAGTAACGGAGGCGCCCAAAGGTTCGTTCAGGATGGTTGGAAATCATCCGGAGAGTGTAAAGGCAGAAACGGACTTGACTGCGAGACTGACGAGTCGAGCAGGGACGAAAGTCGGGCTTAGTGATCCGGCGGTACCGAGTGGAAGGGCCGTCGCTCAACGGATAAAAGCTACCCCGGGGATAACAGGCTTATCTCCCCCAAGAGTCCACATCGACGGGGAGGTTTGGCACCTCGATGTCGGCTCATCGCATCCTGGGGCTGAAGTAGGTCCCAAGGGTTGGGCTGTTCGCCCATTAAAGCGGTACGTGAGCTGGGTTCAGAACGTCGTGAGACAGTTCGGTCCCTATCCGTCGCAGGCGTAGGAAACTTGAGAGGAGCTGCCCCTAGTACGAGAGGACCGGGGTGGACAGACCGCTGGTGTACCAGTTGTCGTGCCAACGGCACAGCTGGGTAGCTAAGTCTGGAAGGGATAAGCGCTGAAAGCATCTAAGCGCGAAGCCCCCCTCAAGATGAGGTTTCCCATGGAGTAGTCCAGTAAGACCCCTGGAAGAATACCAGGTAGATAGGCTAGGAGTGGAAGCGCCGTAAGGCGTGGAGCTGACTAGTACTAATTGGTCGAGGGCTTGACCATAAAAGCCATCAGCTGGCAGCTGAGAGGCAAGAATCCTTTAAAGCCAATAATCGCTGTGCAGTTTTGAGAGAACAAAATAGCCGGCAGCTGTCAGCCATCAGCTGTCAGCTAAAAACAAAAAGACTAAAAAGAAATGATTGGGAAGCTGAAGGCTGAAAGCTGACCACAAAGCAAGCAGAATAAGGTACTTCTGGTGGTAATGGCGGAGTGATACACCCGAACACAATCCGCCCACGGAAGTTAAGTCACCAGCGACCGAGCGAAGCGAGGGAGTCCCTGTGGGACGCCGAGTTCGGCGCTGGAGATGGCGCTAAAAATGAATAAAGCATTTCTGGTGGTAATGGCGGAGGGGATACACCCGAACACAATCCGCCCACGGAAGTTAAGTCACCAGCGACCGAGCGAAGCGAGGGAGTCCCTGTGGGACGCCGAGTTCGGCGCTGGAGATGGCGCTAAAAATGAATAAAGCATTTCTGGTGGTAATGGCGGAGGGGATACACCCGAACACAATCCGCCCACGGAAGTTAAGTCACCAGCGACCGAGCGAAGCGAGGGAGTC